>DATMNC010000090.1:0-90383 GCA_035569395.1 Thermoanaerobaculia bacterium | reverse complement strand
TCCTCCACGGTGCCACTTGGCACCGCGTCGAGCATCTCTGATCCTTCCTGTTCTTGCACGGACTCCCTCCCTCGTCGTTGCTCCAAAAGGGGGGATTTTTAACTGTCCGGATGGGGGGATTTTAGAGTGGCCGCCGACACTCACTCGCTTGGACGAGTGCCTTTACCCGTCAATGGCCTGAACGTATGCGTTCACGGTCGGAGCGCTGGCGTCCCGCCGGGTTACCAGCGAATGTTCGGAGTCTTGCCGGGTCGGGGGCGAGACGCCCCCGGGCCAGCCGGCGAGACGCCAGCGCGCCGTTGCGGCGGGACGCCGGTGCTTCGTTGCGCTGAGCTCGGGCTCCTCTGCTACCCTTCCTCCATGCGTCTCGCCGTCAACATCGATCACATCGCTACCATCCGTGAAGCGCGCAAGAGTGACGAACCGGATCCTGTCGCGGCAGCGGCGATCTGCGAGCTGGCCGGAGCCCAGGGGATCACGGTCCATCTGCGCGGCGACCGCCGGCACATTCAGGACCGTGACGCCGAGATTCTGGCGCGCACGGTGGCGACGCATCTCAACGTGGAGATGGCGGCATCACCGGAGATGGTTCGGGTGGCCCAGACGGTCAAGCCGCATCAGGTGACGCTGGTCCCCGAGCGGCGCGACGAGCTGACCACCGAGGGGGGGCTGGACGTGCTGCTCCACTCGAGCAATATCGACAAGACCATCCGGCAGTTGCTGGACGCCGGGATCGACGTCTCGATCTTCGTCGATCCCGATCTGGAGCAGTTGCGGCAGTGCCAGAAGCTGCGGGTACCGAAGGTCGAGATCAACACCGGCAAGTTCGCCGAGGCCTTTGCGCGCCGCGTGAGCTGGTCCGCGGAGCTGGAGAAGGTGACCACGGCAGCCAAGGCGGCCCGGAAGATGGGGCTGGGCGTTCTGGCCGGTCACGGTCTGAACTACCGCAACATCGACAACATCGCCGCGCTCACCGACATCGAGGAGCTGAACATCGGACACTCGATCGTAGCCCGCGCCGCACTGGTGGGGCTGGAGCGGGCGGTTCGGGAGATGGTGGGGTTGATGGTTAGAAAAATCTAACCACAGAGGCACAGCGCGGCGTAGCCGCAACCAAATCGTGGATGCCGGCCAAGGGACGGCAAGCACCGCCCCCTCATCCGGCTTCGCCACCTTCTCCCCCAGCTGAAAAGCGCTGGGGGAGAAGGACTCTCGATGTAGGGAAGAGCGAGTTTCTTGTTCTCTGACGCAACCACATGGTTTTGGAAGAAATCTTCGCGTCACGCGCAGAAACCAATGGTTAGTAGTACAGAGGACACAGAGAAAGCAAGGATGAAGGCGGAAGGGAAGAATGAACCAACCAGGCGTTCATCCTTCCGCCTTCATCCTTGCTTTCTCTGTGATCTCTGTGTCTCTGTGGTGAAGAATTCTTAACCGCATCAACGGATCTCAGCCAACCCCTTCCGAATCCTCCCTGCCCTTCCCTTCTCCGCCTGCTGCGAGAACCGCTCTGCCTCATACAGCTTGATGAGAGGCGATAGTGAAAGCGCTGCCGCGGGATGCATGCGGTGCAGTTGCGACAGCGCTTCCTCCATCGTCATGGCCGGGCCAACTTCGATGCCGAGGCGGGCAAGGTGGAGAGAGAGGAGATCGAAGAGAGAGCGGCGGCGGCGCGCGAGGAGGACCACTGCCGCGCCGGCGATCAGGAGAGCGGCCAGCAAAAGGCCGAAGGTGCGCGCGCCGGGGCTGCGCAATGCCAGGGTCGATGCGGCGGTGGCAAGGCGGAGCCGGTCGAACAGGTCGATAACCAGGGCGAGCTGATCGCCGAGACCGTAGGTCAGGATGTGGAGGTCCCAGAAGTAGTTCACCCAGTCGGCCAGCGCCAAGGCATAGGCGTGAAGAAGGCCGTCGTGCGCGGTGCCGGGGCGGAGAGAGGCCGGGGTCGGGTCGAAGGTCTGCCACGCCTTGCCGTCCCACACTTCCACCCACGCGTGCGCGTCTTCGTTGCGGACGATGAAGTAGCCGGTGAGCGGATTGAGCGTGCCCCCGTAGAAGCCGCCGACGATGCGCGCCGGAGTGTTGAGCGCCGTCATCAGCGCCACCATCCCGGCGGCGAAGTACTCGCAATGTCCGCGGCGCTCCTGGAGCAGGAACTGATCGACGGTCATGGTGTGTCCGATCGCAGCCGGATCGGGCACGTAGTGGAACCGGGTGGCGAGATAGCGCTCGATCGCCGCGGCCTGTTTCATCGGATCGGTTTCATTGCCGGCGATCCGCAGGGCCATGGCCTGCACCGGCGGGGTTACCGGATAGTTCGAGACCGTTACCTTCTGAGGCCGGCGGGGCGCGGTCTTACCCGCGAGAGCGATGTCGTAGGTGATGGTGTTGCTGTGCGATTGCCAGACTGTGTAGATGTCGCGCGTCGGCCCCTCGGCGATCTGACCGGTGCCGCTGACTTTGTACGTCCCGACCGGCAGGAACAGGCGGCTTCCGATCGTGAACCGCTGTTGCACACTGGCCTTCCTGGTGAGCCCCGCGGGACGCGCGATGACGGTCCCGCCGTCGCTGCTGTTGAGCGGAATGAAGTCACGCCGTCCCTGCAGCCAGGTGTTGTTGGTGAAGCGCTCGTAGATGGTCCCCTTCAGGCGCAGCGGCGTGAAGAACGGGATGGTCTCCGGTCCCATCCAGACGCGGCTGATCACCGAGGCATCGCTGCTGATCGAGCGCGGCTCGTTGAGATTGATGGAGTCGCTGAGACCGGTGCTGGCATTGCTGAGCGATCCGGACAAGCCCGGAAGGAGCGGATTGCGGACACGCGGCAACAACGGGAAAAGAAACGCCCCGATGAGCAGGGCGCCGAAGACGTAGAACGATGCCGCGCGGCCGGACGGCGGTTCGTGCGCGGAGAGAGCATCGGTCATCCTGACCGTCTCAGCGGTCTCTTCATAGCTGAGGTGCATGAGCTGCCGCAGCAGAAAGAATCCGAAAAGAACCACGAACGGGAGGATGGCAATGTGCGTGGAGGTGGCCAGGCTGGCGGTGAATATGAGCGACGCGGTGAGCAGCCGCTGCGCGGCGTTGCGCGTCCGCACCGATTCGATCGGTTGATAGGCGGCGATGAAAAGGATGAGATGGGTTGATGCGGCGATGGCGCTGCGCGAGATCATCGCCGCGTCGACGATGTAGAAGGGAACGTAGGCAATGGCCAGAACGCGCATAACCATCGGCGGCACCACTTCCGGCCCTTTCCCGAGCGCGACGCGGACGGCGATCGCCAGCAGCATGGCGTGAAAAGCCAGCACCGGCATCACCGAGATCGCCTGCGTCACGTAGAGCGGCACGGCGGCGAACATGGTGAGGAAGAGGAGCTCGAGGTCGGTGAAGCGGGAGTCGGAGTGGGTGAGACGGTTGTCGGTAGTCGGTTGTCGGTTGTCGGAGATTGTGGTCATGCTTCGACTCCCGACACCCGACTCGCCGATAGCCGATTTCCGTCCGACTCACGACTGTAGCCGAAAGCGGACAACCGACAACCAGTTCCCGCGGTCATGCTCCGGCCTCCGATACCCGTGCTCCGACAGCCGGCGTCACAGTGAAAACCACGCTATCCCGGTCCACCGTCTGCGCCACCGGTTCGCGCGTCGATTCGAGGAGAGCGAGCGCGCGGAACATGGCGGCGTCGCGGTCGCGGCCGGAGCGAAGGGTGATGTGGGGGACGGAGAAGGCCACTTCCAGTCCGCGGTGCAGCGCGTCATCGAGGAACGTGGCGGCCTCGCTGATCATCTCTTCGAACGTCTCTTCGCTGACAGCCGGCGGCCGATAGGGGTCGACGACCATGTGAACCGAATGGCCGGTCTCGACTTCGGTCTGCTTGATGATCCAGCGCCCTAGGGAGGCGGATTTCTTCCAGTGGACCCGCCGGAGAGAATCGCCGCGGACGTAGTCGCGAAAGGAGTGGATCTCCGTTCCGCCGCCGATGCGATTCGAGGTATCGACATCCCCTTCCACGAGCCGAAAACGATCGCGGGCGAGGTCGTCGTCGAGCAGCCGCGGGAAAACCACGACGTCGCCATCCAGCCTGGGACGGCGCTTCTTGAGGAAGAAGCCGAAGGGGTAGCGCGTGTAGAGGTCGATGCGGCCGAGCTTCACCAGGCCGCGCCTTCGGAAGCGGAACATCGCATGCGCCACGACCTCTCGCCGGCGCTCGATGAGCGGAATATAGATCGGGGAATCGAGATCGCTGGAGGTGACGATGACGTCGCGCACGTTCCAGATGGGCGAGCGGTTGATGACGCGAAGCCGCCCGTGCGCCGGCCTCCCGGCCCACGCTTCCTCGACCCCGTCGAGCTCCACCACGAGATGCTTGAGCCCCCCCTTCGAGGCAATGCCCGAGAGAAGCAGACAGCCGAGCATGAAGGAGAGGCCGATGTAGAGCGAGTTGTTGCCGGTGTTGATGGCGGCGAACCCGATGACGACGGTGAAGATGACGAACGACGTTCCGATGCGCGTAAGTCGGACGACGCCGTCGAATTGCCATGGTTTCACGGGCATATCAATGTTTGCCGGGGTGGCTGGGATTCCGGGTTACTGGGTTGCTTGGTTGCTTGGTTGCTCGGTCTCGCGGTCTCGCGTGGGTCTGCCTCTCACCAAAACTTAGCAACTCAGCAACCGTGCAACCCAGCAACCCAGAGATACACTTCTTGCATGACTTCCCGCTTCCTTCTCGTCTCCACCATCGCCGCATTCGCCTGCTCGCGTGCATCGGGGCAATTGCCCGGAGTCGTTGCGCAGGCGCATGACCCGATGCTGCAGCATCATGAGATTCGTATCGATCAATTGCCGAAGCCGTATGACACGGAGTCGGCGGGAAACCCGCCGCTGGTCCGTTCCCAGCCCTCTGATGCGACGCTTCATGTGCCTCCGGGGTTCCACGTCTCGCTCTTTGCCGAAAGGCTCGGCGATCCGCGGGCAATGCTGCAGGCGCCGAACGGCGACGTGATCGTCTCGGAGCCGGGCGAGGGGAGGATCACCATTCTGCGCGATGCGAACCACGACGGCATCGCCGAACAACGGTTCACATTCGCCGGCGGCCTCAATGATCCGTACGGACTGGCCTTTCACGATCGCTGGCTGTACGTCGGCAACGAAAACGCGGTGGTCCGTTTTCCCTACGCGCCAGGGCAGACGTCCGCGAAAGGGACGCCGGAACAGATCGCGCCGCTGCCGGGGGGCGGCCACTCGACCCGAGGAGTGCTGTTCAACAAAGCAGGGACGAAGATGTACGTGTCAATCGGGTCGAACTCCAACGTCAGCGCCGGCGAGCCGCCCGAGCGTGCCGCCATCGTCGAATTCAATCCGGACGGCAGCGGCAAGCGGATCTTCGCCAGCGGTCTGCGCAATCCGGTAGGAACCGCGTGGGAGCCTGTGACCGGCGCACTCTGGACGGCGGTCAACGAGCGGGACGGCCTCGGCGACGATCTGGTCCCCGACTACGCCACCAGCGTGCAGGCCGGCGCGTTTTACGGCTGGCCCTACGCATACCTTGGCGCTCACGAAGATCCGCGCCGCGCCGGCGAGCGCCGCGACCTCGTGGCGAAAACGACTCTCCCCTCCGTGCTGATCCAGTCCCACTCCGCGCCGCTCGGCATCGCCTTCTATCAGGGGAGGATGTTTCCTCAGGAATATCGCGGCCGCGCCTTCGTCGCGCTGCACGGCTCCTGGAATCGTTCCCGCCGCACCGGCTACAAAATCATCAGCATCCCTTTCCGCAACGGACACCCCACCGGCGGCTACGACGATTTCCTCGCCGGCTGGATGGTGGCTGAGACCGACCGCACCGTGTGGGGACGTCCCGTCGGCCTGCTCGTGCTTAGCGACGGATCGCTCCTCATCTCGGATGACGGAGCAGGAAAGATCTGGCGGGTGACGTACGGGAAGTAGCTCGATCGCAACGTATACGGCCGCGCGGCCCTCCCACAACCCAACGCGGTGACATTAACCTTAGCTCTCGCCTGGACGCGCGCGAAGGCGCGCTCCACAATCCAGCCCCGCGCTCGGCGCGGGGCTGGGATCGCCCAACCATCCGCGGCCGCGAAGGCGGCCGCTACAACAGGTCGAGATCATCGATGGCGATTCCGAGATCGGAGCAGAGCGCTTCGAGCTCCTCTCGGAAGGTCCTGCTTTTGTGGTGTTCCTCCTGACGTTTTACGTAACGCTGGACGGCGCGTATTCGATCGGGACTCACCGAGAATCCACCGAAACCACGCTGCCATCGGAATCGCGGAATGCGTTCGCGAAGCCAATCGCCCGAAGATTTCTTGAGCTGTCCGATCACATTCGAGAGCGCATGTGTCGGGCCGAGACGTCCGACGAGATGCATGTGATCTTCTACGCCACCTACATGGACATCGGAGAAACCGAGGCTGCGAGCGGTACCGGCCACGTAGGCGTGAAGCTCGGGACGCGTTGCATGATTGAGGAACGGATGTCGATTCCACGTCGCGAAAACGACGTGAACATAGACAAGTGAATATGAATGCATGATTCCGTTTGAGCCATGCGTGAAGTCCCGGCTCAATGATACCTCGGTGGCGGCTTGTCCCGGCCGCCTCCGCGGCCGGCAAATTGGCGACACCTCTGACCCCGCGCTCGTGCTGCGCCGAGCGCGGGGCTGGATTGTGTTGCGCGCCTTCGCGCGCATCCGAGCGAGGAATGGCCTCAGTCGCATTGGGTTTCGGCCAAGCCCGCGCGCTGTACTATTAACCACCAATTTCTGCGCACGACGCGACGATTTCTCAGCGCCCGTTGCGCGCGGAGGCGCGCACGCACAATTCAGCCCCGCGCTCGGCGTAGCGCGAGCGCGGGGAACCGGTGTGATGGAAGTGCGGCCGCGGAGGCGGCCGCCACAGGAGCTGGCGTATCGCGCTTCTGTTGCGAATTGGGCGACGTTGTGCCGGCCGCCTCCGCGGCCGGCAAATTGGCGACACCTCTGACCCCGCGCTCGTGCTGCGCCGAGCGCGGGGCTGGATTGTGTTGCGCGCCTTCGCGCGCATCCGAGCGAGAAATGGCGTCAGTCGCATTGGGTTGCGGCGCTGCGCGTCTGGGGTAATGAATTCTGTTGACTTACTCCCTTCTGATCATCGCGTAGATCGTCGGCGTCACCACCAGCGAGAGCATTAGCGCAAACAGCAGGCCGCCGATGACGCAGATGGCCAGGGGCTGGAGGAGCTCGGAGCCGGAGCCGAGGGCCAGGGCCAGGGGGAGCATGCCGAGCATGGCGGCCAGAGACGTCATCAGGACGGGGCGGAAGCGGCGCCGGCCCGAGCGGCGGAGGGCGGTGGTGAGGTCTTCACCGGAGCGCAGATGATCTTCGACGGTGTCGAGCATCAGGATGCCGTTCTTGGAGACGATGCCGACGATCATGATGAGACCCATCATCGAGACGACATTGAGGGTCGTGTGCGTAACCAGGAGGGCGATCAGGCTGCCGGAGAGTGCCAGGACCGCGCCGGCGACGATGGCGGCCGGATGGGCGAAGGAGCGGAACTCGACGACGAGCACGAGGAAGACCAGGGCGATGGCCAGGCCGAGGGCGACGAGCAGCTCGCGGAATGACGCCTGCTGCTCCTGGTAGAGGCCGCCGTACTCGATCGTCGTGCCGGTGGGGAGATGCAGCTCCTTCCCGAGGCGCGCCTGAATGTCCTGGATCGCGGAGCCGAGGTCGCGGCCTTCCAGACGGGCTGTCACCGAGACCGCCTGCCGCAGCCCTTCCCTCTCGATCTCGGTCTGTCCTGGATCGTAGTTGATGGTGGCGATCTGATCGATGCGTACGTAGCTGTTCGACGACGGTGCGCGGATCGGCAGGGCGCGCAGATCGGCGAGCTGGGGACGCGGACCGCCGAGCAGGACACGGACGCCGACGGCACGGCCATGCTCGATGACGCTGGAGACGACATCGCCACCGAGCGCGGTGGTCATGGCCTCATTCGCGTCGGCGGCGGTGACGCCATACAGCGCCGCGCGTTGGGGATCGATCTGGAACACGACGGCCGGGCCGCTGATGACGATGCCGTTGAAGACGTCGACGACGCCGCTGACTTTGGAGATCGATGCGGCGATCGCTTCGGCGGTGCGGCGCAGCGTCGCCGCGTCCTCGCTGAAGACACGGATCTCGATCGGCTGCGGCGCACTGACCAGATCGCCGATCAGGTCGGAAAGGATGCCCGGGAACTCGACGCGCAGCGCCGGCTCGCTCGATTCAATCTTGTGCCGCAGTTCACTGGTCACGGCATCGGTCGACGCCGAGTCCTTCAGTTTCACCGCAAAGTCGCCCCTGTTCGCCTCGGTCACGCCGGCCAGACCGAGCTGCGCGCCGGTGCGGCGCGAGTAGGCGTCGACGTCCGGGTTCTCCTTCAGCATTCGCTCGACGTGTTGCAGCATCCGGTCGGTCTCATCGAGCGAGGCGCCGGGCGGTGCGTTGTAGTCGAGGATGAAGCCGTGCTCCTCGAACTCCGGCAGAAACTCCGAGCCGAGGCCTTTGTAAATGACGAACGTGAGCACCGCCACGATGCCGATGACGATGAGGACCATCCCCCGGCGCGCCAAGGCATGCGCCAGCAGCCATTCGTAGCCGTTGATGAGGCGGGTGAGGAGAGGGCCTTCGTCGTTCGGGGTCTCGGGGTCTCGCGGTTGCGCGGTCTCGCGGGGTTCGGATTCAAGGTCAGCGCTGGATTCCGCAGATTCCCTACCGCGAGACCGCGCGACCGCGAGACCGCGAGACCCCAGCCGTATGAACTGTTCAGCCAGCACGGGCGTGAACGTCAGCGCCAGGAAGAGCGAGGTCAGCAGGGCCACGCTCATCGTCAGCGCCAGCGATCGGAAGAAGACGCCGGTGACTCCGGTGAGCAGCGCCAGCGGAAGGAAGACCACGACCGGGGTGATGGTGGAGCCGATGATCGGGCCGGAGATCTCGCTGATGGCGTTGTGCACAGCCTCCGCGCGCGACTCGCCGCGGGTCATGTGCGTGTAGATGTTCTCGACGACGACGATAGCGTCATCGATGACCAGGCCGATGGCCGCGGCGACGCCTCCGAGCGTCATCAGGTCGAAGCTCAGTCCGACCATCCACATCACCACGAAGGTGACCAGCACGGTGACCGGGATGACCAGCGTGGCCACGAAGGTGGTCCCCCAGTTGTGGAGGAAGCCGTAGAGGATGGCCACGGAAAGCAGCAGGCCGATGAGGATGGCGTCGCGCACGGAGCCGACAGAGCTGCTGACGAGAAGCGACTGGTCGTAGTAGGGACGGATTTCGACGTCGCGCGGGAGTTGTTGTTTCAGGCGCGCTAACTCCGTCTTCACGCCGTCCGCGACGGAGATGATGTTCGCCGTCGGCTGGCGCAGGATGTTGAGCAGCACGGCCTGTCGGCCATCCGCCGTGACGATGGTGAAGCGCGGCTCCAGACCGGGCGTCACGGTGGCGACGTCCCCGATCCTGACCGGGACGTTGTTGATCGTGGCGACGACGATTGCGGCGAGATCATCGATCGATGCGGCCTGACCGCTGACGAGCGCCAGCTCGAGCTGGTGGTTTTCGTTGATGAGGCCAGGCGAGTCGATGACGTTGGCATTCTTTACGGCGTCGGAAACCTGCTGGAGCGAGACGCCCCTTGCTTCGAGCCGGGCCCGGTCGATGAGGATGTGGTATTCGCGCAACTGGCCGCCCAGCACCTGCACGCTGGCCACTCCGTCAATCCTGGCAAGCGGCGGCCTTAGCGTGACCTCGGCGAGATTGCGCAACGTGCCGGGATCGCGCTTCGTCGAGGTGATGCTGTAACCGATGATCGGGAAGACGGCGAATGTAAGCCGGTCGGAGCGCTCGATCGATGCGCCGGGCGGCAGCGTGGTGGAGAGCTGCGACAGGCGTGCCTGCACGATCTGCAGCGTCTGGACGATATCGGTCTTCCAGTCGAAGAAGAGATCGACCTCCGCGGAGCCGCGCGCGGTGGTCGATTTGATGCGCGCGATTCCGGGGATGCCGCTCATGGCCTCTTCGATCGGCTTGGTGACCGAGACGAGAGTCTGCTGCGCGGGCGCCACACCGTTCTGGGCGACGATGACGATGCGCGGGAAGTCGGTCTGCGGAAAAAGAGCGCGCGGAATGCGGGCCAGCGCGATCAAACCGCTGACGGTAAGCAGGGCGATGACGAGCAACACCGCCCGCTTCTGATTCGAGATGGCCCGGCCGAGGTTCATCAGTCCTTTTCCGCCGGGCCGTTACTTTTCGAAGCGGGGGCCTTCGGCGCAGCATCGGCGTTCTGTACTTTCGTGCCGTCGGGCAACCCGTAGTTTCCTTCGATGACGACGGTCTCACCGCCGCGGAGGCCGGAGGTGATCTGCGTCCGGTCGCGCGCGTGGGAGCCGGTGGTGACCTTGACCTCATGTGCGACCGATTTGCCATCGACGACCATGACCGTACCGGCGTTCGCGTTCGTGGCGTCGAGAGTGACGGCCGCGGCCGGGACGACGACGGCGTTCGTGACGTTGCTGCTCTGAACGGTGACACGCGCGGCGCTGTTGGGCCGGAGGCGGCCGTCGGGATTGGGAAGGGTGATCCAGAGCTCGACGGCACGGCTCTGCGGATCGGCGGCATTGCCGACCAGACTGACGGTCCCCTGCAGCGTGACGCCGGGGAGCGAGTCGGGCTGAATGGTGGCAGCGTCGCCGGCGTGCACGCGCATGGCCGCGTCGACCGACAGCGGCGCCTTGACGATCACCGACGAGGTGTCGGCGATGGTGAGCATCTTCGTCCCGGCGTTGGCGAAGTCGCCCTGGTAGAGGAACTGATCGCCGATCACGCCATCGAACGGCGCGCGGATCGTGGCGTAGGCCGCCTGCGCCGTGATCGAGGCCAGATGTCCGCTGGCCTGCTGCTCCTTGCTGCGGGCCGTGGCCAGGTCGGAGGGATTGGTAGTCCCCTGATGCAGCGAAGCGGCGCGCTCGGCCAGCCGCAGATCATCCTCGGCTTTGGCGACGTCCAGCTCCGATGTCTCGAGCTCCTTCTTCGAGATGCCGCCCTGTTCGTAGAGCGTCTTCCGGCGCTCGTACGTCTTGCGGGCGTTGTCGAGAGTCCCTTGCGCATCATGAACGGCTTTCACATCCTGCGCGTTCGTCAGCGGGATGCTTCCCTGGCCGGTGTTCCGGACGCCGATCTCCGCCTCGCGCAGGGCGGCGGCGGCTTCGTCCTGCTGCGCGGTGAGGTCGCGCGACTCGAGGACGGCCAGGACTTCGCCGCGGTGGACGACGCGATTCTTGATCAGTCCCATCTTCGCGATCTGGGCGCTGACCTTCGGGCTGATCGTCGCCTCCTGGCGCGCGCTGATGGTGCCGATGAGATCGAGCGGCTGGGCGATGGGGCCGATCTCCGCTTTGGCAAGCCGGACGCTGACGACCACTTGCGCGCCTCCTTCGTCGCCCGCCGCGCCGCGACGATGCCAGCACCAGCCGGCGACGATGAGGATCACCAGGGCCAGAGCAGCTCCGAGCTGCACGCGCCAGCGGCGCCACAGCGGCCGCCCGGCGTTGATTGTGACGTCGCTGTCGGTCATTCCCCGGCGGCCTCCTGAAGATGAGCGCGGGCGATCTCGAAGTCGAAGAGCGCCTGCTGGTAGTTTGCCCGCTGTTGCGCGAGCGTGGTGATCGCGTCGGTCACCTCGAGGATTGGGGCTTCGCCGGCACGGTAGCGGGCGATGGAGATGTCGACGTTGCGGCGCGCGTCGGCAACGGCGCCGCGGGCGTTGTCGGCGCGCCGGATGGCCGTGAGTGCTTCAACGCGCGCTCCGGCGAGCTGCTGCTCCACCTCACGCCGCGTGATGACCAGTTGATTCTCCGCCGCCTGCGCCTTCAACTCGGCCTGGCGTTGCTTTGCACGGCCGATGCCCCAGTCGAAGATGGGGATGTTGAGGTTGCCGGTGACGAGATAGCCGCGATGCTCGCGGATCACCGAGGGGTTTAGGGACGGCGAGTCGAAGCCTTCGTCGATGGCGTAGGTGAGCGTCGGCAGCCTGCCGGCGCGGGCGACGCCGACGTCGGATTTCGCTGCGCTCAGTTGCGCTTCCGCCTGCGTCAGCTCCGGACGCTGCGCGGCCATCCCGGCGGCGAATCGCTCGATATCGGCGGCTGCCGGCTGCGGCGTCAGTTCGGAAACCGTCAGCGGCTGCGGTGCATGGACGCCGGTGAGAACGCGCATGACGGCAAGAGCCTGCGCTTCCTGCAGGCGTGCCTGTTCGACGTCGTCACGTCTCTGCGCAGTCTGCAGCCGGGCGCGGATCACGTCGACTTCGGCAAGCTCGCCGCCGCTGTGCTGCAATGTCGTGACGCGTTCGAACTCCTCGGCCGCGGCCAGCGTCTCCTCGGCGCTGGTGCGCTTTGCTGTCGCCAGTCCCAGGCCGAAGTACGCCTCGCGCACGCCGCGGATGAGCGCGCGGCGCGCGATCTCCGTCCCTGCGTGGGCGGCGGCGAGAAGGGCGTGGCCCCTGGCCACGGCAGCGCGCATGCCGAGGTCGAACGACCCTTCGAAACCGAGAAGCTCCTGATATTCGCGCTCGGCGTTCTGCGCAATGAACGACGGATCGGCCGAACCCGGATGGAGCGGCTTGTTGTACGCGGCGGTGGACGAGCTGCGCAACCGGGGCAGCAGCGCACCGCGCGCCTGGGTCAGATCCATCGCCGCGGTCTGTTCGTCGATGACCGCCTGCTGGTAGGCGTTGGCCTGTTGCAGCGCTGCCTGCGTGGCGTTCTCCATCGTCATCGTCGCGGGCTGTGCCCGCAGCGGGACTGCCAGCATGACCGGAATCACAAACAGACAACGGCGCAACATCGGGAGCCGGAGTTTAACCGAATGAGAAATGGAGGCTGGAGCCATCAATGGCCGGCGATGCTGGGCCACATTCGATGAACGCTCGGTAAATCAACGAAACGGCGGAATCATTCATCGACCATTCATCAGTCCGCGCACAAGCTTGTACGGTAATGCGTGTCCTGGTGGTGGAAGACGAAGTCGATGTTGCTCGGTTCATTCGCAAGGGGCTGGTCGAGCAATCGTACGCGGTCGACGTGGCACCGGACGGCGAGCGCGCGCTGTACATGGCCCGGCTGAACACGTACGACGCCGCCATCCTCGATCTCCTCATCCCCGCTCCCGACGGCCTCGATGTCTGCCGGACGCTGCGCGCGGACGGTTCGACGATGCCGATCCTGTTTCTGACCGCGCGCGGCAGCGTCGACGCGAAGATCGCCGGGCTCGATGCCGGCGGCGACGATTACCTGGCAAAGCCGTTCGAGTTCGATGAATTGCTGGCGCGTCTCCGGGCTCTGCTGCGCCGCGCCGGCACGAAGATGATGCCGGTGATCACCATCGGCGATCTCGAGATCGACACGCGCTCCCATCGTGTGCGGTTCGAAGGTCAGACGCTGGCCCTGACCACCAAGGAGTACGCGATCATCGAGTTTCTTGCGCACAACTCGGGACGAGCGGTCTCGCGCCAGGAGCTGGCCGAGCAGGTCTGGAACGCGGAATACGATCCGTTCTCGAACGTGATCGAGGTCTACATCAACCGCCTGCGCCGCCACCTCGCAAAGGTGTCGGAGACGAAGCTGATCCAGACCATCCGCGGAGAGGGTTACATGCTGCAGGTAGACGCCGCGGCACCCGCGGCACGACACTAGAGCGGATGTTTCATTCCGTTCGTGCCCGCCTGACACTTTGGTACACGGCCATCCTGGCGCTGGTGCTGATCATCTTCAGCGCGGTGAGCTATATCCTCCTGGCGCGCGCCATCCGCGCCGAGAACGATGCTTCGCTTGCCGATACGGCGCACGAGTTCGCGGCGGCATTCGATCCGGGCGACCGCTCCCGCGGGCGCGACGAGCTGCTCGACCTCCGCTACAGCGACCGCGAGATCATGGTGTTGTCGCCGGCGGGTGCGTTGGTCGAGGCATCGAAATCGAGGATCGGGCCGGAGGCGAAGAAACGAATCGAAGCGTTCGTCCGCGCCGGCGGCAATGGCTTTTACACCATCCCCGGCGGCGCGGAAAACGACGGCGTGCGCATCATCGCCACACCGATCAACGTCGTCGGCACGCGTTACACGGTCGTGGTGGCCAGCAGCCTCAGCGAGCAGACAGACCGTCTCGCAAGCGCGGCACACGCGGTGTTCTTCGGCATTCCGGTGGCGCTCCTCGTCGCCGCGGCCGGCGGATATCTGCTGGCCAGAAAGAGCCTCGCACCGGTGACGATGATGAGTCTGAAAGCGCGGCAGATCGGCGCGGAGACGCTCGACGAACGGATCGAGATCGGCAATGAGCGCGACGAGCTGGGGTTTCTCGCCGCGACGCTCAACGGCCTCCTCGAGCGCCTGCAACTGGCGTTCGAATCGCAAAGGCGCTTCATGGCCGATGCCTCCCACGAGCTGCGCACGCCAATCGCGATCATCCAGGGCGAGGCGGATGTGGCGCTGGCCCGCGACCGGGATGCCGTCGATTATCGCGAGAGCATCGAGGTGATGCAGAGGGCGGCGCGGAAGCTGACGCGCATCGTCCAGAACCTCTTCCTTCTGGCGCGCGGCGATGCCGGCCGCTATCCGATGTCGATCACGCGCTTCTACGTGGGAGACGTGGTCGCAGACTGCGTCCGCGGGATGCAGAGCGTGGCCCAGGCGCGCGGCGTCGCACTCACCTCTTCGGCTCCTGAGGATACGGTGATCGTGGCCGATGAGGAGCTGATCAATCGGCTGGTTCTGAACCTCGTCGAGAACGCGGTGAAGTTCACACCCGAGGGAGGGCGGGTGCACGTGGACGTGCAAATCGAGTACGGCGCCTGCGCCATTCGCGTGACCGACACCGGCATCGGCATCCCTCCTGCCGATCAGGAGAAGATTTTCGAGCGCTTCTTCCGCGGCGACCGCGCACGGCCGCAGAACGCCGGCGGCGCCGGCCTCGGCCTCCCCATCGCCCGCTGGATCGCCGAGGTGCACGGCGGCGCGCTGCAGCTCGAGCATTCCGACGCCAGCGGCAGCGTGTTCGTGGCCAGGCTGCCGTGGGGGACCTGAGGGATTCAGGTAATAACCGTCAACAACGCGAAACGACTTACTTCTTCGTCACAGTAATCGTCGCCATCGAGCTCACCCGTGCCCCGTTGTCGTCGAGCCCTTCGACGCGGACGTCACCGTAGATGGCGCTGAAGAGGTGGTCGTCGGTGACGTCCATGCGCGGAACGAGGTGGTAGTGAATCTCATGCTTGGCCTGGATCGAGGTGGCGAAGCCGAGGGACTTGATTTTGTCCGCATCGAAGGACTGGGCCGCCACCGGGATACCGCCCCCGGCGTAAACGCTCGCCGTCACCTTGTCGATCGTGATCGGATGGCCACCGGTCTCCTTGACCACGGCGTCGAACGGGAAGTCGTAGGCGCTTCCACTGACACTGGCGGCCACGACCGGGCTCGGCGTGATTGTGAGTTTGATCTCGCCGCGGCCGGATGTCGCAGTGCTCTTATTCGTCCCCGGTCGTTGTTGCGAGGCACAGGCGAGCGGAAGACAGACGAGCGCGATGAGGGCCAGTCGTTTCATGACCTGACTCCCGTTACTTCACGTCGCCCATGAGCGTGGCCACGCCGCAGGCGATGCGAGGACCGGCGTTGCCGGCAGGCTGCGAGGTCAGATCGTCCGGATTGCCGTGCAGGACGATGGCGTGGCCGACCACGCCGTTCGTGCCGGTATTGATCGTGATCGAGTGCGTCGTGAAGCGGGCGTGAACCTCGCCCTTGTCATCCGCGGTCACGTTGCCGAAGTCACCGGCGTGGTGGGAGACCGCGTCCGGCGCACCGTGGACCATGCCGGTGGGATTGAAGTGGCCGCCGGCGTTCGCGGCGTTGTTGCCGCAGTCGCCTTTCTCGTGGACGTGGAAACCGTGGACGCCCGGTGGAACGCCTGTGAGATCAGCGACGACTTCGACGCCGTCATCCCCGGCATTCTGGAAGTGAACGACGCCTTTCGCGGTCGAACCGCTGGTCGGGTCGAGCGTGACCATCGCCATCGGTCCTTTGCTGTGAGCACATGCGGCGAAAACGAGTGCGAACGGGATCACCAGAAGTCTTTTCATACTGCCTCCATCTTGCAAGATCCAGAGGATTCTATGACGGACCGGTCATTGCGACCATGCCGCGATCTTTTTTCCCAGCGATCCGAGCCATCCTTTGGCCACGTCCTGGTAGTACGTCGAAGCCGCTTTCTGCAGGGCGTCGGCCAGCGAAGGGTACGGTGAGACGAGTTGCGCGAGCTGTGCCACGGTGACCTTTTTCTGCCTGGCCAGGACGAGCGTTTCGATGAGGGTGGAGGCGTTGGCACAGAGGGCATGCGCGCCGAGGATGCGGCCCCGTTTGTCGCAGACGAGTTTCACGAATCCTCCGGTGGTTCGATCGACCACGGCACGGTCGACCTCGGCCATCTCGACGCGGTACGTGCGGATGCTCTCCGCGCCATGCGCCGCAATCGCTTCTGCTTCCGTCATCCCGATGTGCCCGACCTCGGGGTCGGTGTAGAGCCCCCACGGAACGTTGTCGTAGCTCACCGGCGAACGCCCGGGGAAGAGCATGTTGCGCACGAGCTTCACCGCTTCGTACGCGGCCACGTGCGTGAACTGCATGCCTCCGTGGACGTCGCCACAGGCCCAGATGCGCGGCACCGAGGTCTGCAGGTATTTGTCGACGACGACGAAGCCGCGGTTCGTCTTCACCCCAGACGCTTCGAGTCCGAGGTCTTCCGTGTTGGCCCTTCGGCCGCTGGCGACGAAGATTTCGTCGACACGCAACTCCATCGTCTCGCCGATCTTGTTCTCGATACGAACGACCTTCTTCCCGTCGTCCGTGCGCACCGACTTCGCCGCCCAGCCGCTGCGGATCACGATCCCCTCCTCGGCGAGAATCATGCGAATGCGGGCGATTACGTCGGCGTCCTCTTTGTTGACGATCTCGTCGAGCATTTCGACGACGACGACCTCGCAGCCGAAACGCCGGAAGAGCTGCGCGAACTCTATGCCGATGTAGCCGCCGCCTAGGATGAGCAGCGAGGCGGGGAAGGCATCCTGGTTCAGGAACGAAACATGATCGAGAAAGCCGTTCTCCGCGAGTCCTTCGACCGGCGGGACAGCGGTACGGGTGCCTGTGGCGATGACGATGTCGCTTGCGGCCAGCCGCCGGCCATCGACGTCGACCTCGCTGCGCGACGCCAGCGTGGCCTTGCCAAAGATCACGTCGATACCGAGGGCTCGGAACTTTTCCGGATCATCATGATGCTCGATGGCATGGCGCTGCGCCCGCATCGAATCCATCACCGCCTTCGGCGTCACGCGCGCCGTCCGCGGTTCGAGGCCGTAGGCATCGGCATGCTCCATCTGGTGGACGAGGCGCGCTGTCGCCACCAGCGCCTTGGTCGGCACGCAGCCGGTCCAGAGGCAGTCGCCCCCCAGCTTCTCGCGCTCGATGAGCGCGACCTTGCGCCCGAGGCGTGCGCAGCCGGAGGCAGTAACCAATCCAGCCGTGCCCCCGCCGATGACCACGACGTCGAATGATTCAGGCATGTGGGGATCTTACTTTGATGGGTTGCTACGTTGCTGGGTTGCGGGGTTGCGCGGTCTCGTGGTCTCGCGGGGGAACGCGGTCGAGCGCTACCGGACAACGACACCGCTCGACCCAGCGACCAAGCAACTCAGCAACCAGGCAACCCCGAGACCGCGCAACCGCGCAACCGCGACCCTCACCGCGAGTACGCGTCGATGATCCTCTCGATCGCCTTCCGGCACACGCGGCAGAACCCCACCTCATCCCGCGTGAACATGATGCAATCGAGCTCCGGCCGGTAGAGGCCGCGCGGCTCGTAGGCCGCCCCTTCGAACGCCCCCACCTTGCCGGCGAACTTCTGCCCGCCGAGGAATTGCGTCTCCGATGCGCGCTCGTCGGTGAAGAGCTTGTCCATCTCCGACTCCGGCGCATTCGTGGCGCGGAGGTGGGCACGCTCTTTCTGAATCTCCAGACTGTGCTTCTCGAACGTCTCTTTCTCCCACGGCGTCGGCAGCGGTGTCGAGGAATCGACCAGATCGTGCCACTTCACCTTGGCCGGATCGTGCAACGCCGTCACGTTCGGCTCCCACGGCTCCGGATGCTCGCTGCTGCCGCTCGTCGTGTACGACACCGGTGAGGTGTAGTACTCGTCCGCCAACGCGGCGAAATGGTGGCCGAACTCGTGGACGAACACATACTCCGCGAAGGCGCTGTCGACGCATGCGGTAGCCTGGTCATTGAAGATCCCGCCGCCGCCGTACTGCTTCTCGTTGACCAGGATCTCGATGAAATCATACGGAGCGGACGAGGCCACATCGCGCATGCGGTGATCGTCGAGCGTCAGCACGTAACGCTCCGAATCGAAGATGTTGTACTGCACGCCGGTCATGGTGCGGCGGTTGTCGTTCGTGCGCGGCCGGTGCACGCCGCTGGCCGGCTCGGCCAGATCCAGCGCGCGGACGTTGAAATCCTTCCGCCGGCTCTTGAACGGCTCGGTGTCAAACAGCTTGCCGACCATCCGCGCCACATCCTTATGAAACTTCGGCAGCTCGCTCTCCGTGTAGCCCTCGCCGATCACCAGGATGTCCACCTTCTCCGACGGCGGCCCGTTCTCGATGACGTTCCAAACATGCCCTGCCGGCTTGCGCTCGGATGGATTGACGGATCGCGACGACGGATCGATCAACGTCGACCAGAGCTGCTGGAAGGCGCCGTTCGCGTCGCGTTTCTTGACGACGAGCTGCACCGGATGCTTCGGCCACGGAAACCGCACCGACTCGGCGAAGGTCCCCGCGCGCTGGTTCGCTTCATCCGTCGTCTGCCACTCGCCAAAAACCGAGGCGAAGCCGCGCGTGTAGATGGCCTGGTTCGTATCGCGGTCGATGACCTCGAAGTAGTAATTGCCGAGGTTCAGCGTGTCGATCAGGCGCGTACGGCTGCCCGGCCAGGGACCGTCGGAGACGACCGAATCGAGTGCGATGATCTCCTCGCCATGATTCCCCGTGTGGAAGTAGTTTACCCGCATGGTCCGGTCGAGAAACATCTCGTCGAACGGCGCGGCGAAGGCGGAGGTGGCCAGCAGCAACAACGCGGTGACGAAAACGATCTTGCGCATCCGCAGATTGTAGACTGCGAGGATGCGCCCCCACCCCATTGTCATCCTGAGGCCGGCGGAGCGCGGCCGAAGGATCTCGAACTACGCTGCACTTGCCACGGGCGCTGCCACTGGAGATCCTTCGCCGTCCTCCGCCGCACTTCGCTCGCTACGCTCGCTCAGCGGCGTAGTCTGCCCTGAGCGCAGCCGAAGGGGCAGGCTCAGGATCACAATAGGTTTGGCGCTCTTCTCGCTTGCAGTCCCGCTTGCCGCCCAGGTCCAGGAGCAGATCACCGTCGAGCGCATCCTCGTTGACGCCCGCGTCACCGATGACCGCGGCAATCCCATCACCGGCCTCAAGGCCTCCGACTTCCGCGTCCGCGTCGACGGGAAGCCGGCCGGCGTCGAGTCGGTCGAATGGATCCCCGAGACCGCCGCCGCTCGCGAGCTGGCCAGCATCGACGCCGCGATCGCCGACGTCAACACATCGCTCGATCAGCCCGCCCCTCACGGACGGCTCCTCATCTTCTTCTATCAGACCGATTTCGAGCGCAACAGCGCGCGCATCTCCGGGCAGATGCAGCAGGTCGTCAACGCGAACGACTGGCTGGACTGGCTCGACCCGGAGGACCGCGTGGCGCTCTTCTCGTTCGATTCGCATCTCAAGTTCCGGCTCGACTTCACCGACAACAAGGACCACATCAAAGACGCCATGGAGCAGGCCATGCTCATCGACGAGCCGCCGCCGCCGCGGATCGTGCCGATGCCGGCGCTGGCCAAGAGGCTCGACCGCGAGGAGATGCGCAAGGCCGCCACGCCGGAAGCGGCTCTGATCATCGTCGCCAACGCCCTCCGCCCGATCCCCGGCCCCAAGTCGATCATTCTCTTCGGCTGGGGACTCGGCAAACTGACTCCGAGCGGCGTGATGATGGACAGGAAGTACGTCCCCGCGCGGCAGGCGCTCGAGTCGGCGCGCGCCAGCGTCTTCTCGATCGATTTTACGCAGGCCGATTACCACTCGCTCGAAGCGGGCCTAGGGCAGGTCGCCGGCGACACCGGCGGCTTCTACGCAAAAACTTTTCACTTCCCGAAGATCGCCGTCGATCGCCTGCAGAAAACGTTGGCCGGCCACTACGAGCTCGAAGTGCGCAAGCCCGACATCAAAGTACGCGGCACGCACACGATCGAAGTCGAGGTTCCGTCGCAACGCCGCGCCACCGTCCTGGCACGCAGCACCTACATCGACCGCGATTGACGACTTATCCGCAGATGACGCAGATGCAGAGCTGCATCCATTCGTTCTTATCTGTGTACATCTGCGTCATCTGCGGATCTAAACTTCCCTCGTGACGAACCGCCTCCTCCTCACCCTCTTCATCGCGGCCTTCGTCTGGTCGCTCATCCATCCGCACGACTACTTCACCTGGATCCTCGAGGTCTTCCCGGCCATCATCGGCATCATCCTCGTCATCGCCGCGAGAAAGAGCTTCCCCCTCACCCCGCTCCTCCTCACTCTGCTCACCTTCCACGCCATCATCCTCATGGTCGGCGGGCATTACACGTACGCCGAGGTGCCGCTGGGGTTCTGGATGCGGGACGCCTTTCACCTCGGGCGCAACGACTACGACCGCATCGGCCACTTCGCGCAGGGATTCGTCCCCGCCATCGCCGCGCGGGAGATCCTCATCCGGCGAAACGTCGTCCGCACCCGCGGCTGGCGCTACTTCATCATCGTCGCCATCTGCCTGGCCATCAGCGCCGCCTACGAATTGCTGGAGTGGCGCGTCAGCATCGCCACCGGCAGCTCCGGCGACGCCTTCCTCGGCACGCAGGGCGACGTCTGGGACACGCAGGAAGACATGGCCACGGCGCTCATTGCCGCGCTGATGGCGCCGCTGCTGATGGCGCGCTTTCACGACCGGCAACTGGCGCGGCTGGCGGCCGGTTCCGGATCCCACGAAAGTCCGTGAGGCACCAGAGCACCAGCATCAGCACGCCCATCGTCCAGTAGAAATTGCGCGAGAGGACGCCGTCCATGAAGTTTCCGTACCACGGCGCGGCGATGAGGCACACAGCCATCACCAGCTCGACGAATCCGTGAACCGCCAGGCCGATGCGCTTCATGATCCCCAACGGATACCGTGTGAACACGGCCAGCAGGAAGAGCAGCGCGGCGGCGAGATACGCCCAGGTCGTGGCCGGACGGCCGGAGAAACCGGCGATCGACGGCCCAGTCGCGAGCAGGATGGCCAGCGCGTAGTCGATGATGCCGTGCGAGACCGCTCCGATGCTGCGGTGAATCATGGCAGGTCCCGTCCTTCCCCCTGATCGAGTACGAGAAACGGCGGGTGGCCGTTCTCGGCGAGCGCGTCGTGCAGGTCGCGCAACGGATCGTACTCGCCATCATCGCTGAGCTCGAATGTCCCAAAGTGAACGGCAACGCTCGTGCGCGCGCCGAGGGCGAAGTGGGCATCGACCGCCTGGGCGGGATCGATGTGCACCGGCTGCATGAACCAGCGCGGCAGATACGACCCGATCGGCAGCAACGCCGCCCGGATCGGCGCGAAGCGGCGCCCGATCTCCGCGAAGTGCTCCCCCCACCCCGTGTCGCCGGCGAAATAGACGTTCCCCGACGGCCCGCTGACGACGAAGCCTCCCCACAAATTGCAATCGCGGTCGCTTACCGCCCGCGCCGAGAAATGCCGCGCAGGCACGACGGTGACGTCGAGTCCGTTCGCTCCGATCGTCTCCCACCAGTCGAGATCGATCGCCCCCCGAATCCCATGCCGCCGCATCAGCGCCGCATTTCCCAGCGGCGCGATGACCGGGCGTCCCAGTGCCCGCAACGTCGCCACATCCATATGGTCGTAGTGGTTATGGCTGACGAGCACGAAATCGATCGCCGGCAGATCCTCAAACCGGATCCCCGGCGCCCGATGCCTCCTGGGTCCCGCGAACGACACCGGCGACACCCGCTCCGACCACACCGGATCGGTGAGGAGGTTGACCCCATCCATCTGAATGAGCGTGGTCGAGTGATTGATGAAGGTGACCCGCAGCCGCCCCTCCCCCACCCTCTCCGGCGGCGCCGGACCATAGATCTCGTTCCGATGCTCCGGCCACTCCCCCCGCTGCCTCGTAGCCATCCACTTCAGAAACGACCCCTCGGCCCTCCCCGCGCGTTCATGGTTACGAAACCGCTGACCGTCGAAATGATCGCTGATCGCCCCCCGCCACCGCGGCGACGCGAAGAAGATCCGTTCGATGGCAGCGGCACCAATGGCCGCTCCAATGGTGATCGCTGCCGCCTTCGCCGTATTTCGCATCAGACGTATTCGAGCACAAAATCAATTGTCATTCTGAGCGACGCGAAGAATCCTCAGCCCGGAATTCGCGACACGAACGTCGACGCGGTCCTTCCGAGGGCGGGCGGTTGCAAGTTGTCCAAACGTTCCCCGCCTGACCTCCTACCGATTCGGCCGCATGTCAAACTGTCGACATCCGAGCCTGTAAAAAGATATGGCACCGCGAGACCTCGCAACCCAGCAACCCATGAAAACAATCCTCCTGGCCACCATCCTCGTAAGTGCAACAAGCTACGCCGCCAACCCACCCGCCCTCGCCTACCAACTGACCCACGCCGTCACCGTCGATCCATCGTTCTCTCCCGATGGCGCCCGCATGGTCTACATCACCGTCGTCGCCGGCAAGGAGCAGCTCTTCACCGCCGATGCGGATGCCACCAAGCCGATCCAGATCACCCACGACGACTGGAATCACGAAGACCCCGCCTGGTCTCCCGACGGCCGCAAGATCGCATTCGTCTCATTAAAGGACGGCGGCGAAGTCATCTCGATGATGAACCCCGACGGCTCCGGCGTCGAGCCTCTCACCCCCGCCACCGTCCGCGCCATCCACCCCAACTGGTCCCCGAACAGCGTCACCCTGGCCTACTGCACCGACGACGACCTCAAGCCTCCCGCCAAGAACGACTCCGAGATCGACGTCGTCGATGTGACCACACGCAAAATCACCCGCCTCATCACCGGCGGCATCAACACCTACCCGGCGTACTCGCCCGACGGCAAACGCATCGCCTTCCGCCGCATCCTCGGCGAAATGAATTCCGAGGTCTTCATCGCCAACGCTGACGGCTCCGACCCGAAGAACCTGACCAACAACCCCTCCTTCGACGGCTGGCCGAGCTGGTCGCCGGACGGCTCCGAGATCGCCTTCGCCTCGAACCGCCGCGCCAACTACCAGATCTTCGTGATGAAGCCCGACGGCTCCGACGTCCGCCTCGCCGCCAACACCGAAGGCCGCGCCACCGCCCCCACTTGGTCGCGCGACGGCAAGTCGATCTACTTCCCCAACTGCCGCAAAGTCGACCTCGGCGCCGACTGCCAGATCTTCGTCGCCCCCGCCCCCCATTGACGCCCCCCCAACGCCCGGCTATCCTCTCCCCCGCCCCGGAAATAGCGAGGCAGACCCGTTCGTTGAGACGATCCCAAACAGGCGCTTAGCTCAGTCGGTAGAGCATCACCTTCACACGGTGGGGGTCAGCGGTTCGAGTCCGCTAGCGCCTACCAATCTAACCATTCACGCCGCTCAGGTTACGAAGAACGGGCGCCCTCTGCATTTTCAGCACCGACCCTACAAGGTTCGAACAGGTGTTCGACGGGTCGTGGAGTCCGAAACCGCTTGCGTTATTGGCGTAGGCGAAACGCACGGCCCTTCCCCAAGCAAGCGTTCAATTCCATCGGCGCTGGCAAAGTGCGACCAGGGTTAACTCGCCGAGAAACCGTGCGATCTCATGCAGTACGAGCCCCGGCGTAGGAACCCTTTTTCGGGTGCAGGGTAGGAAAGCGCCGCTCCCCGTCACTCCTATGTTGAGGGTCCAAGGATGCCACGCAGAGAACGTTACGTTTCGTACGTAAGGCCGGAGCCTGTCGCTACGAGTCAGTCTATCGAAGCGAGGTTTCCTGTCGCGGTCCACAACCTCAATCGTCAAGGGGCGTCTATCCGTGAACATTTCGCAGTGAATCATGATGCCTCGCAAGCGCGCCGTGCCGCATTTCGATGTTCGCTCCGATGGGGAATGTATCTCACCGGTGCGACAGCTGCCGGGGTCTTTCTCATCGAATTCGGCGTTGCCGACGCCAAGTTAGAACAGGCAGTAGGCGGCGGCAACCGCGAGCACCTAGCGCGGCATCGACACTTTGTCGAAACGACGGAAAAAGCGCTTCGCCTCGAGCCTGAGAATTCACGGGCGACCGTCTGGTGTGATCCGAAAAGCGTAATCGTCCGAGAGGAGATGCGGTATCGATACGTGGCCTACCTGGTCTTCGACCAGATACCCGAGGAAGCTCCGACTGCCGGCGTGAGACTAATTGAGACGTTCGCTAGGATGTCAGAGTCTTTGATCCGCGACATCGAAAAGGCGGAGTTCCAGCTTGACCAGCAGCGCCTGCTCGGCCGTAGAACCATTCTCGCGCAACTCCGTCCGAACGACCTCCTCTACCACTTGCTGCGCAAGGTGAACAAGTTCGTCCCGTGGCAGCGGAGCGCGACCGTGCTCGCTCCTGTCGAGGAGGGGATCGCCGGACGGAGACGCGGCGCGCAATGGTACGTTGCAGCGGAGCGCCTAGAGGGAGTGAAGGAGGTCAGCCGTCGAGTTGGCAAACAGTTCGAGGCGGGGGCATCGATTCGACGCAAGATCCCGAAGTCGGTGATCGTAAAGGACGTGAAAACTTTCCGACCGAGAACTCGGTGGGAGGAGATGCTGCAGACTTTTGTCACGAGCCGCGACGGACTACCGATGGATCTGGCGGTCGCCCGATCGGCCCTTATTGTTCGCATCGACAGACCAAGCACCGCAGACGAGGAACTCGCACAAAACCCTTCGCTCCTACCCCTGCTACTGGTCCTCACAGATCCGACCGAAGAACGATTCAGCGAATCGGACGCGACGACGGCCACCGATTTCGCCTTTCACGCTGGTGCTCTGCTCGGCCGGTCGAGCGCGTTTTCGCGTCAGCTTGTTCAACTCTGGACGCGGCCTGACGGCAGCCAGCGCGTAGGCGATAAGTCTCCGACGGAGGAGGTCTCGAGTGATGCCGACCCTTACGACATCGACGCCCTCCCTGCCGATGTTCTGGGCGAAACGGCACCTATCCTTCTTGCCCTCGACTCGGTCCAGGTTGTTCAGTTCACTCGCGGAGAGATCTCGCGGCGCGATACGCACGCGTTACGACCGCTGGTGGTACGGTCCGTCGTGACCACGAGCGGACAGCGCGCCGACGTGGAATTGCGGCAGGGCTTCAATCCTTCGATGTCGATCACGCCGGAAGCAACACTGCTTTGGAGCGTTCTCGAATCGGGAAAACCGTCGTTCATCAAATCACCGAATGGCATCGCTCCGAAAATGGTAGCGATGCTGTTTGACACAGTCGGTTCCGCAGCCACGTATCGCTCGGCGTATGTCTTTCCTATCCGCGCGGAAGACGAAGTGGCCGGGTTGCTGATCGCGTACCGCGTAAACGCATCAGAGCTCATCGAGGTCGACAAAATGCTGCTTGAAAGCTTGGCCGCCCGGCTAGGCGAGCGCATTGAGCTCCGACAGCAAGTCGGCGATCGAACGCGCCTGCTGTCGTGTATCTCCGCGATCGCCCTCGCTGACAATGAAGAAGCAGCGCGTGACGCACTTGTAGCGGGAGCGCGAGCGCTGCTCAATGCGGACCACTCGTTCCTAATGGAGCTTGACCGAAACCCGGCTGCGGAAGCGGCAACGCTTGCCGCGGTTGCGCAGACCTGGCCTCAGGGCACGATGGTCGTGCCTCGGCTCAGAATTCATGGGGGTATCGAGGGCATCACTGGGCGTGTGTTCACAGATGCGAAGCCGGTTGTAGCGAGTGATGTCCGAAAGAATCGCGACTATAGGCCGATGCTCGATGATCGCGGCGGCGAAGTCGTCATTTCGTCCGAGCTCGCCGTCCCAATCATCGCTCCGCGCTCATCCGGAAATCGAGAGATCTTCGGAGTACTCGATGCATTCTGGTATCGGCCTCACAAGATCGCCTTACGCGAACTTCGAGCGTTGGAAACACTGGGACAGCAAGCAGGCGCAGTGCTACGCGTAGGGCGCAGCTTGCGCGATGCGGAACAACGCAGTGAGAAACTTCAGCAGCTTATCGACGACGCGAATGAACTAGAAGAGATGACTTTGGAAAGTCAGATCTTGAATTGGCTGAGCGATCGCCTTCCTGGCCTCATAGACTTGGACTTGGGGATAGTCTGGAGGCACAAGAGCAGCTCTTCGCACCTAGACGTAATCGCGACGTTAGGACGTCGTTCGGCCTTGATGCCGCACAACCGCCTACCATTCGACAGCTGGATTGGCGCGCGAATCACAGAGTTTCGCGATGGTGGAGTAAGGACCGCACTCGATCTCTACGACGATCCCAGTCCTGAAAGCGTCAAGGTGCCAGGCACCGACGACACCGAGCAGGCAATGGCGGCGTTCCTCTTGCGCCCGTTCGAGCGTCTCGAGACGGCGCAGGGCGACGACGTGGTATGGGCGATTGTGATCTACCGCTTCCGCCCCTTTAATTTCGATCCTCGCGAATTACTTCTGCTTTTGACCGCTGGTGGCCATTGCGAAAGCGCGCTGAATCGTATCGGCATGGCCGCGACGGAGCAGCGCACGTTTGAACTCGCGACGGCTTCCGAAAAGGTCATCGTGGATCTTCTCGTGGAGGGACGAGAGAATCCAGCGAAAGTCATCGAGACAGTCATAACAACATTACGCGCACGTCTCGATGCCCATTCCGTATCCGTCCTTCTTTATTCGGACCCGAAGGACGTTCCTCAGATCTATGCCCAGCCCTCCGATGTGGGCACGCATATGCCGCCCACGCGCACGACTGGCCTTAGTGAATACGTGAGGAGTCATGGTAAGACGGTAATCATCGACATCAAAGCTCCTATTCTTGAACTCGCGGAGATCGTCAGGACAAGTGCGTTCTACAACAGGTTCGCCGATATCTTGTTCACGGTTGCGGTGCCGATGTTCTATACCGAGGAATCCGTAACCATGTTCTACGGTGTCCTATATATCAACTTTGCCCACCACTTCCAGGAATCGCCTGTCGAAAAACGGTTCATCGAGACAATGACGCGTGTGATAATCGAGTGCGGTCAACTCGCGCCTGCCCTCGCCAGAATGCGGGAGGAGACATTCCGTCGCTTGCAGGCAGTGAAGAACCCTACCGAGATCTTTCGAAACGTGCTCGATGTCGCTCTAGAGAGCATTAGTGCACTGGTCCCTGCCCGTCTCAAGGGGAGTGGCTTTCGCCTATGCGGGAACATCTCTATGATTGGTGGTAACATTCAGCCGCGGTTGAGATTGAGGGCGAACGTCGGCGTGATCAGCGACAACTTCCCTGCCGTACAAGACGCCGGCGAAGGCATCGTCGGCACCGTCGCGGTCACCGGCCATGCACAGATAGTCGACGACACTTCGAAGAGCCCAAGCTACATGCCTTACTTGCGCGGCATGCGGTCGGAGCTTGCAGTGCCCATCATCGTACAGGGCGAACATCGCGAAGGGTTTGCCCAGGATGTCGTCGGAGTCTTGAACATAGAGTGTTCGGAGGCGAAGGTTTTCACCGAGCGGCATAGCCAACTCGCGGCGAGCTTTATGCAGATCCCAATAGCGTCGATTGTCCATGTCGCAGAACGGCACAATCAGTTGTTAGTGCAAGAGCGGCGTGAGCTCGACGATATGTTCGTAGACTCCTCGAAGTTCCTTTTGCATGACTTTACTAGACCAGTCCGCTTGATGGAGTCGCGCGCCCGCAGAATACGGGAAGCTCTACCCCATGAATGTTTGCAGAAAATCGAGAACGAACTGCAGGAACTCGAGCGCGAAAGTCGGCACGCGCAAAGTCTGGGACGCACCGGCCTCCTTTACCTCACTAGCGAAGTTCTCGACGCGCGCGCTCCACTTGATGTCGTAGAATACCTAACCGTTTGGGCCGCCAAACAGACGCCTCCACTGGAGGTGCGATGGAGCAAGAAGGTAGTGAAAGATGTATTCATCGATCGAGGCCATCCGCTGCTCATTACGAGCATACTCGATAACCTGTATCAGAACAGCCGGTCGAAGGTAAAGATAAGGGAAGGAAAGATCTGGCTCGAATGCAAGCTCGTAGGCCACGGTGTCTCTGGCGGCTACTTCGACGTGTATTTTCATGACAACGGTTGCGGCATTACTCTACCCGTTGAAGAATGGCCGAAGCTGTTCCGGATGTTCGCACGGCCTCGCGAATTGGGCGCCGGCGGGTGGGGGATGGGCCTCCCTCTCGCTCGCCTCATGATGCAGGTGATGGGTGGGGACCTCGATCTCGCCGCGTCAAAGCCCTTCGTCGACACGGCATTTCGTCTCAGATTCACTTCACAACCCCGGCTCGGGAGGTGAGGCATCATGGTAAGTTCGAGAGCGACTCCGAAGATTCTTATCTTTGAAGATATTGATTCAGATTATAGAGACTTGCGGAAGGCAGTTGTGGACTCTGGCTTTCATCCCGTCCGAGCGACCAATGCGGAGGAATTCCGGGCGCACAGTCCTTGGTCAGATTTTGCGCTTATTATCATGGACCTTTTCCTAGGCGAGGGCCCAGGCGCTGAAAAGCTCGGCATCGCGCTCACACAAGCGGTGCACGCGCAAAACCCCAACGTGCCAATCATAGTTGCAAGCTCTCGTGGACCCGAACGGGATGCTGTAGCAGACAGCTTTCGTGCTGGCGCAAAGGACTACGTCGACAAGGCGGTGCTCTTGCAGGATGTAGGCGGGACCCTCAAGCGTCTTCTCAGCGAAGCGGCGCGCTCGTACGAGGAGCGGGGTGAGGAGGAGTTCCCGCTGCCCATAGCTTTCTTAGTTCGCGATTTTCGCCGATCCAAAACCGAGCCGAGGAGACGCGTGGAACGTATGGTCGAGCTCTTCGAGGTGACTCTAAAGATCATCACGTTCGCACTGATATCGGCGCATCGTGAGTCAATCACGAGGCTAGTGCCGCTTAGCCTTCGAGTCGCATTTGCACGGCCGTCGCTCGGGCACTTATCGAAAATGATCGATGCGCTTCCGGAGCCGGCTAATTTCCTGCAGAAATTGGGCAACGCGGCACACAATGCGCGCTTTCGGGATCTTTGCGCCAGCTTAACCTCCGTGCGCAACGAGTACGTTGGGCATGGCGTAATGCAGAGCGATGCGGTTTATGAGAAGGTGCTCGTGGCGCACGAACCTGAGATAATGGAGCTCTTGAAGCTTGCCGAGCCATTGCGTGACCTTCGGCTGATCTGGATCGGAAGCGCGCAATCGGTTTTCGAAGATGGAAGCCACGAGTATCAAGCCAAGGTCTTTCGAGGTTCGAATCCGGAGGCGGTTTCCGAGCAAATCCTGATGCCGCGCGGAGTCCGAGCCCCGACGGTGTTGCTCGCGCAATGGCCTGCATCAGAGGTTGTGGACGTCCACCCGTGGTGTCAATACACGGTTTGCGAGCAACGATGCCTCAACACGAAGCTGTTCATGTACCGCCTGGCGCGGTATGGTGAGTTGTGGCTTTTGGATCATACGTATGGTCATGCGCTCCAAACTAGAAAGGGCTGGACAGAGTTCCAGCAAATCATTGGCACCGCCGCAGAGGAGTAACGGTGGCGCGCCACGCGTTCTCGTTGTCGACGACGAGGAATGGGCGGCCAAGGAGGTAAGCGAGATTCTCGCGCGCCTATTGCCATGTAAGGCAGAGGCGACAACGAATCCGGCGGAAGCGTGCGGGAACGCACGTTCGTATGATCTCATCGTGACGGACTTGGTGATGCCGGGCCGCGACGGACTGGCGCTCCTCGCAGAGATCAAGACCCTAGCACCGACATGTGAGGTTGTCGTCGTAACCGTAGCGCCGCAGGTCTCAACCGCCATAGCGGCGATGCGTTTGGGCGCCGTCGATTACGTTAAGCGCGAGGCTGGTGAGGAGTGGCTGGCGGTTCTAGTCGCGTCCGCCCGACATGCGCTGCGTCGAAGGCCGTCTCTGCGCGCGCCCGGCTACCACAGAGAGCATATCTTGGAGTTCTTCTTCGATCGCATTGCCACGCGCGTCAAGGTTGGAGTAGCCGGACAGTTTCCTCCAGGCGTCGCTCTCGAATACTTGGTGAAGCTTCTCCTCGACTCGTGTACCGGGTTTAACGCGTCGCTGATGCGTCACAAAACGATCGACGAAGAACTGGATGTCGTTTGTCTCAATAATTCGTCGCATCCGTTCTGGGTAAAGCAGGAAACGGTGATCGTCGTCGAGTGCAAAGACCGGGGAAGCAGACGTCCGGGAGCAAACGAGCGCGGACGTCTAGAACAAAAGATCCGAAACCGGGAGGGACGTGCGACGGCCGGCATCTTCGTTAGCACGAATGGGTTCGCATCGACATTCCATGTCCGCCGCATCGCTACCCCCGTCCCGGGAGGACCGCCTCCACTAATCATCCCGATCGATGAGACGGAGTTATCCGACTGGGTCGATGCGCCCGACCGGCTGGAATGGCTCTCCTCGAGGGCGATTGCCGAGGTGCTGACGTAAGGGCAATATGGGGGGGCATTGGGGCACCCGTTCGTTTTTCGGAGACTCGCAACGGATTGTAAAAACACCTGCTTACGGACGAGCCCAGATGAGTACCGGCACGATCTTCTGTGATTCGCATGACGAAGCTACTCGAAACGCTATCCTCCACCGCAGCGGCGTCTTCGAGCGCGTACGATAGGTATCATCCTCCTTCGGTGTCTAGACGCCCGCGAACAAGGAGCAACGTTGCCTCTCCCCCTCTCGTACTCGACCTCGTTCCACTCGTCCAGGGAGGCACGACCGTCGCGGCGCTCCGCAACGCCGCCGAGCTTGCGCGGGCGGTCGATCGGCTTGGCTACACGCGGCTGTTTACGCCGATAGCACCACAACATGCCGGGGATCGCCACCACAACCCCTGAGATCCTGATCGCGTACGTCGGCTCGATGACCACGCGGATCCGGCTCGGCGCGGGCGGCGTCATGCTTCCGAACCACTCGCCGCTCAAGGTGGCGGAGTCGAACGTCGGATCGCGGAGTCGATCCTTCAGTCGTCGCTTAGATAGTAGGCAAGTCATTCTGACTCACAGCAAGCCTTTTGAAGGGCAGAAAAGAGTTTGCCGCATGATGAGGTAAGTGAAAACGTCCGGGGAACCTGATGCACTTTCACATTGACTCGTGCATCACATCATGGCAGATTATGCATATGAGGACAACGATCACGATCGACGAAGACCTTCTTCGGGAGGCAAAGGAAATCAGCGGCAGGTCAGGCTATAGCGAGGCCATCGTCACCTCGCTCGAAGACTACGTCGCGCTGCGAAAACGGCTCGCTCTGCTCGAAGACCTCTTCAACCACAAGACCCCGCACTCAAAAAAGAGCATCAAGACCGGGCGTCGCAAAAGGCGATGGTCCTCATAGACACGAGCATCTGGATCGCTCTCTACCGCAAGCGGGAGGCGGCGATGGGGCAAAAGATCTGGATGCTGGTGGCGCGGAACGAGGCGGCCGTCAGTGGCCAGATCTGGGTTGAGTTTCTCGGCGGCTTTCGTGACCAGTCCATTCGGAGCGGGTACGAGGAGAAACTCCGCGCCTATCCGTTCATGGAGACCACAAGAGAAGCCTATGAGCTCGCCGCGCGCCTGCTCTCCGCCCATCCTCGTCTTGGCGCCGGAGACGCCATCATCGCTGCCACCGCGATCACTTCCGATGCGCTCCTGTGGACAGCCGACCGGGATTTCCATGAGCTCGCGCCACACGGTCTGCGCCTATACACGTAGAGGTAGGTTTGGGCGGGTCCGTTTCGATTTCAGTTCCTCCACCCCACCGGCGTCTTCGGGCGCGTACGATAGGGATACGGATGACGGCATCGTCGTCCTCCTTCGGTGTCTAGACGCCCGCGAACAAGGAGCAATACCTGCCTCTACCCCTCTCCGTACTCGACCTCGTTCCACTCGGCCAGGGAGTCACCAGCGTCGCAGCGCTCCGCGGCGCCGCCGAGCTTGCGCGGGCGGTCGATCGGCTCGGATACACGCGGCTGTGGTACGCCGAGCACCACAACATGCCGGGGATCGCCACCACAACCCCGGAGATCCTGATCGCGTACGCCGGCTCGATGACCACGCGGATCCGGCTTGGCGCGGGCGGCGTCATGCTTCCGAACCACTCGCCGCTCAAGGTGGCCGAGTCGTACAAGCTTCTGGAGGCCATCTATCCCGGCCGGATCGATCTCGGCATCGGCCGCGCGCCGGGCACCGACAGCTTGACGGCGATCGCGCTCCGCCGCTCGCGGGAGGCCCTCGTCGCGGATGACTTCCTCAATCAGCTCGGGGAGCTCATGGCCTGGGGGAATGGGTCGTTTCCGGCAGACCATCCGTTCCGGGCCATCCTGGCCATGCCGGACGACAGGCCGCTGCCGCCGCTTTACATCCTCGGCTCCAGCGACTATGGCGCGCGGGTGGCCGCCGAGATGGGGGTCGGATTCGCCTTCGCCGGACATTTCAGTCAGGACTCCCCCGACCCTCCGATGCGTGCCTACCGCACCGGCTTCTCCGTGAACGGCGTGCTCGACAAACCGCACGCCATCCTGGCGCTCGCGGTCTACTGCGCCGACACGGAGCAGGCGGCACAGCGGCTGGCCTCCTCTGTGCTGCTCTCGTTTGTCCAGCTCCGGACCGGCCGCCCAGGCCGGATGCCGAGCCCGGACGATGCCATGGCCCACGTCTTTACCCCCGAGGAGCAGCCGCTCGTCGCGGCCTACAGGAGACTCATGATCGCCGGCACGCCCGAGCAGGTCCGCGCGCGCATCGAGGAGATCGCCACGCGGACGCAGGCTGACGAAGTGATGATCGCCACCCACGCCTACGACCCGGCGGCGCGCATTCGATCGTACGAGCTGGTGGCGCAGGTCTTCGGCCTGCCGGAGACAGCGATGACGGATTGACTGTGCAGCGGGTGAGCCGAGGTTTCAGGCCGGATCGTGTTGGGGTAACACCAGTATCTTGCCGCGAGGATTTTTCTCGAGCGCGGAGTACGCATCGGCCGCCTGCTCGAGCGGGAAACGGCCGGCGACATCACTGATGACCGCGGGCCGCTTCGTCGCGGCATCCAGGGCATGTTCGATGAGATGAGCAAACTCATGGAGCCCCTCGACCCAGCGCGTTCCGTTGTACTTGGTGACAAAGAGGCAGCGAGGAAAGAGTTGGTTGAGATCGATCGGAGGTACAGGACCCGATAGTTCCCCGTAGTTGATCAGGCAGCCGCGGGGTGCGAGCAGTTGCAGGCTGGTTTGAAACGTCGCCGCGCCGATGGGATCGAAGACGGCTGCCGCGCCTTCTCCGTTGGTGTAGCTGCGGACGGCGCTGTCCACATCATCCGCGTCCCGATCGATCGCGAGGACAGCACTGGCTGCGCGAACTGCATCGACCCGGTCCCCACGGGCGATTCCAATCACATCAACTCCGCGATCGGCGAGAAGAGCAACGAGCATTCGACCGACGGCACCCGCGGCGCCCCAGACAACAACCGTCGATCGCCCATCGAGCGGCCACACACGTGTGAGGCCTTCTGCCGTGAGCCCGGCAACTGCCAGGCACGCCGCCTGCTCGAAGCTCAAGGGGTCGGGGATCCGTGCGAGCATGGAGGCAGGTGCGGCAACGTAGTCCGCGCACGAGCCCGGAATTGCCGCCCAACAAACCCGGGTTCCCGGAGCGAACAGGCCGTCCGCTCCGGTGGCCACCACGGTGCCCGCCCCTTCGCCGCCCATTGCCCATGGGAACGGGACGCGCACGACGTACTTGCCCGATAGAATCAACGTCTCCGCGTGGTTGAGTCCAGCCGCCTCGACACGCACCAGTACCTCGCCGGCTTCGAGAGGAGCGAGATCCTCAACGCCGACTTCAATGACTTCCGGGCCTCCCGCTCGCAACGCGCGAGCGACTCGGCGCTGCGTTACCGCACTAGTCATGCAGGCGAGGAGTATAGATTCCTTCGATCCGGCCGTGGTGACGCTTACGCTTCTTCTGTTCCGTAAGATGACCGCGGAGATCGCGGCACGGACACAGCCGAATACCATCGATCTGGTCATCGCGCTCTTCGCGGGCACCATCGGATCGATGGCCATCTACAAGAGCCTCCGCGACGCCGTCACGACGATTCCTAGCGTGGCCATCGCCGTGGTTCTCCCCCAGCTGAAAAGCGCTCGGAGAGAAGGCTCTCGACGAGTAACAGGTGCCGACGATTCCAGTGAGAGTGTGAGTGCCCTATTGCGATACGTTTCGCGTCGCCACTCGGCGCCACGCCGCCTACGCCTTCGGCGGGCCGGCGATGAAGACGGCGGTGCCCCCTTCCTCCCAATTCCGGCGGATCTCGGAGAGAAAGTGCTCGCGTCGAGCCCGCATCTTGCGGATGGCAGCGGGAGGGGCACCAGTCGGTTCGTGCTGCGCGCCCCAGAGGATCAACTCCACAATGATGGGCGCGAGATCGATGCCTTTGGCCGTCAGGCGATAGACCACCTTGCGCCGGTCCTCGGCATCGCCGCTGGTGCTGATGATTCCGGCTGCCTCGAGGCGCTTCAGTCGCTCGGCCAGGATGTTCGTGGCGATCCCTTCGTCCGAGGAGAGGAACTCCTTGTAGGTGCGGTAGCTGCGCAGCATGAGGTCGCGGATGATCAGCAGCGACCAGCGGTCACCGAGGATCTCCAGCGAGGCGTTGACGGGACACGACGAGCGCCGCTGCGGCTTGTGCGTGGCCAGCATGACCCTCAACGTAACAGAACCCACTTGCAATCAGCAAGCGATCATGAAACACTACTTGCAATTCGCAAGTGAACTGAGGAGGCATCATGAACCCCTACGGACCCCAGCAGTTGGCCAACGCCATTCGCACCGTGCGCAAGAACACCATCCTCGTGGCCGAGGACATCCCGGAGGAGAGCTACGGCTATCGCGTCAGCCCGGACAGCCGTTCGGTAACGGAGACTCTGCTGCACATCGCTGCCGCACCGCAGATCAGCTTCCGCATTCACGGCAGCGAGCGCATCTCCTCGATCGAGGACTTTCAGCTCTTCGGCGCGATCCTCAAGGAGGCGCCCATTCACGAGAAGCTGCCGTATTCGAAGGCGCAGATCGTCGATCTGCTCCGCGGCGAAGGCGAGAAGTGGGCGGAGTTCGTGGAGCGCATGCCGCAGTCGCAGGCGGACGAGCTCGTGACCATGCCGCACGGCGCGCCGCCGCAGAGCCGCTTCGAGATGCTGCAGAGCATGAAGGAGCATGAGATGCATCACCGCGCGCAGCTCATGGTCGTCGAGCGTCTCCTGGGCGTGGTCCCCCACCTGACACGCAACCGCCGCCCGGCTCCGCCCGTGGCGACGGCCGCGGCGGCAGCCCACTGACCGAAGCGATCTGTATCTGCAATGGGAACGGCCGGCGCGAGAGCATCGCCCCGGCCGTGTTGATTTTCATCATCCGCAGATTTACGCAGATGGAGAACGGATGGCAGCTTTTATCTGCGTACATCTGCGTCATCTGCGGATTCGTTCTCTGTATCGCCCTTGCATCAGTCTTCCTCGAGACCGCCGAGGTACGACATCAACGTGCTGTGGAAGAAAAGATAGCTTCCGCCGGCGCGGCGGAGCAGGCCGCGGCGGGTGACGTGTTCGAGGAAGCGGGGGAAGCGCAGCGGGCAGAGGTCCTGGCCGGTGAGCAGTATGCGCAGGACCGCATGTTTGAGTAGATCGAGGCTGCCGAAGCGGAGGGCGGCGAGCGGCACGAACCAGCAGATCGTCGCCAGGAGGAGCGACCGTCCTGGGCTGAGATCGGCGCCGAGGAATCGGACGGCACCGAGCCAACCGGCTCTTCGGACAACCCAGCCTGCCAGTACACCGGCGGCGCAGCCGATCAACGCCAGCGCGCCACTGAGCATTGCATTGCGCGCCGAAAGCCACATGCCGTGATTCGGCCGGGTCTTTCCTTCCACCGCGCCGGGCTCCAGTCCGAAGAGCAGCGCCGGCACCAGGGCAAAGAAGAACGAATTGGGAAGCGTCGAGAAAAGGCTCGAGGCCGCGGGCGCCGGCCAGAGGCCCGTCGTCCGGCCGACGAGGAGGAGGATCCACGTCAGCGTTCCGATCCCCAGCCAGGCGCGCAACGCGTTCGCCCACGACCAAGTCAGCGCCTCGACGGGGCGAATGTCGCGGTCGAAGCTGACGGTGGCCAGCGGCCGCGCCGCGATGAGAGCGAAGAGCAGCGCATGCAGGAGTGGCGCGGCGAAGAGCGCGCCGAGGCCGCCGGCGACGTGGGATGCGAGCACGGAGAGACCGACCGCGCCGCAGACGAGAAGAGCGTACGCGCCGGTCGAGCCGGAGCGCCGGCGTCTCGCCGCTGAGGCTAACCACGAATGTATGGAGAGTGGCGGGCGGGCGGCGAGACGCCACCCGCCCAGACAGTGTCCGGGCTTAACCCATAAAGTGGCGTGTAATTCTGGGCTGAACGACTCACGCGGAGGCGCGGAGAGCGCGGAGAAAAAGTTCCTCGTCATCTCCTCCGCGTCTCCGCGCCTCCGCGTGAGCTCAAGTCGTTCGTAGGGGTAAGATTCGCGCCGATGATCAGCGAGGATCGGTTCCGCGAGGTCTTCAACGTCGTCGAGAAACATCTCGAAGAGCGGTATGAGCTGCCCGTCGTCATCACCGACGTTCCGCACCCGTTCACCGGCGATCTGGATGGTGCCGAAATCCGGGTCGACTACGACCTCAGTGCGGAGGAGTCGGTCTTCATTCTCGCCCATCTGTTTGGGCACACCGTGCAATGGAACCTCAGCGCGGCCGATCGCGAGATCGGGAGGAAGGTCGAGACGAACCTGCCGGAATCACGACTCGCTGAGATCGAGCGCTACGAACGCGCCGCGTGCGGCTACAGCCTGCAGCTCCTGCACGAGGCCGGCGTGCGCGACCTCGACCAGTGGCTCTCCGACTTCGCCACCTGCGACCTCCGTTACCTGATGCACTTCTATCGCACGGGCCGGAAAAAGGAGTTCCGCTCGTTCTGGAACGATCGCGCCCCACTGATCGAACCGTTACCGATCCCCGCATTCCAACCGACGCGCTGGGTCTCGCGTGCCGATGGCATTGTCGTTTAGTCTGCGGCACGTCGCCGCTCTGACCTTCGTGCTAAGTGAGCAGCTTGGCGCGTGAGGTCAAGTCGTTCGTTCCACCGTCTGAGGCGCCGCGAAGCTAGCGCGAGTGGATCCGTCGAAAAGCCGAGGGTGAGTACCCGGTGTAACGACGGAACGCTGATGCAAAATGACTCGAGCTGTTGAACCCCACGCGCTCGGCGATACGCTCGACGCTAAGCGCTGGTTCGCTGAGCAGAAGATGGCGTGCAGCCACAACCCGCTTTTCGATCACATACCTGTGCGGGGGCACCCCAACGGATTCTCGGAAGGCGCGCTCAAAGTGGCGCGGGCTGACGCGCGCGAGCTCGGCAAGCTGGCGCAACGTGATGCGATCCGCGACGCTCTCTTCGATGTAGTCCAGTACCGCTTGAAGACGACGGCCGGATAGTCCTCCGGACGAGCGGGACAATGGTCTCGACAGCGACGAATACATGTGGATCAGATGATGCGCAAGAAACTCACACGCGCTCTCCGCATAGATTTGTCCCGAGGGCGAACCGCTCTGGGCCTCGATGGCAAGGCGAGTCAGCGTGCTTTCGATGACGGGATCATGAATGAGGAACTGCGGGATGATCTCCATCTTCCGCGATTCAACGCCGCACTCTTCGGCGACTCGCGCCAAAAACGCCCCAGGCACGAATACGGCGATGGTGCGGGAGGGTCCCGCTGCCGCGCCGGCCTCCCACCTCGCCGCGAAATGAGCCGGAATCAGATTCAGGCTACCGGGACCAGAACGCCCTGCTAACGATCGGCCGGCGGCGTTCTGGCGAATGCGGCAGGTGCCGGAGATCCTGAGATTCAGCACGTGATCCGAGAAGCTCAGGGTCTCATTGAATCCGGCTTGCAACTCGACCACGTGCGCAGCGAATGCACCCCACGCCGCGGAGACGCTCGGCCGAAACGGGCGGAGCTGCGAGTATTGCGCCGCCGAGATCGTCTGTGGAACCGAGGAGCTCATTCCGTATGCCGATTCTACTGCCGTCCGCTTCACTGGTTTCTGGATGCCACGCTCGAAGTTGTGCGTGATTCCTGATGGATGTCGCGATTCTGTCGCCGCCGATCACAGCGTCTATGGGATAAGTCCCATTGCAATGAGCACAGTGCTGGTCACCGGCGGCTCGGGATTCGTCGGGAGTCACGTCGTTCTTCAACTGCTGAATGCCGGACACGTGGTTCGCGCCACTGTCCGTTCTCTGTCGCGCGAACAGACCGTTCGCGCGATGCTGCGTGACGCCGAAGCCGATTCGCTTCGGCGGCTCGCGTTTTTCGCCGCAGATCTCGAGCGTGACGAAGGGTGGGCCGAGGCGGTGGCTGGGTGTGACTACGTGATCCATGTAGCCTCACCGATCCCACCAGCGGCTCCTCAGAGCGAAGACGAACTAATCGTGCCCGCGCGCGACGGCGTACTGCGTGTCCTCAAGGCGGCCCGCGACGCGGGAGTGAAACGGGTAGTGCTCACGTCATCGCTCGGTGCCGTCTACTATGGCCTCCCGCCGCAGAGGGAGCCCTTCAACGAGAGAAGCTGGACCAATCTCGGCGGCGAGATGAGCGCCTACGTGCGATCGAAGGCCATTGCTGAGCGCGCCGCGTGGGACTTCATGGCGACCGGCGGCGGCGCGCTCGAGCTCTCCGCAATCAATCCCGCCGGCATCTTCGGACCGATCCTCGGGCCCGACTTTTCGTCTTCGATTGATCTTGTGACCCGTCTGATGAATGGAATGCTCGGTTGCCCACGGCTCTACTTTGGAGTCGTCGACGTACGCGACGTGGCCGATCTCCATTTACGCGCCATGACGCATCCGGCGGCGAAGGGAGAGCGATTCATTGCCGTCTCGGGCACAGTCATGTCAATGCTCGATATCGCCACGGTTCTCAAAGCGCGCATGGGAGATGCGGCGAAGAAGGTCCCAACGCGGCAATTGCCGAGCTGGCTCGTCCGTTTCGTCGCACGATTCGATCCGACCATGCGGCCGCTGTTACCTCTGCTCGACAACAAGCGCTACGCCACGAGTGCGAAGGCCGAGCACGTGCTTGGATGGAGACCGCGATCCCGGGAGGACGCGATCGCCGCCACCGCAGAGAGTCTCATCAGGTTCGGAATCGTGGGCGGACGGGCAGTCAGCCCTTGATCGCGCGCGCCGGCGTCCACAGCGCATTGACGTTCATGCGCAGCGGATGCAGCGTCAACGGTCCCGCTTGAATCAGTGGAGAGCCGCGCTTCCGCGATCGTCGTCTGCGGCTGCCAGTCGGCGGTATGACCGAGCCGTGCAGGATGTATTTTCCGCATGGCATGGAGCTCCTTTCTTAGCGGGTTGGAGTGCGTGCTGGGGCACGGCCGCGGAGACGCGGCCGTGCCCGGTTTTTTACTGCCCCAGCCCTTCTTGCTCGGCCTGATTACCGGCGGCTGGAGCCGGGGTCACCTTCTTTTTCCGTCTCCCCGATCTTCCGAGGTCGCGCTTGAGGTTCGCGGCGTGGGCGGCGGCCGAGGTCTGTTCGGGATTGCGGGCCAGGCCTTTGGTAAGGGCGTAGACCTCTAACGCGGGCTCGACGATGTTGGCGCGCCGGAAGTCGATGCTGAATCCGACATTGAGTGTGGCGGCGTACAGCTTGTCCCTCATCGGACGGAAGGCCTCGCTGAACTGCAGGACGTCGCGCGCCTCGGTAACGTCGAACCTGTGAAGACCATCGATCTCTGGATTCTGCTCGACCGCGGCGATCGCCGAGATGATGAATGCATTCGACACGGTCTTTTGCGAGCGCACCGCTCCCTTCGTCGCCGGGTGAGACTCCACCAGGTTCGGCATCAGAGCCAGCATGTCGTCGATGGCCTTGTTGAGGTTCGCCGCCACCAACTGGTAATGGGTGACGGTCGGAGTCTGCGTCGCCGCCGGCTCCTCAGGCGCGGTCGCCTCAGTAACTCCCGTTACTACGTTGGACATGGTGTCCTCCCTTCGGGCGTCAAGACCTCGCGGCGCACCTCACGCCCCGCGAAGCCGGGTTACCCGTACGGCTCTGATCAGGAGCCTCCGGGCATGGGGCACTCGTACGCGTGCCGGTCCTTTGCGACGGCCAACCGCCGGCGAGCAGACGCGCCTTGCGAATGCGCTGCGATTCCGTTCCGGCGTCGATGCCGTTCGGCCTTGCAGGTCGCCTGCTGCTGGTTCCATCCATCACGCAGGAGGAGAGTCGTGGGAGACAGATATCCCTACCCAGGCAAGAAACTGCACACGATACTTGTCACTCCCGAGAGGAGAGAGGGGCGGAAATGGGGAGTGACAAGTATAGTTGTCACAGGTCAAAGGGGCGGAAAGCGCGCTCCGCGGGTGATTTTGCCCATCAACCGTCTGATCTCGAAGGTCTCCCGGGAGATCTTGCACGCCAAACCGTCTGATCTCGAAGGTCTGCCGGCTGATCTTGCAGATCAGACCGTTTGATAGCGAAAATCTCCCGGGTGATCTGGCAGATCAAACCGTTTGTTGTCGAAAATCCCCCGGGTAATCTGGGAGATCAGGCCTTAGATCGCGAAGCCCTCCCGTTCCAGGGGTGCTCGCAAAAAACGCTCGCACCCTGGCTATCGTCTCATTGTCGCTAACGCGGCACTGGCTTCGCCGGCAAGGACAGACAGGTCGTCCGTCCTCCGCTCCACCCGTGAGTTCACCCCAGCGCCACTGTCGTGATTGCGTATGGCAAATCAAGCGTCACAGTCGTCGCCGTGGTCGAAAGGTTCAGCGTATCGTCCGACGGCTGCTCGATCGCGGTCGCTGCCGACGCTACGAGCGAGCCGCCTGACTGATACAGGGCTGCAATCGTCGCATCGAGTGTCACCTCGACGGAGGAGAGCGCGCTGTTCGACGGCTGATACAGCCGTAGAATCATCTGCGACGGGTTGACCGTTCCGGCCTTCGCCACGGTCACGAGCGCCGACGCATCCGTCGTCGACGCGATGCTCATCGATGACGGCAGCACCGCCGTTGCGGACGGCGGAACCGTGGCCGCGGCGAGCGGATTGTTGATGTCGAGCGCGGCGGCAAGCATCGAGCCGGAGCTCCATGCGCCGTTGGCTGGTGACTCTAATCCGACTGGCAGCGCGACCGCGAACGACACAGCGTGCGCATCGGGATCGATTCCGGACGCGGCGTTCTGCGTCCCGGGCGTATTGCGGAGAAGGCAGCCGATCACGGCGCCGCTGGTATCGATCGCCCATCCCGGCGTTGCGTAGTGATAAATCGCGCCGAGGTAGCTGTCCATGCCGATCGCTCCGACGAATTCGTGGGTCGGCTCGAACGTCATCAGGTCCGTTCCCTTCGGAGGAGTCCACTCGAAGAAGTTGCGGGGAGACTGCGTGTCCCAGTGCGACGTCGTGCCGTACGTCAGCGACGTCGCCGGAGTCAGGAACGGAAAACGCCACATCACCGAGTAGCCTGACGGCGCCGCACCGTCCACGGTGATCCTCAACGCCGTGTCGGTCGCGTAGAGCTGGTATGTGATGGTCCACGGCGTGCCGTTGACCGTCCCCGTCGCGACCGCCGTCGTACGGAGCGATCCGGTTTCCGTGAGCGTGATCGTCGGGCTTTCGAGTGTCATGGTCGCGTCAGGCTGGAAGGTGGAGAGCCCGTCGCAAGGGATCTCCATCCCGAATCGATAGATGTTGCCCGCGTCTTCGTAGAAAACGAGACCGGCGGTGCTGTCGAGGTAATTGGTCCCGCTGGTGCTATTCGGATTCGTGAGGCTGGTGATGCCGGTTGTGTCGATGACGGCGGAAATCGAGGCGTTCGTCATGGTAACGGGACCGTTGGCGACGGGTTGCGATGCGGAGAGTCCCGTCGCCTGGTTCGGCGCAGTGGTGCTCAGCGTGGCGGTGGTGTATCCGAGCGACGGAACCGTTGCCTGAACGAGCAGACCGCCGTTGCCGTCGTCCTGCACGGGAACGAAGTTCTGCGAGTCCGCGGTGCTGCTTTGAAACGAACCGGCCGGGGGCGATGCGAGATCGGCGACCGCGGTACGCCCGAATCCGAGAGGATTGAACACAACGACGATGTCAGCACCCGCGGGCAACGCAGCCGCGATCGCGCCGAGGACGTCCGATTGCACGGCCTGCGCCGCGGCCAGAGCCTGCTGGAGAAACGGCACCTGCTCGTCGTCATACACGTCCTGCGTTTTGTCGGCCAGGCAGGGAGTGATCGTCGGTGAGGCCGTGTTCGGCGCGGTGCCGGTGATGTAATCGTGATGCGTCGACGGCATGAGGCCGGCCCACGCCTGGGCGAGCTGTGTCAGTGCGCCCGGCGCGGCCGCGCTTCCGATCGCCTGGAGCACGAGCTGCATGGCCTCGGTGAACAGCAGCGTGCGCGCCGTCTGATAGTGGGTCGACTTGAGCAGCGGCTTGCTGCCATAGCAACCCGAGTAGTACGGATGCGGAATGAACGGATAGGAAGTGTTCGACGGCGAGATCAGGGGAGGCGCACCCGCGGCGGCAACGAGCTGCATGAAACAATCGAACGACCCCATCGCGACGTACACGCCGGATGTGGTTGGATCAGCGTTCCAGTTCGCGACGATCGTAGGAAGGTTCGTGTACGGCGCCGTGAAGTCGTAGTCGATCGGGACAAACATATAAGCCGGATTCTCGATCGCGGTGGTCGACTGGGCATCGATCAGCGACTGGATCTTCGCGTTCCCTACGGACGTAGGAATGGTTCCTCCTCCGGCTCCTGTGCCGCTGTAGTCCCCGAAGCCGTTTCCCTCCAAGTAGCTGTTCGACAGCCAGTGCGCCTGGACCTGCGAGTTGTCGTTTGCCTGCCAGGTGAAGTCGAGGCCGATGCTCTGGTCGAGAAAAGAGCTTGCGGCGTTGGCGGACGCAGATACACAACTGGTTCCGGGTGCGCCGGCCTGCGCGGGGATGCGCCAGAAGCCGGCGCCGGTGAACCCCATCGCCTGCAGTAGCACGGGGAGTTGGGCATCGTGGCCGAAGTCGTCCGGGATCCACATTTGATTGCTGGCAGTCACGCCGAACGTCGCCATCAGCCACTGCCGTCCGATGAGGTAGTTCCGGATGAACGCCTCGGTATGCAGCGTGAGATTCTCCGCGGAGCTGATTCCCCCCGAGGAGAAGAGGAATGATGAACCGGCATACGTCGTCAGCGCGTCTTTCGCGGACTGGGGGACGTTCGCGTCGTTCATGAAGGCCTGGAGGTAGGCCACTTCGCAGTACACGTACGTGTAGCCGGAGGTCGAATCGATGGAGTCGAGCGCTTCCTGCAGCGTCTTCGACACGGCCTGATGGGTACCGCCGCCACATGCGTAGTACTGCTTGAACGTAGCGACCCAGTCCCAGTCGCAGTGCGCGGACTGCTCGAAAACCAGAACCTGAGAGGCGTCATCGGGGATAGAGAGCGCGCGTCGGAGGGCAAGCTCACGTTCGTTCATACAGAGGAGAGTAGCGAGCATTCGCATTCCCTACCTGGGTATGGCCAAAAACAGGGAAATACAGGCGGCCTCGGCTCAGCTCCCGTGGCCGAAGCGGCGTCCGAGGATGAACTTTATTAAGCGGCGGTCGCCGGCGTGCGTGAGTGCTTTGCCGTAGCCGGCGTTCACTTCCCACGCGGGACCTACATTCAGATTCGTCACGGCGAACAGTTGCTGTTGCTGCTGCGAGACTGGATCGAAGTGGCCGGCCGGCCCGAGCGCGCCGTAGTATTCGAGGCCGATATTGATGGTGGTGGTTGCATCGAAGGTGACCGCGGCGTTCGGAGAGAACTCGAAGCGTGGATCAGGACGATCGGTGCGCAGCGCGCGATCGACCGTCGGATTCAGCGAGGCGTACCAGCGGCCCATCTGTTTGTCGATGATCGGCCGAAGCTCGAGGCTCCACGTATCCTGCGAGAAGAGCCGGCGCTGATAGCCGACTTCGGCACTCAGACTGGCACCGACAGGCCAGTGCCATGTGTCCGGCGCTCGAACTCTCGGCCGAATGTGGCTGCCGACCAGTTCCCACGAACGGTCCGCCTGGATGGACGTGAAGAGGTAGAACCCCAACTCGGACCACGCCGTGAGGCCGCGCGTGACCTCGACCGTTTCATGAATGGCGTGCTGCGTCGGAGCCAGGCCGTCTTCCGGCTGGCTGCGCCCTTCAACGGTCAGGTTGCTGTGCAGCTCGATCATCGTCTCGCCCGGCGAGACGGTTTGGGCGCCGTAAACCTGAATCTCGTAGTTGTCCTGCGCGGCGACGCGCACCGCCGTTGCACAGACGAACACGATCGCCGCCGCGGTTTTCACGTCATGATCGTATCAACCGTTCATGACGAGTAGACAGTTTTCCATTCAATGTTTTGCGTCGAGTCCGCAGCACCTCTCGTAAACCGGAAATGCCGGTCTGACCGGCTCCGTCCGGGGATGTTTTCCGAGCTCCTGCATCAGCACCGTCACCGCGCTCTCGAGCTGCGTATCGCGTCCTTTTCGCCATTCAGCGGGGTCGAGCTCCACCTCGATGTCGGGTGCAACACCGGCGTTTTCGACTTCCCAATTGCCTGAAAGTCCGTAAACCGCCGCGTCGGGCGCAGTGTAGGTGCCACCGTCCATCAGGCGGGGTCCCTGTTGCGACGCCACGAGTCCGCCCCAGGTGCGGGTGCCAACGAGAGGCCCGACCTTCATCTTCTTGAAGTACCACGGCATGGCATCGCCGCCGCTTCCCGACATGCTGTTGATGAGCATCGCCTTCGGACCGTAGATTGCCCCCGCGGGCACGGGCACGTCCTTATCGGCATAGCGGAATCGGATGGCGCTGAGCTGGGGCCGGGTGAGCATGTTCACCACGTAGTCCGCCAGGAGACCTCCCTGGTTGAAACGCTCATCGACCACAGCGCCCTCTTTCTGCGTCTGCACGAAGAAATCGCGATTGAAACTCCTGTAGCCGCCTCCGCCGGTGTTCGGAATGTAAATGTAGGCCAGCCTTCCGCCGCTGAGCTGATCGACCTTGCGCCGGTTGTCCTCGATCCATGCGCGCATACGCAGCGCGGATTCGCTGGCCACGGGAACGACCACGACTTCCCGCGCGTCCGACCCGTCGGGTTTCGATCCCACGCGGATGGCCACCTGCTTTCCGGCCGTGTTCTCGAAGGGGGCGTAGACATTCTCGCCGGCGTGGAGATCGCGGCCACCGACGGAGATGAGGTACTCGCCGGCCTTGACGTTCACGCCCGGCTGCGTCAGCGGCGCCTGCATCTCCGGATTCCAGTTCTCTCCGTTGTAGACGCGGGCGAAACGGTAGCGCCCATTCTCGACTTGAAAGTCACAGCCGAGGAGACCGCCCGGAACGGATTTCGTTTCCAGCATGTCGCCGCCGCGGATGAACATGTGCCCGATCGTCAATTGGTTGAGCATCTCGCGGAAGAGATAGCTCAGATCGGCGCGATTGGCCACCGCGTCGAGGTATGGCTCGTAGAATTTCTTCGCCGCTTCGAGGTCGAGCCCGTGATGATTCTCATCGTAGAAATGATCGCGCTCGCCCAGCCATACGTCGCGGAACATCTGCCGCCACTCGGCTCGCGGATCGATGCGGATCTGGATCGCTCCAATCTTCAGAGCTCCCTCCCCCGCTTTCGGCTCCTCGGCGGCCGGTGCGATCGCCCACTCTTTCTTTTTCTGATAGAGAACCTTCTCCCCATCGGCCGACACGTCGAATGCATTCACGCCGTGAAGGAAGTCTTTCACCTTCCGCTTCTCCAGATCGAATCGCGTGACGTTGACGCCTTCGTCGTCGCTTCCGAAGAACGACGGCGGAGCGATCGAGACGAAGAGAATCCCCGCTTTGCCGGCGGCCAGCCCCTGAACGTTTCCGTTCGGGATGGGTAAGGCCAGGATGCGCTGGCTGATGCCGTCGAAGTCGATCCGAACCGGCTCAGCTTTCGATTTTGTGTCGTCCTTCTTCTCCGGCTCCTTCGCGTCTTTCTTCTCCGGCTCCTTCTCCTCTTTCTTCACCTCGCTCTTCGTATCCTTGCTCTTGTCCGCATCGGCCTTCTCCTCGTCGCTCTCCGGGGCCAGCGGTGACGGGAGGTCGTTCCGAAGCACCACCGCGTAGACATTGCGCGTGGCCACGCTGTCGATACCGGAAAGGTCCGCCCAGCTCAGCCCGCGGCCGATGTCGGTGCTGGCGGCTACGTAGAGATACTTGCCGTTGCGGTCGAACACCGGGTAGACGACGTCGCTGAGTCCGTCGGTGATCTGTGTCGATTTGTGCGACTCGACGGAATGGACGAAGACCGCCCGGACGAGATTCGGTAGGTGGCGGGAGTAAGCGATCCAGCGGCTGTCGGGCGACCACCGCGGCTCCAGCACGGCGTTGTTGAAGCCGACCGGATTGGTGTCGACCTTCACCCGCGCGCCGGTGGCCACGTCGACATACCAGAGGTTCAGCTGCCGGTCGGTGTACGCCACTTTCGTGCTGTCGGGCGACCAGACCGGCGTGTAGTAAAAGGTGGCCGGCGTGCCGAGGTCGATTCTTCTGCCGGGACGATCCCCGCGCTGATCGCGGATGACCAGCGCGTACTCGCCCGACTCGTCGGAAAAATAGGCGATGGACTTGCCGTCAGGAGACCAGGCCGGATCGCGCTCCATGACCCCCACGGTGTTTGTCAGATTGCGCGCGTCTCCCTTCTCCACCGGTACCGTGATGATCTCGCCCCGCGCCTCGAACACCGCGCGGGCACCGCTCGGCGAGATTCGTCCGCCGCGAATCGAATCGGCGGCCGGTTCGTACCGTGCCCGGATTCCGAGGAAATCGCCGCGTACGGTGATGGGCACCTCCTTCGCCGCGCGCGTCTTCGGATCGAGGAGAAAAATCGTTCCGAACTGCTCGTACACCAGCGCGTCAGGACCGGCGGAGAGAGCCTTGATGTCGAGCCCTTTGTTCTCCAGCACCTCGGAGACCGACTTGGTGCGGGTGTCGTACGCGTAGATCGAGGTCGTTCCTGTACGGCTGCCGCGGTCGGAGATGAAGTAGACGGTGTCGCCCAACCACGCCGGAGCGTGGTCATTCGATCCGGGATGAGGAACGCGCTCGATCGACGAGTCCGACATGCGCGCGATCCAGATCTGTCCGGTCTGTCCCCCTTTCTGCCGTTTCCAATCCGGCTGCCACTGCGAGATCGGCTGATAGGCGATCCGGGAGTCGTCAGGCGAGAAGGAGCCCTCATCCGCATGCGGCAACGGCACCAGTTCCGGAAGACCTCCATCGAGCCCGATCGTGAACAACTGACCATAGCCTCGAACGCTCTGGCGCGACGAGCGGAAGAGAACCTTCTTCCCGTCACTCGTCCATCCCACCGCCTGATCGGCGCCGGGATGAAAGGTCAGACGCTGCGGGATCCCACCATCCGCGGAGATGACGTACACGTCGGTGTTGCCGTCATATTCACCGGTGAAGGCGACCTTCGAGCCATCCGGCGAGAAATGCGGATCGCTCTCCACTCCGGCATACGTCGTGAGCCGTTCCGCGACCCCGCCGTCGCGCGACACCGTCCAGAGATCCCCCGCGTACGCAAAGGCAATCCTGGTCCGGCTCAGCGTGGGCGCCTGGTAGAGCGTGTGGCCGGTAGCAGCGGCCGACGTGGCAACGAAGAGTGCAAATACAAAGGCAAACTTGTTCATGGACCCTCAATTCTTTTCGTGAATGACGTGGTGGGAGGGAGAGTATAGAAGTTGTGATCGAGACCCGAAGATTGAAGTTTCTCTCGGGGTTTGCGCTTACCGGCGAGTCCACAGCGATTGCACCAATCCGGCGATCATCAAGGACAAGAGTGACATGTTGATGGCGGATGTGTCAGCGGCTGGAAGTATCGACGCTCCCGGCTCCTACGTCGCTGGCGCCTCCGGGTGACGGCGATGGGGCAGATATCGCAGAGCAAGTAGGGAGCCCAATGTGGCACAGACGCTCTTGTCTGTGCCGCTCTCGGCAGACTCGAGCTCGCAAGCCCTCAGCGGCGCTCGGCTCCGGCCGGGGCACAGACAAGAGTGTCTGTCTGTGCCACATCTGTCCCGGGCTTCGTTTCAGTACTCGACGAACGCCTCATCCGGGTAGCAATAGAGCCAGCGTTCGCCCGGCTCCGCTGAGGCGATGACGGGATGGCCGGTCGCGTGCGCGTGTTTGCTGGCGTGGCGGTTGGGTGAATCGTCGCAGCAGTGCGTCACGCCACACTCCTGACATGTTCGCAGGTGGACCCAGCGGGAACCGATCTTCACGCACTCCTCGCACTCGTGGCGCTTGGGGTGTTTGACCGTCGTAATGGCGCCGAGGTGATCGCAGGGTTGATCGGGCATGGACGCTCCTTTACTCGTGCAGTACCTGATGGACGAAGGCGATGGCGATGGAACCCTCGCCGACGGCAGATGCCACGCGCTTGATGTTGCCGCCCCGTACATCGCCGACTGCAAAGACACCGGGACGGCTGGTTTCGAGAAGATACGGCGGGCGGGTGAGTGGCCATCCCGCCGCGGCCAGATCTTCTCGCGATAGATCCGGACCGGTCTTGATGAATCCTTTGTCGTCGAGCACGATGCATCGCTCGAGCCAGCCGGTGTTCGGCGCGGCCCCGGTCATCATGAAGACATGACGGATGTCGTGCGTCTCAACATCACCGTTCTGATTGAGACGCCAGCGGACCCGTTCGAGATGGTTTTCCCCTTCGAAGCCGGCGATCTCGGTGTGTGGGTACAGGGTAATCCCGGGGTTATCCTCGATGCGGAGAATGAGGTAGCGCGACATGCTCTCCGCCAGGCCGTCCGCGCGGACCAGCAGGTGCACGTGCTTCACGCTCTGGGCGAGAAACACGGCGGCCTGGCCAGCTGAATTGCCACCGCCGACGACGATGACCTCCTCGCCCAGGCAGAGCTGCGCCTCCATCGGCGTGGCGCCGTAGTAGAGCCCCGCCCCCTCGAACCGCGTGGCGTTCTCGAACGACGGCCGGCGATACTCGGCGCCGGTGGCGATGACGAGCGTACGCGCCAGGACACGCTGTCCGCCGTCAATCTCCACGGCGTACGGCTGCCGGGCGCAGGTCAGCCGGGTAGCCCCCTTGGCGATCATGATCTGGGCGCCGAACTTCTGGGCCTGCGCGTACGCACGCCCGGTGAGCTCCAGCCCGGAAATGCCGGTCGGGAATCCAAGGTAGTTCTCGATCCTGGAGCTGGAGCCGGCCTGGCCGCCGGGGACGTTCGCCTCGAAGACGAGGACGTCGAGCCCTTCGGACGCTCCGTAGACCGCCGCCGAAAGCCCGGCCGGCCCCGCGCCAACGATAACGACATCGTGCATCTGCGCCGGGTCGATGGGCTGGTTCAAGCCGAGGCAATCGGCGATCCGCTGATTGCTGGGGTTGCGCAGCACGGCGTCGCCGCGGCAGATCAACACCGGCACATCGGCCGCGCTCACATGAAACCGATCGAGCAACTCCTGCGCCTCGGCATCCCGATCGAGGTCGACGTAGGCGTACGGATGCCCGTTGCGGGTCAGAAACTCCTTGATCCGCAGCGTGCCGGCACAATGCACCGAGCCGATCACGACGACGTCTCCGAGGCCGCGCGCGATCAGCATGCTGCGGCGGAGGATGAATGCCCGCATGAGGATCTCACTCAACTCGGCATCAGTCTGGATGAGACCCAGCAACTGCTCCCGATCGAGCTCGATGACCTCCCCCGGCTCGCTGACGCGAATCCGCGACAACGCCCGCCGCCCGGTGATCATGGTGCCTTCCCCCGAGAATTGCCCGTGCCGGTGGGTGACGATGAGCGTCTCGGTACCGTCGGCTGGCCGCAAGACCTGCATCTCGCCGTCGACGACGACGAAGAAGGGGAGGACCTTCTGCCCCACCTCGACGAGTACCTCGCCTTTGGCCACTGCCCGTCGCCGCCCGTGTGCGGCGATACGTTCGATCTGGGCGTCGGTGAGTTTCGGGAAGAGGTGCTCGTCCATCGAAGAAGACGACGCGAGCCCCAGCGGGGGTGGGGGGGTGGGATGGGTCAAGGGGGGAAACCTCTTCGTTGGATATGGCATTGGCGGATTATGAGGCAGAGTGGTCGAGCCGTCCTCTGGATTCGAAACGCCGGGCCCCTGGGTATCCGCCAATTTCGTGGACGTGGTCGCTACCACGGTTCACAATCTGGGTCGAGATGCCCCGCCGCACTTCCAGTGATCCCCAACTTTCCCCCGTCGTCGCGCCAATGCTGCATCTCCGGCCGAGTGGCGAACGGAGCTTTGAAGAGCTCATCGCACGGCTGCTTTCAAAAGTGTCCGGAGAACGGATTCGCCTTTGTAAGGCGGGAACGCAGAGTGGCGTCGATGCGATGGCAGAAATCCCGTTCGCGATCCAAAACAAGCGGTATGCGACGCAGCTCACAACGGGTCCCCTCGAGGGCGAATTGTCCCAGGCCGTGGGTAGGTACCCCGATCTCCAACTATGGGTACTGGTAGCGACGTGCCGGGTATCTGCACAAACGGGTAAGGAGGTGACCGATGCCGGTTTGAGACAGGGCGTCGCGGTGAAGATTCTCGATGCGACGGCATCGGAGCCCGAGCTGCTCGGTGTAGGCGGCCTCGCGGCGTTAGCTGCCACCGACATTGCTACCACCATGGCAATTCTCGCGGACCCGAAGTGGAGGACGCGAGGCCCAAAACCAAATCTAACCGCAATCGGAGCTGCACTCCACGAGATCCACGAATTGCCCGACTTTGATCGTTGGGAAGAGCATCTCCGCCGCGAGCTTCGCGATCTCCCCATATGGCACCGTCTCGTACGGTCGCAAAATAAGCGGCTTCGCTCTCTCATTATGAACAACGCTGGCAACGCTTTCGGGACGCCATACGATGCCTCGAAGGCTGTTTCGCGATCGGTAGAAGCTGAGCTGACGAACTGGGCGCAGGCGTGCACCGGAACGGCGATCAGCCAAATTGCAGTAGTGACGGGTGATCGATATGACGGAAAGACGACGCTGGTGTATCGATGGCTGGTTCAGAATCTTTCAGAACTCCCGATACCCGTATTCTTCTTTCGCTCACGTGCTGTGGAGTCGGCGCACGGCGATGTCGAAACGTTAGTTTTGCGGGAGGCTCGGGAGGCGCTCGGCAGCTTTGCGCGGCACGCGAGCAATCTTATCGAGCGCCAAAGGTCGCGCAACGACGCCGGCGCGTGGTGCGTAATTGTCTTGGACGGCGCGAACGAGTACAGAGATCGTCAGGCGCGGTCAACAGCCGTTCTCTGGGCACTGCCTACCGAAGCACAGACGTTCCGAAGAGATGGAGATCGTGACCGAGCGATAACAAGTCTGAAGCTTGACACCGATGCCGAACAGACGAAGAAGCGCGAATGCGCGCTCCTGGTGACTTGCCGCTCGCGCGACTTTGAAGAAGATTCGTCATGGCTCGACCCCTGGCAGAAGCATCGCGTGAATCTCGGGCCTTACAACGACGAAGAATTTGCGGACGCGCTCGCGCGCCGGAATCTCGTGCCTAGCGAAGTGGCAGATCTGCCCGAATCGGCCGCCGCGATGATTCGACACCCGCGATATCTCGACGTGATGCTGCAGCACCGTGACGAGCTGGGCCAGTTTTCCGCGATCACAGCCGATGTTCTCCACTACTTCGACGCATTCGACAAGGTGCCCTCGGATGCGCGTTTGAATGCCGATACCTTTAAAGCATTTCTCTCCGGTCTCGCCGCCGCCTGGACAAAAGAGCGGCGACTGAATTACTCGGGCGTGCTGAGGCAGTTGCGAGAAGTCACGGACAGTGTCGATGCATCGATGGCCATCCTGCTGTCCGAGGGTGTTTTGACACGTAAAGCCGACGGGTTCTTCGTTCCCGACCGAGAGAGACTCGCGCTCGGAATGGGCCTGTTCATTCGCGAGAGCCTCCTGCACCTTCCGGAAAACGCGCAGGCCGAAAAACTCAAAGACATCCTCGAACCCCACTCTGATGACGACGAGAAGGTTCGCTGGTTGCGCGCCGCCGTCACGACGTCGATACTCGTCGGCGACACTCATACCAATCCCGGAACAGTCGATTGCCTGCTCGCTGCGTGGTTGTCGTCCCGCAACTTCTCGCAACACGACCTCGAAGACGTAAAGAGCCACTCACCGTTGCTGATCGAGGCCGTGCTGCGTGTCGTCTCACGGGATTCAGTCAACAGCGCCGTACTTCTTCTCGCGCAAGCAATGATCGAAACGGAAATGCCTCGCCGCCAGGGCGCCATCGCGGACGCGATTCGGCGGTGGTTCCGCCTCGTTCCCACTGACAGCTTCCTGCAAGGTGACGACGGACTAGACGATACGCAACGAGTGGTACTTGCTGTGTCAGAAGGATCGTTACACGATTTGGAACTGAGACTGACAGCGCCTTCGGCGGGTAGGTCCGTTCGCGAACGCCACACTCTCGGCCTATCGGTGGCATACACGAACTCCATTGTCGAGCCGATCGATCTTCTCGCGCTGGCCTCCGCACGCGGTGTAACACATTGGAACCTTGATGACGGCGAGCGGTTTGCCGTTCGTATGCTGCTCACGAGCGCGGGTCGTGCTTGGTTCGAGAATGAGGTCCGATCGTGCGATGCTAAACCCGATGCATCGCGCGCGACGTTTCTGCACGACCTCATACGGTATTCAGAACGCGCAGACCTGATCGAGCTGCAATTGAAGCTCCCCGCGGAGCAGACGTTTGAGTGGCCACGACCGCTCAGTCAAACTGAACTTCGTGGGCTTGATGACACACAGGACGCGAAGGAGATGCTGCACACGGCCAGGCGTGCGGCGACGTTGGCAATCGATCCGGGCTGCCCTCGCCCCCTAGGCGCGTGGCGTCTAAAACTTGCAAAGGCCGCCGTCGAACGATTCGATGACTCGCCAAAGCTGCACGTTGGCCGAGGCACAACTTTGGACGATCTTGATCTGGAACATCTAGAACCTGCGCTTGCCGCGTGGGCTCCAGACGCCGGAGCGAGCATCGTGCGAGCATTCCTTGCGGACATTCCGCGGCGCATCGCGGCCGAAGAGGAGAGCTGGTCATGGGCGCTCGAAGACAACGCAGCACTTCTGACACGTGCTGAGCGTGGGCAACTTCTCGACCTCATACGGGTCACTCCAGCAAAAGACACCGGCTTCCAGCATGCACTGCGACGCGCATATCTCTGTGTGATGGCTGGTGCGCCGCCGTCGGAGCGTCTCCGCCTTCTTCTGGATCATCCGTTTGGCGATTTCGAGTGGACGGAGTTCTACGAAGTGCTCGCGGCGACAGGAAACGATGAATTGCGCAGACGAACGGCCCAGGTCGTTCGAAAAGAGCGTGATCCTCGTCGCCTCAAGAGGGCACGGTACTTCCTTGCCAATCAGGGCGGATGGGAAGCTTCATCTGCTGATCTGGCGCGACTCATCAGCGACGTGTCCCAAGAGGATAGTGGTGGAGACGCCGCGCGCACACTGCTGAGATATTCGCGAATCGCCACGACAACGCCGGCAAGCGCGCTCGGCCTCTCGTCCATATCGCTGGTTCCTTGTCCGAGGAGGCGTGGCAGTACGAGGCGTTTCTCCATACGAAGCGCAATCCGGGCGTGCATGGCGCAGAATGGATCGGTCGTGCGTGCTCAGCTCCCCTAACTGCGCGTCACAACGGTGCCGAAGGAGTTGACGATGCCGTCGCGGTCGCGGCAGGAATTGAGCGGCTCGCGTCGCGAGTCAACGATAGCCTCACGCGACACGTGCTCGGAATGTCGGCACAGTATCCAGAGGGAATCGCCGACGAGATCAGCGACTCCGCCTTTGACGGTTGGGTCGGCAATCTGCTGGAGTCACGCGGCGGATGGCGAGTGGACGCCGGTGTGCTTGTTCCGACCCTTCGGCGCGCGCTGAAGACGCGCCATCCTGCTGTTAAGAGTTTATGGGCTATTGCGTACCCCTTTCAGCGCAGCCGAGCATCGTTCCACGAACAATTTGTCGTCAAGGGTCTGGACTGGACACTAGTCGACATACACGATCCGACGATCGACGACGGCCTCGCCCGCGAGTTACTGCGAGAGCTCGTCGTCGATTGCCGCTCGAACTCGGAGCTGGTAAGCGTTGCCATAGGTGCGCGCCTCGAATCTCTGTCTAGATTGACCTCGGTGGTGGAAGCGTTGCTCGACACAGGCGAGGAGGCCGACCGGGCGCGCGCTCGTTTCATAGCAGGGTGGATGCCTGAGAATGCGTCGCTCCGCCAGCGACTGAGCGCACCAGATCCTTCTCGCTGGGTGGATCGAATCGGGCAAATCGCCATTCAGCGTCTCGACCGCGAACGGTGGGCGCGCGAATGGCTACGCCGTTTCCTCAACGAAAAGCGCCGACCGCATCGCTGGGCAGCCGGCCGCCTGTTCTTCTCGTGCAGTGACGCCGCCACACCGTTCTGGGCGGATGACATCATCCGGGATTCGCGAGCACCGTCATCGCGGCGTGCCGAAGGAGTGTTGCTGATCGGCAGGATCCGCAAGAAAGTAGATGACAACGAACTACGTGACACGTTCCTCGGCTATTCGGTCCGAGAACTCTCGGAAGTCGTTCCTCCCTGGCACGAATCCCTCCACTGGGAAGATATCGACGTAACGTCTCGCAACCCGAACTGATTCACGGGTGCTGTCGGATGCGATCCGGCTTGTGGAGCTTCGGGCACGAGTTCCTCGGTATCAGCGGACGATGTTGCGGGTGCTGGCGCACCGGCAGGGGATGTCGGTCGATGCGATTCTGACGCGGGAGCTGTAGGACGTCGCCTCGGCGCATGCGGAGAAGCTGGCGGCGGCGATGCTGAGCTGGGAATGGCGCTGGCGTGGCCGGGTTAGTCGCTGCGTCCCTGGAAGGCGATTGATAACACGTCGGCTTCGCCCGCAACCCAACGTGACGACAGTCCTCGCCGATGCGCGCGAAGGCGCGCCCCACAATTCAGCCCCGCGCTCGGCGCAGCGCGAGCGCGGGGTGCCAGGGTGTCGCCAATTTGCCGGCTGCGGAGGCGGCCGGGACAACGCCGCCCAATTCGCAACAGAAGCGCGATCCGCAAAGCTCCTGTGGCGGCCGCCTCCGCGGCCGCACTTCCGTACCACCACCGATGCCCCGCGCTCGCGCTACGCCGAGCGCGGGGCTGAATTGTGGTACGCGCCTCCGCGCGCAACCGTTGTCCTTGGGGCCTCCGGACGGCCTCTCGGCAACCCAAAGACGGGGAGAAAATCTCCGCGCCGTACGCAGAAATCGGTGAGTAGTACAAAGATCACCGAGGACACGCCGGCCGTTCACCCGAAGACGACATCGAGGAACGAACCTTCTGCCGGCATCCGTCCGCCAGCCTCCTGAAGTCTGATCCTCAGACCTTCGTGCGTCGGAGAGCTTCCCCAAGATCCGATTTGGCCTTCACTCCCCTCCATGAACCGCGCACGGCATCTCGGGCTCACAATCAGCGCAGTCGGGGAAGTCCATGCTGGCGGCGTTTCGCTCGAGATCCTGTTCCTGAACGTCGCGCCACTCCCTCGGGGAGATCGTACGGGCGAATGCGCTTCCGCAGTGTGGGCAGGCCATCGCGTCGCGTGACACCGGAGCGCGGCAGGAGATGTCGCTGCAGCGGTACGAGCGAGGACGGGACAACGCCACGATCGCGCCGGCAACGGCGCAGGCGGCGACGATGGCCAGCATCATCCGGTTGGTGCTCGAGAGGCTCTCCGAGATGGCTCCCACGGCCATCACCGCTATCAAACCGGCCATCGCTCCGAGCCATGTGCCGATGAAAAGGCGGACAGCCGGACGACTGGCAATGATCCGGTAGGCGGTCTGGCCGGCGTTGCGCGTCGTCTCTCCCCGCTCGCTCGCGGACGGCGCTTCACGAACGTCATCCGGCCGTGGATCAACCACCGTGACCGGAATGCGCATTGGCGCAGGCCAGCTCGCGCGCGGAGGGAGCATCAGCGCGTCGAGGTAGCGGGGATCGGAGGCGATCTCCTTCATCGACTCGTCGAACCATCCCTTCTGATTGGGCTCGAGGTAGCGCCGGATTGCGGCACGTTCGTTCCGGTCGTCCCGCGCACTCGCCTGCAGAGCGAGCAGCCACGACATCGCCGTGGGTGGCAGATATCCCATCGACTTGGTTTGATACGCCGACGCCCGCAGCTTCCGCCACGAGCGAAAGCGCTCCGAGACATTCGTGGTCAGAATTCCGAACCCGAGGTAGACCGTGGTCAGGTCGGTGAGATGCTCCTCGGCGTCCCGATCGGGATCGACCAGCTCGCAGCTCTGCCGCCACGCGTGCGCGACCTCATGGGCCATGATTCCAACGACGGCGTCCGGATCGTCGATCTCCTTCGGCCGAATTCCGAATCGGGCCCGGCCGCGGTCGATGCCGGAAAACCATCCGGCCGTCCCCGCATCCCAGACGTCATCCGGGGCCGCGTCGTCGTCCGGAAGCGCGGTAAGGGAAATGTTCAGCCTGCCGATGCCGGCGTGCTGCATGAGCCGTTGCGTGAGGCGATGGGCGGCCCTGACGCTGCCGTCCCACGGATCGGGAAAGTCGTCATCCGACGGCGTAAGCAGAGGAGCGCACGCAAACTGCGCGATGCCCCTCTTATGGATGATCTCGCGCAGCGATCGCCCCAGCCACTCCCGCTCTTCATCACTCGGCAGAAAAGACATCAGCGTTCATCGTAAACACCTGGGATGGTAACGGCACAAAGAAAGTGTGGATCACGCGTACACGGATCGGCGCCTGCGCCGTCTCTCGTTCAACGAGAGCTCGACTCCCGGCGTAACTCTCCGTGATGAAAAAGCCCCTTTTCCTGCTGCTGGCCACTCTGATCATGACGGTGGCGGTCTGGACGTACGGCCACCACTCATTTACCGGAATCGGCCGGTCGGATCACACGGTCATCCTCATCTGCATCGACGCCTGTCGGCGTGACACTTTCACGCATGCCGACGAGGGGGGAATCGCGGATGGGCTGACGCCCTGGAGCCAGAAAGCCTACCGCCTGCAGAATGCGTGGTCGGCGTCGTCCTGGACCGTGCCGGCGGTGGGCTCGCTCCTGACCGGACGCTATCCAGCGGTACACGGCGCGGGAAACTTCAAGACCGCCATTGCAAATGTCGACAATGTGCTGCCGTCCGAGCTCAGCCCGGCGGTCACGACGATCTTCGAGCGGCTGAGCCGGGTCGGCTACCAGACGGCCGCGTGGGTTGATACCCCCTGGCTCTCCCGGGTCGGCCTGCTGCGCGGGATCGCGTCGGTTCAGCAGACTGAGAGCAAGGCCATTGTCCCCGCCGTGCTGCGAGCTCTGAACGAACGCAACTGGCCGAAGAGATCGGCCATCTATCTCCACCTGATGGACGTCCATGACGCTCATCGCGAGACCCCTTCGGAAATGCGCGAACAGTTGGCCCGGTACGATGCGCGTCTGCTGGCCGACTGGCGCCGGATCGCCCCGGCGGGCGTCTGCGAGAACGCGTCATCGGATCGCTGCGCGGACTTCCTCCACTACGCCGCCACTGTCCGGCAGACGCGCGAGGAGATCGCATCGCTGCTGAACGGGCTCCGCGCCTCGGGACGGCTCGATCACTCCACCGTCATCGTCGTCGCCGATCATGGCGAGGCATTCGGCGAGCATGCCGCATCGCCGCTGCTCATGAGCGATCCACGGCTGATATCCGGCACGGGAACGGGACACGGTCAGGCTCTTTTCGAAGAGATCCTCGATATCCCGATGTACATCTGGGCCGGCGACGGGCAAGGGTCTGCCCTGACGACGCCGGCCAGTCTCATCGATGTAGCGCCGATCGTGACCGAGCTATGCGGATTGAAACGCCCCGCCACGCTACCGGGCCTTACGCTGAGCGAGCTGCAACGCGCGCCCCAACGCACGCTTTTTGCGTCGGGTGTCGCCTACGGCCCTCCGCAATTCGCCGTGCGGTCCGGCCGCTGGAAGAGGATCATCACCATCAATCCTCCCGTCTCCTACACCTTCGATCTGGAAAACGACCCGGACGAGGAGAATCCGGCCGGCCTCCCCGACGTCAGCCGCACACTCGATGTGAAATTGCTCGAGTACACGCGCAGGACTCCGCCCCAGTCGGCAACGGCGCACGTCGAGGGCCCCGATCTCGAGAGACTCCGCTCGCTTGGATATCTGACCGGATTCACTGCACCGCAAACGGGACAACCGAAGGTCGTCCCCGCTGGGCCTAGCCGGTAGGAACCGGCTGGTCATCGTTGTCGGTCACCACGAACAACGCAGGCAGTTGGCGGGGGTGCGAGCGTTTGCGAGCAACCCTGGACCGATGCGAAACGTTTATGGCAGCGTCCTGGCCACGCGGAATCCCATCATGGTGTCGCGGTAGCCGGCGGGGTTCCTCTCGCGGGTGGCAGAACGGAGGAGCCAGGCGGGATAGGACCATGAGCCGCCGCGATCGGAGCGAAGGCAGTCCTTTTCCGTCTCGCTTGCACTCCCATCGCCCGGAGCGCCGGCGTAGCTCTCCGCGTAACAATCCTCCGTCCATTGCCAGACGTTACCGGCCATGTCGTAAAGACCGAATCGGTTCGCGGGCTTCAATCCCACCGGATGCGTCTGGCCGCCGGAATTGCTCTTGTACCAGGCATGGTCAACGGCACTGCCGTCGTCGTCACCCCACCAGAAGGGGGTTGCCGTTCCCGCGCGCGCGGCATACTCCCATTCCGATTCCGTGGGCAGTCGATAGCGGCCGTCGCCCGCGGTGCGCACCTTGCCGTTCAGCCAGGCGACATACGCTTGTGCATCCTGCCAGTTAACGCATACCACGGGGTCGCGCGCGGTCTGTGCGAAACCGGGCGTACGCCAACTGGCGTCCGCCCGCATGGCCGATTTCGGCATGCTGGACTCATAGCAACCATCGCCCGCGGAATGCCCTGTCTCCCGCACGAATGCCGCGTACTCGTCCCGGGTTACATCGTACCTGCCCAGTGCGAAGGAGCGGATCGAAACCTGGTGTTGCGGCGACTCATCAGCAACCGATTGCAGATTGCCGCCGTGACCGGCCGCCCACGATTTCTCCGCTGCCGGCGAGCCCATGGTGAACGTCCCCGCCGGGATTACCACCATCTCGGGGCAATCCGGACAATCGCGGAACACGCTGCCCGGCATGTGCGGCGAGGTCGCCACTGTGTGTGTACAGCCCGCCACGGTCAGAATGAGGACCGCCAGCAGCCGGAACGTGTTTGGTTTCATCGATAAGGGTGCTTCGCTCATAGCTCCTACGACTTCCTGTGATGCTACTACGAACTCCGTAGCTTGAGATGGACAAGTTGTTACGGTTTCGCCGGCGGAGCGTTCTCTGCCGGAACTCAGCCTGAGTTTGACACCAACTCATTCTCTGTCAGCAGGTTACAAGCCATCAAGTCTGGTATCGCCTTCGCAATGATCGGTGGCAAGGAGGTTCACGATGGAATCCTCGAACAAGCACAGACTGATTGCAGGTGTCCTTTCGGTGGCCCTGCTTCTTCCGGCCACCACCGCATTCGGAAATGACTGGTCCAAGCCGAAAAGCCGTCTCAAAGGGACGACCATCGGCCTCGTTGCCGGGGCGGCCGTCGCCGGCCCGCCGGGAGCAGTCATTGGCGCGGCGGTCGGGAACGGCGTGCAGTCGTTGCGGCATATGCGCAGCACGGCCTATCGTCACCACTCCCGCAGTTACCGCAGGTACTAACGGCTGAACACCTCTCGCGAGGGGCGAGCGATTCGCCCCTCGCGGTTTTGTCTGTAACGCTACTTCAGTGGATGCCGAAGAAGATTGTTCACCATGGTTCGTCTCCCACTCGGTTCCCATCCAACCTTCACCACACAGACACAAAGATCGGGGAGGAGTCTGCGTGCTCCGTGGTTTGATACGCTCCGAAAATGCGCATTCCATCTTTGGCTGTCTCGGCGTTCGTCGCCTCCGCTCTCGTACTCGCCACCCTCACCGCTTCCGCGCAGCCGAAACCGGCTGAGACCACCGAGTCCCGCCTCGCCGCGCAGAACGCGCTCTTCGAAGAGTCGTGGCAGACGGACCTCAAGCTCTCTCCTACCCGGGCCACGGCCGTCGGCGACTACCGCTACAACGACAAGCTCGGCGACAACTCGCTGGCCGCCATCGCCCAACGTCACGAGATCAACGCCGGCTTTCTGGCGCGCATCAAGGCCATCTCGCCCGCCGGGTTCAGCGAGGAGGACCGGACCTCGCACGACCTCTTCCTCCGCAACCTGCAGGAGGGGATGGATGACTACGACCTGAAGGACTACGAGATGCCGGTCAACGCCCAGGGCGGCATCCACACCGGGCTCGCGGACCTGCCGAACGCCGTCCCGCTCGATTCGGTCAAGCATTACGAGGATTACATCGCCCGCCTGCACCAGATCCCGAAGGCGATGCTTCAGACCGAGGAGGTCATGCGCGCGGGGGTCAAGGATCACCTGGTCATCGTCAAGTTCCTGGCGGAAAAGATCCCCACGCAGTGCGCCGGCATCATCGCCGCCGACCCTTTCCTCACCCCGATCAAAAAGATGCCGGCGACCTTTTCGGACGCCGACAAGAAGCGTCTGACGGATGACATCACGGCAGCCGTCAACAGTGAGGTCCTTCCGGCGTACAAGCAGTTTGCCTCGTTCGTCACCACGGAGTACGTCCCTACCGGCCGGGCCACGCTCAGTATCGAGAGTCTGCCCGACGGCAAGCGCCGCTATCAGGCCGCCATCCGGCGGCTGACCACGACCAACCTCTCGCCGGCTGAGATTCATCGTATCGGCCTTGCCGAGTACGACCGCATCGTCGCCGAGATGATCGCGCTGGCAAAGGCCAACGGTTACAACGATCTGGCCGGCTTCCGCGATCACATCGAGGCCGACTCGAAATACAAGCCGTCCTCGGCACAAGCGATCGTCGACGACTTCGACCGCTACATCAAGCAGATGCGGCCCAAGCTCCCGGCGCTCTTCACCGTCATCCCCTCCGCACCGGTCACCGTGGAACCGATCCCCGACTTCCAGAAGGCCGCGGCCACGCACTACCAGACCGGAACTCCGGACGGGAAGCGCCCAGGCCGCGTTTCGGTGGCCGTCTCGGACTTCCCGAGCCGCTCGTTCATCAACGACGAAGCGGTGGCGTACCACGAGGGCATCCCCGGACACCATATGCAGCTCTCCGTTCAGCAGACCCTCAAGGGGCTGCCTGAGTTCCGCAAGCACGGTGGCAACTCCGCGTATACCGAGGGGTGGGCGCTGTATGCGGAGCAGCTCGGGAAGGAGGTCGGCTTCTACCAGGATCCCGGCTCGGACTACGGCCGTCTCCGCTCGGAGCTCTTCCGCGCCGTCCGTCTGGTGGTCGACACCGGCATCCACGATATGGGATGGAGCCGCGACCAGGTGGTCGAGTACATGCGCAACTCGCACGCCGTCGACGAGCCGACCATCCAGTCAGAGACGGACCGCTACATCTCCTGGCCGGCCCAAGCGTGCAGCTACAAGATCGGCCAGCTCAAGATCCGCGAGCTCCGGACAAAGGCCACGCAGCAGCTAGGCTCTCACTTCGACATCCGCAGCTTTCACGACGAGGTGCTCGCCGGCGGCAGTCTCCCGCTGGATTTACTGGATGCGCGGATCACGCGGTGGATCAACGCGCAGAAGGGGGCGAGTGCAACAAACTAAACCATACGAATCACTGCTTCCGCCTGATCGCCCGAAAAGAGCTCGCGCCTTCCTAACATCGAGAGCCCTTCTCCCCCAGCGGTTTCTTGCTGGGGGAGAAGGTGCCGAAGGCGGATGAGGGGGCGGTGCTTGCCGCGATCTGAGACAACGATCGATCGCCGCCTGGATCATTACGACGACGATCGAGTGGGATTTCGGCGCATCGCGCGCATATGCCGTTTCATTCGCGATGACACTCTGGGTAGTGCCTCAGTGTCTTGCGTTTTACGACGAGTAGCACGTACGGAAAGGTGTTCACGAGCACGATTTGCTCATGCGCCACTTACGGACGCGCGAGGCGCCCCCTCATCCGCCTTCGGCACCTTCTCCCCCAGCTGAAAAACGCTGGGGGAGAAGGGCTCTCGATTGGAGGGTGGCGAATCTTGGGACGAGTTCACGCACGTTCACGTTCAGGTGCTGACGCAACAGCCCGACTATCAGGCACCAAGAAAACTACTGGAAAGTTCTCATGTAGGAGATTACGCGACATCGGCACGGAAAAAGGGACTTGGAGGATTGTCGCTGAAATCATAGTTAGCCGCTTCGTTGGTCGGAACAGCGCGAACCCGAAGCGCTATCCGAACGTCACACGCCTGTGCACATCATCACCAACGCGCGACTGCTGCTTCTCAAGTTCGTCCTGTTCCTGGTGATGGGAGCCATCGCGGGCGCGCTTATCCTGGTGCGAACGCCAGAACGATCGAGCGCACTGCTCCTGGCTGTATGTGTGTGGGCCTTCGCCCGAGCGTACTACTTCTGCTTCTACGTCATCGAGCGGTACCTGGACCCTCGCTTTCGCTTCTCTGGTGTATGGGCTGCATTGCATTTCGCGTGGTCGTCGGCGCGCGCTCGGTCAGTGCAGAAACGCGGCTGATGAACTATCGCGCAGCGCGCCGGCGCGGCGGTGCCGCAATGGTGATGGTCGCCGGCGCGGAGCTCGATTCCGTAAAATTCGTCGTACCGCCGAAACTGGCCGTGATCGTATGTGTTCCCGGCGCCAGGAATGTTGCCGGATTCCAGGTGGCAACGCCGTTGACCAGCGGCGCAGCGCCAACCGTTTGTCCGTTCTCAAAGAACTCTACGGCACCGTTCGGCGTCGCCGGCGTCGATGACACGGTGGCCTGGAGGAGAGCTCCTATGGCGCGGAGCTCGGTCGTCGAGCTCGATGTACTGCAAAGCCCGCGGTCGGCCACGAGCGCATAGAACGGCAGGTTCGTGATTCCGTTGACCGCGATGTCATCGATCTGCCATCCCAGCGGCAAGCCGATGGCGTTTCCGGTTCCGATCCGGAAGCGGATGCGGACGCGTTGTCCGGCGTATTTCGTGCCGAGGTCGATGACGGCTGTGGTGAACGGCGACGTCGAGGGCGATTCGAACGAGGCCCCAGGACTGAGGCCGTCGAATGCTCGCCGCCCGGCCAGCGGATTCGTGGTATTCGCAGGATCGGCGATGATCGGCGCAGCATCGTAGCCGGGCGACGCTGACTCGCCGATGTCGCTCCACGAGATGCCGTCGTCGGTGCTCAACTCCACGACGCCGCCATCGACGGGGACAAGATCTCCGCTCGCCGCTGTGGCGAGATTGAACCAGTAGCGATGATGGAAGACGATCCGCAACGGACGATCGAGCGCGACAGTCAACAGCGGCGAGGTCAGTGACGCGTCGGTCTGTGCGAAATGGACCGAGCCATGCCAGACGCGCTGTGTGGACGAAAGATCGAGAATGCTCCATTGGTTGTTTGTCGGAACGTCCCACGCTGTTCGCCCACTCTCGAAATCGTCCGTTGCCGATTGTTTGGGCTCGTCATCGACGTTGAGCCGGATCCGGGATGTGAACGCGGCGCTTTCGGCAAGAGCGAAATCAGGATCGCTGACCGTGATCATGACGGTCGGCGTGACCGCCTCGGTGCCCGGAGCGAGAGAGACGTTCAGGCTGGCGGTGACGCTCTGGCCAGGATCGGTGGCGGGAAACGCCAGCGCGCCGCCGTTCAGTTTCAAGCGCAGATCGTCTGCCGTCACGTGACCCGTGGTCGCGGAGAGGCGCGTGTTCCCGGTGTTGCGAATAGTGACGGTCAGCGACCCATCCTCGCCTCCCTCGAGAACGCCGTTTCGCTTGCAAGTGCTTGCGGCGTCGTCGACCGTGATGGCGGTGATGGCGGCATCCCCGCCGAGCGTGAAGTCCTCCGTAACGCCGGCGTTGGACGTCGAGTAGCGCTCCGCGATGGTTGCACGCGTCCCCGCGCCTCGTTTTGCGAAGGCCTGCCAGAACCTCAGATAGTCGGTGCGATCCGATGCGAACGCGGCGGCCAGCAGAGCGTTACGGGCATCGAGGAAGGTCGGATCGGCCGGCGTGATCTTCAGCGAGGCAACGAGGTAGTCCTTCATCCGCTGCTGCGCCTCGGCGAACATCAGCCGCGGTTGCGCGCCGAGCGTGTCGCGAAGAAGGGCCGCATAGCATTCCCACAGCATCGTGGCCCACACTTCGCCGGTGGCGTGCACTTCCGCGTTGTTGCCGCCGTCAGCTCCGAAAGCGACCGGTACGCCGCTGATCGGCTGACCGTTGCCGATGTGCCGGAGCGTAAGCGGGTTGCGGGTCATCTCCGTTGAATACGGCACGCGCCGGACGCCGAAGTAGTAGCCGCCATTCGGAATCGGCCCGTTTGCTTCGCCGCCGGTGACGAACGCGGCGATGGCATACGCACCATTGAACGTGGCGTTCGACGCGATGGAGGAGTCTTCCGCCCGTACCATCGCCAGCAGCGCAACGAAGTCGCTCCATCCCTCGCCCATGCCACGCGACTGATTGCTGACCAGGCCGGTGGAATTGGCGATGAGCCGATTGCTCAGGTAGTGTCCCCACTCGTGAGCGATGACCGAGTAGTCGACGGTGCCGTCGCGATCGATGCCGGAGTCGCGCCGCAGTGTGGCGTGAATCGGGCCGGTGGTCAGAGCTGCGCGAATCGCGTCCGCGCTCTCCAGCGGAAGCATCAACGATGGGATGGTTGCCAGCTCCTCTGCCGTGCAGGTTGTGGCGCTGCAGGCCATCTTCGTGAAGCTCGATGGGCTGGGCGAGCTGGCTACGTTTCCGACGATCACGGCCAGCGCGCCGGCGGCCTGTGCGTTCCGGGCTTTGACGGAGAAGTTGCAGGTTCCGCCACGATCGACGAAGACGATCTTGCCGGCGACCGCGGATCCGATGGCCGTGCAGCCATCCGCCGGGGAGGCCGCGACGATGTCTCTCGTCACGGTGAACACTTGCGTACCGAAGACCGCGGTGCCCACTCCATATTGTCCAGCCAGCGCCGATGGCGAATCGATGGTGAGCGCGCGGAAGGTGATGGCGTCGAAAAGGTACATCTGCATGCGCGGACGGCCGCCATCGGGCGGGGTCGACATGTTTGCGTTGTTGCGCCCGGAGTAGTCCTGCGCCTCGGCGCGAATCGAGTCGTTGCCAAGACCTCCACGCCCGTAGTTGTCGGTCTGGGCATTGCCCGCGGCCTCGTTGAATCCGGAATCGTAGAACCAGTCGTGGAGGAAATTGACGTCGTAGAAGAGCTGCGTGACCGCCGCCTTGCGTTGCGTCGTGTTGGCTCCGGGCTGCAGTTGCATGTCGGGCCGGTAGTCGAACGTGCGCAGGCTGGTTGTCGAGGCCCGCTCGTCACCGGTCGAGAATCCGTCCGGCGGGAAGAGGTCGTCGTACGCGTCGACATTGTTGCCTGTGGTCTGCGTCGCACTCGCCGCCAGCCACGGATCGGCCGTGCTGATCGGTCCATTTGCCAGCGTCACCAGTCCCGTCTCCACGAACGGAGCCTGAAATCCATCGTTGGTGCCGGTGGGATGGGGATCACCAACCAGCCCCTGCGGACCATTGAGCGGCCGCCGGATTCCCGTCGTCTCCGCCCGGACGCGATACGTGAACGGCAGGCCGGCGTCTTCGGTAAGGTTCTTCCGAAACAGGAGCCGCCCATCGGCCGCGGAAATTACGTACAGGAACATTTCCGCATCCGTCGCCAGCTCGATCGAATATGCCGGCGCGAGCGATGTGCCGAGGTCGAACCAGACGCGGCTCAGGCGTGATGCAGCGGGTTCGCCGGCGTCGAGATCGCCTGACGCAATCGCAACCGCCGCGGCTTCGGAAAGACGAAACAGCTCCCCACTCTTCGCCGCCACACGAGCCGCGTCACCCGCGAGATGACCGGAGATCGCTACCGTGGCACCATCGCGCGTCGTGACGACATTCAGCTCGTTGCGAAAGACCTCGATGCCGTCGATACGCTGACGGTATCGCGTAACGATCGCGCCACGGCCTGTGTCATGGACCTCCGAAACATACGCGCCATCGAAACCGCGGACCGCCGTGGCGGCCGTGACCGTGCCGCCGGTTGCGCCGCCGATCCAGCGAAAGGATGGAGTCCCGAACTGCGCGTACCACTCCGTCGGAATCCTGGCGTTCGCGGCCTGCGCAACAGCCGGCGGCGCGATGCGCTGTGCCGCCGCGGCATCGAAGTTGGGAAGATCGCGCGCGGTCGCGACGGAGGCGATGAGCAGCAGTACCGCAACCGCGATGAACGCCCGCTTCATGGCGGCGACGATGCTAACAAGTCGCCCCGTTCAGCAGACTCCGGCCGTGTGAACTACCGGCAATATTGTTCTTCGCGCCTTCCTGGCAAAGCTTTATCCGCAGATGACGCAGATGACGCACGTCCAGGCAGAAGGCGAGGTCGTTGAACAGCGTCTCCGCGAGCTGCGTCAGAAGTACGGCGTGACGCAACAGCAGCTCTCGGTTGCCACAGGCCTCACAGAAGGCTACATCAGCAATATGGAGAGAGGCCAGAAGGTGCCGAGCCTCACGACCATCCTTCGCCTCGCCGTCGCCCTCGGTTGCAAGGTGACGGAGTTGGTGTCCGTCTTCGACAAAACGGACCTACCGTCGAGCCTGCCGAAGTAGTTTCACATGCGATGCCTGAAGTCATCGGATTATCAATGAGTTACGAGAGACCGAAAAACGAAGCCCTGGCACTTCGCGTTATCAGCACCCGATCGGGTTGGTACCATAGAGAAATACGCAATCGATGGTGATGCCATGCCTGTGAGTTACGACGATGCCGCAAAGCAGCTTCGCAAGCTCTACAAGGAGCAGTTCGACCTTCAGGACGAGATGGATCGCCTGTCGGATCAGGCGTCGTCCGCGGAGAGCGACGATCTCGCCGCGCAGTACAACCGTCAGATCGCTGCCAAGAAACATCAGATCCGGCTGTACCTAGAGCAGGATCTGTTGCGCTACCCGCCGTATCACTACGCGCGGAACCTCACGGCCCTGCAGCAGTTCCACGAGGTGGCGCCTTACGACAAGTCGGTGTTCATCATGACCAAGTTCCCCGGGGCAGGCAGCGACTCGGAGAAGGACCGGGGGCTGAGGGCCGTGATCGAGGCGGTCCAAGCCGGCATCCGGGCGGCGGACATGACTCCCCGCCTGGCGACCTTCAGCTACCAGGAGATGCTGTGGCCCAACGTGGAGCTCTACCTCCTCGGTTGCTCGCGCGGCGTGGCCATCGTCGAGGATCAGTACCGCGCGGAGCTCAATCCGAACGTGGCCTTGGAGTGGGGATGGATGAAAGGGATGGGGAAGCGCGTCTACTTCCTCATGGAGTCGAAGTTCGTCCATGGACGGGCCGACTGGCAGGGCTTCCTCTCCAGGGAGTTCTCCTGGGAGGCGCCCGATGCCGGGGTCAAAGAAGCGATCACAGAGTGGCTGAAGGGGAAGGAAGAGGTCTAAGCCGATGGCGGATGTGCCGGTGTGTTACGTCTCCATGCCGTTCGGGCGCAAGCCGGACGGGCAGGGTGGCGATGTCGATTTCGATCTGATCTACTCGTCGATGATCGTTCCCGCGGTCCGGGCCACGGGGTTGGAGCCCATTCGCGGTGACCAGGATCTGGCCGCGGGACTATTTCTGAAGACCACCCTGAAACGGCTCGTCGCGTCGCCGGTCGCGGTATTCGACCTCAGTCTGCACAACCCGAACGTCGTCTACGAACTGGGTATCCGCCACGCGCTCTGTGACGGCGCCACCATCCTTATCGCCCGGAATGAGACGCAGGTTCCATGGAGCCAGTCGATGTTGCGGGTGTTGTTCTATCAACTCAATGCAGCGGGGCGGCCCGAAAACACCTCCGCGTTCGCCGAGGCGCTGGGGCAGGTGTTGCGAGCCGCCCAGTCGTCTTTCGCGAGCGATAGCCCTGTGCGCCAGCTTCTGCCGTCCGTTCCCGTGTTCGATGTAGGACACCTACGGCGGGAACTTTCCGAGAGGGACTCACAGCGTGACGGTGAGCTGAGACAACGCATCCTCGCCGCGAAGCAACTCGGCGCCGAAGAGCTCTTCGATATCGAAGAGGAGATCACCGACTTTGCCCGCCTGTCGCCCGAGATTGGAGTCCTGCTGTTCGACGCCTATCGGATTCGTGGTGCGTGGCGGAGGATGATCGACCTGTCGAGGCGACTGCCGCCGCAGTATCTGGCCCAACCGCGGTTGCAGGAGCAACTGGCCCTGGCCCTCAACCGGAGCGGCGAGTGGGAACGTGCCGAGAAGATCCTTCGGGACCTCGCGGGCCGGAACGCGCAATCGAGTGAGACGTGCGGCATCCTTGGCCGCGTGTACAAAGACCAGTGGGAGCAGGCGCTGAAGCAGGGTGATGAGGCGCGGGCCGAAATCTTCCTCGCCAAGGCCATCGAAGCCTATCTGCAGGGTTTCGAGATCGATTGGCGCGACGCCTACCCCGGAATCAACGCCCTGACCCTGATGGAAGTGCAGGGAAAGAACGACCCTCGCCGCGAGGAGATCCTTCCAGTCGTCCAGTATTCGACCAAACGGAGATGGGCCACCGCACGTGGCACTACCTTCTGGGACGAGGCGACGTTGCTCGAGATCTTCGTCCTCGGCGAAAAGCAGGAAGAGGCCCGGGTGCAGCTTTCTCGGGTGCTCGCGCAGTTGCAGCACTCCTGGATGGGAGAGACGACTGCCCGCAATCTGAGACTCATCCGCGAGGCGCGGGAGCGTCGTGGCATGCCTGCGGCGTGGATTCAAGACATCGAACAGCAGCTCGCAAAGCACTGATCCGCTGTGGACGGCGGCGTTCCGAACAGCCCGGAATTAGCTTTTGTCTACCACGCCCGCACCTGGAGTCGATCGCGAAGAACGAAGGTGCGACCCAAGCTTGTTGCTTTTCGGGACCATGTACTCCCCTCGCGCGAGCATTCCAGCGCTTCAGGGGCAGCGCGCTACGAGCGGCCGGCGATCCGTTCGAGGGCTTTTCTGAAATCGCGCACGGCCTGCGTGAGCGTCTCGCGATCAAGCACGGAAGCGAGCGAGAGTGATAGGGGTCAGCCCTTCGTTTTTTCACTCCAGCTAAACCACTGACGAAAGGGACCTTACCACGCGGCGATTTCGGCGCTTGCGCGACGCGATGGTTATTCGGCATGCCGCTGCCTTCCTGCATTCCGCCAGTCAAAACTGCGGGTGAGTGCCGGCCTGTCACATGGTGGTAGGCGTGCTTTGCGGCGCTTTCGACGTTCGACCTGACCCGGATTCCCAGGAAAAATCAAGGGGAAATGTCGGGAGACGCCGAAGTGTAGCGTTCCTGGACGTTTGCGCGCACGTGCGTCAGCGTTACATCGCGAAGGTGACGCACGTGCGGCGACCACGGACAACATTGCGGACACCAGCCGCCACACGTGCGGCGACCACTGACAACATTGCGGCGATGAGCCGCCGCACGTGTGGCGGCCACTGACAACATTGCGGACACCAGCCGCCACACGTGTGGCGATCACGAACAACATTGCGGATACGAGCCGCCACACGTGTGGCGACCACGGACAACATTGCGGCGACGAGCCGCAGCACGTGTGGCGACCACTGACAACACTGCGGCGGCGAGCCGCCGCACGTGTGGCGACCACTGACAACATTGCGGACACGAGCCGCCGCACGTGTGGCGACGACGGGCAACGTTGCGGCGCGGAGGCGACGCGCATGTGTCAACCACGGGCAGCGTTGCCACACGGCACCTGGGAGCGCGGGCGTCTCGTTCGCGTTTGATGCTCGGCATCCTGCTGCTTCACACGCGCGGGCGGGACGCCCGCGGTCCCAGGGGGGCTATGTACAAGCCGCCGCTCACGTTCATCACGGTGCAGGTGATGTAGCCCGCTTGCGAGGAGATATCCCCAGCGGGCACGGAGTATCTTCTTCACGTGAACATCGCAACTTGTTGAGCTGAGCCGCCCGCTACGACAGAATGCGGACGGAGGTCTCGTCATGCGTCGTTTCGGTACGTTCCTGGCCGCGGTTCTCGTCACGGTTGCACCGGCGCTCGCGGCACCTGACAACGAACCGCGGACGTCGAAGAGCATCCTCCTCCATCCGCAGCGGGTGTTTGATGCAACCAGCGGCGCCACGCACGAGGGCTGGGTCGTTCTCGTGACCGGCGAGAAAATCGCCGCGGTCGGACCGGCCGGGAGCGTGGCGGTGCCGCCAGGAACGACGACGATCGACCTTCCTGGGATGACTCTTCTCCCCGGACTGATCGATGCGCACTCGCACATCTTCCTCCACCCCTACAACGAGACGCTGTGGAACGATCAGGTCCTCCATGAGCCGCTGGCGTATCGAACGATCGCGGCGACGATTCACAGCCGCGACACGCTGATGGCCGGTTTCACGGCGCTTCGCGACCTCGGCACCGAAGGGGCCGGGTTCGGGGATGTCTCCGTCAAACAAGCCATCGAGGAAGGGCGCATCCCAGGTCCGCGGCTCTTCGTGGCCACGAAGGCGATCGTGGCCACGGCGAGCTACGGGCCCGGCCCCGGCGGCTTCGCTCCTGACTTCGAGCCGGCTACGAAAGGGGCGCAGGAAGCCAGCGGCACGGCGGAGATCCTGCGCGCGGTACGCCAGCAGATCGGGCACGGCGCCGACTGGGTGAAGGTTTACGCCGACTACGGGCGCGGCGGAGGCGATGCCACGCCGACGTTCTCACTCGATGAGCTGAAGACCCTCGTCGAGGAGGCGCACAGCGCGGGCAAGCCCGTCGCCGCGCACGCAACCACCACGGAAGGGATGAGGCGGGCCATCCTCGCGGGCGTGGACACGATCGAGCATGGATACGGCGGCACGGACGAGGTCTTCAAGCTGATGGCCGCGCACGGCGTGGCCTTCCTCCCCACCCTCGCCGCCGAAGAGGCGTACTCTGAATACTTCCAGAGCTACAAGCGCGGGACGAAACCGTACACGTCCAGCATGGACAACGCCCTACGCGCTTTCAGGCTGGCCATGGCGAACAACGTCATCATCGGCTGCGGCAGCGACGTCGGCGTCTTCACGCACGGCGATAACTACCGCGAGCTCGAATGGATGGTCCGCGCCGGCATGACCCCCGCCCAGGCCCTCCTGGCCGCAACGTCCGTCGATGCGAAAATCCTAGGCCAGCAGGACCACTTCGGCCGCATCGCCCCCGGCCTCCTCGCCGACCTGATCGCCGTCCCGGGCGACCCGACGCACGACATCACAACCATCGAGCACGTCCCGTTCGTGATGAAGGGCGGGCGGGTGGTGGTCGGGGCCGGGAAAGATTGGTAGAGCTCGTGGATGCCGGCAAAGCGCTGGGGGAGAAGGACTCTCGATTTCAGGGAAACGCGAGCCCAAGGTCATCCATGGCAGGCGCGCGTGATCTCGTCGAGCGTCTGCTGGGCTCTGTCCCGCCCGATGAGGACATTCAGCATCGGATGCAGCTCCTCGATGACCTTCGGCACGTCATCCAGCCGGACCGCATCCGGCGCAAGGCCGACGGACTTGCCGGCAGCCATTTTGATGGCCATTTTGGCCGTGTGCGGCCCGAGATGGACGGCGATGTGCTGTTGAATGATCTCGGCAATGGTCATGTCAGGCATGGACTACCTCGCTTCCCGCTCCCTTTCCTTGTACGTACGCGGCGCCGGCGATGCATGCGCAGGCCATGGCGAAACCGAACATCTGTCCCGCCCGCGTAGCGCCGGTCATGCCGAGGAACGTGAGCAGGGATCCGGAGCCCTGGTTGATCATCCAGCCGATCGTGCCGGCCGTCAGGAGGGCATAGACCCCAAAGAGTCGTCCGCCTCGGAACGAAAGCGCCGTCAGCAGGAGCGGGGCAACCAGGATGAATGTGACGAGGTCGGCCAGCACGGATACTGCCCGGTCCAGCTCGCCCGTACCGGCCAGGAGCCGCCGGACTTCGCGGATCGACGGCTCCAGCACCAGGACCGCTGTTAGTACCGCGGCGATGGCGAAGAATCCCAGTTTCATCGATCTCGAGCCGGTGTAGCGAAGGCCCGCCGCGTGAAGGGAGCGCGCCAAAAGCCAGAAGGCAGCGATTCCCGCCAGGTTTCCGATCACCACGGCACCCCTCCCGATCGGAGAGAGGCTGGTGACGAAACGCCGGATGGTCTCGCTGGCGGTAAGGCAGAAGTACTCGACGAATAGAAGGGTCCAGACGCGGCCGATGTAGTCGCCCCACCAGCGAAACCGGGCGGCGACGGCTGCTGTAGCGATCATGACCACGGCCAGCCAGGTGACGCGCACGCTGCCGCGATAGAGAATCTGGGCGTGGTCACCGAGCAGGCGGTAGAGAACGGTGTCGGCGACGGTAAAGAGGACGACGATGGCCGCGACCGTCGCAGCGGTCCCTCGAAAAGTCATTGCACCTCCGGTGCTGCACGCGATCTCTCGCCGCGTTCATCCGCACCGCAAGGTGCACTGCATCCGGTCCGCAGTTGAAACGGGCGTAACGACGTAAGTGTACCTCAGACCCATGTCGCCGGCTCCGTTGTTACTGCATAAACGCTCGAGACTGTACAATCAGGCATGCGAAAACTGATCTGCATCGCTCTTCTGGCCGTGATCAGCTTTGGTTGCGAGCCGCAAATCAAGTACTTCAACGTACAGCCGGCGTCGACGACTTGCGGGGGGAGCGTGACCCTGAACTGGAAGATCTCCGTCGGCGTCGGCGAGATGTCGGCCGATCAGCCGGTGATCCCGTCGCTCAGTCCGGCCCAGCCGGTGAACAACCAGGGATCGAGGATCGAGCAGGTCAGCAAGACGACGAAATTCAAGCTGTCGTTGCCCTACGGCGGAGAGCAGACGGTGACGGTGACCGTGAACCAGCCGTGCACGTGCGGTCCCCAGACGCTCACCTTCACCGGCACCTGCTTCAACGCCAATCAGGGACCGACCTACACGGTGCAGAACGTGAACGCCAACGTCGCACCCGGCAATCTGACGGACCTCCAGAGTGACGCCAACTTCCCGGTCCACGTTCTCCACGCCGGTGCGGATATCGCGTTGAATGCCGGCGGTGGACCGATCTTCCCGTTGCCCATCGTCCCCGCCGCCGGCGACTACACGATCGTCGTGCCGGGACAGGTCGGCCAGAAGGTGTGCGCGGACGCCACCGGCCCGGTAGGGGGAGGAACCGCGCCTGCGCCGGATGTGCATTTGAAGGTGAGCCCGACGTGCCAGTGAAGCGGACCTGTGCAATTCACTGTCATCCTGAAAATGTACCAGGCGATTTGTCATCCTGAGGCTGCCGGAGCCGCTGAGCGAGCGTAGCGAGCGAAATGCGGGGTAGTGGGTCAGTTTGAAATTATATGTGACTAAGGCTAGAACAGCTCGCGGTTCTTCTCGTCCTTGCCTTTCGCTTTTGGTGCTCGGCGGATGGTCACGTTCATCTGACCCTTGGCCGGATAGTCGATCCCTTTTCCGCCGAGGATTTCCGCCACCGTGAGCAGTTGCATCCTGGGGTGCTTCGTGCCGCTGTACGGAGCCACGTAGAAGCCAGCGCTTGCCGCCTCCGTGCGCATCTGTTGGGTAGGCTCATCCAGCGAGATGAGCACGCCTATCGCCGCATTCTCGCGCTCCACGACTCCGCGCAGATCGCGCACGTAGTTCGCGTGCATCTTTCCGGCCTTGACCGAGAGGATGATTTGCTTGGTGTCGCCGCCCTTTTCATCGTGAAAGAACAGCCGCCCGTCGATCCCTTTGTCTGCGCCTTTCTTCTGCTCTGACGGTCGCGCTCCAACCAACCCAAGTGCCCACCATTGGAATTGATACGGGTCCGTCTTGGCCAACTCCTCGGCATCGTCTGGCGTCGTCGGCTCGCCGATGACGCGATAGGTTCCAACGATACCATCACCGAACTGGTCGCGGAGTCGGCTCTTGATCAAGCCGATTGCGAGATGCGTAACGTCGATCCCGATCCACTGACGCTTCATCTTTTCGGCGGCGGCAATGGACGTTCCGCAGCCGCAGAACGGATCGAGGACAACATCACCCTCCTTCGATGACGCGGCGATGATCCTCTCAAGTAGCGCGAGCGGTTTTTGGGTCGGATACCCAAGCCGTTCTTGGGCCTGTGAATTGATTTCGGCTAAATCCGTCCATAGGTTCTGGATCGGCATTCCTTTCAGCTCATCAAGAAATCTCTTCCTGGCGATCCGTCCATCCTTGCTCTTGGGGAAATACAGTCGATCCTCTTTGTCCCACTGCTCCATTTTCTCCCGCGAAATAGCCCATCCGTTCGCTGGCGGTTTGTAGCCCTTGTACTCATAAATCAAATTAGGACGAAGGGCTGGGTTCGCGAGGTTGTCGGTTCGGAAAGTTCGACCGTTCGAATCAACGAATTTGAAACGTTCAGCTACGTACTTTAGATACTCCTCACTGGTGTTGTTGTACTGCGGGAAGAATGGGGCGTCCGCTGTCTTGGCGTAAAAGAGGATGATGTCCGTACAGGTTCCAAATCGGCGGCTCGCGTGAACCGCGCTGCTAGATCCAACGCGGCGCTTCCATGTGATTTCGTTTCTGAAGTTTGTAGGGCCAAACGCGGCATCCATAAGCACCTTCAAATAGTGGCTTGCCGTAGGATCACAGTGCAGATAGATGCTCGCTGTGTCCTTCATGACGCGGCGCAGCTCCGAGAGGCGTGGCGCCATCATCGCGAGGTACGCCATCATGTCGGAGGTTCCGAGGAACGTTCTGAGGGCCAGCAGCGCGTCAGCAACCCTACCTCCAGCCTCGACAGCGTCCTCGTACGACCGTGCGGCGGATTCGTCCCACGTCCACGTATCCTCGAATGCCTTGATCTGCGCGGCAGCTCTGGTGCCGCCATGCTCAGCAAACAGCACGTTGTAGCCTTGATTCGAGTTGAACGGCGGGTCGAGGTAGACGAGATCAACGCTCTCGTCCTTGACGTGGCGTCGGAGGACATCGAGATTGTCGCCGTAGTAGAGCGCATTCATTCCGATGGCTAGGGTACCTCGGGGCTATGCTGGAGTGCTACCACTGATGCTTACTTGAACTCGCGGAACAACTCTCCCGGCGGCACTCCCGGTGCTTTCCCTGATCCCGAGAACTACCGCCGCTTGTCAAACGTCCGCAGCATGTGCGACGGCGGAACGTCCAACGCGTCCGCGAGTCGCAGCATAATTGTCAGCGTCGGCACGTTCTCCCCGCGCTCGATGAAGCCGAGGTAGTCCGCTGCCATGTCCGCGCGTTCCGCGAGCGCTTCCTGGCTCAGGCTGCGCTCTTTCCGCATGATGCGCAGAGCATCGCCGAATCGCTGCCCTTCCGGGCTCCGTGTCATCCTTCGCGGCATTGACTTGAACACTAGCCATGGGTCGGAGTAGACTCCATCCAGCCATGGCTAGGAACCTTCAGGAACAGAAACAACGGATTCAGACTCTTTTTCTCCAGCCTGCCGAGTCGTACAGCCTCACCGAGGTCGCGCGGCTCACCGGCACGCCAGCACGTACGCTGCGGCGCGAGGTCGCACGCGGCACCCGTGACGCATCGAAGGTACACGGTGTGTGGCGCTTCCTGTGGCGTCACGCGGTCTACGTCGCGATGGATCGATGGGCGCTCACGGAGATACAGGACGCGCTCGGCGACGCGGCAGCGAGCGTTCTGCCGCCGTTGCTGGCCCTCCGTACCGTGACCGTCCGCCTGCCGGAGTACATCGTGCGTGCGTTGGAGTCCGTTGCCGCCGAAGATCAGAAGACGTTGGATGCCGTCCTGTGTTTTGAGCTGATCGATTTCGCCGGGACTCACCTGACCAAGCTGGAAGGATCGATTCCCGGCTACCGGCGCGCGTACCTGTTTCCGGGGCCGGTGTAAACTTCAACCATGAAGCCGAAAGCACCCCGACCGCCGCGCGACGTGAACGCGAACGTTCACCGGATCTTCGAGGAGATGATCGAGCGATCAGAGCAACCGCCGCAGCGAGGGAACCTCAAAAGGGTCGCGCCGCCTCCGGCAAAGAAGAAGGGTTAGCTTGCCACGACTAGGCGGTTACTCTGACGGCCCGATCCTCGAAACGGAATCGAAGATAGATCCCTGACGCTGGCTCAGGATGCGTGGTTCCTCGATGCGTATTTGGTCGTGGGTGACGGCGGCAATGAACGGCCGATCCCAAAACAGGGCTACGTCACAGTGCGCGCGAAGTGCGCACGCCAAATGGATCGCATCGCCCGGCCTTATGTTGTAGAGGCGGCAAAATCGGTTCGCCTCCTCGCCTATGAATCGATCCACTTCGACAACCTGGATGAAGTCATGCTCGAAATAGGCAAGGATTCTTTCGTCCTCGTCGGACGATAGGTGCTGCTTCCCGTCGCCTTTTACTTTGTGAACCTCGGCGAAGGTCCAGCCGGAGATGATGATCGGATGCTTACCGTCTGAAGCATCATTCATGATGTGTTCGACAATTTCGTAGCGCTTGACTCCGTCCTTCTCTTCGCCGCGTATCCACGCGATGAAAACGCTTGAATCTAGGTACGGCTTCAGGTACGGCGTTACGCGCGAATCAGCCACGTACCAACTCCATGTACTCTGCCGTCGTCATGCCGCCCAGAAGATCTGGGAATGCGCCCGTCATTTCGCGAGTAGATGGCAACTCAGATGCTGCCCTAAGCATCCGAATCGGCCCGTCCATCCGAATTTTCTGCGGTTCGCCTTTTGAGTTATGGACGACCTCTCCAGCGACTATCACGCGGTGGCCGAGTGCGGCCTTGATGTCATCCAAGAGCGATGAATCGAACTTGCATGAAACGGCTTTCTTGGCGATCGAAGTGACAATCTCAAATTTCGGTTTCTTCGTCCTCACGGATATCGCTGTCAACGTACCTTCGACAGATCCATAACTCGTAAGTCCAGGCTTGATGAGCGACTCTAGGTTGACCGCTCCGACTGGTGTCAGCTTCGTTGGTAGATCGTCTGGGTGGAGGTCATCTTCAACCGTGAAGCCGGTGATGCCATCGTCACCGATCAACTGCAACGTGCTTTTGCTGCTGCGAAGCGAGCGCACCGTATAGTACTCTGGCGTCCGCGCACCGCCTTCGATTACCCGCCATCCGTTGCGGTAGGCGTTCTCCACGCGTGACTCGTGGTTCAGCGGAACGTCCTCGGTGAGCGGGCGGCTCTGAAGGGTACCCGTCACGCTGGCTTTGGCGTTGATGTCGAAAACTACCCAATCCAGCAACGGGCTTCCTCGGCCAGCGATGGTGGCATCCAAGTCGCTCAGGATGTTCAGCTGGTTATGGAACGCCAGCAGCATCGCGCGGAGTGTCACGCCGCCACGCGGGCCGTCGATCGTGAACTGTATTTTAGCCATCGGTCACGCCCCTCGGGGTTGGAAGAGATTACACCTTAGCGCGAAACCGCGCCGCAGCAATGAATGGGGCTGTTCGTCCTACCTCGTCCAGTTCGCGGCTGGATGTGCGGCGTAGACGTTCGCGAATCCATGATGAGAGGCCGATACCGGCAAGATCGGCAGCCTCTTTGAATGCTGACTTTTCATCGGCTGAGAGCCGAATAATAACAACCTGATCTTTTCGTGTCGGCATGGTCAGCACTGTATATCGAAAAGCGATACAAATCAACCGGTATTCCCTCTTGACATGTATTCTATTTGTATATACAGTACGCGCATGAACAAGCTGACTCCAACCAAGCGCGCCGCCGTCCTCTCCTGCCTCGTCGATGGTGTTTCCATTCGCGCGACAGTCAGGCTTACCGGAGTGGCGAAGAACACCATCGTCCGCTTGCTGAAAGATGCCGGAGAGACGTGCGCCGCCTATCAGGATCAAGTCATCCGTAACGTGCCGTGTCGCCGGATTCAGTGTGACGAGATTTGGAGCTTTATTTACGGCAAGGATGCGAATATCTCACGCGAGATCCGCGAGTCCTCACCGTTCGTGATTGGGTCGACGTGGACGTGGACCGCGATCGATGCCGACTCGAAACTCATGGTTAGCTGGTTGGTGGGGCAGCGGAATGAGGAGTGCGCCGCGCTCTTCATCAACGATCTCGCCTCGCGCATCAAGGGGAAGGTTCAGATGACCACTGACGGACTGAAGCTGTATCTCAACGCCGTTGAAGGAGCGCTCGGTGGCGACGTGGATTACGCGATGCTGACAAAACTGTACGGAGCAAGCGGCAATGACAAGTCAGCCGATACGCGCTACTCACCGGGTAGGATCAAGGGATCAGAAACGGCGATCATCTCGGGTGAGCCTGACCGGAAGCACATCAGCACCAGCTACGTGGAGCGCGCGAACCTGACCATGCGGATGAGCATGCGCCGCTTCACTCGGTTGACGAACGCGTTTTCGAAGAAGTTTGAGAACCACTGCCACTCCGTCAGCCTGCACATGTTCTGGTACAACTTCATCCGCATTCACCAGACGATCCGCTGCACCCCGGCGATGGAGGCCAGGGTGACGGATCATCTCTGGTCGATGTCCGATCTGGTCGCGCTGATCGAATCGCGCGAATGCGAAGCGGCGCGGGGTGCGGAGGTGAGCGCATGAGCTGTAACATCAAACTGACCCACTACCAAATGCGGCGCAGGACGGCGAAGGATCTCCAGATGCGCTGCTTGGGGCAGGAGCCAAACGGTAATTTCTGTGAGGGTGGTCTATCGTCCGCGGGATGGGCTCGCAAACGGGAAGATCGAGCTGATTTGAATAGTGACAACCCTGTTGCGCTTCTGCCCCATGCCGCGCATCTCGAGATCCTTCGCCGTCCTCCGCCGCTTCTCGCTCGCTACGCTCGCTCAGCGGCTACGGCAGCCTCAGGATGACATTAACGTGGAGCTCAGCACGAGCATGTTCCACCCCTGATTTCAATGCTGACAGGGCACTCAGATCCGGCCGTCGACCATCCGCCGGATGCCGAGGGGATTCGACTCTTTCAGCTCGTCGGGAAGAACGGCATCGGGCGCGTTCTGCCAGGCCACGGGGCGCGTAAATCGCTCGATGGCGCGCGTGCCCACCGAGGTCGAGCGGCCATCGGAGGTGGCCGGATAGGGGCCGCCGTGCACCATCGCAGGCACGACCTCCACGCCGGTCGGATAGCCGTTGACGATAATCCGGCCGGCCTTGGTCTCGACGATCTCCAGCAGGTCGCGGTGCTCATCGATCTCGCCATCGGCGGCGTGAATGGTCACCGTCAACTGACCGTCGAGCGCGCGCGCCACCTCGAGGAGGCGTGCATGCGAGTCGCACTCGACCACGAGCGTCGAGGGGCCGAAGAGCTCGTCTCTCAATTCGCGATGCGCCAGAAAGCTTTCGGCGTCGATGGTGAAAAGAGCCGCGCCCCCTTCCGCGTCGACGAATGCGCGCCGGCTGGCGATCGAGGTGAACGAATCGACACCGGCACGATAGGCATCCCGAATCGCTGGCGTCAGCATCGTTGCCGCGGGTGTTGCGGCGATCCGTGTTTCCAGCTCGCGCACGAAGCTCTCGTCACGCGTGGTCAGGACCAGCCCGGGATTCGTGCAGAACTGACCGACGCCGAGGGTCACCGACGCGTGCAGGCCGGCGGCGATCTCGGCGCCGCGCTCCCGCAATGCCCGCGGGAGGATGAAGACCGGATTGATGCTCCCCATCTCCGCGAATACCGGAATCGGCTCGGGGCGCGAGGCCGCGATGTCCATCAGCGCGCGCCCTCCGCGCAGCGATCCGGTGAAGCCGACGGCTTTGATCAGCGGATGCTTCACCAGCGCGACGCCGGTTTCGTAGCCGTCGTCGAACAGCAAGGCGAACACCCCCTCCGGCACTACCGCGGCGACTGCCTCGCCGGCCAGCGCGGACGTCCGCGGATGTGCCGGATGCGCCTTCACGATGACCGGGCATCCGGCGGCCAGCGCCGAGGCGGTGTCGCCGCCGGCGACGGAAAAAGCGAGAGGGAAATTGCTTGCACCGAAGACGGCCACCGTTCCGAGCGGACGCAACATCGACCGGACGTCGACGTTGCCGTGATCGATGCGCGCGCCGGTCCACGAACCCTCCTCGACCAGCGTGGCGAACATCCTCAATTGATTGCAGGTGCGCGCCAGCTCGCCCTGCAATCGCGGCAGCCCGAGCGCGGTTTCTGCGCGCGCACTCTGCACGATGGCATCGCCATTGGCCTCCAGACGCGCGGCGATGGCGCGCAGCATCTCCCCTTTTCGGCGGCCGTTCAGACGGCCAAAGGTCGCAAAGGCTCCGGCCGCCGCACGCGCGACGCGATCGACCTCGTTCATGCTCGTGGCCTCGAAGCGAGCGCCGCGCGAATGACGCGCAACGCTTTTTCGCGTTCCTGGCCGGCAAGCATGAGGCGCGGCGGGCGGACGCGCTCGCTCCCCATTCCCACTTCCTGCTGCACCAGCTTGATGAGCTGCACGAATTTCGGGACCACATCCAGCCGCAGCAGCGGAAGAAACCAGTGATAGAGATCGGAGACATCGTCCCCACGCATCGCGCCGTCGAAAACGTCGACCGATTCGCGCGGCAGCGCGTTGACCAGCCCGGCGATCCAGCCGGTGGCCCCGGCGGCGATTCCCTCGACGATCAGATCATCGACGCCGACCAGGATGGCCAGTTGATCACCGATCAGCGAGCGGATCGCCGTCACGCGCCGGATGTCGGCCGACGACTCCTTGACCGCATGCAGATTCTCGTGCTCGCCGGCCAGCTCCGCGACCTGCTCGGGCAGAAAATCGGTGCGGTAGGCGATCGGATTGTTGTAGAGCATGCACGAGAGATCGGTGGCGCGAAGGATCGCTGCCATATGCGCCTTCATCTCGCGCCAGTCGGTGGAGTAGACGTATGGCGGAAGCACCATAAGACCGCTGCAGCCGGCCTCCTGCGCACTTTTCGCCAGACGCACCGCGGCGTCGGTGCTCAGCGCGGAGATGGCGGCAACCACGGGAACATGCAGCGCCTGGACGCACGTCTTCAGAATGGCGATCTTCTCTTCGAGCTCGAGCGTCGCTCCCTCGCCGAGAGATCCGAGGGCCACGACGCCGGTACAGCCGGCGCCGGCCATCCACGAGGCGTGTCTCGCAAGAAAATCGTGATCGACGCTCAGGTCTTCACGAAACGGGGTGGTGATCGCGGGTATGACGCCTTGCCATTTCATGCGTATCGGTCCGGTGAAAGCCTTTCGATCGGGATGGAGGGGGCCGCGCCGGAGAGCAACTCGCTCATCAACTTGCCGGTGATCGGCCCGAGACTGAGGCCCATCATGGCATGCCCGGCTGCCACGGAGAGATTATCAAACGACCGGAACCGGCCGATGTACGGCAGGCCGTCGGGGGAACAGGGACGCAGGCCGGCCCACGGTTGTACGTCCTGAAAATCGCCGGCTGTGAAATCGGGCAGATAGTTCGAAACCGCCTTGACGATTCCGCGGACACGAGCCGGGTTGATGGAGAGGTCGGTACCCGTAATCTCCATGGTTCCGCCGAACCGCACCGCCGATCCCATCGGCGTCACTGCCACGCGCGCCTCGGAGAGGATCATGGCGTGCGCCGGCTGCTTCCGAGGCGCCGGAAGCGTAAGGCTGTATCCCTTCCCCCCCTGCATCGGCAGATGCAGTTTCAACTGCCGGGCGATGTCGGCAGTCCACGCACCACCGCAGATGACGAATTCATCCGCGTCCACCGTGCCGCGCGACGTCATCATGCCGTCGATACGACCCGCGCCGTGTTTCCAACCGGTCACCGCGGTTTTCCAGGCCAGATCGACGCCGCGCTGGCGGAGGCGTTCGATCAGTGCGCTCATGAACCGATCCGGGGTCAGGTACGCATCCATCGGGAAGTAGACGCCGCCCACCGCGCGCATCGACAGCCCCGGCTCCATCGCCGCGAGTTGTTTGGCGTCGAGCGTTTCCACCGGAAGACCGAGCGCACGACCCGTCAGCGCTGTGGCCGTCTCGTGTTCCAGCCCCTCCTCGGTGTTGCAGATCATGATGATGCCCTTCGGCGTCAGGCCGAATGCGTCTCCCCACGCGGCCGCGAGCCGCTCGAAACATCCACGGCCGGCGAGGTTCAGTTGCAGCAACAGCGGCGCGGACTCCTTCACGTGCGCGGCTGTCGCCGCCTGCCGGAATCTCCACGCCCACTCCATCAGATGCCGGTCGAGACGTGGCTTCATGTAGAACGGACTCTCGGTATTCCACATCCATTTCAGCGCCAGCCGAATCGCGCCCGGCGCGGCCAACGGGACAAAATGACTCGGGGTGATCATCCCCGCGTTTCCGTACGAGCTTCCACGTTCCGCCTCGGAAGCACGGTCGAAGACGGTGACACGATGGCCGCGCTCCGCGGCGTAGTACGCCGTGCAGAGCCCGATCACGCCGCCGCCGACGATGACGATGCGTTTGCTCATACGCGAATGGACTCCACGAGTCCATGAGTGGACTCCACAAGTCCACTAGTGGACTCCACGAGGTTACTAGTGGACTCCCCGAGGTCACTGGTGGACTCCACGAGGTCACTTAGTGGACTCCGCGAGGTCACCTAGTGGACTCCACGAGGTCACTAGTGGACTCCGCGAGACCACTTAGTGGACTCCGCGAGGTCACCTAGTGGACTCCACGAGGCCACTACTGGACTCCACGAGGCCATTTTCAACCTCGGAGAGTGCAAAATTGCGCTCGGCGAGGCAGCGAGCGCACTCGGATCCGTCGTCCAGGGCAACCCTCACCGCAACCCTCACCTGGGGATCCCCCAGCAGTACGGATCGCGCTCATCGAGAATCAGCACCGCCTCGGCGTTGACGTACGCCGATCCGCGGATGACCGGCTGAATTGCGCTCTCGACGATGTTCACGTGTCCTTCAAACAGGCTGCCGACGATGCTCTCCTGCCTCCACGCCTTCCCTTCCGGAAGCTTGCCGTCATCGTAGAGACAGGCCATCTTCGCACTGGTCCCGGTGCCGCACGGCGAGCGGTCGTACGCCTTCCCGGGACAGAGGACAAAACTCTTGCTGTCGGCGTCCGCGCGGTCAGGCGGTCCGAAAAGCTCGACGTGATCGATGAGAGCGCCATCGCGCCCAGTGATCCCCTGCGCTTCGAGACTCTGCCGGATGGCCCACGTGACCTCGGTCAGACGCTCGACGTTCTTCAGCTCGACCGATTCCTGATGCTCATTGACCAGGAAGAACCAGTTGCCGCCCCAGGCGACGTCGCCGCGGAAACGGCCATAGCCGTCGACATCGACCGCAACATCCTTCGCCAGCCGGTACGACGGTACGTTGCGTACGGAGACGTCGCCTGATTCATGCAACTCCGCGGTGACGACGCCCGCCGGTGTGTCGATCCGATGCAGACCGGCGTTCAACCGGCCGAGGTGCGCGAGCGTGACCACGACGCCGATCGTGCCATGCCCGCACATGCCGAGAGTGCCGACGTTGTTGAAGAAGATGACGCCCGCCACGCACGATGGATCGTCCGGCGGAACGAGGAGAGCGCCGACGAAGACGTCCGATCCCCGCGGCTCGTTGACCACCGCGGAACGGTAGCGATCGAGCTCCTGCTGAAATCGCGCCCGCCGCTCGGCCATCGATGCCCCGCCGAGGTCGGGGCCGCCTTCGATGATGACGCGGGTGGGCTCACCCTCGGTGTGCGAATCGATCACCCGGATTCGATGCATGGGCGAGGAGTATACGTTCCCGGAAATGCCAGCGGAGTCGACCTCTGCCTCGTTCTACGCCGGGAGCCGCAGTTTCCGAGCCACGAGTGAAACCGCCTGTACTTTCCGCACAGTTCGCTCCAGAATCGCTGGCGAGCATGGGAAAAGGGACGATGAGCTCGCCAGTTCACGCCCCGTGGACTCGAACACGAAATGCAATTTCCTATCCCCGATCCAGTTTGTTGCCAGACGAATCAACAGGCAACGTCGCATTGATACGTAGGAGCACAAAACCATGTCGAGATCAGGAGACTTCAACCTCAAACGTGGTCTCGCCGCGGAGATCGTGACTCACGCGGCTCACGCCTGCAGCGCCCGTAACAACGTTGCCGCCGCATCGAAACTGTTCTCGCTGGCGATCTTCTGCCTGCTCTGGGGCATCACGACCAGTGTCGCCCTCGCAGGCTCATGGCACGCAGGCGGACCGGAGGGTGGCAATATCACCGCGCTTGCCATTAGCCCTGATGGGAAACTCTTCGCGGGGACGAAGGAGGGTCAACTGTTCCGGCGCGATCCTGCTACTGGACAGTGGAGCGTCGTGGGTGACAATTTGCGTCCCACGCCCGTCCAGCAGATCTTCGTCAGCCCCGATCCCAATCGGCTGTTTGTACGGCTTCTCCCTGATTCGGCGTCCTACGACACTGTTTTTCGCACCAGCGATGCCGGAAGATCATTCCTCCCTCGATTGGCGAGTGCGTATAACCTGGCGCTGGACCCAACCAACCCAGCGGTTCTCTACGCGGCAATTTACCCGACATCGGCACCTCCGCCGGGATTTGCAATCATCCAGAAAAGCGTCGATGCCGGGATCACCTGGCAGCAACTGGCAGGTTCCGGGCTCACTCTTTTCCAGGCCACCGTGATGGCCATCGACCCGCGCCACCCACAGAACCTTTATGCCGGAGGGAGCGTCAGCGACGGCCAGGCGATCTTCAGGAGCGTCGATGGAGGCACGACCTGGAGCGCTCTTCCTGCGATCCCTTTCCTGGACGTGATCAAGATCGTCGTCGATCCGAATACCGACGGCATGATCTACGCCCTTGTTTTAACCGGGAATCTGAACGTCAACCTCTACGCCAGCAACGACGCGGGGCTGAGTTGGTCCACGGTGATGACTTCGGTTTTTGGGTTTAAGGACTTCGCGTTGGATCCGATGCACTCTGGCAGAGCCTTCTTCGTTGGAACCGAGGGCACGTTTCGCGTGGATGGACCTGGTGGCTCTCTGCAAAAGCTCGACAGCCGGGCAGGCAACACGATTCTGGTCGATCCCACGACGCCGGACGTTGTTTATAGTGGATTGGCGGACCGCGGTGTATTGGAGAGTGTCGACGCCGGCGTGACCTGGCACTCGGTAAACGACGGGCTTGTTGGTCGCGTCATTCACACAGTCGCGGTCGCTCCCAGTGAGCCGGCCGTCGTCTTTGGTGGCGGGGATTTGGGCGTCTTCAAGAGTCAGGACAAGGGTCAGACCTGGGGCGATCTCGTCACTCTTCGATCTTCTCCCTTACCAGTGGCCCACATTGCCGTGGATCCAACCAACTCCAACAGCGTCTACGCCCAGGACCAACTGGGACTCTTTCACAGTGCTGATGGTGGGCAGCATTGGACCGGTCTCTTCGAAAAGAGCAGCCCAACGTCCAGGCTTTCGGATCTCGCGCTCGATCCTGCTCACCCTGCAACCATCTGGGTGGCCTTCTACGGTGACCCCTTCGATGGACCCTCGGGAACCATCTACAAGAGTACGGATGGAGGAGCGACGTTCAAGGACGTGAAACCGAGTCTGACTCACCTCCCATCGTTCTTCACCCACCTCACGATTGATCCCAATGACCCCTCCACTCTCTACTCCGGCGTAATTTCCGGGGTATACGGACCAACGGTCTTTCGGACACGCGACGGCGGAACGACGTGGCAGGACCTCAGCGACAGGCTACCCTTCCCCATTCTTGGGAACGGTGTAACAGCCTTGGCCGTGGATTCCCGTCGAGGCTCGTCGATCGTCTTTGCCGGAACCGACGGCCGCGGAGTTCTCCGCAGTGCCGATCATGGCGACTCATGGCAGGCGATCAACAACGGGCTTCCGACAGGTACCTACCTCGAAGTGACCGCCTTGACGAGCATCGGCGGTCGTCTCTTTGCGAGCTTCGATGACAGGAACGCGGCCGAGACTCACCCCGGAATGGGAGTGTTCGAATCGACTGACGGTGGCGACACTTGGATCGCCGTCCAGGACAATCTGGGCCGCGATCCGGTTTCGGCACTTGCAGCAGGCAGCGATCGGCTGTACGCAGCAACCGTGGGAGGGGGCGTGGCCACAATGGAGTTGATTCTCTCCAGTCGTCGTCGTTCAGCGGGGCACTAGCGCATCGCTTGGGATGCGCCGCATATCAAACTGATGTGCAACCGCCGGGAGCATGTTAGGCGTCGGAACAATCGGCCGTGGAGGCTGGAGCCGACGGAATCAGAGAGATCGCTCAAGCGGAGGGCTACCAATGTCCAAGTTGGCCGACGATCGCCCGAACGACCAAATCAGCGTCAAGAAGTTTCGAGTGAGCCTCGGTCGCGAGATCTCACCGCAAGAGAGGCAGCTCTTGCTCGCACACTACAACGCACCTCAACGCACGATCACCACGCGCTCGTTGGCTGCGGCCGGCGGCTACAGCATCAGAGGGATCAACGCCGTTTACGGCCGACTTGCAAAGAAGATCGCGAATCGCTCCGAGTTCTACGAGCGGTGGCCTGGCTACACCTGGACCTCTTTCCTGGCCAGGTGCATCGACAAGCAACAGGGCCAGGGGTATGTCTGGCGGATGCACCCGGCCCTGGCGGAAGCCATGCAGGCCCTCGGTTGGGTAGCGCAATAGAATAAACACCCCGCTCCCAGAGCGGCGGTCAGCGCAGCTTTCCGAGCTCTGTCTCGAAGATCATGAGGAGATCGCTCTGAGCGAGGGCCTCTTCGAGGAGATGGAGAGTCCTTCGAATCCGGCCGATGTCGAGAGACCCGGCGCGCTCGCGCAGCACACCGCGAACGTCTTCAACATCTTTCGCTCGTCCCGACAGCACTTTCGTCACGATGAGATCCTCGGGACTGATCACTGGGACGGCGGTGCCCTCGAATTGAACGTTGATGGCACGATCGAGAAATTCTTCTTCCAGGCCGGGACCAGCCAGCACCACATCCAGAGGAACTCCTGTTCTGTCGTGAAGGAATGGAAAGACTCTGGTCCGATTCACGAATTCGCGATCGTCGAAACGTAACGTGAACCCCCGCCGTTTCATCGCTTCGACGAAGCTGTCCAAGCTCTCGAATGGAATTTCCGCCGTGATGTCGACATCCGCGGTAAGCCTGGGGCGGCCCCATAGAGTCGCAGCCTGAGCTCCAAACAGGTACCATCGCCACGCGTTCTCGTGCATCGCCGCCGCGACCGCGGCGAGAACCTCATCGAGTGCGGACACGTCGCAGGCTCTCCGACACGCGCGCATGCGTTTCCAGATCGGCGCGCCGCTCGTCATCGGACGGCCAGTCGCTTCGCCGGCTGGTGACCGACGCGCGCAAATCGTCGGAGAGCTGCAACGCTTCGCTGGCTGTCATCCGGCGTTTCTGCTCGACCCAGAAACGCTGTTTCATCGCGGCCACGCTCTGCCAATCACGTCGCGCGAATGCGATCAAATCCTCCCGGCGCATGCGGGCCGAGGATACCAGAGGATCCCCTTGTCAGTTCGATGATGCCGCCACCCGAGGAATCCTCTTCGTTCCCGCGAGCTCGGCATCTGTGTCTGTAATGTTGCGCTTCACGAATACATTGAAGGCGCTCCACTGGCCATAGGTCTCTTTCAGCTTCGGGGTCAGCTCATCCACGAGAGCGTCTCCGTTCTTTCCCGCGGTGCGGCCTTCGGATACCAGCCGGCGCAAGTCCGTCAGATAGCCGCGGAAGGCATCGACGTCGTCGGACGTGCCGACATCGCCGTGTCCGGAGACGAATGCGGCGCCAGGGTGGGTCTTCGTCAGCGTAATGAGCGTAGTAATCCAGTCCGCCGTACTGGCATCGATCAGGTTCGGCAGGGTATGACGCCAGAACAGATCGCCGCAGAAGACGACGTTGGCGTCCTCAATGAACACCACGGAATCGCCGCCGGTATGGCCGAGGAAGTAACGCACGGAAACCCGCCGCGAACCGAGGTAGAGGTCGAGAGAACCGTCGTATGCTGCCTGCGGCCCTGTCAGCCCTTCCACGGAAGCCTTCTGCGCGGCGGTGATGTTGGCGCCATAGAATTTCAGGTTCTCGGTGTGTATCCAGTCGCGCACGTTTCGTTGCGCGACGATGACGGCGCCGGCTTCGGCGTAGACGCCATTCCCGCTGACGTGATCGATGTGATAGTGGGTATTGACGACGTATTTCACCGGCAGCGGCGTGATCTTGTGGATCTCAGCCAGCAGAGCCCGGGCCGCGTCCGCTTTCTGGAAACTGTCGACCACAAGCACCCCGTCATCGCCAACGACGAAGCCTGAGTTGCTGCCCGCGCCGCTGCCGGGGACGGCCACCGCGGCCCAGACGTTATGCCCAAGCGGCTTGAGCACGAAGAATGACACTACGGGCACGGGCGTTGGCGAAGCAACCTGCTGCTGCGCGGCTGCACAGAGCGGAAGGAGCGCGACGATGAATATCGCCGCAATGGATCGTCTGCTGTTCATAGGAGCATCCTCACTAATTCGCCGGCGGATCAAAGTACGGAAGCCTTCTCGCGAACTGAACGCTCGGGTCGTTGGTCTTGTTGTCCGTGCCGGCGCCGTAGAGGATGGCGTTGCCCGACTCGACGTAGATCTGGATGGTCTCGCCCCCGGAAAGGGTCAGGCCGCCAAGGAAGTCGGCAGCACCCACCTGTTCGAACCATGTAGCCGCGTAGCTCTTGACGAACGCGGTCTTCGTGTAGATGCCGGCAGCATTCGTCACGCCCACGGTCAGGACCGCGCCGCGCCCGAGGGTGCGAATGCCGACGTTCAGTCTCTGCTGGATCAGATCCGGCGGCACCAGGAGGATTGCGTAGTCACCGGCCTGCAGGGAACCGGCGAAGCCAACGGCTTCCTCGGTCAGACCAGAGGTTCCCAGTGCTCCGGCGTCGTTGAACACGCGCGCGACGATGAGCGGCGGTGGACCGGAAGTGGAGACGACGTCGAGGCTGCCCAGACCGCTCTGCCCCATCGCCGCCGGGAGATCGGGGTACGACTTCGTCTCGCCCGGCTGAAGCGAATATGCAAGGGAAGGATCGCCGGCGTTTCCTGTCACGCCGGCGCGATGGAAGACGAACCTGCCGCTGATCGGAGAGCTGCCGGGATTGTGAATCTGCGCCGCCGTCTTGAAGAAGGAGCCCTGCCCCCCCTGCGTGGAGCCAACGACCGGCACGAACATCGTGTCGCCGGTCGCCCCGCCGGCGAGTGCCGTGCTCCTGGCGATTTGAAGGCTGGGATCGTTCGTAATGTTGTCCGTCGGGGCGCCGTACACGACGATCGAGCCGGAGGTCACGACGAGCTCGATGCTCTCGTTGCCCGTCAGAGTAAGCCCCGGAAGGAACTCACTCGAGCCCTTCTGCTCGAAGTAGTTCGCCGCATACGATTTCGTCAGGGTCCCGATCACGGATCCCGCACTATTGCGCACATTCACAGTGAGCGCGGCTCCCTGCGATAGGGTCCGGATGCCGATGTTGAAACGCTGGGTGACGAAGCTCGGCGGCGTGAGCAGCACGGCATGATCGCCTGGCACGAGCGCTGCCGCCGATTTGACCGCTTCCTCGGTCAATCCCGATGTCCCGGCCGCGCCGGCATCGTTGAACACATGCGTCGAAAACTCCGGCGCCGCCCCGGAGGCGGGGACGACGTCGAGACTTCCCAACCCCGACTGAGAGAACGCGGGGAGCAGATCCGCGTAGGACTTCGAGGCCCAGGAGGAAAGTGAGTAGCTGATGGATGGGTCGGCGTCGGACCCCGATACCCCCTGCGGATGGAAGATGATCCTGCCTGAGATCGGGGAGGTGGTCCGATTGTGAATCTGCAGGGCGGTCTTGAAACTCGATCCCACGGCTCCCTGGGCCGAGCCGACGACCGGGATGATCTGAGCCGGATCGGATGAGGGGTTCGAGGCCGACCCGAACGCGCCGA
>DATMNC010000089.1:0-61906 GCA_035569395.1 Thermoanaerobaculia bacterium | reverse complement strand
GCGTCGAGCATCTCTGATCCTTCCTGTTCTTGCACGGACTCCCTCCCTCGTCGTTGCTCCAAAAGGGGGGATTTTTAACTGTCCGGATGGGGGGATTTTAGAGTGGCCGCCGACAGTGTCCCAACGGTACACGCCCCATGTCCCAACGGTACACGCCTCGCGTCCCAACGGTACACGCCCCGCGCCCCAACGGTACTCACTCCGTGTCCCAGCGGTACCCCCCCACGCCCCCACGGGACACTTCGACACCCAACGCGACGCCCCGCTGTCATCTCGGCATATTCCATAATTGCCACTTGACATTTCGTCGCAACGGACCTATGTTATCTGACGCAATAACGAAGATCGGAAGATCTTCGTCGTTGGCGGCCGTCGGCGGTATGGGCGTGCTGGATAGCACATAGTCCTGTACCGGCGCGGGAGTCGAGTTAGCTCCTCCTGCCGCGGGCTCTCGAAGTGTGTACACGCTTCGGGAAGACATCAACCGGACGAATCGGCGCGTGGCCGAAACGTCCAGCCGGTGGCCGCTCGCACTTGTCGACGAGTCGTGACGTCACCTCCGGCCTGACAGCTCGCGCAAGGAGGATATGTCATGCGTAAAACCGTTACAAACACCCTGGATCCATCGAACCCCGATCCGGCCCCGGATCCGGCCAAACTGGCCCCCGAGGCGGTCATCGCGCAGTTGCGCGCGATGCGCTCGCAGATCGAGGACATCGCGCCGTTGTCGCAGCAGCAGCGCAATCAGGTCAAGCAGCGTATTCGGAAACAGCCGGCGACCGTCGTGGCGGCCGCGATCAACGTCATCGGTGTGGTCGACAATCTGTCGCAGGCCATCGGCCAGCCGCTCGACGAAGTCCGTCAGTTACAGGACGACTCGCTCCGCTGGGACGCCGTGGCCGAGGAGGCCCGCGCGTTCCTGAAGGTCATCGAGGGGAGCAACCTCAATCGCCATCAACAGCTCGTGCTCATCGGTATGCAGGCGTACTCGATCGGGACACAGCTGGCGAAGGCTCCGGGGATGGCAGTGCTCGTGCCGCACGTGGAGGAAGTCAAACGTTTGAAGGCCGTGTCGCGCCGTAAGAAGGCGACGCCAGCCCCTCAAACGCCCGCTCCGACACCGGAACCGGCACCCGTCCCCGTAACGTCTACGACACCGAAAGCCTGAAACTAAGGAGGCAGTGAACCCGGGCGCGTCAGCAGGCGCGCCCGGGTTCCATGAAGCGGTCATGAAGAACCTCACTGCATCGCAACGTGCCGTGGCGCTCATGCACGAGGCCCTCGACGTGATGGTGCGCGTCGGAGAGGCTCCCGATTCGCCCGTACACTCATTCCTGACGGCGGAGAAGAGACGCCAACTCCGCCGCGACGCCAAGCGTCTGCGCCAGCAGAAAACGGAGCCGCGCTACAAGAATCTCCATTCCGCGGAGGAGCTCGCGGACCTTTATGAACGGACCGCGCGGCGTGACGAGATCCGCGAGCAGGGACAAAAGGATCTCCACCGGATCACGGCGGAGCTCAGGCGGATCCGCGGGGAAAAAGACGCCGAGGTCGAAAAAGCCGTGAAGACGTTACTCTACGAGTCGGCGCGGTCGGCGATCGAACACGGTCCCGGCAGTGAGGCCGATCGGCGACACCGCCTTTTGCACTACTGGTGGTGGTTCGGCGGGCAGGTCCTCGCGCATCGGCGCAAATCGCTGGTTCCGTATTCCGAGTTGTTTCCTCCAACCCGCGATCTCTCGGCCCAGCCACGCATGGAGTTGACCGCGGCCGAGATCCTCGACTCTCCACCCCCGGGCGAAGCGGTCATCGCCATCCCGCCGGAAGGGAGCGGCTCCGGACGCGATCGCGCCTATGTCCGCATCGGCCTCGGCAACGCGTCGTGGATCGGCAGCTTCGAGCTCGGCCATACGAAGATCGGTTCGATCTCCATGATGCCCGACAACAAGCACCTCTTCGTCTCCGCCAAAGGCGCCGGCTACATCATCGACCTGAAGACGCGCACGCTCGTGGAGCAGATCGGCACCCACGTCGCCTTCGTGTGGAGGGACGCCCCCAATACGCTGCTCACGGTCGACCACAACGGCATGAGCCTGGAAATGTTCGGCAGGAGCGGCCGCCTCTGGAAAACGGACACAATCAGTGCGGGAGGGTTTCGCGAGATGTCGCTCGAAGACGGCTTCATCGCCGGCGAAGCGCGGCGGGGATCGGGGGAGGGGTGGGTCCGTTTTTCGGTGAAGGTGGCGACGGGGGAAGTGCGTTTTGAGGATGGGGTTTGATCCCAGTGACTAGTGTCGTGTCAAGATTGAAATCGGAGGTTAAGCGCCTCCCAATTCACTGTCATGCTGAAGATATACCCGGCCATTTGTCATCCTGAGGCTGCCGGAGTCGCTGAGCGAGCGTAGCGAGCGAAGAGCGGCGTAGGACGGCGAAGGATCTCCAAATGCGCTGTTTGGGGCAGGACCGAAACTGTAGTTCTGTGAGGAGGTCCACCGTCCAGGGGGATGGGCTTGCAAACGAAAGATCGACCTGAGTTGGATAATGACAAACCCCTGCTGCGCTTCTGCCCCAGTCTGACACCGCTCGACCGAGACGCCGGGACTACTTGAATCTTCACGTCACCGACAACGAGGCCATCGATCATAGCCTCGCGCCGCAGGGGATTCGCCCGCCCATATTGACAACGCCTGCTAATGGGTGACCCTATCACTCTCCTTGATCATGTTCCGAAGAAGAGAGGTCTTTTACTTTGACTTCGACGAGGTACGAACGGCGAATACGGGCGTAGACGCTATTGGCGCGGTTGGAGTCTGTAGCGATATCTTCCTGAAACCGGTGCACCGCCGACCTAAGGCGCCCGAACAGGATATCGACGTCTGTCCAGAGGGGCCACGTGTGTTCTTCACCACCGAGCTGATCCAGGTTGATTTCGCCAGCTGTCGTCTCGCGGCTGTAAAACAGTTTAGTGACCTTTTTCTCTCGGTACCGGCGCGACTCTGCCGTGTAGCTGTGAAGCAGACCACACCGAGCGGCGTAGAGATCTTCCGCTCTCAACTCTGCATCTTCGGGGAGCAGTAAGTAGCGATTGCACCATTGAATGAACTCCGTGGCTGTGACATCATGCTTACCCTCTGGGAGATTCAGCCACGCCATGGAGTCGATGCCGGCGTAGATCAAGATTAGAGCCGGCTCCCAGAAGTTGCTCTTCAGGCAGAATTCGATAGCCCCGAAGAGTTCTTCGGTTTTCTTCGACCATAACTGGTGCGCGTTTGCGTTGTTGATCTTGCGCCAGTATTCACGCATGGGTTTCGCTGACTAAACGGACCACGGCCCAGCGGCTTCAGCCCGCCGGGTGGAACGTGAAACCAAGGATACCAGTGAGCGGGCCGAAGTGCGCTGCAGCTGAAAGTCAGACCGAGGAGCGCGGCTCAAGCTCTAGCATGACTCTTCGGGGTCCGACTCGGCGGCGAGCGGACGCAGAGGCGAGTCAAAAGGCCGCAGAGAGGCGAACCTGTTGGCTCTTGGCGGCGGTGTCTACGGCTCATTCGGATGCTCGAGCGCATACTTGGACCGCCGCCGATAGAACCAACAAACGAGTCAGGCGGTCCCAGTGTCGCGTCCAGCCCTAGGGGATACTGTGCCACCAAGCGTTTTCGCGATCGGAAGCTCGACGGTAACACAACCGCATCACAAGCTGCCACTTCAACCTCACACGTGGAGCGAAAAAAGAGGGCCTGACCCTATCACTCTCAGCGCCCTTCGCCGACCTCGCGCCAATCTGTTAGCATCGATAGAGCATGAATGACGCCTTCAGCATTCGGAATGCGATCGACCGCAAGGCCCTTGCGGCCTTCCTGCCGATGATCGATGGCCGTAACTACGCCGTAGAGCGAGATGAATTTACCGATCTGCTTGCACGTTTGGCGACATGTATTCCAGAAAGCGTTTCCTTGGTATACGAGCACGGAGGGCTCAACGTTGCGCGGCACCACGTCACTCTTCAGACTATGCTCGAACTGGCGGTGTGGCTTCGCGCCCTCTCGGCGTGCGCCGGCTTTGGTGGAGCGTGCCAGTCATTCGGGAACCCCACGCAGTTCTGGGACACGCACTTCGAGATGCGCGTCGCTTTCTTCATGATTCAACGACCGTGTGTTCAAGCACTTGAGTTTGCGGCGATTCACGATGTGCGCGGTAAGAAGAAACGGCCAGACTTTACGATCGAACTGTTTGACAGCGCCACAGTCGTCGTGGAATGCAAGCGAATCCATTTCCCGCTCAGTCGGGTTTCGCAGGAGTTTGAGAAGAAGGGCATCGATGTTAACGCCGCGCTAACTGCTGCGTCGTTTCCTAACGAATATCGACTCGAAATGGAATTCATCACACCGCAACGTGGTGCCGCGCCACTGCTGCCTGCGGCAATCGCACATGAAGCGGTAACTCTGTCGGCGTGTGGTGGCGGCTCGATAAAAGCTGGAAACGTCGCGTTGTATGTCCGTCGCCGTGCCGATGAGTTTCTTGTTCCACTCACTCAAGCCGGGCTGCAGATGAATATCGTAACGCTTCCGATGGCCGGCAAGGCGGTCCGAGTTGGAGACCCGAAGCACACGTCTCTTCGCGTGACAGACGCTAGATATACCAAAGCTCTATTTAAGTTGATTACCGCTGCTATCGCAGACGCTAGATCGCAACTACCGGAAGGCGTGTCAGGCGTCGTTTGTATCGGTGATGTTCCTTTCGCGTTCGCGAATGAGATAGTCGCCGCTCATCCAGAACGAATCGTCTTCCCCCCCAATATTGCCGTAGTGTCACTTTGGGATGGGGATCAGTTGCAGATCTACTTCCCTGACGCACGCGAGAGTTTCGTGGAACAACTCGTAGGCGACTTGCTGCCCTCCTGACCGAACCGCCTAACTCATCGATCAAGGCGACGATCGGCCCGTTCGCTGGCCCGGCGCTGCGCGCCTGAGCCGAGCGATAGCGGAGCGGCGGTACGCCGTCAGCAACTCGCTCCCGCCGATTGTATCGCCAATCACGGTAGCCGGAGTGCTAAGAGAAGGAGTACTACTTGGGTTCCTCCGCAGATGACGCAGATGGAACGCAGATGGAGGACGGTTTTCATCTGCGTCATCTGCGATAAGCCGGGTTTGGAGTCTCGTCGCCCACCCGGCAAGCGCGTAACATTCGCGGGTAAAACGGATCGTCCCTTCGTCATGCCACCTTGCGAGGCCCCTTCACGACCAGTCGCACCATTGCGCCAAGGCTGGCCAGCATGTCGAGGAGCGCATCGGTGCTGAACAGATCGATTCGTCCGCGCAGGAGATCGCTGACCCGAGGCTGAGTCACGTGGAGGATCTTCGCGATCTCCGCCTGCTTGAGACCTCGGGAGGCGATCACCTTCTGGAGTTGGATGAGCAAATCCGCGCGGACGGAGAGATGCACTGCTTCCTCTCGTGAGAACCCAATATCTCGGAAAACGTTGCCGCTGGACGGTGTGACCCTAACGGTTCCTTTTCTTTTCATGTTGCCTCATTTGCACCAAGGCGCGGAATCTCTGTCGTCCAATCTCCAGATGCCTGGCTGCTGTCTTTTGGGTCTTCTTCTCAAACGCATGAAGCACGTAGGTCGCTTCCTCGAATGCCGCAACGTAAAACACCCGGTATGCGCCTTCGGTATGAATTCGAATCTCGCGAACGCCTGGGCCAACCGAAGGCATCGGCTTCCAGTCGTTCGGATCGAGTCCTTGCTGAGTCCTCCGCAGTTGAAAGCCGGTCAACCGGCGAACGAAGGCCGGAAATGTCCGGACATCACTTCGCGAACTTCCGAGCCAAACCAACGGCTTGTCAGACACTCTTCACTGCCCTGTATACAAGTTTCTGTATAGACAGTCAATGACCCGGCACAGATGAAGAACCGATCGAGGCGGGGAGGTCGAGCTGGACGACGCCGCTCGGGAAGTGGTTTCCGCGGGCGGAGATGATGGCCAAGGCGCTGGAGATCTGGCCGATGCACGTCATCGAAGAGGCGCTCGGGGACGATGCGGACGGCATCACATCGACATGTTGCACTATCGGGCAGACCAGCAGGAGACCACTGTCAGCGGCGTGCTGGCGCGGGAGCTGGACGGCATCGCCAGCGCCCACATCGAGGAGCTGTCGGCGGCGCTGCCGGGGTTCGCCGAGGCGATGGCGTGGCCGGGGTTAGGGTTACTGAGTTGCAAAGATGCTGAGTTGCTGGGTTGCGCGGTCTCGGGGTTGCGCGATCTCGCGGTTAGAGCCCCTACACGGCGACTGTCTCAACAGAGGAATCGGAGGAAGGCACGCGCGCTCCGCTCTTCTGTCGAAATTCGAGCTCAGAAGTATGCGGCGAGGCCGAAGGCTTCCAGCTTGTTCGGTGGCGACGGCGACGATCGCGGAATCGGCAAGGCCGGGAAATGGATCGGGCCAGACGTCCAGCACGCACTTCCACGGACAGTCATCGACGATTTGCACACCGGGAAAGACACCAGCGCGCGTACAGTCGCGGCGAGGCGGTCACCGCTCACGCCGTACAGGCTCTGCAGAACGTACGTCACTTCGAAGACGACGAACTGCGGCAGGATGGCCACGAGGTTGCCGTCCTCCGCTTCCTGCAGCAGGACGCGGGCAGCGTCGTATTGTTTCTCGTGCCGGCCGGTCAGGTACGACACGAGCACGTTGGCGTCGAGGACAATGCGCTGCACGTCAGATGCGCCCCCTGTGCTTGCGTGCCTCCGCGACCGCCCGCACCGGATCGTCGGGCCCACCCCTCACGGAACCGGCCAACGCCCACAACGCCGGGCGCTCTGACGACACGGCCACGCGGCCGCCGGCGACGTCCCATGTGAGTTTGGCGCCCGGCTCCAAGTCGAGCGCATCGCGCACTTCCTTCGGTACGGTCGTTTGTCCCTTGCTGGTCATTGTCGATACAGGCATGTCCGTCGCTCCTTACGAATGTTACATCGAGGAGCTGTCGGTGGTGCTGCCGGGGTTCGCCGAGGCGATGGCGTGGCCGGCCGGTTGATAAAAGGTTCATCCGCAGATGACGCAGATAGAACGCAGATGGAGGACGGTTTCCATCCGCGTCCGATCTGCTTCATCTGCGGATGAGCCTCCGGTTACACTTCGCGGACGAGAGGACATTCATGTCACGACTACGGGTGCTCTGCTTTTCGATTTCCATCGACGGTTTTGGCGCCGGGGCGGATCAGGATCTTCAGAATCCCCTCGGCGTGCACGGGCCGGAGATGTTCGACTGGTTCTTCCACACGCGGACCTTTCAACACATGCACGGCAGCGGGGAAGGGGAGGCGGGAATCGATGACGATTTCGCCGCGCGGAGTTTCGACAACATCGGCGCATGGATCCTCGGCCGCAATATGTTCGGACCGGTGCGCGGTCCCTGGCCGGATGAGGAGTGGAAGGGCTGGTGGGGTGAAGAGCCGCCGTATCACGTGCCGGCCTTCGTGCTGACGCACCATGCGCGCGCGACGATCCCCATGAAGGGCGGCACGGAATTCCGTTTCGTCACAGACGGGATTGAATCGGCGTTGCGGCAGGCGCGTGACGCGGCGCAAGGGAAGGACGTCCGGCTGGGTGGAGGCGTAGCGACCATCCGTCAGTACCTGCAGGCGGGACTGATCGACGACCTGCACCTCGTCATCTCGCCCGTTCTCCTCGGCCGAGGCGAGAAACTGCTCGACGGCATCGACCTGCGGGCGCTTGGTTACGAGTGCGTGAAGCACGCCGGCGGCGAACGCTCCGCCGCCCATGTGTTCCTGCGAAAGAGGACGTGAGCACCGCAGCGTCGCGATTGGCAATAACGATCGCTGGTTCCGCGTGACGCCAAACCCTTCGGCAACGAGCGCGACGTACGTTCCTGCCATGCGTTTTATCTGCGTACATCTGCGTCATCTGCGGATGATCCTATGGAGAGCCGCTACACGGAGACTGTCCCAACAAACGAGTCTTGGATTGTTGAGAAGGCGATCAATGTGTGCGGGGCGCCTCCACCATTCCAATGGTCCCCAACCATGTTTCCACCAACCGCGGCCACTGCGTGATCGGCAGCTTGCCGGGCCGCAGGCCGAAGGCGTGACCGCCTTGCGCGTACAGATGCATTTCCGTGGGGACGCCGGCTTTCTGCAGCGCGACATAGTAGGCCAGCGACTGCTCCACGCCGTCCACGTGATCGTCCTCGGCTTGCAGCAGGAAGGTCGGCGGCGTGCCGGCGCGCACGCGGATGTCCGGACGAAGCCTCAGATCGGTCTCGTCGCGGGTGGCGTGGTCCTCATCCTCGTGTGTCCACAGGTGGCCGGGGTAGATGGCGATGGCGAAGTCAGGGCGGCAGCTCAGCTTGTCGGCGGCATCGACCGCGGGATACGTCCGCTGCGCGAAATGCGTACTGACCGCGGCCACTAAGTGCCCGCCGGCAGAAAAGCCGATCACGCCGACTTTGTGCGTATCGACATGCCACTGCGCCGCATGCTGCCGCACCAGCCCCAAAGTGCGCTGCGCGTCCTGCAGCGCCGTCTGCACCTTCGGGTATACGCGCCGCTTGTTCTCGCCGTCCCACCACGGACCCGAGCCCGGTACGCGGTACTTCAGCAGTACGCACGTGATCCCGCGCGATGTCATCCAGTCGCAAATCTCCGTCCCCTCCAGGTCCATCGCCAGGAACTGGTAACCCCCGCCGGGGAACACCACCACGGCCGCGCCGGTGTTGTGGCCCTTGGGCCCATACACGGTCATCGTCGGCCGGCTGACATCGTTGGCCCTGGGCCACCACGGGCGTCCTTCGCCGGGACCGACAGACTCCGGTTTCGGGTGAGGGATGGCATCGGGAACTGCGTCGGGCCAGATCGGTAGCTGCACATGGCCCGGTGATGGTTGCCACCCCTGCGCCTGTGCCAAGGAGTGGGCGAGCAAGAGTGCTACGACAAAAGAGAAGTGGATGGACTTGTTCATTCCTGGAACTCGGCAGAGGTCGGCGTCGTCAGACAATGTGTGGCGAGGATAGCGATGGATTCCTCTGTTCTCTCCGTTCCCTCCTGTTGGATCTTCCAATCACTCAAACCCAATTCTCCAGCTTCAGTCCCGGCACTCTTTCAAATTCGCGAAGGTTGTTGCTTACCACCGGCACACCCAGCGCCAGTGCGTGCGCCGCGATCCAGAGGTCGTTATTGCCGATGGGCGTGCCGGCCCGTTCCAGCGCGGCTCTCGCGAGGCCATAGTGCCGCCCTGCCGCCGCGGAAAGCGGCAGAACTGCCACGATGCTGGAAAACTGTTCCAGCAGGGAATGCGCGCGGGGAGGGTCGCTGCTCTTCGCTGCGCCGAAACACAGCTCACCCCAGGTGATGATGGAAATGCCCAGCGATCCCGGCGCCGCGCGCGCAAAACGCCGCGCTACCGATGTCGGACGATTGCGGGCGATGTAGACGCATATGTTGGTGTCGAGCAGTTTGGCCGGAGGCATCAAAGGCCCTTTCTCGGTTGCGGAGGCAGATCCTCCCGTCCCTTGCCGAAGACGTCGTCCGACAAGGCAGCCAGCGCATCAAACGCGCCGCGAAGGTTGCGGACGGGTCGCCGCAGAATGATCTCATCACCGCGTCGCTCGATATCGACTTCGTCAGTGTCAAACTGGAACTCGCGCGGGATTCGCACCGCTTGCGAGTTGCCGCTGCGAAACACCTTTGCCGTAGGCATGGCACCCTCCGGGAATATACACACGAAGTATATACGTGCCAAGCGCGCTGATAAAGCTTCATCCGCAGATGACGCAGATGAACGCAGATGGGGGACGGTTTTATCTCCGTCATCTGCGGATGGTCCCCTGGGAGAGCCGCTACACGAGACTATTGCCGCTGTGGATGACTACCCGCACCGCGTGCTTCACCGCGCAACTCCAGTCGTGCAGTCGCGATTCGAGGGCCATGTCGAACTCCGCCTGATGAAACTCCTCGACGGGTCCGGCATACGAAAGGAATCGCGACCGGCTCAGGACGAGCTGCGATTGGTGGCACTCGATGGCGGCCCGCTTCCGCGCGGTTTCCTCGGCACTGAGCTCGAGACGAAATGCCACCCGGCCGCCCGGCGCATGGCCGTGAATCAGGTAGGTGACGACGTTCCGTCCCTTTGCCGCCCCATGCGCAAGCCAGGAGATGGCGCGATGATCGGAATGAAGATCGAAGGCCGATGGGAGTACGAGCATCGATGGTGAAAAGGCTTCGATGATGGCAGCCAGCGCCTCGCGCACGCGAAGGTCGCCCGCCCGGACCATCCGGAGCAGCATCGTGTCGGGATAGCCGAGAAAAATCGCCGAGGAGGGGGGAATGCCGAGCGCGGCCAGGCCGCGGCGTGACTCCTCGCGGCGGAGCGTTCCCCATTCGGCGCGGTCGGCGTCGCTGATCCACAGCTGCTTCTTCAGATAGCGCAACGGCCACGGATTGTTGTCGCCGTCCGTAACGAAGACGACCCGTACCTCCCCGCCGGCGGCGACGGCATGTTGCAGCAGACCGCCGGCCGCGATCGACTCATCGTCCGGATGAGGCGCAATCAGGAGTGTCCGGTCGAACGCGAGTGCCATCAGAAGTCGATGTCCTGCAGATGGAAGGGGGAGAAGCCGCGGGCATAGGCAGGAGCCCAGAGGCAGGCCATCCCTTCCGGATGCGCGGCGGTGAAGGTGTGCGGGCCCGCCGCCAACTGCCGCGGGCCGCGGTACGGTGTGCCGTCGAGCATTCCGCCGGCCTGGCCGTGCTTCGTCAGAATCACATAATCGCCCGGCACGCCGATGGTGAATGATCCATTGGCCCGAAGCCACTGCCCCGAGGCGCGCAGCCGGCCGAGATCGATGAAATATGTGTGCATGAAAACGCGGGCACGGTCGGGCCACTGGGTTCCATCGGCCTGTGCCACGTGGCAACGCGTTCTTACCAGATCCTCCGGAACCGTGTCAGTGACCAGCCCATGGGCGATGGCATGGCGCGTGATGTACTCGAGGATGAAGTAGTACGGCCTGCGCCGGTAGATCATCTCGCCCTTGTAATCCATCACCATGTCGGCCGGAGTGGTCAGACGCAGGAGCTGATTCTCCATCGTGATGAGCTCGCGGGTCCGGTTCGACAGCCATGCCGTGTAGTAACCGACGCTGACGAGGCAGACGATCGACAGCGAGCACATGATCATCACGAAATGCTTGCGCCGCATCAGCGCCGCGACGGAGAAGATGGCCAGGAACGGAAGGAACGGCAGCAAGTCGCGCGGCGAGATCAGGATCCAGAAGCCGCCGAGTGTGAGGATGAAGATGCCGGTAGCCACGGCGAACAGGTAGCGCCAGGTTGTCGTCGTCCCTCGGTACCGCCACGCCACGCGCACGAGGATGATGATCAGCGGGACATAGAGCAGGCGTGGAAACCAGATGGCGAGTGGCGAGCGGGTGAGCGCTACCATCCCGTTGAAGCGGAAGACGCAGTAGGCGAAATCGCTCCACGCGCCGCGAGCGACGAAGTAGGCCACGATGAGCGCCGGCACGATGACGAATCCGGTGACGACGAGTACGACGTCCACCGGCCTCACCGGCGACCGCTCTCTCCCTCGGATTCGGGCCGCCCACGTGAGAACGCCGGCCGCGGCGAGCGAGAGGAGGAGGAGCGAGGTCTTGAGCGAGACCGAAAGGGCGCAGCCGAAGAGGACGCCGCCGAGGAAGAGATGCAGGTGGCGCGATGTCTCCTGCCCCGGCTCGGATGACGCATCGACGAGCATCAGCACCCCCACCATCCAGCAGACGTTCCAGAGGTTGTCGGTGCGGAACTCGAGCGACTTCAGAAAGAACGTGGGAAAGACGTTGAGCAGCAGCAGTGCCCAGACGGCGACGCGCGTGTCGTACAAGCGCCGCGCCAGCGTGAACGCTGCGAAGTTGACCACGATCCAGAGGATGACCATCGGTGCCCGCATGAAGAGCAGGATGTCCGGCCGCTCCCCCAGCAGTCGAAGCAGCGGCGCCGAGGCCATGTGAAAGAGAGGTGCATGGTTGTCGAAAAAATCGCGATACGGCAGCAGCCCGGCCGTCCATCCCCAGGCCACATGCAGATGCTGCGGCTCATCGGAGTCGAACCGGTAGTGGAAGAAGGCGATCCCGCGCATGACCAGGGTCACGCCCGCGATGGCGATGGCCAGGAACCGTTCCGAACGCGGCAACGCCGGGGGTGGGGAGCCCGGGCCCCCGACCACCGATTCCACTTCCAAAATCGTCATCGTCAATTCGCGGCGGACTCTACCCCTCGACACCTGAAGCCAGCGTGAATAGAATCGCGCGCCCCCCTGTTCTTCAGGGCCGCATCCCGACTCGCCGTTGTAGCTCAGTTGGCAGAGCAGCTGATTCGTAATCAGCAGGTCGCCGGTTCAAATCCGGCCAACGGCTCCAGTTCGATACCTAACCGAAGCCACTGGAAACAGTGGCTTTGTTCATTCGGCCACTCCGAAATCGGATGCGAATCGGATCTGAAATCATCAGGTTACCGGTTCAAGCTGAATCATCACGCAGCGGAAGCCGCTGATTACGGGGCTGTTTCGGGCAAGGTGACGTTCGGCTGTCGATGTTGCGTTGGAGGCGCTGGATGACCTCTCGCATAAGTTCGGGGCTCAACGGGTTTACGAAGGAAGCTTTCACGCGGGCCTTCTGCCTCTTGCCTCTATCTGAATCGCGTGGTGCTACGTTTCGAGGCCAACGCGTTCGGTCCGTACGCGTCGAGCCTTCGACAAGGTCTCATACGGCGGGAGACGCACTATACAGATACGAGACGGCCATTCTCCAAGGGGCGCTCGTTTTGACGGAAAAGTGGCTCGCTATCCGTCTACACACGCGGAATGCGGTACTCTTTGGGAACACTATCAGAGAGAGGTGGGTGGCAGCGAGGCTGGGGGTCAGCCGGCGCAGTCGCTCAGCAAGGGATGCGGATACCGCTTCGTTACAAAAGTCCGTCTCGGTATTGGGTGATCGGCGCAGTCATGGCGGCGATCCCTCTCGCCTCGGTAGTGGTGTTGCACTCGCGTGGCGGGTTGTCGGTTCAGCAAGGAAGTCTGGATCCGAACCTGTTTGCGCGGTTGAAACCGTATAGGACTGTCGAGCCGCGGCTCAGCAGCATCCTGACATACAGGCCGCTTTTAAAGGCCATGCCGCTCCTTCATTCAACGACTACCGGCGCGACCGCTCGGGGAGAAGAACCGAGAATTGCCGATGGCGTGAGGGCTGATGATGAGCCTACCGCCGTTGTCTATCTCTTGAATGGCTCGACCGACCGTGCGGTGAAAGATTTGAGCTCAATTGCTTCGACTTCACACAACGCGGCTACGTTCAACGATCTGGCCGCCGCACTTCTCGTGCAATCCGAGGAGGCTGATGATGCGGGACTGACCGCGGATGCTCTCGCGGCTGCTGACGCGGCCCTCGCGGTCAATCCGAAGTTCGAGCCAGCGCTCTTCAATCGCGCCTTGGCACTTGACCGGCTTGCACTTGTCCCGCAGGCGCGCAAGGCGTGGGATCGCTATCTCGCGAGCGATCCCGCATCACCCTGGGCGGACGAGGCGCGAAAGAATACCTACGCGCTTGGCGTGGTAAGTGAGGTGGGCGAGTGGAAGAGAGGTCTTGCCTCAGCGCGTCGATCGGCCACCGCTGACAATGTGGTGTTCGGTAATCTGGCGCGGGATCATCCCGAACAGGCGCGTCTCTGGGCAGAAGGGGATGGCCTCTACGAGTGGGCGACTGCTTTCATCGAGGGCAATCGGACGGCCTCCGCAAAGACTCTTGATCAGGTAAGGCAGATCTCCATGACGCTTCGCAAGACCTCGGGGGAGAGTCTTCTGGCAGACGTAGTAGGTGCCATCGACCATGCGTCGTCGCCCGCCGAGCGCGAGAAATTGGCGCGCGGTCACAAAGTTTACGGTGATGGCAAGGACGCTCATTTTCACGGTCACCCTGCCGAGGCCGAAAGCCGATTCCGGGAGGCGGAAGAGATCTTCGCTTCCTGCGGAACGCCGATGGTGTACATGGCGCGGTATTACATCGGCAGTGCGCTTCATGCTCAGTTGAGGCTGCGCGAATCGGCGGAGATCCTTGAAGCGCTGGCGAACGAGCAGCTCTACCGCCGTGGCTATCACGCCGTCGACGCCACTCTCGGCTGGGAACGCGGAGGATGTCTCATGGAGCGCGGATCGCTCTCGGCGGCGATCGAGGTCTTCGTACGTTCTCGCGACCTCCTACGCGCCATTGGTGAGACGAAAGTGCCGGCGGTGCTCGATGCGTTTCTGGCCAGTTCTTACGACTACGCAGGCGATTCTACGGAGGCGTGGCACGCCCGCCGCCGCGCATTCCAGGAACTGTCGCGTTCCGGGGATGACTATCGGCTCCTGTTAGCCATTGAAGCGGCGGCCGCCGCGGCGATGCGACATGGCGAGTGGAACCGCGCCCGGGCCTTGCTCAATCTGTCAACGGAGGCGGCGGAGCAGCAGGGTGAGGCTCTCGTGGCCGCGGAGGCATTCACGTTTCGGGCGCGATTAAACGCCGAGCAGGGCGCCACATCGGCGGCGCGGCTCGATCTGGGTGCTGCGCAACGGTGGGCCAAAGGACTGACCGACTCCAGTGCGCGGGCTCGCTTTGACGCCACGCTGGCATTCGTCGAAGGGCTCTTGCGCGCCCGTGATGATCCGCGCGCGGCCATTGCTCGTTTCAGTGATTCTCTTCGTTTTTTCGAGCGAGCCGACCGCCGTGTGGAAGTTCCTCGGATCTACCTCGAGCGGGCCACGCTTCTGGACCATGCCGGCGACGCACAGGCAGCGCGTCAAGACCTTGATGCAGGCATCGCCTTTGTCGAAAGCGAACGTCGCAAGATCACCGACCCGAGTCAGCGCGCAATGCTTCTGGCGAGCTCGGACGGCCTTTTCGAGAAGGCCATCGAACTGGCTCTTCGCGCGGGCGAGCGGGAAAGGGCATTCGATTTCGTCGAGCGGCAGCGCGCACGGGCGCTCACGGAAATGTTCGAACTCGGATCGGCGGCATCGGCAACCGAAGTGGAACCGATGCGCTTGACGGCCATTCGCGCGTCTCTTGCCCCGGATGCTGCCGTCGTCGAATACACGCTTGCAGGCAACCAGCTGGTCGCCTTTGTCGTACGCCGCGATTCATTCAGCACCGTGGCAACGCCCTGCGATCCGGAACGGCTGAAGAAGATCACCGCGTCGACTCAGGAAGCAGTGAAACAATACTCCGGCGATCCTCTTCCGGCTCTGACCGAGGCCTATAGTCTCCTGTGGCAGCCGATCCATGAAGAGCTGGCGGGGGCGCAAAACATCGCCATCAGCGCCGACCGCTGTCTTTCCGGACTCCCATTCGCGGCACTCTACAACCCTGGTACGCACCGCTTCCTTGTTGAGGACGCCTCTCTGACCATGGCTCCCAGCGCTACGCTGACCATCGCCGCGTCTCTCCATGCTCACCTGCCGTCTCATCCGTCCGTCGCATCCATCTCCGGTGATGCCTTCGATATGGATCGCTATCCGAAGCTGCATCCGCTGGCCTGGGCCGCGAGGGAAGCGAAGGATGTGGCGTCGGTCTATGGGAAGGCGCGGGTGCTCGTTTCACGCGAATCCAAGCCTGCCTCTGTGGTCGATCTGATACGGAGCCACGACGTGGCCCATTTTGCCACGCACGGCATCGTCAAGCGGCCTGTGGCTGATTCAGCGCTGGTACTCTCGCCCGACGGTGATCGGGGAGGGGAGCTTCGCATCGCCGACATCGTGAAGCTCGACCTGCACGGCACAGGCCTGGTGGTGCTCGCCGCCTGCCGTTCGGACGGCGCGGTGGAGCGTAGCGATGGTCCTGAGAATCTGGCCCTGGCGTTTGTGGCCGCAGGCGTTCCGACGGCCATCGCCAGCCTCACCGATCTCGACGATGACGTATCGGCGCCGCTCATGCTGGCGCTTCACCGCCGGCTGGCCGCGGGAGTGGATGCATCCACGGCCGTCCGCGGCGTGGCTCGGGACGAATTGTGGGATACGGACGGCAGACTCCGGCAGCCTCTGACTTGGTCCAACATCACAGTCGTAGGCGGCTCGATTGGGCTGACCACAAATAGAAAGGGGAGGTCATGATGAAACCTGGGTTCCTCCGCGCAGCAGGCGCGGTCTTCTTCCTGGTGTGTGCCTTGAGCGGATCCGCAGCGGCGAAAGCAGCGACTCCCGGCCATTGTGCTCTTGACAGCTATCCGCCGACGAAGAAACCGTGCCTTGCCGGCCAAGCGCCATGTATCAAACAGATACCCGGTGCCAAGCTCTCTACCGATAGTGATTTTCAGGTGACGTTCTCGGGCATTATCTGCTTTGCCGGTGGAGAGGAGGCAAACCCCGGTGTATCACCCCCAAGTCCGCGCCAGGCAATGATGATCCATGGAAATTTTTTCACCAAGCGCCACACACCGAAGCTGGGCGTCTATCGAGCTTATAAGCGCGATCTGCAAGCGGCTTCGGGCCGTTCCGTGCACTGTGACCAGACTTACTGTTGGACATCGATTCGCGGTCTTAGCGTCCGGATTGTGGGAAACGATGACAAACCGCCCGCCGACAACACCATTTACGAAGATACGAGTTTTTGTGAGCTCGTCCCCCGGTTGAGTGATCTTCTACCCAAGCAGGAGCAGAAATACCAGCTGTGCGGTGATAAACAAGTCGGATTACCGAAGTCACCGGTGGACGCATGTTTCGATCTTCGGGGGGGAACGCTCATCGCGTATCCTTTCAAGTCATTCCAGCAGGGGACTTACGTCTTTCCAGACGGGTATGAAATCGGTCCGCTGCAATTTGCCGACGTCGTAGTCTGGCATGGTCATACGGAAGGCGTCGCCCGGCTGCAGATCAAGTCAAGCGCCACGAGCAATCAGTGGCAGACAATCGGGACAACCGCCGGCCGCATGCCGCTGCTTGTTGCGGTGGCCAACTTGGGGCACGCGCACCACACCACCACCCACTTCACCCTGAATGAGAAGCTTTACGATGGTCTCCAGAGCCATCTGCCGAAAATAGTAGTCGATCAGGTCTCGCCATGTAATCCTGACCAGACGTTTTGCTACAGCAGCCCCGTCCCGCTGATCGATGTCGCTGGCTGCTCGAATACGCGTCCATGATTCGGAGGTGTCAAATGAAAGCTGTTCAACGCTCATTGATTGTGTATGTCGCGGTCATGGCATGTTTCGATATGACGGCCCATGCCCAGAATCGAGAAGCCCGCGACGCCGGACCGGCAACCGAGGAAGAACAAGCGCTGACGGATGACGTTCAGCTACGCATCATGGAGTTACTCTCTGATCCGGCTGTCGAGGGCGTTGCCGCAGACGTTGATAATCTGGGAGCTACATTTGCCATCGTGCGGGACAGGACAATTCCACTCGGAGAGAAGAGCAGAAAGGTCATCAGTGACCTTGCTTCGGATCCAGCTCCTCTCTACTCTCAACCATTGCGAGAACTGGCACCGGCTTATGTCATTAGAGTGTTGAACGTGGAGAAGTATGAGGTGCTGACCGGGCCACTACGGGTCTTCGGAGTGGCGGTCGGTGGCTCGACCAGTAACGAGGCTGGGTGTTTCGAAGGCACCGTCGGTGCCTACGTTGTGGACCGTAGCGACCGCAACCTTGTTGGATATCTGACGTGCAATCACGTCGCCGCAGCAGAGGGCCCCCTCCTGTGTCCAAACGCTCGCGAGGCCAGAGAGGTTGCACCGGCGACGAAGGAGACCGGGTGTCATCCCGGAGAAGCGATAGGGCGCCTGTTGCGTATTTACCATCTCGACTTCAGGCCGAATGCGCCGAACCGCGCCGACGCTGCATTTGTGCAAGCCAAGGGCGTCCAGTGGGACGACAAAAAGATCAAGCCGGACGGCACCGCCTACCATTTCCGCGGTATCACAGCAGGTCTTCCTGTTAGGAAATTGGGCGCTGGGAGCGGTTACACAGACAACGGAATCGTCGAGAGGAGGAAATTCCTGATCCGGATACCGTTCATTCCGTGCGGGCCTACGATTACATTTGTCCGCCAGATTCTTGTAAAGGGTGAAGGATTCGCCGTAGCGGGAGATTCCGGTTCGATGGTATACGACAACAATGGCAAAGCCGTCGGATTGATCTTCGCGGGAGACGAAGCTGGGAGTACGTTCCTTAGCCCTGCCGGCGAGGTGCTGGATCTGCTCGGCATCGATCTTATCAAGCGACCTTAGAGCAACTCCTGATGGTGCTCGTGCGTCGCGGAACTGGGATAGGAGCGTCTGCTTGCTCGTGCTCCCTTACAGGAGCACTGCACGCTAGCTAGTCCTCCAAGAATCGCTGGAGGACACAGATTTGGGCGATCGCCACAACCCCCGCTGCCGTGTGAGTGTCCGACTCTCGACATGTAAGGGTCGTAGCGGGTTCCAAGGAGGGTGTCGTGCGCTTGTCGATGGGGCGCGGCGAATCGCCGGTGATGTGGTTCGCGTCACGCCGGAAGATCGGCGTACACCACGGAGAGATCGAGCGTTGGGCCCGAGGCGAGTCTCACGGCGCCTTCGCGCACCTCGAAGTACTCCCACGTCTCGGGGGTGGTGCGGCGGTAAATTTCGATGCGGGGCTCCTGGCTGACCAGGACGTACTCCTGGAGCGAGGGGATACGCTGATAGTGCATCCACTTGTTCCCGCGATCGCCTTTCTCCGTGGTCACGGAGAGGACCTCGACGACGAGCAGCGCTTCTCTTGTGAGTTTCATAACTACGTCAATAGTACACAAATGAGTGTAGTCGTGACCGCAATATTGGCCTCGCCTGTCAACTCGAGCCTTCGAGGCCCGCTTGCACAATAGAGTACCCTTCTCCAGAACCCCATGAACAGTATGAACAACACACCTATGTTGGAAGAGATAGAATCATGAGTCAACGTTGGCCGGAGAGGACGAGACCATGACAAGACAGAAGATCATCGTCTCTCTGCTCAGCAGGGACCAGGAATTCCAGGTATTGCAGGCGGCGGATGCCGAGCGCGCGGCTGCCATGGCCGGTTTCGACATCGACGTGGTTTACGCCAACAACAACGCGATACTCCAGCAGGAGCGTTTGTTCCATTTCGTGCAGGCACAGGAGAGGTCACGGCCCGTTGCGATCGTGGCACATTCCGTGGCAGGCGATGGTCTCCCCCGCGTGGCCCGGGAAGCCGTCAAGGCCGGCGTCGGATGGGTGCTGCTCAGCCGCGATGTCCCCTATATCGATTCACTCAGGGAGCGGTACCCCCATCTGCCCATCTTCATTGTCTCCACCGACCAGATGAACATCGGCCGGACTCAGGGGCGACAGTTTCGCTCTCTGCTGCCGGCCGGGGGCAACGTCATCTACATCCAGGGACCGGCTGACACCTCGGCAGCACTTCAGCGGCTGCAGGGAATGGAAGAAGCGATTGCTGGAGCGAAGATCAACGTAAAAGTGCTCACGGGTGAGTGGACCGAAGCCAGCGGCGAACGGGCGTTGTTGTCATGGCTGAGGCTCTCCAGCTCGGAGGCGGAGACGCTCGACCTTGTCAGCGCACAGAACGACGCCATGGCCATTGGCGCTCGCAAGGCGATCGCGGCGCGGCGGCCGCAATCGCTGCACATTCCGTTCACGGGCGTCGATGGGCTACTCGGGGGCGGGCAACGACTCGTGAGCGAAGGACAGCTCGCGGCCACAGTGATCGTGCCATCGAATACCGGGCCTGCTGTGGACCTTGTGGCGGCGCAACTTCGAACCGGACAACCCGCTCCGGCGCGCGTCGTCCTCTCATCACGCGGGTACCCTTCGTAAGCTCCTCGGACCTGAGCTCAACGCTCAGCGGGAAAGCCATCCGCCATCGACCGCGAGCGTCGTGCCGTGGATGTACGCGGCGGCGGGGGAGGCGAGGAAGACGACGGTGCCTTTCAGATCGTCCGGCATGCCCCACCGGCCGGCGGGGATGCGGGCGAGGATCTCGCGGCTGCGCGTCGGGTCGTCCCGAAGCGCCTGCGTGTTGTCTGTGGCCATGTAACCGGGGGCGATGGCGTTCACGTTGATGCCGAGCGGAGCCAGCTCGTTGGCCATGGCGCGGGTCAGACCGAGCAGTCCGCTCTTCGCGGCGGTGTACGCGGCGACGCGAATACCACCCTGAAACGACAACATCGAGGCGATATTGATGATCTTGCCTCCGCACCTCCGCTCCACGAGAGCGCGCGCGAAGGCGCGGCTCAACCCGAATACGGAGCGGAGGTTCACTTCGATGACGGAGTCCCAGTCTTCGTCGCTGTAGTCGACGAACGACGCGCGGCGGATGATTCCGGCGTTGTTGACGAGAATGTCGGCGGTTTGTGCGGCAGCGAGAATTGCCCCGGGCGCGGATCGATCTTCGAGGTCCGCGTTGATTGCGATGGCCCGTCGGCCGAGGCGCTCGATGCTCGCTCGCGTTTCTCCCAGATCGCCGCGCGCGACCAGCGCAACGTCGGCACCCGCTTCCGCCAGCGCGATCGCCATCGCAGCGCCCAGACCTCGGGACGCGCCGGTGACGATCGCCACCTGCCCGTCGAGCCGGAACGACTGGAGAACGCTCATGCCACGCGTTCCACGTTACGACCGAGGCGTCCAAGTTCGAGCCCGAGATACTCGCGGGCGTTGAAGAAGGAGACATCCTGCGCGAGCCCTGCTAACAGATTCCGGTCATCGGGAAGGAGTCCGCTTCGAACGTCATTGCCGAGAAGGTTGCACACCAGCCGGCGGAAGTACTCGTGGCGCGAATAGGAAAGAAAGCTTCGCGAATCAGTGACCATGCCGACGAAACGGGAGAAGAGTCCCATGTTCGATAGCGCGCGGATCTGCGCCTCCATCCCGTCTTTCTGATCGAGGAACCACCACGCCGGTCCGTGCTGCATCTTGCCCGGCACAGAGCCGTCCTGGAAGTTGCCGATCATCGTGGCCATCAGCTCGTTGTCGCGCGGGTTGACGTTGTAGAGGATGGTTTTGGCGAGTTGATTCGCGTCATCGAGACGATCGAGGAAACGCGCCAGGTGGCGCGCCATGTCGAAGTCGCCGACCGAATCGAGGCCGGAGTCGGCGCCGAGAATGCGCCGCATCCGCGAGTTCGTGTTGCGCAGCGCGCCGAGGTGGTATTGCTGGACCCAGCCGCGCTCGTGGTCCATCAGCGCGAAGCGATGCAGCAGCGCTGCTTTATAACGCCGGCCCTCATCAATACTTACGCGCTTGCCGGAACGCAGCTTGTCGAAAACGGCGGCGACGTCTGCATCGGTCCAGTCATCGGCGTGGAGTTGCTCGAGTCCGTGATCCGAGGCGCGGCATCCCGCCTCGTGAAAGGCGGCGTGACGCACATCGAGCACGTCGAGCAACCGGTCGAAGGATGCGATCGACATTCCGGCCGCGGCTCCGAGTCGATCGAGCCAGGCGTTGAAGGCCGGTGGATCCTCGATCGCAAGCGCGGCGTCGGGACGCCATGTCGGGACCACGCGTGTCTCGGGATCGACGCGTTGCGCGAGGGCGTGATGATGTTCCAGCGAGTCCGCCGGATCGTCCGTGGTGCAGACGACGGCGACGCGAAACTGCCGCAGCAATCCCTGCGTCGAGAAGTCCGGGCGTTGCAGGAGCTCGTTGCAATGATCGTAAATCGCCCGGGCAGTTTGCCCGGACAGCAGGTCGGTAACGCCGAATGGCCGCTTCAGCTCGAAGTGCGTCCAGTGGTACAGCGGATTGCGCAGCGTGGCCGGAACGGTGCGGGCCCAAGCCTCGAACTTTTCCTGATCGGTCGCGTCGCCGGTGCAGAAGCGTTCGGCGACCCCGTTGGCCCGCATGGCTCTCCACTTGTAGTGATCGCCGTCGAGCCAGATCTCGGTCATCGATCGGAAGCGATGATCGCCGGCAATCTGCGCCACCGGCAGGTGGCAGTGATAGTCGATGATGGGAAGGCCGGCGACGCAGCGGTGATAGAGGTCGCGGGCGACGTCCGTCTCCAGCAGGAAGTCTTCTTGAATGAAAGTCGTCATGATTCGAAAGGCGTGAATTTCGGCGCGAGAAGATGGTGGAAGGCGAAGGCGATCAGATAGGCGAACGCACAGATCGAGAAGAGGATGGCGTAGCCGGCGGTGACGTTGCCGAGGGCGTGATAGCGGTCGAGAATGCGCCCGCAGAACCAGGGAAAGAGAATGCCACCGATCGATCCGGCCATGCCGCCGAGGCCGATGATGGTGCCGACGTCTTTCTTGGCGAACATGTCGGAGACGGTGGTGTAGAGATTCGCCGACCATGCCTGATGCGCGGAGGCGACCAGGCCGATGATCAGGACCGCCGGCCAGTTGCCTACCCGCGTCGCCGCAAGGATCGGAAGCACGCAGAGCGCGAAGAGAAGCATCCCTGTCTTGCGTGCGCGCGTGACGCTCCAGCCGTGGCGGCTCAGGTAGCCTGTCACCCAGCCGCCGGCGATGCTGAGCACCGTCACGATCGTGTAGATCGTCACGAGATGCACCCAGCTCTTCTTGATGTTCAGGCCGCGGGTGGCGTTGAAGTAGTCCGGCAGCCAGATCAGGAAGAACCACCAGACAGGATCGGTCATGAATTTCGCCACGATGAACGACCATGTCTGCCGGTAGCGCAGCGAATGAATCCAGCCCATCGGCACGCCGCCGGCGCCGGCTTCATCCGCATCGCTGCGGATGAGTGCCAGCTCCGAGGTGGAAACCCTCTTCCGCCGTTCGGGGATCTCGTACAGCCGAAACCAGAACGGCAGCCAGATCAGCCCTGCGATGCCGGCGAAGATGAACGCCCATCGCCAGCCGAGGGCATAGGCAATGACGGGAATGGTTGCGGGCGCGATGATGGCGCCGACATTCGCGCCGGCGTTGAAGATGGCCGTGGCGAAGGCGCGCTCGCGTTTCGGGAACCAGAGCGCCACGGCCTTGATGGCGGAGGGGAAGTTGCCCCCCTCGCTGACGCCGAGCGCCACGCGGGCGGTAAAGAATCCGCCCACCGAGCCGACCAGCGCGTGCGACATGGCCGCCAGACTCCAGGCGAAGATCGAGACCGCGTAGCCGATCTTCGTTCCGTAGCGGTCGACGAACCAGCCGAAGGCGAGTAGTCCCACGGCGTACGCGCCCTGAAATGCGGAGTTGACCAGCCCGAACTGCTCGTTCGTCCATCCCAGGTCGTGGTCGAGGAGCTCCTTGATGAGAGCCAGGATCTGGCGGTCGATGTAGTTGACGGTCGTGGCGAAGAACAGCAGCGCGCAGACCACCCAGCGAACGTTGGTCATGCGCGGCTGAGCAGCCGCGGAATCGGCACTCATCTCAAGCCACCGTCTCCAGCGCACGCCAGACACGGCCGGCAGGGAACTCGTAGGCATCGAGCGACTCCGGGCGGATCGAGATGCTGTATCCCGGCCGAAGCGGAGCGATGTAATGCGCATCGCGAACGACGCAGGGATCGACGAAGTGCTCGTGGAGGTGGTCGACGTATTCGCACATCCGGTTCTCCAGGCTGCCGCTCACGGCGATGTAGTCGAAGATGGCGATGTGCTGGACGTATTCGCAGAGTCCAACGCCTCCGGCGTGCGGGCAGACCGGCACGCCGAACTTTGCGGCCATCAGCAAGACGGCCAGGACTTCGTTGACTCCCCCCATCCGGCAACTGTCCACCTGCAGGAACTCGATCGCCTTTGCCTGCAGGAACTGCTTGAAGAGGACGCGGTTCTGGCAGACCTCGCCGGTGGCGACGCCGATCGGTGCGATTGCCCGCGCGATCGTGGCGTGCCCCAGCACGTCGTCGGGGCTGGTCGGCTCCTCGATCCACCACGGGTCGAACTGAGCCAGGGCCTTGACCTGCCGGATGGCCTCGCCGACATCCCAGCACTGGTTGGCGTCCATCATGAGACGGCGTTCGCTGCCGATCTCCTCGCGCATGAGCGCGGCGCGTTTCACGTTGTCTTCCAGGTTAGGGCCGACTTTCATCTTGAAGGCGGTCCATCCCTCGGCGATGGCTTCACGGCACAGCCGCCGGACTTTCTCGTCGGGATAGCCGAGCCAGCTCGTGGAGGTCGTGTACGCCGGATAGCCATCGCGCCGCATCTCGGCTTCGCGCGCCGCTTTCCCTGGTTGCCGCGTTCGCAGCATCGCCAGCGCTTCTTCGGGCGTGAGGACGTCGGTGATGTATGTGAAGTCGATGGCGGCCACGATCTGCTCCGGCGTCAGGTCAGCCAGCAGCTTCCACATCGGCTTCCCTTCGCGTTTCGCCCACAGATCCCATACGGCGTTGATCAGTGCGCCGGTGGCCATGTGCAGGATGCCCTTCTCCGGCCCCAGCCATCGAAGCTGATTGTCGACCGTCAAGTCGCGGTAGAAGCCGCGGAGATTGCCGAGGATGTCGGTGAGGCGGCGCCCCACGACGTGATGTTCGAGAGCGTGGACGGCGGCGACGCAGACCTCGTTGCCGCGGCCGTTCGTGAACGTCAACCCGTCGCCGGTGAGGCCGCTATCCGTCAACAGCGTGACGTACGTCGCCGAATAGTCACCGCGATTCAGGGCATCCGATCCATCCAGGTCAAAGGACGTGGGGAACCGGATGTCACGTACGAGGATCCCGGTGATCTTCATTGATTTACTCCGCTGGCCAGGAATCCGCCATCCACAGCCAGCACTTCGCCATTGACGAAGCTCGCGGCCTCGGACGCGAGAAAGATGCACGCCCCGGACAGCTCCTCGACGCGGCCGAACCGCTTCAACGGCGTGCGCAGCCGGAATTCCTTGCCGCGCTCCGTGCCATCGAGAAGCGTGGAATTGAGCGCCGTGCGAAAAACGCCGGGTGCGATGGCGTTCACGTTCACGCCGCGCGCCCCCCACTCGACGGCAAGCGCGCGCGTCAACCCGGCAACGCCGGCTTTGCTGGCCGTGTACGCAGCCACTTCGAAGAGCCCGACGAAGGACGCCAGCGAGGCGATATTAATGATGCGTCCGTAGCCGCGCTCGAGCATGTGCCGTCCGAAGACCTGGCAGGCGCGCCACGTTCCGGTCAGATTGGTATTGATGATCGAAGTCCACTCCTGATCGCTCACGTCGATCGTCGGCGTTCGCTTCGTGATGCCCGCGCAATTGACGAGGATGTCGACGTGCTCGAGGTCGCTGATGACTTGCTGCAGTGCGGCATCGAGCGATTGACGATCGCCGACGTCGGCTGTGATTCTCGTCGAGCGCCTTCCCCTCGCTTCGACCTCGGCGGCGGCCTGTTCGACCTGCTCGCGCCGCCTCGAAATCGGCACTACATCCGCTCCCGCGTCCGCGAGCCCGTGAACCAGCGCCAGTCCGATCCCCGAGGTTCCGCCGGCGACGACGGCAACACGCCCGGCCAGAGGAAGCGCGCTCGCGCTCAAGCGACCGACCCCACAACTCTCGATGGCAGTACACCCGCCGGCAACTCCTCGGACGCCTGCGCCTGCCGCGCCATATCGAGGTGACGCGTCATCTCCGTGCGCGCCCGATCGGCATCGCGATCGCGGATGGCCTGGTAGATGCGCCGATGCATCTCCGCCGACTCTTTCAGATCATGGGCGTGTTCAACGGTCATGCGGCGCTGCTCGTAAACGAGCGACGAGACCATCTCCACCAGCGCAAGCAGCACAGGGTTACCGGAAGCAGCAGCGACGGCACGGTGGAACCGGACGTCGTGTACCAGAAAGGTCTGAGGCTCGCTCAGACTGGCGAACATGCCGGTTACTTCTTCCGACATCGTGGCGTGCCGATCGGTGAGGCCGACTTCCGCCGCCAGTCCGGCGGCGCCTACTTCGAGGATTCGGCGCGCTTCGAAGATCTCGTCGCGGGTGAAGCCGTGTAATGCGGCCAGAAAGCTCAGCGGTCCTGCGCCGAGCCGCGGCGGGCCGCCGGTGATGAAGGTGCCGGCACCCTGTCGCGACTCCGTGACGCCCATCGCCGCCAGCGCGTGCAATCCCGCCCGGACCGTCGGGCGGCTCACGCCCAATTCCTGCGCCAGCTCCCTCTCCGGCACGAGACGATCACCTGGGCGCAGCTTGCCCCCCTCGATGAGCAGGGCGACGTGCCGGACCACTTGGTCGGCTGACTGAATGTCGAGAGAGTGCGTCGCTTCGTCTTTCTCCTTCATCGCAGGTTCGCTCGCTTTCCGCTGTGGCTAATGGCTTGACCAATTCTCTACACCTGTCGGCGATTGTCAACCACATGGATTGACCAATTCGAAAAAGAGGGAGTAGCATCCGCCGCTGTTAGGGCTGGTTCTCTCGTATCGCAGTGATTGATTTGCGAATTGGTATGACCTATCTGAAGAAGAGAGTCTGCGCGACGCTGTTTTTAGTCGGCCTGACCGTGTCGGGAATGTCGGGGCTCCAGGCCTCGATCATCGTCGTGGCCCAGGACGGGAGTGGCGGATTTCGCACGATCCAGGCGGCACTCGACTCCATCCCCGCCACGAACGCGGAGAACCAGACTATCCTGATCCGCAACGGGACGTACCGCGAGAAAGTGATGATCACGACCGGCCACGTCGCACTGGTCGGTGAGGACCGCGAGAAGACGCGGATCGAGTATGCCGAGCTGCGCCGCGACTGGCGGAAGACGCACGCCGACGACTGGGGTGCGGCGGTGATCAACATCGGTCCCGAGACCACCGACGTGATCATCGCCAACCTGACCGTGCGCAACGACTACGGCCGGGATCACGACGACCATGACCACCAGTTCGCCATCCGTTCGCTGGGGAACGCCAACCGCATCGCTATCCTGCACGCCAACGTGATCGCCGACGGCGGCGATACGCTGAGCCTCTGGAACAGCGAGTCCGGCCTTTCGTACTACGACGATTCGTACTTCGAAGGATGGGTCGACTTCGTCTGTCCCCGCGGCTGGGCCTACATCACGAACAGCCGCTTCTTCGGGCACAACCCGAACGCCAGCATCTGGCACGACGGTAGTAAAGACAGGGATCAGAAGCTCGTCGTCCGCCACTCACAGTTTGATGGCGTACCAGGCCTAGCCCTCGGCCGGAATCATCGCGACGCGCAGTTCTACCTGCTCGACTCCGAACTCTCCGCCAACATCGCCGACCGCCCCATCTATCAGGTTCCCGAACCGGATCGATACATCTGGGGCCAGCGCTACTACTACGCGAACGTTCATCGCGCCGCGGGTGACTTCTCCTGGTTCGCCGACAACCTGAACACCGCTTCCCGCTCGCCGCGTGAGGAGGACATCACCGCGGAGTGGACCTTCGGCGGACGCTGGAATCCGGAGACGCTGCCGGCGGTGTTGCCGTTTGCGGCGATCCCTCGTCCGGAGAACGGCTGGCGCGGGGTCGATCCCTCGGGGGTCACACTTCGCTGGACGCCGGGCCGGGACGCGCGCGCGCAGCGCGTCTACTTCGGTACGACGAACCCGCCGCCGTTTCGCGCCGAGCAAAACGAGACCACGTACGCAACGGGCGGTCTCAAAGGGGGAGCGACGTATTACTGGCGTGTCGACGCGATGACCCCGGATGGCATCGTGGCCGGACCGGTCTGGTCCTTCCGCGCCGACACACGAACGATCCGCATCGCGCTCGTCGGCGATTCCACGATGACGGATAAGAGCGGGTGGGGGAGTGGGTTCAGGAGATACGTCGCCGACGATGCGGTGCTTCTGAACCTGGCGCGTAATGGCCGGAGCTCGAAGAGTTACGCCGCCGAGGGACATTGGAGCGATGCGCTGCGCCAGCATCCGAACTACATCCTCGTACAGTTCGGTCATAACGACATCCCCGGCAAGGGGCTGGACCGGGAGACCACTCTCCCGATCTTTCGCGCGAACATGGCCCGTTACGTGGAAGAGGCGCGCGCCGCCGGCGCGAAGCCGATCCTAGTCACACCGCTCACCCGCCGGTACTTCGCTGTCGATGGACAAATTCACTCGGACCTTGGCGCGTACGCCGAAGCGACGCGCAGCGTTGCCGCGGAGAAGAACGTCCCGCTCATCGATCTGCACGCGAAAAGCATCGAACTGCTCGACCGTCTCGGGCCGGCGATCAGCCCGGCACTCGGTCCGCTGAAGCCTGACAGAACTCTCGACAAGACGCATCTCGACGAGGAAGGGAGCGCGCTCTTTGGCGCGCTGATGGCCGGTGAAGTGCGGCGTGCCGTTCCCGAGCTCGCGCCGCACATTCGGCCGGCGACGCTGCCGGTTCCTTTGCCGCCGTGGTCGTCGCGCATGGCGGAGTCGGTGATGAAGAGGACTCCCGATCCCTTGTTGCTCGACTCGGATAAGCCGAAGTGGGACTACACGCAGGGTCTCGTGCTGAAAGCCATGTTCGAGCTCTACCAACGCACCCTCGACGAGCGGTACTGGAAGTATGCGAAGGCGTACTACGACGGCATGGTCGACCCCGACGGAACGATTCACGTCTACCGCCTCGATGAGTACAGCCTCGATCGCATCAACGCCGGCAAGCCTCTCTTCCTGCTTTACGAGAAAACGCACGACGAGAAGTACAGGAAGGCCATCGAAACGCTGCGGGAGCAGCTGCGCGGTCAGCCTCGCAATCCCGACGGCGGTTTCTGGCACAAGAAGCGGTATCCGCATCAGATGTGGCTCGACGGCTTGTACATGGCCGCTCCATTCCTGGCGGAGTACGGAAGGGTGTTCCATGACCCGGCCGCATTCGATGACGTGATCACGCAGTTCGTCCTGATGGAAAAGCACGCGCGCGACGAGACGACCGGCTTGCTCACGCACGGCTGGGACGAGAGCCGTGAGCAGAAGTGGGCGGACCCGAAGACCGGACGCTCTCCCGCTTTCTGGGGCCGGGCCATGGGCTGGTATGCGATGGGACTCGTCGAGACGCTCGACTTCATCCCGCCCGATCATCCGCGGCGCGGCGAATTGGTTGCGATTTTGAAACGCCTGACCGAGGCCATCACGCGCGTGCAGGATCCCAGGAGTAGCGTCTGGTGGCAGGTCGTCGATCAGCCCGGCCGGGAGAAGAACTATCTCGAGTCGTCGGCTTCCGCGATGTTCACGTTCGTTCTGTTGAAGTCCTCCCGGCTCGGCTACATCGACGCGAAGTACACCGCGGTCGGCCGCCGCGCATACGACGGTCTCCTCAAGGAGTTCATCGATGTCGACAAGGATGGCCTCGTCACGATCCACCGCGCCGTCCAGGTCGTCGGCCTCGGCGGCGATCCGGAAAAGGAGCGCTACCGCGACGGCACGTACGAGTACTACGTGACCGAGAAGGTCCGCGACAACGACCCGAAGGCGGTGGGGCCGTTCATCTTAGCGAGCACGGAGATGGAGGGGCTATTACTGCAGTAGCGTGAACCCTTCGGCATTTCGCAGGTCGCGGTCGAACGTGTACGTGGTTCGAGCGCCGCGGGCGCCGGCGATCTCGCCGAGGATGTAGTCGGAGAGATCACCTTTTTCCTTCGAGTACATCTTGAGCGTGCGCTCGAGCAGCTCAGCATCCTCCAGCACGAAGGGCGGCGTGGTCAGCAGCATTCGGATGGAGGATGCGACGTCCGAGCGCGAGGCGTGGTAGACGCTTTCCAGGACCCACTCGAGTTCGCACAGAACCGGATTGCTTACGAGGCAGGTGTCGCCAGTCGCCCGGCAGGTCTCCACCAGATTACGAGCCCGCATGGCCTGATGTTCGTCGTCTCGCACCAGGAACCTGACCAGCACATTTGTGTCGAGCGCGATCAAGCGCGCTTCACCGAATGCTTCTTCTTCGCGCGCTGTCGCACTGCGGCTCGCATCTCGGTGATTGAGACAGTTCTGCGTCTGGCCAGCCGCTGAAGCATGCCGAAGCCGCGCTCCAGGGGCGGCGGCTGCTCGCGCTCGAGGGTTAGCACACCATCGAGGCTAATCGCCACTTCGAACCGGTCACCCTGCTTTAGCGCCAGCCGATCACGGATGTCCTTTGGTAGTGTGATCTGTCCTTTGGACGTCAACGTCGTGGAGCTCAAGACGGCCTCCTTACCCAGAGCCAGAATATCATCGATCTGGTAAGGGATGTTCACGCGCAGACGCGGAGACGCGGAGGAAGCGACGAGGAACTTCCTTCTCCGCGTACTCCGCGCCTCAGCGTGAGTCCTTCAGTCCAGGAAGCACGCGCTTAATGTGTGGTTCAGCGTCCCATCCTCTTCCAAAGCGGCGCGAGATCCAGCGTCGTGTCCTCATCGAGCGCACGCGACAAACCATCGAGCCATTTCCTTCGCGCCTCGACATCATCGGGAACCGAAAGGACTCGAACCGTCCGTGTTCGCACCGGGTAGCCGCCCACCTGCTCCTGACTGTCGATGATCCTTCCGCCACCTTCGATGACCGAGCGCACGATGCGCGCGTCGATCGGATCGCGGTGGGCGGCGCGGGCGCCGGCGGTGCGCAGAACCTCGGCGGCCGCGTCCCACGGGCGGACGGAGGGAACCTCACGTGCGGGCATCGGCACCACACCGTCATCCGTCATCGCAATCGGTGTTCCATTCTCAGCGACGGCAATGTTGTCGCGCAGGAAGACCCGGCCGCCCGGATCGACGCTCTTCACCAGGAACCGCGAGTGCGTGTCTGCCCCGGCGATGGCGACGTTTCCCACCAGCACCGTTTCCGACGGCCGCAGCATCTGACGATTTCCATGCTTCCCGACGCCGACACACGCAGCGCCCCAGTTGTACATGACGTTTCCGGCCACGATCGACGTCGTACCGCCCTTGAGGCGGGGGTTGCGCTCGCGGTTGTGCGCGTAGAGACAACCGGTGATCACAACATTGCGGACGCCATCGTGGATCAGCGTTCCCTTCGAGTGCTCGCCCTTCGGATGTGTCGCGTGCGACAGACCCTCGGCGATCAGGCAGTGCCGGAGCGCGACGTCGTGGGAGGTGATGTCGGGATTCGCGACCGAATCGACGTCCGCCGGTCCGGAGGCCGACAGATTCTCATCGATGGCCCAGGTAGCCGAGCAATGATCGAAGACGACATGGTGAACAGGCCCGGCGTTTCCGCGATGTGAGCCGAGCGCGTCGGGAGACCACTCGCCTTGACCCGCTTCTGCTCCGCGGTCACCCGGGCGGACGGCGATGTGCTCGATGATCACGTCATGGCTCTCAACCGTGAGGCTCCCGCGAATCAGAGTGATGCCGGGATCGGGAGCTGTCTGGCCGGCCACCGTCAAGAAGGGATGTCTGACGTCGAGCGATCGCCCCTGCAGATCGATGACGCCGCCGACCTCGAAAACGATCAGGCGGGGACGCGCATCCTCCAGAGCGCTTCGAAGAGAGCCGGGACCGTCCGCGGCAAGGGTCGTGACTCGCAGGACAGTCCCCTCGGTACCGCCCATCGTCAGCGTTTCCGTGTCGAGTGGTAATACCACTGAGGTTTTGAACTTCTTCTGCTGTCTGCCATCACCTGGTTGCTCTGGTGGCCGGACTGCGGTCACAGCGCAAGCAAAACTAACGATGAGCAAGGCGATGCACGCAAACCAGCGGTGTGACGATTTGAGCAGAGTGGTAAGACAACACTTGACTAGCATGTGGTAGTGGTCATATAACATGTCCACTCGCAAACCAAGTAAATCCTGCGCGAAAAACGAGGAGGTTGCCCATGAAGCAACGATTCAACCTTGTGGTGCTCATCGCCCTGACCCTCATTCTCATCAGCGCTTCTCTCGCGGCGCAGGACTTCCGAGGGGCGATCGACGGCATCGTGAAAGACAGCTCAGGGGGACTCCTCCCCGGTGTGACGCTCACGGTTAAGAACGTCGAAACGAACGTCACCACGACGTCGGTAACGGATTCCAAAGGCGCGTACCACGTCACGCACCTCAATCCCGGAACCTATTCCGTGGAGGCGGGGCTTGACGGGTTCAAGACCGAGCTGCGGAAAGCGATCGCGGTCCATGTCGGCGCCACGGTCACCGTCGACTTCAAGATGGAGCAGGGCGCTCTCACGGAGGTCATCCAGGTGACGGCGAGCCAGCCGCTGCTCGACACCTCGTCGCCCGCCACCGGGCAGGTGATCGACAGCGCGCAGATCCAGCGTCTTCCGCTCGGGGACGGTACGGCCTACATGCTGTCGCGCCTCGCGCCGGGTCTGATCGACAACTCGGACCTCCACTTCGACCGGCCGATGGACAATGCCGGCCTGGCTGGAATTATCGCCAACGGCTCGCAGGGCGGCAACGACTTCACACTCGATGGCGCGCCGAACAAGGTCTCGCCCAATGCCAGTACCCCAGGCAACAACAGCGGCGTCGTCGGCTTCTCGCCCCCCTCCGACGCCATCGCCGAGTTCAAGGTGCAGACGAATGCATTCGACGCAGAATCGGGTCACTCCGCCGGCGCGACCGTGAACCTGGCCTTGAAGAGCGGAACCAACGACGTGAAGGCGAATGTCTCATACTTCAACCGCGACAGCAGCCGGACGGCCACGCCGCTCCTCACCGAGCGTGCCGGAGCCGACAAGCCGCCCCGGCAATACAACCGCGAGACTTCCACTGTGGCCGGTCCCATCGTCCGGGATCGCACCTTTTTCATGTTCTCCTACGAGCATCTCCGTGACGTGAACGCGGAGCCGGCGACCTACACCGTGCCGACGTTGAAAATGCGGCAGGGTGATCTCTCCGAGTTCAACAGCGTGGTCTACGATCCATTGACCGCTACCGGGAGCAACCTCACCCGCAAACCGTTCAGCAACAACCAGATCCCTGGCCAACGGATCGACCCCGTCGCCAAGGCGTACGCCGCTCTCTATCCTCTCCCCAATTTGCCTGGAACCAGCGGCAACTACTTCACCAACCAGTTGCGGCCCTACGAGTACAACGCAATCCTCGGCCGTGTCGATCACAACATCAACGACGCCAACAAGCTCTTCATCGACGGGTACTACAACAAGCGGCAGGAGGACCGGTACAACTGGGCCCTGGGAGCCGCAAATGCCCAAAACGGCAGCATCAACGGCTTCGACGTCACTCACGGTTTCGACTATCGGAGCAACACCGGCACGACGCTGGGGTACACCGCCGTCCGCACGAGCAACCTCGTGTTCGATGTCCGCACCGCCTGGTCGCAATTCGGCGAGTGGCGTCAGGCGGGAGACCAGTTCGATCCGGCCAGCATGGGTTTCTCTCCGCAGGCCATCGCGTTGATGAACGGATACAAATACCTGCCGTTCATCACCTTCGGCGGATTCAGCACGACGAACTCCGGCTCGACCATCGCCACGCTGGGATCGATGCGGTCGGACTGGGGAACGGGCTTCAATCGTCCCTTCACCAACATCTCGTTCGTACCGAGCGCCGACTGGCAGTTTCGCGGTCATTCGCTTCGCGCCGGGTACGAGCTTCGCGATCAGCAGTGGAAGATTGAAATCCCGGCATACGGTGCCGGACGCTATAACTTCAACGGTGCGTACACCCGGTTGAACAACTCCGCGCCGTTGAATGACCAGGCGCAGGAGTGGGCACAGTTTCTTCTCGGGCTCCCGACCACAGGGACGGGTACGGTCGGAAACTCGGGCTCCGTTTCGAGCCAGTTCGAGATCGCGGCCAAAGCCGACTACCGCCAGGTCTCGCACGCGTTGTTCGTGCAGGACGACTGGCAGCTCAGCTCGAATCTGACCGTGAATCTCGGCGTTCGGTATGAGTTGGACCAGGCCATGACCGAGGCGCACAACCAGGCCATTTCCGGCTTCGATACTTCGATCACCAGTCCGATCGAAGCGGCGGCACTGGCGAACTACGCCAAGAACCCGATCGCGCAGATTGCGGTCGCTGACTTCCACGTTCGGGGAGGCTTGCAGTTCACCGACGGCGGGATCTACAACGACCTTCATAAGGTGATGCCCCGCGCCGCCTTCGCCTACCAGCTCGGAGATAAGACAGTAGTCCGCGGGGGCCTGGGGCTCTTCAGTTACGACTATTACTTCGATGCCGGTAATCAGACGGGCTTCTCGGCGCCGACGGCAATCGTCACGACGGACAACAACGGCGCGACCTTCCTCTCGAGTCTGAGCAACCCCATTCCGACCGGCGGCCTGATTCAGCCTACCGGCTCCTCGCTCGGCGCGGCCACCGGTCTCGGATTGGCCATCGGTTCGGTCACGCCGTCACAGCGCCAGAGTCCGTACTACCGGCGCTGGCAGATCGGCGGCCAGCGCGACCTCGGTGCGGGCTGGAGGATGGAAGTCAACTACCTCAACTCACGCGGTACCCATCTGCCGGTGCAGCGCGAATTGAACGGTATTCCGTACCAATACCTCTCCACATCCAACATTCGGGACACCGCACAAGAGAGCTTCCTGAGCGCTTCGGTCGCGAATCCCTTCGCCGGCATGCTGCCCGGAACGACCCTCAATGGCGCAACGACCACGCGCGGCCAGCTCCTGAAGCCGTTTCCGGAATTCCTGAGCATCATCACCGAGGAGTACCGCGGCTCCGACTCTTATGGCGCCGGCTCAGTGACGATAGAAAAACGTTTCAATCAGGGTGCCTCCCTCACCGCCTCCTACACGCGCTCACGGCTGACGGACAAGCTCAACATGCTGAACCCGACAAACGGCATTCTCGAGAACCGCATCTCGCCGAATGACCGTCCGAATCGCGCCACATTCGGAGGGACCTACGATCTTCCGTTTGGTGCCGGCAAGAAGTGGGGCTCCAACTGGGCAGGATTCACGCAGGCGCTCATCGGCGGCTGGTCCGTCAGCGCGACTTATCAATATCAGAGCGGTTTCCCCCTGAGCTGGGGCAACGTCTACTACGATCCATCCCGCGACCCGCGCGATCTTCATTCCTATATCGGCAAACACGTCTGTCCGGGTAACCCGGCTGGTGTGGCCGGTCTCGATTGTCCCGCCTGGGATACCTCAGGCTTCTACATCGCCGGCGGCACCGGCCGCACCGATGCGCGCATCCAGCTCGGTAACAACGTACGTACCTTCCCGTCCACGCTGCCGAACGTCCGATCCGATCCTCTTCAACTGATGGACATCGGCATCTACAAGAACTTCGGTCTCCCGCGCGGGATGACCTTCCAGGTCAGGATCGAATCGATCAACGCGCTGAACTACACCGTGCTCTTCAACTCCAACATGGATCCGCGCAACTCCCAATTCGGGCTCGTGAACCAGGACCGCAACAATCCGCGCGACATCCAACTCGGCGGACGGCTATCCTTCTAACGGTGGATTTGACCGTATTGCTTGAAATTCCTGCCACGCCGTTTCGTCGAGAGCCCTTCTCCCCCCGCAAGAAACCGCGGGGGGAGAAGGCTCTCGACGAAACAGAGTGGCAAGATGTTCAAGCAGACTGTGGCGGCCGTCATGGCCGCCGGCGCTTTTCTTACGGGTGCGATCGCTCTGCAGGCCGCGGAACTGCACGTCACAGTCCGCAACGACCTGCCGATCGCCCGCCCCTCGGAGACGGTGGAGATCGCAGCCTCCGTGTTGGCTCCTCTCGGCAGCGATCTGACCCGCATCCACGTTTTCGACCACGACAACGGACGCGAGGTTCTCGCCCAGACACTCGACCTTGACGGAGACGGCACAGCGGAAAGCCTGATCTTCCAGACTGACATGAAGGCGCAGGGCGTGCGGTCGTTCGATCTCCGCATCGGCGAGCATGTGAATTACAGGAAAGAAGACTTCCACGTCTACGGCCGCTTCGTGCGCGAGCGGTACGACGACTTCGCGTGGGAGAACGATCGCGTTGCCCATCGCATGTACGGTGCCGCGCTGGAGACCTGGCAGAAAGAGCCTCTTACATCGAGCACGGTCGACGTCTGGCTCAAGCGCACGCGCCGGCTCATCGTTAACGACTGGTACCTGGTCGACGACTATCACCACGACACCGGCGAGGGCGCCGACTTCTATTCGGCGGGCCGCAGCCGCGGTTGCGGCGGCAGCGGCCTCTGGCGCGACGGCAAGCTGATCGTGTCGAAAAATTTTCGCGACTCCCGCGTGCTCGCGAACGGGCCGATCCGGCTGGTGTTCGAGTTGAAATACCCGCTCTGGGACGCGGCCGGCATTCGCTCGGAAACGAAACGCATCACCCTCGACGCCGGCCAGAACTTCAACCGCTTCGAGAGCCGGTACGACGTCGATGGGAAGGGCAATCTTCAGTACGCAACCGGCTTGAAGATATTTCCCGCGACCGACGTGCGCATCGAACGCGACGCCGGCTGGATTCGCGCATGGGGCCCGGTGGTCGGCGGAACGGGCAAGTTCGGCTGCGCCGTCGTCATCGACCCTGCCTCCATCGTCGACGTCACCGAGGCCGACGGCAATCACCTCATCGTCGCCAAGGCGCCGGCCGTCTACTATGCCGGCACCGGGTGGGACAAGAGCGGTGACTTTGCCGATGTTGGCGACTGGGACCGGTACGTTCAACAATGGGCACAGCGCGTCAAGTCACCGTTGCGCGTCGAGGTGGTGGTCACTCCCTGAGATGCGCAAACTCACTCGCTTTCTTCTTGCCCTCGGCACGCTGGTTGCCCCTCTTTACGCGTTTGCTGATACGACCGATCCCTGGGCGTCCGTTCCCGGGATCCTGAGCCGCATCGTCCCGCCGCGCTTTCCGGCACGCGACTTCGTCATCACCACGTTCGGTGCGCACGATGGTGAGGACGCCGGCGCCGCAATCGCCAAAGCGATCGACGCATGCGCGCGCGCCGGCGGTGGTCACGTCATCGTTCCCAAGGGCGACTACGTGACCGGTCCCATTCGTCTGCAGAGCCACGTCGATCTGCACATCGATGCTGGGGCGACGCTTCGCTTCAGCCAGGACCCGTCGCGTTATCCGACCGTGCTCACGCGATGGGAAGGCGTGGAGTTGATGAACTACGCTCCGCTGATCTCCGCTTTTGATTGCCAAGACGTGGCCGTCACCGGCGAAGGAACGCTCGATGGTCAGGCCGACGAAACGCACTGGTGGAACTGGAAAGCGGCAAAGGAACCGAAGCTCCAGGATGCCGACCGAAATGCTCTCTTCAAACAAAGCGACGACGGCGTACCGATTGCCCAGCGCGTCTACGGCACGGGTCATTACCTGCGGCCGACGTTTGTCGAGCCGTACCGCTGCAGGAACGTACTCATCGAGGGCGTGACGATCCGCAACGCGCCGTTCTGGGTGATGCATCCGACGTTGTGTACGAACGTCACCATCCGCCGCGTGACCGTGACTGGTCATGGCCCGAACATGGACGGTTGCGATCCCGAATCGTGCCGAGACGTTCTGATCGAAGATTGCCTCTTCGAGACCGGAGACGATTGCATCGCCCTGAAATCCGGCCGCAACGCCGACGGCCGGCGTATCAACGTGCCGATCGAGAACGTGGTGATCCGCGGATGCCGGATGAATGCCGGCCATGGAGGGATCACCGTCGGCAGCGAGGTCAGCGGAGGGGCGCGGAACATCTTCGCCGAAAAGAACCGGCTCGACAGTCCGGCCCTCGAGCGCGGGCTTCGCATCAAGACGAACAGCACCCGCGGAGGGACCGTCGAGAACATCTTCGCCCGCGACATCGAGATCGGAACGGTGAAGGTCGCGCCGATCGAGATCGACCTCCGATACATGTCCGAATCCGGCGCGTTCCCTCCCACCGTGCGCAATATCGTCGTCGAGCGGATGCACTCGGAGCACAGCCAGTACGGATTGCTTATCGTTGGTCTTGAACACGAACCGTTGCGTGGTGTGGTCGTTCGCAACTCCACATTCCGAGGAGTCACGAGCGGACAGGTGATCGAAGGAGTCGTCGATCTGACCCTCACCGATGTCACAGTGGAGACCGCGCCATCAAAATTAGAGAAGAGGAAACCATGACAGTCGACCTGGCGGCCATCGAGCCGCGGACGTGCGTTGTACGCGACACCGGCGCGCGGCGAGGACGGCATATCAGTGTCACGCCGGAAACGACCTCCGCGCGCCATCTTCACTTCGGCCGCATCGTGCTCGACGCGTCCGATGCGCCCGTGACTTTCACGACCGACGACCGCGAAACGGCATTCATCTGTCTGAAGGGGACGGCGACGATCGAAGCCGGCGGAACGGCGTACGCGCTCGGCCGCTACGACGCGCTCTACCTCCCACGCGACAGCGATGTGGCCGTTTCCGGCGGCTGCGACGTCGCCGAGCTTGCCGCGCCGGTGGAGAAACGTTACCCCATCCAACTGGTGCGTTTCGCCGACGTGCAGAACGACGCCACCCTCCACTTCCACACCGGCGGTCCTTCTTCCGAGCGCGACGTCAACATCGTCATCGGAAAGAACATCGATGCCGGCCGTATTCTGGCCGGGGTCACCTTCAGCCGCCCCGGCAACTGGACGTCGTGGCCGCCGCACGAGCACGCACGCATGCTCGAGGAGGCCTATCTCTACATCGACATGCCGGAGCCCGGCTGGGGTCTGCAGCTCGTCTACAACGATCCGCGCAATCCGGAGCTGGTGGCGGTAGTCCGCGAAGGAGACGTCGTTCTGATGCCGCAGGGATATCACCCGAACGTCTCCGCCCCCGGCGGAACCATCAACTTCCTCTGGATGATGGCGGCCATCCGCGAGGGCGACGACCGGCAGTTCGGTGTTGTCAACGTGCAGCCCGAATACGCGCAGGGCGGCTCCGGTCTGGAGGCCTCCCGCAAGTGAAGATCAACGACGCCGCCGGTTGCCGCTTCGACCTCGTCAGCCTCGGCGAAGTGATGCTGCGCCTCGATCCGGGTGAAGGCCGCGTGGCTACGGCGCGCTCATTTCAGGTGTGGGAAGGCGGCGGCGAGTACAACGTGGCCCGGGGACTGCGGCGCTGTTTCGGATTGCGCACCGCCATCGTCACGGCGCTGGTCGATAACCCGGTCGGCCGCCTGGTCGAAGATCTGATGCTGCAAGGCGGCTGCGACCTCTCACTATTGCAGTGGGCCGCGGATGATGGCGTTGGCCGTTCCGCGCGCAATGGTCTCAACTTCACCGAGCGCGGTTTCGGCGTGCGGGCGGCGATGGGATGTTCCGACCGAGGGCACACGGCGGTCGCGCAGATGAAACCGGGAGAGGTCGATTGGGAGAGTCTCTTCGCCGGCGGTGTGCGCTGGTTTCACACCGGGGGCATCTTCGCGGCGCTGTCGGAGACGACGCCGCGGGTGGCCCGCGAGGCGATGGAAGCGGCCCGCCGTCACGGTGTCATCGTTTCGTATGACCTGAACTACCGGCCGTCGCTCTGGAAGGGGATCGGCGGCGCGGAGAAAGCGCGCGCCGTCAACCGCGAGCTGGTCAGTCTCGTCGACGTCTTGTTCGGCAACGAAGAGGACTTCAGCGTCGCCCTCGGCTTCGACATCGAAGGGGTCGACGAACATCACGCCACGCTGCCCGCCGATTCGTTCCGTCAGATGATCGGCCGCGTCTGCACCGAGTTTCCCGCTCTTCAGGCCGTGGCCACCACGCTGCGTGTGGCGCGCACCGCCACGCGCAACGACTGGGGGGCCATCGCCTGGTGCGATGGCCAATTTCACGAGGCGTCGCTACGCTTCGATCTCGAGATTCTCGACCGTGTCGGCGGCGGTGACTCCTTCGCCTCGGGACTCATCTATGGTCTTCTGACCGGCCGCGGCCCGGCCTGGGCCGTCGAATGCGGCGCGGCCCACGGCGCCCTGGCCATGACCACGCCCGGCGACACCAGCATGGCCACCTTGGCCGAGGTCGAACGGGTGATGAAAGGAGGAACCGCTCGTGTCAGCCGTTGACCGCATCCGCGAGGTAGGCATCGTCCCGGTGGTGCGCGCGACATCCGCCGCCGAGGCACTGGAGGCCGTCGAAGCCATTCGAGAGGGTGGCATTCCCATCCTCGAGATCACGCTCACCGTCCCCGGCGCGGTACAGATCATCGCCACGCTCACCAGCCGTTTCAGCGACGATCCGCTGATCGGCGCCGGCACAGTGCTCGATGCCGACTCCGCCCAAGCCTGCATCGACGCCGGCGCGCGTTTCATCGTCAGCCCCTCTCTCGACCTCCCCACCATCGCCCTCTGCCGCCGCCTCGGCGTCCCCATCTTCCCCGGCGCCCTGACCCCGACCGAGATCGTCACCGCCTGGAAAGCCGGCGCCGATGCCGTGAAGGTCTTCCCCGCCAACGCCGTCGGCGGCCCGTCGTACCTCAAGTCGGTCAAAGCCCCCCTCCCCCAGATCGAGCTGATCCCCACCGGCGGCGTGTCGCTGAAAAACGCCGCCGACTTCATCACCGCCGGAGCGTTCGCCATTGGTGTCGGCGCCGACCTCGTCGACCTGGCCGCACTGCGGAGGGGGGAGGCGAGCGCCATCACCGAAAAAGCGAGAGAGTACGTGGCCGCCGTCGCGGCGGCGCGGAAGCCGGCTTAGCGTCCGGAGCGCTGGCGTCTCGCCGCTGAGGTTACGCGCGAGGGTATGGTGCGTGGCCGGCGGGCTACGGGACGGCCGCGCTCGGGCGCGTACAGTTAAGGCCTCGGGTTTCACACGTGGGCCGTCCAGCTCGCGCGGTGCGCCGGCCGGCGCAGGTGTTACGCCGTCCAGCCCGCGCGGTGCGCCGACCGGCTGAGGTGTTACGCCGACCGGCTGAGGCGTTGCGCCGTCCAGCTCCGGCGTTGCGCCGTCCGGCTCACACGGTGAGCCGTCCAGCGCACGCGCTGAGCTGTCCAGCGCACACGCTGAGCTGTCCAACGCACACGCTGAGCCGTCCAGCGCGCACGCTGAGTCATCCAGCGCACACGCTGCGTCATCAAGCGCACACGCTTAGCCGTCCAGCGCACACGGTGAGCCGTCCAGCGCACACGCTGAGCAGTCCAGCGCGCACGCTGAGCAGTCCAGCGCACACGCTGAGCCGTCCAGCGCATACGCTTGGCAGTCCAGCGCGCACGTTGAGCTGTCCAGTGATTTGGCCGCGTGACTACATGATTAGCCGGAGCGTACGGTGATTGTCTCGCATACGGTGAAACGGTCGGGGTGAGACCAAACTCCAAAGGAGGATTCGCTGGCCAACCGGGGGGAACGTTGGGTGGCCGTTGATAGCAACCTGGACGCACGTCCAATCCCATTCTTTAAGCGTCGATCAACGTCATCGGCGCGCTTGACAACCAAGGTTGTCGTCAACGCGTCGCGGATGCATAATGCCGTCAACCCAATCAACCGATTTTCCGAACCAACGCGAGGCGCGACTTGGCATACGACTTCTTTCTCAGCTATCCAAGGGCGGTTGAGAGCCCGGTCCTGACGGCGTTCATCGAGGATCTGCATGACCTCGTGCGTTACCTGCGCGGATTCGGCAAGGACGCCCGCGTCGGATTCCTCGACGCAACCGATTTGACGCGCGGCGCCGATTGGCCGGCCGATCTTCGCGACGCGCTTCAGACCGCAAAGACGATCATTCCGATCTACTGCCCGGCCTATTTCATGGGCGGCTTTTGCGAGAAGGAGCTGCGCATCTTCAATCAGCGCCAGGAGGCGTATCGCGACGCTACCCAAGTGATGCCTCACATCGTCAAGCCGATTCCATGGATCGTGCCGTTCACCGTTCCAGCCGACCTCGCGCACCTGCAGTACCAGGTCGGCGGCTCAGATGCTATCGAGGCACAGGGGATGTTCCAAGTGCTGAAGAACAAGGCGAGGTATCGGGCACGCTACAACGATTTCATGCGTGATCTGGCCCTCGACATCAAAAACACCGCCGATGCGCACGTCGTTCCGCCGCTGAATGACTTCCCGGCGCTCACCGATGACGAGCCGTCTGACGCTGGCGAAGAAGGTGTGGAATCGGGACCGGACCACGTGCGGTTCGTCTACATCGCGCCGCGGCAGGAGGAAGCGCAGGGGATGCAGCGGGCACTCAACTTCTACAGCCGCCTGCGGTGCGGTTGGAAGCCCTTCGATCCCGACGTGACACGAGGCATCGGCCCGTTCGCGCAGGCGATCGCAGGCGAGTACGACTTCAGCAGCGACGAGCTCGTGTTCAGCCCGAATCTCGCCGACGACATCCGCAACGCGGAGACGCGCGGCAACCTCGTCGTCATTCTCGTCGACGGCTGGTCGGCCAGGATCGACGGCTACCGTGGGACGCTGGCCGTCCTCGACGAAAGGCGTTATTTCAACACGGGGATCGTCGTGCCTTGGAACCTCGGCGACGGTGAGACGATGACGAACTTCGACGCGCTATCGAAAACGATTCGGAGAGTCTTGCGTCGTTGGTCGAGTGAAGGGAATCCGGTCCACTACAACGACCAGATCCGTTCCCCCGAGGACTTCAAGAAGCACCTCGCCGACGCGCTGACGCGGCTGAAGGCCGACGTCCTCATCAACATTCCGACCGATCACGCGCCGGGGAAGAAGCCGGTCATCGACGCTACGCAGGGAGCGGGTGCTTGACCTCAAGCGGATCTAAGACGCCGGGGACCATCATCACCTTCTACTCGTACAAGGGTGGAACCGGGCGCTCGATGGCGCTCGCCAATGTCGGCTGGATTCTCGCGGCGTCCGGCAAGCGGGTGCTGATGATCGACTGGGACCTCGAAGCTCCCGGCCTTCACCGCTATTTCCGGCCGTTCCTCATCGACCCCGATCTGACGGCATCCGACGGCATCATCGATTTCGTTCTGCAGTACGCCACAGCGGCCGTGAAGCCGGCTTCGGAGAGGCCACCCGACTGGTTGGAGCGGACGACGGACGTCAGCAAGTACACGCTATCGATTGACTACGACTTCCAGGGCGACGGCGTTCTCGATCTCATTCCGGCGGGACGCCAGCGCGATACGTACGCGACGCGGGTCAGCACGTTCAACTGGCAAAACTTCTACGAGCGACTCGGCGGCGAACTGTTCGTCAATGCGTTGCGTGACGCCCTCCGCCGCGACTACGACTACGTCCTGATCGACAGCCGCACCGGCGTCAGCGACACCGCCGGTATCTGCACGGTGCACTTCCCCGACCTGCTCGCCGTCTGCTTCACGTACAACAACCAGAGCACGGAAGGAGCGTCCGGCGTTGCGCAGTCGGTTAACAGGCAGCGCGCGATCGAGCAGCATGATCCCAGGTTCCGCATCGTTCCCCTGCCGATGCGCATCGATCCGTTCGAGAGCGCGAAGCTCGACACACGGCGCGCCTACGCCTGGTCATTGTTTGCACCGCTGCTCGGATGGATGTCCGAAGCGGAGAGGCGGGGCTACTGGGTGGCCGTCGAGGTTCCGTACTTCGCGGCATTTGCTTACGAGGAGCTGCTGTCGACGTTCCGCGACGAGCCGAGCGATCCGAAGTCGGTGCTCGCCGCGTTTGTCCGGATGACCGGTTACCTCACCAACGGCGCGGTGACGACATTCCGCCTTCTCGTCGAGCCCTCGGAGCGCGAGGCGGTGCTCGCTGCATTCGCCGCAACCAGTAGCGTCACCGCCGCTGCGGCGGCGTCGACTGCCAGTACGGAGACGGCCGGCGAAGCGGCGATCCGGCGCGCCGAGCGCGTCTACGGGAATCTCACGCCAGTGCAGCAGGAGTCGGCGCGCCGCTTCTGGCTGCGCCTCGTACGCCTGACCGGTGACGAAGAAGCTGGATTCCTCGGCCGCGTTCGCGCTCTCGGCTCGGATCTCGGTGATGTCGACAGCGAAGTGATCGCCGCGTTCGTCAACGCCGGTGTCGTTACCCTCGGCAGTGAGGGGGCGTCGAGCGAGCCTCGCTACGAAGCGGTCGACGACGCTCTGGCCGATTGGGCCCGGCTGCGGGGCTGGGCCACGGAGCAGCGCGACTTCCTCATGTGGCGCCAACGCCTCCGCCCGCTGATCGACGATTGGTTGCGCTTCAACCGGAGTAGCACTTTCCTGATGCCGGAGTGGCGGATCGAGGCTTCCGCGCGGTTCGCAAAGAACGTCGAGGATCTGAACGCGGTCGAACAGGATTACATCAACGCTTCACGGCGCTCTGCACGAAAACGACGAACGCAGCTAATAATCGCTGCAGCGGCGATCGTAGTACTCATTGTTGCGGGGATCTGGTACCAGCAGTATCGCCAGAGACAGGAGGTCGTAGATGCCAATCGTGCCGCGGTGCGAAGGATGGTCGACGCCGCGGCGTCATCGACCGACAGCCTCGAAGCCGCGCTTCTTCTGGCCGAGCTTGGAAACTACAGCGATCCGGCCGCGCCCGACCTGATGAACACGATTCAACGGTTGGCGCAGCGCGTCGTTCCCCGCACGCTGATCAAGACCGGCGGCGGCACGGTCATCGACGCCGAGTTCAGTCCCAGTAGCCGTCAGATCCTGACCGTCACGGCTGATCGCACGATCGTCGTCTGGAATGCAGAAACGGGGCAGCGCGTGAGTGTTGTCCAGGGAATCCCTGACGCCGCATCTGGTGAGCCGCGGCAGCTCGATGATGGATCGCAGAGCATCGCCTTTCCGCGAGAGAATGTGATCATCGCCGGGCTGCGCAACGGCTTTCTGCGACGTTGGAGTCTTTCGGACGGAGGCGTCGCCCCTCCGACCATTCTCCGATCAGCGACTTCCGACGCCAGCGCCGCCATGGTCTTTTATGCGCCGAAAGGGGACCGGCTGGTCGACGTCGGCGAGAATCACATGGCAATCCGCGATCCGCTGTCAGGAAAGGTCTCAAGCTACGTTCGCGCGCGCATCGGCCCGACGCGCCGGTGTGCGATTACGTCAGACGGCAGCGCGGCCGTGGTGGCGAATGGCCCGAGGATCGCCCTGTGGGACACCCGGAGCGGCGTGAAGATCGCATCCGACGACACGCGGCAGAGCACCACGGACGTCGCTGTGACCATTCCATCGCTGCGCATCGTCAGCTCGTCAGAAACCTCGATCCGCGTTATGACGATTGCAGGCACGCACTCGGGCGTGATCGAAATCGGTGCACCGGAGGGAACGACAGGCGTCGATGCCACCAACTACATGGTCGGGACGGGCGCGCAGGACGGCGTCGGACGATTGCGATCGTTCGCAGACTTCTCCAATCCGACCGAGCTGCGCGGTCACCGCGGCCGGATCAGTTTTGTTACTTTCGATGCGGACGGCAAACTCTTCGCTACCTGCGGCGTCGACGGTACGGTGAGGATCTGGCCCGTCGTTCTGCCGAAAACAGTTCCGCATCAGTGGAAAGACATCGCGCCGTTCTTCCGCGATCGCACCACCGCCTGCCTCACAGCGGAAGAACGAGCGCAGATCCTCGGCGAGAAGCTCGGTGATGCCACGGCGAAGTATCGGAAGTGTGAAATGCAACACGGCCGCACCGCCTTCTGAGCGGCGATGTGTAAGTGCCGGCGACGCGGGCGCCCGGCGATCCAGGTTGGTTTTGTTTCTCCACGGTCAGGCGAACGCCCTGAAGGCAGGGATCGCGCGTTTCTTCTCGAAGGGACGGCTTCCCAGCCGAGAGGAACTGCATGATCGCCGTTGACACGAACATCCTCGTCTACGCGGGCTTACGATTCATCGACTCATCGTTCCCGCACGCCGACTTTTCTAGTGAGCTGGTCACGTTCCGATGCTGGAACGTCGGCCAGACTGGCGACTGCCAGGGCAAGAATCCCGTCCGGTCCCGGAGCGATATCGACATCCTCTCCGTAGTGCCGGCGCAGCAAGGCAATCACCTGTCCCTCGAAGCTCCGGCCACATCGCTCTGCATCCGCTGCGATTCTCTTGCGGAGTGCAACCGGAATGTGAATTGTGCGCGCAATCGTCAATTTTCGCGGGTGGGCGGCAGCTCGCTGACTCATATCCAGATCGTACAAGATTGGTGTCGAAGGTGCCGGTTCCGGGGGTGCGGTTTCTCTAAGGCGCCCCAACCCCGAATCTCGTTTCGGCATCTCAAGTGTCCGATATTTTCGGACACTTCGGTATAGCCCTTTGCGAGGACGGGCTCACCTCGGCACATCGATGATCGAGAGCCACCACGCACTCTCGTTAAACACCTTCGCATAGACGAGAGTGTTTGTGTCGATCAGGGCTTCATCCATCGACCAAACCGATCGCCGTAGAGCGACTCCCTCGTCCACGTGCTACTCCGGGGGGCTTTACGAAGCGAGGCACCGAGCAGACGCATGAACTCGAGAGCCTGCCGGGCGGAGCCTCAACGACCTCCCTGCGGACAACCGCGACGGTTTCGACGCCGTCCAGAGCCTCACGAATGATCTCGGCTTCCGTCACGCTACGTTGTCTGGCACGCCGTTTCAGCATGCGCTCGTGACGCGGCTCGATGTAAATCTGTTTGCGAATCATTGTTAGCCGCGACCTCGCATACATCACACATGATATTCCGCAGGTTCATGCAGAGCATCCACGAGCGAGCTATCTCAGGATCCAGCGCTTCTGACGAACGTGCCGACCCCGCACACGCGGCATCCAGAGGGCGACCTCGGCGCCTACGCGGCGGGCGGCCTCCAGCGCTTCTTCGTCGCTCGCGCCCGCTGCTGTCAGCGAGGAGTGGACGGCTTGCGCGGCTTCCACTACCAGTCTCGCCGTCTCTCCGTCGTAAACAACGTGCGGCATGAGCACGTCGAGCACGGCCGTGGCCGCTGTAACCGCTACGTCCGCCGCGGAGGGGACGGCGGTATTCGCGCGCGCGTTCGACTTCCCACGCGCAGCGCCGAACTCGCCCTCCGGCAGTTGCGACGCCGGGACGAGTACACGCATCGACCTCGCCACGCCGGGGAGTTTTGAGAGCAGCCCGCGGGCGCACAAGGTCTTGATCATGTTGTTCACGCTCGGCGGGGTCGTGCCGAAGTGATTGCCGACATCTTCAAAGGAAGGCGCTACACCGAACTTCTCCGTGTAGCGGTGAATGAACGTCAGGTACTCTCCCTGGCGCGCGGTAAATGCGGGGGCCATGCGGAATGAAGGATAGCGCAGGCGCTCTACACCCGCGGAACCCCGACGCGGTCCAACTCTTCGTTGAGCTCGTCGTCGGCCTCGCACCGGATTTCGGAGATGCTGGCCCATGCCAGAACGGAGCTCTCTCCGGATTGGCTCGCTTCGCGGAGATAGCGGAGGGTCGACCATCGGTCGTTGCGCGTGAAAGCGGCCAGGGCGGCGAGGCCTAACCAGGCGGGGCGGGCCGGCGATCCGTCACCTCGTGCTTCGATCACTTCCGGGTCGACCGTGCCGCTTTGGGCGAGATCGAACGCATCCGAGGTCATTCCGAGCTTCGTGGCGCACTGAAAGAGGATGTTGCCATCGCAATGAAGGGAGAGGAGAAGGGCAATGGTGTAGCGGAGGCGCTGATAGTGCGCTTCGATGGGAACGAAGCGCATCAACTCATCCCAGCGCTCTTCGCTCGGATGCTTCGCGAGCTCCTCGATCGCGCTCACCCAGCCGTCGGATACGTTCGCGGCCTTCGCGATTGCTGCGTCCAGCTCTTCGCGATCGGCGCAATCCGGCGCTCGCAATGCCAGGCGCGCGACGGTCGCCGCGTCGTCCGAGTAGCCGCACTCGGCCAGCTTTTTCACAGCCGGTAACGCGCTGCCGCCGTTGCTCCAGTGGCGTAGCAGGAGCGTCACTTCAGGGTATTCGTCGCTGGCGGGCATGCCCATCGTCAATCCTCTTACGCTTTCAGTCTCTTTGGCCGTCTGCTATCAAGCCGTTTGAAGTTCGCGGCCGAAACCACCGGCTTGCCAGTCTGGCGCTCGATGTCCTTACGCGTCCTTCCGGCAACCGCGCCGCCGTCCTTGGCATCGTTGCGGAGCGGCTCCATGCCTTGTGACTCCCTGCCCCGATGGAGTGTCGTGGTCGTCGCCTCGGCCAACATGGTCAGGATCAGCTCGATGTCAGTCATGTGGTCGCGCAGGTTCTCCCGTTCCAGCGCCTTCACCTGCTTGTATTCGTCGACCTTGAGGTCAAAGGTCCCCTGCATGATCTCGTTGGTCAGGATGGCGAATTCCATGCTGGTCGAGGCGCCACGATTCTTCCACTCGTCCGTGAGATCTTGTCGAACGGCGATACCTCGGAGTCGCTTGTCGATCCACTCCTTCGGATAGCCTTTTTTTTCGTAGAGCTCCTGCATCCGGCCCATAGCCAGCTCCGGGTTCTCGATCTCATCAATGCGTTCCCTGCCTACGCGGGCCAGCCAGCGCTTGAAGGGTTCGGCCTGGGGGCTGGGGATCGATTGAATGAGGCGGAAGACGCCCTCTGTGTTCCAGCATTGGAGTTTTTGAGGCCCCCCGGCAGTCGCGAACTCGAAGGCAAGGGGGGGGACAAATTGTCCCCCCCCTTGGAGGGCCGTGCTCAAATCCGGATCCCGCTTTCGCATCTTCTTCCAGTAATCCGATGGGTCGGCGGAATCCGTCAGGGCGGCGATGACGTCGGTGATGACGAACCACCATTCGCCATCGTGCATCGTGCGGCGGATCTCGCGTTTCTGAAAACGGGCAACGTGGCCTTGTGGATCATTCATGGCGTTCACTGAATCTCTTCATCAACCGTGAAGTCCTGCACCGGAAGCAACCGATCGCGGTCGAACGGCGGCTCCTCCTTCGGCGGAAGGATTTTGCGGAAGTCGCGGTGCCAGCGCTCGCGCGTTTCGTCGTCGGCGTAGTAGCGGAGGTAGATCTCGTTGTCTTCGTCACTGCATTCGCCGATCGGGCTGATGTGCCATCCGCCGCCGGATCCGGGCGTGGGGAGAAGCGTTTCCTCGCGAAGCCCGTGGGCGACGAGAAAGCGGTACAGCTCGCGGTCGCTCAGGTGGTTCGTCGATTCGACGTACACACAGGCCGCGGCCATGGCTTTGATGAGATCCCAGAGTTTCGTATGCAGCGTGGCGTCATCGAGATCGCGTTCGTCCGGAATCGAGACGCCGTTGTTGCGCAGGACGTCGATCGGACGTTCTCCTTCTTCATCACCGTCAAAGAATGCATCGAGCCGTTCGATCTCCGCGAGCGGATCGTGGTCGTCAGACATTTGCTTTACCTCCGTACGTACCGAGGCTCCCTCGGGATCGCGGGAGAGTCAAGTTTTTCTACTGGGTGGAGAGGCCGACATTCGCCGCAGACGCGGGGGCGAGACGCCAAGCGCTCCGTTTGAGAAGCGATCGCGAGCGTACGACGTGGGCATGAATGGTGCGCGTTGTCCATGGGTGTCCATCGTTGTCCTTTACAGCCGAGAGTGCGGTGCTTAGACTCGTCCGGTGCCGGAGACGCAAACCGCAGGGGACATTCTGACGATCCGTCAGTTGGCGGAGTACCTCATGGTGTCCGAGAAGACGGTCTACCGGATGCTGGACCGGAACGAGTTGCCGGCCATGCGGGTGGGGGCGCAGTGGCGTTTCCGGAAGCTGGACATCGACACATGGCTGGCCGAAGAGGTGCGCCGGGTCGAGTACGACGGGCAGCGCGGGGCGCTCGATGCGTTCGCAACGTCTGAGATCGCCATCACGCCGCTCCTGGCGCCGGAGAACATCTGGCTCTCGGTTGCGTCCGCGTCGCGCGATGATCTGCTTGCCTTCCTGACGCGCGAGGCGTCGATCGACGCCCACGTCGACCGGGACCAGCTCTTCCGATCGATCCGCGATCGCGAGGAGATCTGTTCGACGGCGGTCCTCGAAGGAGCGGCGTTCCCTCACCCGGTCGATCCGCGCCCCTTCCGGTTTTCCCGCAAGCGGGTGCTGCTGGCGGTCCTTCGCCAGCCGCTCGACTTCTTCGATCCCCATGGCCATCGTCCGCGGGTCGTTGCCGCGATCCTGGCGCGTTCCGTTCAGGGACAACTCCTGGCGTTCTCGCGCGCGATCAAGTTGTTCTCTGACACCGCTCTCCTGAAGAGGCTCCACGCCGCACAGACACCGGACGATGCCATTGGCTTGATCAGTGACGCCGAGACGCTGCTTTCACGGGCAAAACAGACGGAGGTGGCGTGAAGCTCACGATCAGTGAAGCGGCGTCACTTCTCGGGAGCGCCGAGGAGCGCGTGTACGACTGGATCGAAGAGGAGGCGCTGCCGGCGCAGAAGATCCGTGGGCAGTACCGGATCAACCGGTCGGACCTGCTCGAGTGGGCCACGGAGCACAACATGGGCGTCTCTCCGCGCGCATTCAGCCGCGACGGAGGAACGCCGTCGCTCGCCGATGCCCTGCGCGCCGGCGGTGTCCACCACCGGATCGGCGGATCCGACCTGGCCACGATCATCAAAGGGATCGTCGAGCTGCTGCCGCTCCCGGACGACGCCGACCGCGACATGCTCCTGCACATTCTTCTGGCGCGCGACACTCTCGGCGTCACGCCGGTCGGCGACGGCATCGCCATTCCGCACGTGCGGACGCCGATCATCCTCGCCCCGACGGGTGCGGTGATCGCCCTCTCCTTTCTCACCAATCCGCTCGATCTCCATGCTTCGGACGGGCGGGCCATCGACACGCTCTTCCTCCTCATTTGCCCGACGATCCACATGCATCTGGCGATGCTCGCCAAACTCGCCTACGGCCTGAAGGACGCAACCTTCCGTGAAGCCGGTCGCCGGCGTGCCTCTCCCGAGGGAATCGTGCGGATCGCCTCGGCGCTGTCTCACAGGGGCCACGGCCGGTCTCTTGCTCCCGTGGCAGATACCGGACGTTAACGTCCTCGGCACAATCGGCTGGGACATCGGCCGCTTCGGCATCCAGTACGTCGCCTCTCCGCGGCATGCGGACGGGATGATCGTCATGGGACCGGTTACCGAGAATATGCGCCTGGCGGTGCGCAAGACCAACGACGCCATGCCCGACCAGAAGATCGTGATCGCCGTCGGCGCATACGCCATCTCGGGGCGGCATCTACCGCGATGCAGCGATCCTCGAAGAGATAGCTACCCTGGTCGAGCGTTTGGAGGGGATTTCGTGAGCGCATCGACAGCGAGGTTGCACGAACGTGTCCGGGCGCTCCGGGCACGAGCGTCCATCCAGCGATGGGAGATTCGACAGCGCAGCCACGCTGCAGGTTCCTGGTTTGCCCTGGAGCGTCTCTTTGCCTTGAGCAGGCGCGCCTGGATCCTCAGTGCACAGAACGCAGAGGCGCTCGTGGCCGCCGGATATGAACCAGATCCGGCCGGCTTGGCTCTCGAGCAGCCGCGGAGAATTTTCATCGTTCGCTCCGACGAGATTGCATCGCTCGCCGGCGCGCGTGAGATTTCTCTTTGTTCTTCCGTGGAGCTTCTGCTCGCTCCGGCGATCGCTCTCGTCCCGTTCGCTCTGCGCTCCAAGTCCATCATTCGAGCACGATGAGCGGTCCGATCACTTGCAGGTGTTTCGGCCCCGTCACTCGGCAAGCAGCAGCAGGTCGTCGCCGGCTTCCGTTCGCTGAAGGCGGCTCGCTTCGCGCGTGATGAAGCGTCTCTCTCCCCCAAACACCGAGGGGCCTGCCACACTGGTGAGCAGTACTTGACTCATGGATCCTCCTGACTCGGCGAACGCCGAAGGGGAGATATTGAACAGGGATCACGGCACAGCTGTCAGTAGCTTCGAACAGATCAATCTCTGACTGCCAGATACCAACTTCAACCGACGCAGATCACGAGATCTGACTATCAGATTTGAATGATCGTAGAGATAGATATAATGATCTGACAGTTAAATAACGATGATCTGACATCAAGATCACATGATTTTGATGTATAGACCATGATGATCTAATCGCTAGATGTTAAGATCCGCTGATCTAGATCCTAAAATCTGACGGCCAGATAATCGCTCGCTCTCAGGAGCAATTCATCCGGTCGGGCAGAGTCTTTTCGGCCTTCGAGAGGCCCATCGCCGGCTCTGCAGGAAGGCTTTTCAGCCTTCGCAAGTGTTGCTCGTTGAAATAATGCTGTCGCCGGCAAGTGGCCACTGGTACATCAGTCCGATCGGTAGCTGCAGCGAGGAGGACAACGAGATCTATCTTCGCTACTACGCGGACGATGAGTACCGCGAGCAGTGGCATCGGGACTTCGGCGATCCGCTGCCACCGAAAGAGAAACCGCCGTACGATCGCGATCGGTTTCTGCCAGGGCATGGGGAGGACGTGTCGTGAATGCTCTTCGCGGACTTAGCGGCTTCGCGTGAACGAATCTCACGCGAAGACGCGAAGACGCGAAGACGCGAAGGGGAAGGCTACTTCCCCTCGGTCATCTGCTTCCGCTTTGCCTCGATCTGCGGCATCAGGATGTCTCGTGCGTAATGCCACTGCGGCTGCAGTTTCAGCGCGGCGCGCGCGTTGTCGGTGGCGGCGTCGAGGTCGGGTGAGCTTTTGATCATCAGTGCGTATGCCAGCGACATCAGGGCCTCGGGTTTACCCCAGTCGGGGAGGGGAGAGCTCGGCATGAGCGGTCCGCTGGCGTCGATCTGTTTGCGATAGGTCTCAATGGCGCGCTCGGGACTTCCGCCATAGGCCGGCGGTGCGAAGAGGAAAACGCCGCCTCGGACCCACAGCACGCGCGGGTTGTCAGGCTCCAGCGATTCCGCCTTTGTCAGGAATCGTTTCGAAGTCTCGATGTGCGCGTTCATGATGGCCTGGTCGTCGCGGTGGAGAAACGCAATCCAGCCATGCACAGAGGAGGCCGCGGCGTACGCATCGGCGAAATCCTCCCTCTTGCGCAAGGACGACTCGAAATCGGCGGCAGCGCGATCGAGATGCGCTTTCAGATCGTCTTGCGTCATCTGCTCGTTTGAGCCGTTGGCCGCCAGACGCCAGCTGGCGTAGCCGGTCCAGTAGTCGGCCAGGTATCCGAGGGAGGGATCGTCGCTCAGCGGCTTGATCTCCTCTCGCAGCGACGCCAGCCGGGCCAGGTCGCCGCGATAGTCGGCGTCCATGACGGCGGCCTTTGCCGCAATGAGCTGGTTCTTCGTGGACGGTTTCGCGGAAACGACGGAAGTAGCAAAAAAAATGAGCAGAAACGCAATCAGGGTTCTTGTGGACATGATCTTCGCCTCCGGTGGCAACCTACGGCGATGCCGTCGCTGGGGCAACGACGATTCGGCGATTCGGCAGCTGGGATCGGCGAACCGGGTTGCGTCCGCCCCGATCGCGTTTAAGCTGGTCGCGCCATGCAACGGAGAGCGATGAAAGTAGCCGCGGTCGTCGCGGCTTGGCTTCCGATGCTCGTCTTCTGGGTCGTGCTGGCGGTGGTCTACGGCCGGATGACGTTTTTCCAGGCGCTGCCGCTGGCCCTGTTGACGATCGGCAGCGCCGCGCTCCTCGGCCTCGTTGTCTGGCGGTTCTGTGCGCGGCTGCCGTGGCCACAGCGGCTGCGCGCCGGGTTCTACGGCAAACACATCGTTGCCGCGTTGCTGTATGCGCTGGTGTGGGTCGGGGGCGTGACGACGATCGATACGCTGATCAGCGGCAAGCCGATCTGGCGGACGCTGCTGGCCAACGGCGTCATCGGCTGGCAACTCCTCATGGGATTCTGGCTGTACGGTGGCATTGCCGGCGTGTCGTACGCGATCCAGACGCAGAGACGCGCGCATGAGAACGAGCGGCGGGCGTTGCAGGCCGAGGCGATGCTGAACGCGGCGCGGCTCGACGCGCTGCGAAGCAGGCTGCATCCGCACTTCCTCTTCAACGCGCTGCACACCGTGGCCGCACTGGTGCGGCACGATCCCGGCCAGGCGGAGAGCGCCATCGAGAAGCTGGGCGACATGCTCCGCTACTCACTGCTGGAGACGAACGGCGGAACGGTTCCGTTCGCCGAGGAGTGGGCGTTCACGCGGCGCTATCTCGAATTCGAACAGACGCGCTACGGCGACCGGCTGACCGTCGCCATCGCCATCGATGAGGCGTGTGACGCGTGCAGCGCCCCGTCGTTCGCGTTGCAGACGCTCGTGGAAAACGCGGTCCGCCACTCCATCGCCACGCGTCCCGAGGGTGGCAGGATCGAGATCACGGCGCGGGTGAGCGATGCGCAACTGCACGTCCGCGTGCGCGACGACGGCGGCAACGGTCTGACGCCGGCGCAGGACGGAACGCACTTCGGGTTGCCCGCGCTGCGGGAGCGCCTGAATGCGATCTACGGAGAGGCAGCGCAGTTGACGATCGACAACGGCCCCCAAGGGTTCGAGGTGTCGTTCACGGTTCCGCGTACGGCCGAGGATGCGGATGACGAATAAAGCCCGTGTCGTCATCGCCGACGATGAGCCGCTGGCGCGGCGCATGTTGCGCGATTTCCTGAGCACTGTCGACTGGATCGGCGACGTGAACGAGGCCGGCGACGGGCTGGCCACCATTCGCGCCGTCGACACGTTCCGCCCTGACCTTCTCTTTCTCGACATCAAGATGCCGGGCGCCTCGGGGATCGCCGTCGCCGAGCAGATCACGCATCGGCCGTACATCATCTTCACCACCGCCTACGACCGCTACGCCGTCACCGCCTTCGAGATCGGGGCGCTCGATTACCTGCTCAAACCGTTCGGGCGCGAGCGGGTGCGGGCCGTGCTCGCGCGCGCACGCATGGCCATGGAGCACGGCATCCCGCCGATGGTGGCGCGGGCCAGCAGCGTGCTGCCGGTGTCGAAGCCGCTGACGCGGTTGTTCGTCAAGGAACGCGGCCGGATGATCGCCATCCCGCTCGATCAGGTCGAGCACCTCGAAGCGTGCGACGACTATGTCGCCCTCTGCATCGACAACCGCCGCCACCTGTTGAACGCCCGCCTGCACGATCTCTACGACCGCCTCGATCACGCCCGTTTCCTGCGCGTGCATCGCTCGCACGTCATCAACCGCACATTCATTCAGGCCCTCGAGCCGCGCGAAGGAGGTCGGCTGACGATCGTTCTCGCCAGCGGCGCACGGATCCCCGCCAGTCGGTCGGGCTCGGCGGAGTTGCGCAGGGCGGAGGTGAGGGGGGAGACCAAGAGATGAAGGACGAATCAAAAGGTCTCGCGGTCTCGGGGTTGCGCGGTCTCGCGGTGTTGAGCAGCAAGAGCAGCGACCGAAGGCAAAGAAACCGCGAGACCGCGTAACCGCGAGACCGCGCAACCTACGCATCCATCCTTCAGATTTCATCCTTTGACCTCTGCTCTTGGTCGAACTCCGGAAATGGAATAGCATCCAACCAGCCCTCTGTTCGTTCGGAGGCAAATTCACCGTCGGTCTTTTCAGGCCCTTAGCTCAGTTGGTTAGAGCGCTACCTTGACACGGTAGAGGTCAGCGGTTCGAGTCCGCTAGGGCCTACCATCCCGCCACGAAAGAACGATGGGCCGCAAAGCACGCGAAAAACAGATCCGGACCGCCGTCGAGCCGCGTGTTGAGAGCGCGGTCGAGGCCGCGTCGCCCGCCCCGGGCGAATGGAGCTGGCGCGAGTGGACGATCGTCGCCTCCCTGATCGCCATCACCATCGCCGTCTTCCGCCAGCTCGCCTCGCACGCCTTTCTCAATTTCGACGACGGGCAATTCATCTACGAGAACCAGCACGTCCTGCACGGCGACATCGGCTGGGCACTGACCTCCGCCGAGATCGGGTGGTATCCGCTGACGTGGCTGTCGCACATGCTCGACGCCGCGGTCTGGGGGCAGCGCGCCGGGATGCATCTCCTGACCGGACTCCTGCTGCATGTCATCAGCACCATCCTCCTTTTTCTGGCGATGCGGCGACTGACGCGCGCGGTGTGGCCGTCGGCGTTCGTGGCGGCGCTCTTCGCCATTCATCCGATGCACGTCGAATCGGTCGCCTGGGCCTCGGAACGGAAGGACATCCTCTCCACGCTCTTTTCCATACTCGCGCTCTGGCTCTACGCGCGTGCGCCGCGGCGGATGCTCGGCGTCTCCATCGCACTGGCCCTATCGCTGATGGCGAAGCAGATGTACATCACGCTGCCGTTCGTCTTTCTGCTGCTCGACGTCTGGCCGCTGGAGCGCCTGCGCACGTTCGATGACCTTCGCCAGCGCGCCGCCGAGAAGTGGCCGCTAATCCTGCTCGCCATCGCCGGAGGCGCCGCCGCGATCATCGGCCAGAGCAATCTCAAGGCCGTCCATTCGACGGCGTCACTTCCGATCGGCGACCGCGTCGCGAATGCGCTGATTGCTTGTTCCGGTTACCTCGGCAAGCTGTTCGTCCCGGTCGATATGGCCTTGCCGTACCCGCTGACGCGTGCCGGCTTCAGCGCCGCCATCATCCCGTTCACCCTGCTGGCGGCGATCACGATCGTGGTCGTGTCCGTGCGCCGGCGTGCGCCGTATCTGCTCATCGGTTGGCTCTGGTTCCTCGGCACGCTCGTTCCGGTCGTCGGCATCGTCGCCATCGGCGACCAGTCGATGGCCGATCGCTACACGTACTTTTCATACGTCGGCCTATTCATTGCCATCACCTTCGGCGCGATCGCACTGGCGAAGCGTCTGCGGATTCCGGATGCGGTGCTTGCCGCGATCGCCGGCATCGCCGTCGCGGGATACGCCGCGGTGGCGATGCATCAGGTTGGTTTCTGGAAAGACTCGGAGACGCTCTTCACGCACACGCTGGCGGTCACGCGCGACAATTCGATCGCCGAGTATCAGCTCGGCCAGACGCTGCAGTCGACGAAGCCCGATGCGGCCATCATCCATCTGCGTCGCGCCATCGATTTGACGCAGCCGCTGCTGCAGATCCCAGACGCGACGACGCCCGACTGGTATTCGCAGGCGTACGTCGGTATCGGTACGGCCACGCTGATGAAGGCGCGTCCGATGCCGCAATCGCCCGCGCGCGATGCGCTGATTCGCGAGGCCATCACCAGCTTTGGCAAGGCGCTGGAGATCGATCCGAACGCGGCGCACGCCAAAAACAACATCGGCATTGCGATGCAGATGCTTCCGCAGTCATCGCCGACGTCGATGCAACTTCGCTACGACGCGCACCTCACCAGCGGGACGTTCCTTTCGCAGCAGGGCCGCTTCGATCAGGCGGTGGCGGAGTTTCGCGGCGCTGTCGACATTCTCCCGAAGTCGGTCGAGGCCCACATCTACCTCGGCCTTGGGTTGCTTCAGGCGAGCAAGAAGCCGGAAGGGATCGCCGAGCTGCGCATGGCGAGGGCAATCGATGCGAAACAGGCCAACGACATCCTGTCGAAGGCGTTGCACCTGCCGGCAGACGAGCGAAACTTCGACGGGTTCATCGAGCAGGCGATGCGGTAGTTAAACGGGGTTGCGGGGGGTTGCGCGGTCTCGCAGTGTTGAGCGGCAAGAGCCGTGACCGAGAGCAAAGACACCGCGAGACCGCGTAACCGCGAGACTGCGCGACCCTTACTGTACGAACTGCTTTACCGTCTCCCGTATCGCTGTACGCACCGCCTCATCACTTCCCATCTTCGGAGTCCAGCCGAGGGCGGTCATGCGCGATGTGTCGAGGCGGACTTTGGGGACGTCGCCGGGCCAGCCGCGGGAGCCACCGGTGCGCGATACGCCGACCTTCGCCGGATCGAGGCCCATCGCTTCGATCGTCCACTCGGCGATCTGATTGACCGAGGTCCAGTCGGAAACGGCGAGGTTGTAGCAGTTGACGAGATCGGTTGCGGTGGCGTGGCCGAACATCATTCCATCGAGGCAGTCTTCGACGTGCACGTACGGCTTCGACTGCGTGCCGTCGCCGAGGATCTCGAGACGGGTCTGGTCGCGCTGCAACTTCAGGACGAAATCGTGGATCACGCCGTGCGTCGGATAGCCGCCAACGATGTTGCCGAAGCGGAAGATCCAGCACTTCATCTGATACGACGCGGCGAACGCCGTGATCAGCGTCTCGCAGGCGATCTTGCTCGCCGCGTAGAACGAGATCGGAAAGAGCGGGCCGTAGTTCTCCGGCGTCGGCAGGATCGTTGGTTCGCCGTAGATCGCGCCGCTGCTGGAGAAGATCAGCTTCTTCGTGCTCGACACGCGCATGGCTTCGAGCAGGTTGTAGGTCACCAGGGTGCCGCCCTTGAGATCGAAGTCGGTATAGCTCGTGCCGTAGCTGATGTCGCTGTTGGCGGCGAGATGCCACACCAGTTCCGGCCGCAGGCGCTGGAAGAGCGCCACGAGGCGGTCGCGGTCGAGAAGGTCGAACTCGTGGAAGGTGAAGCCGGGCTTCTCCAGCGATCGCGCAACATATTCGCGCTTGCCGAGGAAGAAGTTGTCGATGCCGTGGACCTCGTGCCCCTCGGCGAGAAGACGCTCGAGAAGATTCGTTGCGATAAAGCCTGCCGCGCCGGTGACGACGATTCTCATGTGGGGAGTAGATTAGTCCACTAATCTCCTCACCGTCCGCGCCAGCTCCTCGGGCGTGCCGATGTCGAAGAAGTCGAGCCCGACGATCTCGCAGGCCAGCCGTCCCTCGGCTGCCAGTCGCGGGAAGATCATCTCTTCGAACGAACAGGCGCCGGCCGATGGCAAACGGTCGATGACGCTGGAAGGCATCAGCGAAAAGCCGGCGTCGATGTACGGCAGCTCCGGCGCGTGCTTGTCGAAGCGGATGATGCGATTGCCGGAAACGTCGGCATTGCCGGTCTCGCGGCGCGGGTAGACGGCGAGCGTCGGCTTGTCGTGCTGAGACACGAAGCGATCGTAATCGAAGTAGCGGAGCACGTCGCCGTAGGTCATCACGAAACGTTCGCCGAGTAACGCGCGCGCCTCGCGGATGGCGCCTCCGGTGCCGAGCGGTTCGTTCTCGCGGCTGTAGGCGATGCGGGCTCCGAACCGGTCCCCGTCGCCGAAATGCTCTTCGATGACTTCGGCGCGATAGCCGGTGAGCAGGACGATGTCGCGCAGGTTGCATCGTGCGAACGATTCGATCACCCGCTCGAGATACGGCCGGCCGCCGATCGGAATCATCGGCTTCGGCAGGCCACGCGTCAGATCGCCGAGGCGGGTGCCGAAGCCGCCGGCGAGGATGGCGACGGTTGGAAAGGCGGAATGTTGAATGTTGCGTGTTGAATGTTCAATGTTGAATGAAGGAGTCACGGCGGCTCCCCCGATCATTCAACATTCAACATTGAACATTCAACATTCAACATTGGTTTTAGCCCCGCCGCCTCACGCTCCGCGACCGCCAGAGCCGCTTGAACGTCCATACCGTCGAATTCCACCGTTGCAGTGTCGAGGCTCCGATCCGGTCGCGGTACTCGATCGGTATCTCGGCGACGCGGTAGCCCATCCGGTAGGGGATGACCAGCATGTCGACCGGAAGGGCCGGCCCCCGCGGGTCCCAGGTCACGTTGTCGATCATCGACTTGCGGTAGGCGCGCATGCCGCTGTGAACGTCGGTGGTACGGATGCCGTGAAGGAGCCGCGCGGTCCAGGCGAAGATGCGATTGGCGAGGTAGTTCGCGTACGGCATCGCCTTCGGCCGCCTGGCCAGGCGCGTTGCGTTGACGAGGTCGTAACCCTCATCGATCAGCGAGACCAGCATAGGAATCGTTTCGACCGGATAGGTGTCGTCGCAATCGAGTGTGATGACGATGTCGCCGGCGGCATCGCGCACGGCGCGATCCATGGCCGGGCCATATCCTTTCGGCGGGAACTGTTTGAAGACGCGGCAACCGAGCTCCGTGGCGATCTCGGCGGTGCGGTCTTTGCTGGAGTCGACGAGAAAGATCTCCGCCTCGGGCGCAACGCCGCGGATGTCGCGCACGACCTTGGCGACGGCCCGCTCCTCGTTGAGCGTGATCATGGAGATGGTGAGTTTCATGTTTGTTTGTGGATTCGCGGTTCGTGGATCAGTGGATCAGTGGATCAGTGGACTAGTAGATTAGAGAAGCGTTCCTGATCCACGAATCACTAATCCACTGCCTTCCTCGCTTCAAAGATCATCTGGAACGCCAGCGCACCCGGCCATGCCGCGGCGATTGCGCGCTCGATCGGGTAGATCGTATTCAGATACAGCTTGTACGGCCGGGATTCCAGCAGTGCCGACGGATCACGCGAGTCGCCATTGCCGAGCACCTTCTTCGCCAGCGGGACGAACGGCCGCACCAGTCCGGGATTGTACGTGCGCCGGACGACTTTCAGTCCAGCCTCCTCGATCATCTCCCGCGCGCTGCGGCGCGTGAAGAAACGGAGGTGTGTGCGATCGAGCACGCCCGTCTCCTCGTAACGGAAACGGCCCAGCAGCAGATTGAGCCGCACCGACCAGAGACCGACGTTCGGAAGCGACACGATCACACTGCCGCCGTCCTTCAGCAAGTCGAGATAGCCGCGCAGAATGCCGATCGGCCAGGCCAGATGTTCGAGGACGTCTGCGAAGATGATCACGTCGAAGCGGCGGTCGCCGAGTGTCCCCTTCACGTCATCGAGATTTTGGAGATCGAACTGGATCACTTCGGCTACACGCATGCGTGCGACTGCCACAGCTTCCGCGCTCGATTCGATGCCGGTAACCCGGTTGCCATGCGCGGCGATGTGTCTTGACGTGATCGCGAGACCGCAACCGACATCGAGTACGTCGAGGTTCGCTCGCTCGCCCCAGAGCCGGAGAAGGCCCCAGTTGACGTCTTCGAAGTATTGGTAGGTTGTCGAGTCGTACATGAATGAAGCTCTTAGCTCTCAGCTCTTAGCTCTCAGCTCTTAGCTATCCGGGAGGCTAACAGCTAAGAGCTAAGAGGTAACAGCCAGGAGCTTCGAAAGTGCAACCGCCCTCTCGATACACACGTCACTGTTGATGTAGTCGAACTGCGCAAACCGGCCGAGCAGGTGAAGCCCGGTGGCGGCGACGGCGTTGCGCATGGCGGTCACGTTGGCGCGGTAGTCGAGGTCGTAGACCGGGTAGCCGTAGAGAAAGCGGACGGCTTTGCGGTAGACGATGGTTTTGGGATCGACCAGGCCGGTGATCTCCAGCTCCCGGATGGTGCGGTCGATGATCTCCTCATCCTTCATCTCCCAGACGCCGTCGCCTCCTTCGTTCGTGGTGATCTCGGCCATCACCGACGACGAGCCGGCCGGCACGCAATGGTCGCTGAAGGCTTTCGGGAACGAGAGGCGGTGAAACAGGAGCGCCGGGTCGGGGACGTAGAGCGCAGTGTAAGGGTAGCCGCGGTCCTCGTTGCAGCCGATCAGGACGTTGATCAGCGAGTTGTAGCGAAGGGTGGCCGCCAGCCGATGCACCTCATCCGGCGCGTCGTGCCAGACCTTCAGCAATTCGTGGATTGGCAGCGTGGAGACGATCGTGTCGTACGTGCGCTCTTGGCCGTCAGATGAAGTCACCCGCCAGCGCTTACCGTCGCGCCAGACGGAAGCGACGCGCCAGTCGGTCCGGATATCGCCGCGGACCTTTGATGCGAACGCGTGCACGAGCGACTCGTAGCCGCCGTCGATCGGGTAGTAGAAGTGAAGCTGATGCAGATAGCCCTCGGTCGAAATTCCGATCGACGACTTGAGCACATCCTCCATCGGCGGCTTCGGGATCCGCTCCACGAACTCGAGTCCGAGCTTCGTGGCCGGATAGTTCCAGATCTTCTCGTTGTATGGGATGAAATACTTCTCCGAGATGCCGGCGCCGAAGGTTTTGTACGACCACTCGGCCAGATTCGAAGGCACGTCGTCCGCGTGCGGATTGACGATGTAGCCGTAGATGCAGTCGAAGTTATCCTGCGGCGGGAGCGCGGCCAGGTCGTTTTCGAAGGGGTACTTGACCAGGCGGCCTTTGAACCAGATCTTGTTCTCGCGCCGCCGCTGGTGAACGTTGTGGCCCAGCGAGGTCACCATCATGTTCAGCACCTCTTTGTTCTTGCTGAACATGATGTGCGGGCCGGCGGCGTCGAAGGTGAAGCCATCCTCGATGATCGTGCCGCAGAGACCGCCGATCCGGTCACGGCGCTCCACGACTTCGACGTCATCGCCGAGGAAGGAGGCCAGTGCAACGCCGGAAACGCCGCCGCCAAGAATGCCGATGGAACGATGCGTCATGAGAGATGCCGCGCGTCGGCGGCGGCGTATTGTAGCCGTTCACCCAGGCCGCTTACTCGTCGCGATACAGCAG
>DATMNC010000088.1:0-150282 GCA_035569395.1 Thermoanaerobaculia bacterium | reverse complement strand
ACTCGACGAACTTCCGAACGAGAGAGAGTCCCAGCCCGGTACCGCCGTATTGCCGGTTCAGCGTGCTGTCGACCTGGCGGAACTCTTCGAAGATCAGCGTCAGATTCTCCTGTGCGATGCCGATTCCGCGGTCGATGACGTCGATGCTGACCGACTCCGGCCGGTCGTCGGTCGCCTCGAGCCGGTGCGCACGGATGGTGACGATCGAATCGCTCGGCGAGAACTTCACCGCATTCGACAGCAGGTTGTAGAGGATCTGCTTGAACTTGGCCTGGTCGGTCTCGATCGCGGTAACGCCCGGGGCGATCTCCACGGCGAACGTGATCGCCTTCCGCGTGGACATGCCGCGCATCACCTGGCAGACGCTTTCGATTGCGCTCTTGACCGGGAACGTTTCCGGCAGCAGCTCCATCTTGCCCGCTTCGACTTTCGAGAGATCGAGGATGTCGTTGATGATCTCCAGCAGGTGCTTGCCGGAGCTCAGAATGGAGCGAATGAAATTGATCGACTTCGCGTCGATCTGCGACTCGAGCCGCTCGATGAGAATCTCGGAGAAACCGATGATGGCGTTCATCGGCGTCCGCAATTCGTGGCTCATGTTGGCAAGGAAGCGGCTCTTGGCCTGATTCGCTTCTTCCGCTTCGCGGTTCTTTAGCTGCAGCTCGCGAAGGATGCGCGCCTTGGAGATTGCCGAAATGGCATGCTCGCGCACGCGGGCCAGCTTGCGAAGGTCGCCGCGGCTGAAGGCGTCGGGATCGGCGAAATTGTCGAAGATCAAAAACCCTTCGATGCGGCCGCCGAGCGAGACCTCCATGGCCAGCATCGACTTGGGAACGCGGAAGTGCTTGGTCTGCTCGCTCCCCGCGAGCTCGTGAAATACATCTCCCTTGATGAGATACACCCCTTCTTCGAGCAGCTCTGCCCGTTCCGAATAGCGCCTTGTGGCTTCCTCCGGAGTCAGGCGGACGTCGCTGAACGACTCCGCGTCGTAACCGAGCTCGGCCACAACCTCTGTACGGTGCCGTTCGTGATCGAACTGCAGGAAGGCTGCTGCTTCCGCCTGTGGGAAGAGCTTCATCCCCTGATCGAGAAGGCTGCGGAACACATTGTCGAGTACCAGCTCGCGGTTGATGACCTCGACCATCTTGTCGAGGGCTTCCAGCTCGTGGGTTCGCGCGGAGACGATCGCCTGGAGCTCGCGATTCCGGCGCTCGAGACGCCGCACACGAAGACGGTTGGCCAGGCTGGCCATGGCGACGATGAGCGCGATGTAGGCGATCAACGCCCACCAGCGCAGCCACCATGGAGGAAGGACGGCGAACTCGTAGAGCTGCGGCAACGACCACACATCGCAATCGCGGTTCCGGGCCATGACGCCGAAGCGATACGACTTTGGGAAGAGGTAGGCCGGCAGGTTGGTGTACCGGATTTTGGCGTCGGGCCGTTCCGCCGACCAGCCGTTGTCGTAGCCGAAGAGGAACGTTCGGTAGACGACGTGCGATTCGTCGCTGAAGGTCAGCGCCGCGTACGCGATCGAGATCTCGTTGTTGCCGCTGCGGTCTTCGTGAAACGTGGCCTCCCGAAATCGGACGATGGGTGGCTCCGTGTTCGGCTCGCGCAATGCCGGGTTGAAGATCGATACGCCGCTGGGCGTAGCGAGGTAAACGCGGCCGTCATCGCCAACGGCGAGCGGGTCATACGCCCACGCCTCGTCGTCGATCAGACCATCCGCTTTCGAAATGCGCGCGCGGACGTGGAAGTCGCGCAGGTCGACCTCGGCCAGTCCCGCATTCTGGCTGACCCATACCGACTGGCCGTTCGGCGAGGGGAGAAGTCCGGCGACCATGCTGCCACCGAGAGCGGCGTCGGGGAGAGTGGCCACGGTATGAAGTGGCTTGGTATCGAAAATTGCCAGACCATGGGCCGTGCCGCTCCAGAGCTTCCCGCCGGCCCACAACAGCGTGCGTACGGAGTCGGTGCGCGCACCGGTGGCATGCGACCACGCGGGCGCGAAGAATTTCCTCTCGTCAAGCGGAGGCGTGGCTGCCGGATCAAACGGCGCGAGACTACGAAGCAGGCCGCTGTCCGGTGTGCCGGCCCACACGTAACCGTCGTCGTCGATCGCCACCGCGCTGGCTCCAGCCGGTGGAAGTCCGGCGCGCGTGCCGAACATGAACCAGTGTCCGTGGGCGAGACTGTTCAGGCCGTGAATGCCGGCCAGCCAGATCGTTTCCGCGCCATGGATCGTGAACGGCTGTACGAGATAGGTCGTGTCGACCGGATACGAAGTGTTGATGGCCTGTACGCCTGCGAGCGTGATGATCTTTCGCGTTGACGCCGCCATCATCGGCGGTGCATCGGCAATCGTCGAAAGGCAGTTCACCCCGCCGACGGTACCGATCCAGATGCGTCCCTCGGCGTCGCGAGCGAGCGAATAGACCGAGTTGCTGAGCAATCCCTCGCTGACACGCAGGAGCGTTCTGGTTCTGTCGGGAGCGAACATCGCCAGGCCGCCGCCGGTACCGATGAACATCTGATTTGCCCACGGTCCGCGAGCGGCGGCCTCGCGCGCAAGTATGCAGAATGCACTGGGGTCGGGAAGCGCCGGCTGCTCGCCGGAATGGGAGTGGCCGGTCAGCGCCTCGAAGGCGCGGTAATCCCTGCGCAGCCTCGATACGCCGCCGTTCTGCGCGAACCAGATGTTCCCTTCGCGGTCTTCGAAGAGCGACCAAAGTGTATCGCCGAGGAGATTGCTCGTCCTGTTCACGACGACGCGATCGGCGAAGTTCCGGCCGTCGATCCGCACCACTCCGGAACCAAGGCTGGCGATCCACAGTTCGCCGCGCGACGTCTCGAGAATCGACACGATCCGCTCACTGAGATCGTGATTGACGATGTCGTAGCGTTCGCCCTGTCCCCGCCAGACGATGCCGTTCGTGCATCCGCCCCACAGCGCGCCGTCGCGCGCTTCGGTCAGAGCCCCGGAGACACACGGCGGCAGGCCTGGCAGCGGTCCTCGAAAGGTCCCTTCGCGGTCGAACTGGAGCACCGATCCGTTGTTGAGCCCTACCAACACGGTTCCGTCACGCCGAGCCAGCATGCCGGCGATGCCCGCTGTCATCGGTACGGAGTCGATCGTGCCGCGCTCGATCGTGTCGCCGCGAAAGCGATAGCGCACGAGCCGGTCCTGAACGCCGGCCCAGATCCAGCCGTCGATGCCCCTGACCAGACAGTTGCGCCGGACACGCATCTGCGGCAGCCGCTCGGCACCGACAGCGCTCAGGAATCTCACGCGCTTGCCCGGTTCGTAGGCGTCGAGAGGTTTTTCGGAAACAACCAGTCCCGATTCCGAGCCCACCCAGAGGTGATGCGTGCCATCTTCATCAACCTCGCGGATCGTTAGATCGCGGAGTCCGTCATCCGTTCCGTACTTCTCCATGGCGTGGCCGTCGTAGCGCGTCAGGCCGGACGAGTAAAAGGCGAACCAGATGTAACCCAAGTGATCCTGCGTGACCTTCTGGACGCTGGCCGAGGAAAGAGGATTGACCTGATCGCTCGGCGTGAAATGGCGGAATGGCAGCTCCTCCGCGGCAAGAGGAAGGGTCACGAGGAGCGCTGGGAGGAGGCACCGCACCCATCGGAGCATCGGCGCAGTTTACAGCCGCCGAACCCCACCGCTACTTCTACGTACAATCGGGTAGTGGCAGAGCTGCACGACTGGGTCAACCTGGGGAAGGATACGTTTTCGTCGCTGAAGACGAAGGACGTCACGAACCTCTACGCGCTCGAGTGGCCCGAGACGCGCAAGATGCTGATCGCCGACTTCCAGTCGAAGATCGACAGTGATCCGAGACGGTTACGGCGATTCCTCAGGACGCGCAGCGCGATCCTTCTGGGGCTGGCGAAACGCCTGGCGCCGCATCGTCGCGTCTTCTTTCTGGTCGGATTCGTCTGGTTTTTCTTCTCTCTGCTCGACGCCATGAGCTATCACCGCCATTTCAGCGCGTGGCCTCTTGTTGAAATGACCGCGTCGTTCATGATCATCGTCGTTCTGCTGGCGATGGAGCTGATCGACAAGATCAAGTTCCGCGATGAGCTGGAGCTCGCGCGTGACCTGCAGGCCGACCTGATTCCGAAGTCGCCGCCGCAGACGGACGCGTACGAGATCGCGGCGTACAACCGCATCGCCAACACCGTTGGTGGCGATATCTACGACTTTGTCCCTCTGCCCGACGGCCGGCTGGCCGTCCTGTTCGGCGACGCCTCCGGGCATGGGATGGCGGCCGGATTGGTGATGGCCGTGGCGCACGCCGCCTGGCGGACACAGCTCGACGTCGATCCGTCGCCGGCGCCGATCATCGGCTCGCTCAACCGCATCCTTTGCCGGACTGGCGGCCCCAGATCGTTCTTCTCCTGTTGCTACGTTCTCTTCGACCGCGACGGCACCTTCATCGCCACCGTCGCCGGCCATCCGCAGATCGTGAAGATTGCCTCCGGAAAGGTCGTCGACCGCATCGGCACCGGCTCCTATCCCCTCGGCGTGAAGACGGGAATGAAGTGGGAGGAGCTTTCCGGCTCACTCGCCCCCGGCGAGCGTTTGCTCTTCCACTCGGACGGCCTGACCGAGGCCCGCAACGCCAACGAAAGAGAATTCGGCGACTCCTTCGTCGACGCCATCGTCGGCTGGAACAACGCCGCCTCGGCCGCCACCCTCGTCGAAACGCTGGTCGGCGAATGGAATCTGTTCACGGGCGGCCGGGCGCCGGAGGATGATGTGTCGATCGCGGTGATTGCGCGAAGGTAGAAGCTACGACGCACTGACAAAAGTGTCTGTGCCGGCGAGCGTCAGCGAGCCGCGACCGCGCCGTGCGGCGATCCGCAGGCGCAGACATTCGGATCGCCCGTCGCCTCCGGCTCGTATCCCAACGCCGGCGCGAGCCAGCGTTCGACGAGCGGGAGCGGCATGTCTTTGCGCGTGTGGTAGTCGACGACTTGGTCCCTTCCGATACGGCCGACGGCGAAGTACTTTGATTGAGGGTGCGCGAAGTAAAACCCGCTGACCGATGCCGCGGGGGTCATGGCGAAGTTCTCGGTCAGCTCGATGCCGGCGCGGCCGGCTTCGAGGAGGGAGAAGAGAGTCGTTTTCTCGCTGTGATCGGGCGCGGCGGGGTAGCCGGGGGCGGGGCGGATGCCGCGGTACTTCTCGGCGATCAGCTCTTCGCTCGAGAGGTTCTCGTTCGGCGCGTACCACTCCGCGCGCGCCTTTTTGTGCAGAAGCTCGGCGAGCGCTTCGGCCAGCCGGTCGGCGAGCGCTTTGGTCATGATGGCGTTGTAGTCGTCGTGGTCCTTTTCAAATCTCGCCACGACCTCGGATACTCCGATTCCGGCGGTGACGGCGAAGCCGCCGATGTAGTCGAGGATGTTGCTCGCTTTCGGGGCGACGAAATCGGCGAGAGCGAGGTTCTGGCCGGTGTTCGTCTCCTGCTGCTGGCGCAGGGTATGGAAGGTCGCGATAACGTCGCCGCGCGATTCGTCAGCGTAGATCTCGACGTCGTCACCTACCGAATTGGCGGGCCAGAAGCCATAGACGGCGCGCGCCTGGATGAGACGATTGTCGATGATCTCGCGGAGCAGTCTGCGGCCATCGTCGTAGAGCTCTTTCGCGCGTGGCTCGTCGAGGATCTGCGGGAAACGGCCGCGCAGCTCCCACGCCGAGAAGAAGGGGTTCCAGTCGATGAACGGCTCGATCCGTTCAAGCGGAACGTCCTCGAAAACGCGAACGCCGAGGAACGGTGGGCGGGCGGGTGAGAACGTCAGCGACGGTTTGCGGCGCCGCGCGGCCTCGAGCGACAACAGCTTCATCTCGCTCTGGCGCTTCGCCTGCGCTTCGCGAAGGTGTTCGTACTCTGCCTGCCTCTCGCGCACGAACTCGTCTTTTCGATCCGAGAGCAGCGTGCTGACGACGCCGACGGCGCGGGAGGCGTCGAGCACGTGCACAGTGGCATGAGAGTAGCGGGGTGCGATCTTCACGGCGGTGTGGAGCTTCGACGTCGTCGCGCCGCCGATCAACACCGGCGTGGTGAAGCCTCGCCGTTCCATCTCTCGGGCAACGTGCACCATTTCATCGAGCGATGGGGTAATCAGACCGGAGAGGCCGATGATGTCGGCCTTCTCGGCGATGGCGGTGTCGAGGATCCTGTCGGCGGAAACCATCACGCCGAGGTCGATGACTTCGTAGTTGTTGCAGCCGAGAACTACGCCGACGATGTTCTTGCCGATGTCGTGGACGTCGCCCTTGACGGTGGCCATCAGCACCTTGCCGCGTTGCGACAGATCGCCGGCCTTTGCCTTCTCCGCCTCCATGAACGGCAGCAGATAGGCGACCGCCTTCTTCATGACGCGCGCGCTCTTGACTACCTGCGGCAGAAACATCTTGCCGGCGCCGAAGAGGTTGCCGACGACGTTCATGCCGTCCATCAGCGGCCCTTCGATGATGGTGAGAGCGCTCGGGTAGGTCTGCCGCGCCTCCTCGAGGTCTTCGTCGAGATGCTCGATGATCCCTTTGACGAGCGAGTGCGAGAGCCTTTCCTCGACGCTGCCGCCGCGCCATGCTTCTTCTTCCTTCGCGGTGGCGGTCTCTGATCCTTTGACACGATCGGCGTAGGCGAGCAGACGCTCGGTGGCATCGGCGCGGCGATTGAGCAGCACATCTTCGACGAGATCGAGCAGCTCGCGCGGGATCTCTTCGTAGATGGCGAGCTGTCCGGCGTTGACGATCCCCATCGTCAGCCCGGCTTTGATGGCGTGGTAGAGAAACGCGGCGTGCATCGCTTCGCGGACGGTTTTGTTGCCGCGGAAGGAGAAGGAGACGTTGCTGATGCCACCGGAGAAACTGACCAGTGGAAAGCGCTCGTGCAGACGGCGAACCGATTCGATGAAGGCAACGCCGTAGTTGTTGTGTTCCTCGATGCCGGTTGCGACGGTGAGGACGTTGGGGTCGAAGATGACGTCAGTCGGATCGAAGCCGGCTTCGTCGACGAGAATGTGGAAGGCGCGCGAGCAAATCGCTACTTTGCGGTCGATCGAATCCGCCTGTCCCTGCTCGTCGAAGGCCATCACGATCACGGCGGCGCCGAAGCGGCGGATGATGCGGGCCTGCTCGCGGAACTTGTCTTCCCCCTCTTTCAGTGAGATCGAGTTGACGACCGATTTGCCCTGCGTGCATTTCAAGCCCGCTTCAAGCACCGTCCATTTCGACGAGTCGATCATCAACGGCACGCGGGCGATGTCAGGCTCCGAGGCAACGAGGTGGAGAAAGTGCGTCATGACCTTCTCCGACTCGAGCAGCCCTTCGTCCATGTTGACGTCGAGGATGTTCGCGCCGCCGTCGATCTGTTGTTTGGCGATGGCCAGGGCCGGCTCAAGATCGCCCGCTTTCACGAGCTGGGCAAACTTCGGCGAGCCGGTGACGTTGGTGCGCTCGCCGACCATGATGAATTGCGATCCTTCACCGCCGTCATTGCGGACGGTGAGAGCTTCCAGTCCGCTGAGCCGCAGATGCTTCTCGACCCGCGGAGGTACCCGCGGCGGAAACTCTTTCACGGTCTCGGCGATGGCACGGATGTAGTCGGGGGTCGTACCGCAGCAGCCGCCCACGAGGTTGATCCAGTTGTTGCCGGCGTACTCGTGCAGCAGCTCGGCCATCTCCGCCGGCGTCTGGTCGTATTCACCGAGCGCGTTCGGCAGGCCGGCGTTCGGGTAGCAGCTGATGTAGACCGGGGCGATGGCGGCCAACTCCTCGATGTGCGGCCGCATCTCCTTTGCGCCGAGGGCGCAGTTGATGCCGACGGCGAGCAGCGGAGCGTGGGAGATCGAGTTCCAGCATGCTTCGACGGTCTGACCGGAAAGCGTTCTCCCCGAAGCGTCGGTGATCGTGATCGAGGCGATGACCGGCAGACGGATGCCGGTGTCGGCGAAGTACTTTTCAATCGCGAACAACGCGGCTTTGAGATTGAGCGTGTCGAACGTCGTCTCCGGCATCAGGATGTCGGCACCGCCGTCGACGAGGCCGCGCGTCTGGTCGTAGTAGGCGTCGACCAGCTCGTCGAACGTCACGCCGCGAAAGGCGGGGTTGTTGACGTCAGGCGAGAGCGATGCGGTGCGGTTCGTCGGCCCGAGAGAGCCGGCCACGAAACGGGGACGGTCCGGAGTGGAGCAGGCATCGACCGCCTTGCGTGCCAGACGAGCCGCGGCGAGGTTGATGTCGTAGGCGTACTCGACGAGGTCGTAGTCGGCGAGCGAGATCGCCTGGGCGTTGAAGGTATTGGTCTCGATGATGTCGGCGCCCGCTTCGAGATACTGGCGATGAATCTCCTCGACGACGGCGGGGTTGGTCAGGCAGAGGACATCGTTGGCGCCTTTGAGGTCACGTGGATGATTCGCGAACCTCGCGCCGCGGTAACCTGCCTCGTCGAGCCGGTAGCGCTGGATCATCGTTCCCATCGCACCGTCGAGGATGAGGATGCGGCGATCGAGTAGATGACTGAGCTCGGCGGTACGGTCCGGTTGCGCCATTCGAATCTCCTGAAAAAGAAAAGGCCCCGCTGAAATTGCGGGGCTTCAGTCGGAGTCGAACGCGACCTGCTGCCGGCTCTTTAGCTTTTTTTAACCTGGTTGCAAGCGGCCCCGCAAATCAGTCCAGGAGGGATGAGGTTACGGCAGCGCGCGGAGTGTTGTCAAACGGCGTAAGCCGCGGAATCCATCGCCGGACGTGCTTACAGTAGTCGCATGGAATCAACATGCTATCTTCAAAGCGCTATGTCCACCGTTGCCGAACTTCCTATTGCCCATACCGATCCCATCAACGCGAAGATTCTGGCAGTCTCCGAGGATCGCATCCAGGGGTTTGTGCGCGACCCGATCGGCGTCATCGCCGAGCAGTCCGGCGTCGACGCGGAGACGGTCATCGAGCGCGTGCGGGCCATGATGCGCGCCGGCACCATCCGGCGCGTGCGGCAGACGCTGATGGCGACGAACCTCGCCGAGGGAGCGCTCGTGGCATGGCAGTACCCGGAGGGAAAGCTGGAGGCGGCCTTCGACTACATGGTGAAGGACGATCCATTCTCCGGACATGTCGTCATCCGTTCGACCGATGCGGCGACGCCCGGCTCGAAGTATCGCCTCTGGACGACGGTGAAAGTGCCGCAGGGTTATTCGATCGAGAAGCACTGCGCAATGATCGGTGGCCTGACTGGCGCGGAGCATTTTCGCGTGATGCCTGCCAACCGCATCTTCGCCTTGGGCGTGGGCCATGTCCGCCGGAAGGGGATGGAGCCTGGTTCGAAATCGGATGCTCTGGCCGAGGAGAAGGACACGACGAAGGCCGTGCTGAGCGAGCTCGATTGGCGCGTTCTGACGGCGCTCAAGCGCGAAGTCGAGCCGGATGAATTCACGCGCGATCTCTGGCGCGCCCGCGCGGCCGAGGCCGGTGTTCCGCTGGAGACGTTTCACGAAGTGGCCGAGTCGCTCAACACACGCAAGGTCATCGGGCGGTTTTCGACTTTCCTCGAGCATGTGAAGCCGCTGCAGAGCGGCGAGCGTGTCACGCGGTTTAACGCCCTCTTTCACTGGGCGGTGCCTCCCGGCCGGGAGATCGAGGCCGGACGTGAAGTGGGACGGTTTCATATCCTCACGCACTGCTACTGGCGCGAGGGGGGAGCGGAGTTCCGCAACGTCAACATCATGGCGGTGGCGCACGGGACCGAGAAGGATGCGGTGCTCGCTCACAAAGCCGCTATCGATGCTCATCTTGCCGCGATCGGTATCCCGGTGTCGTATACGAACGTCTTCTGGGGCGGCCGCAGCGAGATCAAGCCGTCAGAGATCTCGCCGCTTGCCTATGTCGATTTTTGCCGGAGCCTCGGCGTCGATCCGGAGACGATGAGGGAGTGAGTGAGTCGGGAGCCGGGAGCCGGGAGTCGGGAGTCGGAGATGGAGCTTCTCTTTCTCCGACCCCCGACCCCCGACTCCTGACCGCCAATAGTTCGCTTGGTCTCGCGATAGTCGTTCTCGCGGTCGCAGCAATCGCTTTCTTCCAGTCCTACGCCCGCTGGCTGGATCCGATCATCGATACGGGACGCGATCTCTACATCCCCGAGCAGATTGCGAAAGGGGCAAAGCTCTATCGCAACATCCGTTACCAGTACCCGCCGCTGGCTCCGTATCTTCTGGCGTTGATCACGGGGGGGATCGGGCACTCGCTGGCCGCGTACATGGCCATCGGAATCGCACAGTCGATGACGATCGCGGCGTCGCTGTGGATCGCGCTGCGGAAACCGCTGCCGGCGTTCGCGGCAACGCTGTCATTCGCCGCGATCTGCTTCTGCGGCGCGTCGACGTGGGGAGCGAACTTTCTGTTTCCGTACAGCTACGGCGCGACGTTGGGAATGGCGTTGTTGTCCATCGCACTCGCCGCGTTCGTGCACACGCGCCACCTTGTTGCCATCGCCGCGCTGGTGCTGGCGTCGTGGTGCAAAGTGGAGTACGCGGTCGCGGCGCTGGTGATCGTGGTCATCCTTGCCGTGGCACGGCGGATCACGGTGCGGCAGATTGCCGGGTATGGCCTGGGGATGGGGCTCAGCATCGCCGCGGTTGCGTCCTACTTTCGCGATACGCACTGGTGGAGCGAGAACGTCTTTGCCGCCTGGCAGCACGGCGCCCGGGCGGCGCGCTTCTTTACCGTCGTCTCGGGACTGGCAAACTGGCGTGACCAGGTCGTGCAGATCGCCGTCGGTATCGCCGGCATCGCGGCGATCTTCTTTCTGCAGCGATGGAGACACTGGCTGGCCGCGGTGGCGATCATCGTCGCCGCGGTCCTCATCGCCGACCATTCGTTTTTCCGCGCCTGGGCTGTACTGCAATGGGTCGCCCTCGGATGGGCGCTCGTCCGCGACCGCGAGAGCCCGCTGGTGATCTTCGCGGCCTTCTCCGTCGCCACGACACTGCGAATTCCGTTGAACGTTTCGCCCTCGTGGTACGGCTTCGTGCTGACAGTGCCGGCAATCGCGCTGGCGGCATATACGCTGTTCTGCTATCTGCCGCGCCGCAATGTCATGGCGCTGTTTTGGCTGGCGCCGTTTGTCGCCAGTGCCGGTGCCGATCTCTGGCAGCAGCATGATCGGTATGCGCAGAAGCAGTACGCGATCGTCTCGCCGCGTGGTACGTTCTACGACTGGAATCGCGACCGCGCCGCGATCCTGAATCGGGTAATCGCCGCGGTCCCTGACGGCACGCTGGCCGTGATGCCGGAAGGGATCACCATCAACTACCTGACGGGCACGCGCACGCCGCTGACGTTTCACACCTTCACCCCGGTTGAGACGGCCGATGCCGCTGTCGAAGCTGAGATCGCGCGGGAGTTGACTGTCCATCCCCCTGACCGCGTGCTGCTCGTCAGCCGCGATGTGCGTGAGTACGGCTCGCGCGGATTCGGAATCGACTACGACCTGCGCGTCGCTGGTCTGCTGCGAGCTCGCTATCGCGTCCAGCAGGTGTGGCACGGCGAGCGGTTTGAAGCGATGCTCTTTCAAAACGCAAAAGACGCATCGAAGGAACGCGAACGACCAAATCTGGTAACCAGGAGGCGATGATTTGCCTCCACGAGGCAAGATTTGGTTCCGGGAGGCAAAGATTTGGTTCCAGGAGGCAAAGATTTGGTTCCAGGAGGCAAAGATTTGGTTCCGGGAGGCAAAGATTTGGTTCCAGGAGGCAAAGATTTAGCTCCACGAGGCAAAGATTTGGCTCCACGAGGCAAAGATTTAGCTCCACGAGGCAAAGATTTAGCTCCACGAGGCAACGATTTGCCTCCAGAAGGCAATGAATTACCTCCGGGCGGTGCGCTGAACTACCGGAATTGGTGGTTTGCCAGTTACACGTTCACATGGGCGCGACCGGTTTGAGCCCGTCATCCCGTCCGTGATATCACAGAAACGCGAGTTACGCTGCGGAGAGGAACGCCACGCCGGGGTTTTCCTTCTCGGCGTAGTCCAGCTCCCACTGCGAGCTGAAGAGGACGACGGCACGTCCTGCGCTATCGACGGCGATTCTGGAACGGCTGGGGAGGTTCAGTTTCGTCGCCACGTCATCGACGTCGCGATCGATCCAGCGGGCCAGCGTATACGGCAGCGTCGTCACCGTGGTCTCGACGTTGTACTCACTCTCGAGCCGCGACTTCATGACGTCGAACTGCAGTTCGCCGACGACGGCCAGGATCGGCTCGCTGCGCAGCCCCTCGTGCGGCGAAAGCACCTGCATGACGCCCTCTTCCTCGAGCTGGGCAAGCCCCTTCTGGAACTGCTTCTGCCGCGTCACCTGCCTGGCGCGCAGCGTGGCGAAGTGCTCCGGCGCGAAGCGGGGAATCGGCGCGAACTCCACCGGAGCGCCGGACGACACCGCATCGCCGATATGGAAGAGCCCTGGATTCACGAAGCCGATGACGTCGCCGGGGTAGGCGCTCTCGATCGTCTCGCGCTCGCGGGCGAAGAGGCGGTGCGGGCGCGTCATGCGCACCTCGCGGTTCAGGCGGGAGTGATGGACGAGCATGTCCTTTTCGAACACGCCGGAGCAGACGCGCATGAAGGCCAGGCGGTCGCGGTGACGCTTGTCCATGTTTGCTTGAATCTTGAAGACGAAGCCGGTGAATGTCTCGCTGGTGGCCTCGACGATCATCTCCTCGCCGCCGACGTGTGCGATGTGCGGGGCGGGCGGCGGCGCGAATTCGAGGAGGGCATCGAGAAACGGCTGGACCCCGAAGTTGTTGATGGCACTTCCGAAGTAGACCGGAATGACGCGTCCGCGCCCGAAGGATTCCGCGGTGAAGGCCACGCCGGCGCCGTCCAGCAGTTCCGCCGCTTCGCGCAGATCGTGCCAGGCTGTCGGACCGATCTCGTCTTCGAGCATCGGATCATCGAGGCCGCCGACGGTCACCGCAGCAACCGACGCCCCGTGCGCGGCGCGCGCGAACCGCAGCACCTGCTGTTTGCGCAAGTCGAACACTCCCTGAAAATTCGGCCCGTTGCCGATCGGCCAGTTCATCGGCACGGCGCCGACGTGCAGCTCCTTCTCGATCTCGCTCAGCAGCTCGAACGGATCGCGCCCCGGATGATCGAGCTTGTTGATGAAACAGATGATCGGAATCTGCCGCATGCGGCAGACCTCGAACAGTTTCCGCGTCTGCGGTTCGATGCCTTTGGCCGAGTCGAGCACCATCACGGCGCTGTCGGTCGCGGCCAGCGTGCGATAGGTGTCTTCGCTGAAGTCTTCGTGTCCGGGCGTGTCGAGAAGATTGAGGCAATAACCTTCATATTCAAACTGCAGCGCAGTCGAGGTGATGGAAATGCCGCGTGTCTGCTCCATCGCCATCCAGTCCGAGGTGGCGTGGCGCTGGCCTTTGCGCGCGCGGACGGCTCCCGCCATCTCGATCGCTCCGCCGTAGAGAAGCAGCTTCTCCGTGAGGGTTGTTTTGCCGGCATCCGGGTGCGAAATGATGGCGAAGGTACGGCGGCGCGCCACCTCACGGCTGAGCTCTCTGTTCGCAGAATCGGTCGGAAGTGCCGTCATTCGAGCCTCTTAGAACATACCCGCGATTTGAACATTCCTTCTGGAATATGAGTCTACTCAGCTAAGGTTAAGATAGATATGAGCGCAACAAGCTCATATAACTACACAGGAGGCTACGATGACATTCATTACCCGATCCACCAATCCCTTCAACGACTTCCGTACGCTTCAGGCCCGTTTCTTCGAGCCGTTCTTCGGCCGCTTCAACTTCCTCGAGGATGAGTTGAAGTCGGGAACCTGGGCGCCGGCCGTCGACGTCGCCGAGGAGAAGGACAAGATTCTCGTGCGCGTCGAAGTGCCCGGGATGAAGGAAAGCGATCTCAAGGTCAGCTTCGAGGATGGCCTGCTGACCGTCAGCGGCGAGCGCCAGTTCGAGCGGAAAGATGACCGCAACTACCACCGCATCGAGCGGACGTACGGCAACTTCACGCGGACGTTCTCGCTGCCGCGTACAGTCGACGCCAACGCCATCGCCGCGCAGTATCGCGACGGCATCCTCGAGATCGAGATTCCGAAGCTCGAGGAAGCGAAGCCGAAGCAGATCCAGATCAATGTCGGCGCGAACGCGAAGCAGATCGACTCGTAAATGACTGCGGCTTCGCCGCGTTGTCGGTTGTCGGTTACTGGTTGTCGAGATAAATCCCAACCAAGAACCGACAACCGACAACCGGCGAAGCGCATCACTTGCGTATGTTCCCGTTGCGCCGCCGGAAGAGGTTGAGCTCCGACCGGTAGTGGCGCTCTTTCGGCGAAAGCTGGGATGCTCTCTCGTAGTAGCCACGCGCCGCGGCCAGATCGCCGATCGCCTCGGAGACCGCGCCGAGGTTGAAGTAGAGCGGGGCGGAATCGTGATGACGGACCGCAGCGGCCTGCCAGATGGCGCGGGCATCTTCGAGACGCTCGGAGCCGATCATGGAGAAGCCTTCTTCGAATGAGGGCGCATGTTCGTCGAGCTCGATCGTCTCGCGCACGGTTCGCGGAGTGATCGCATCCGCGGCGATGACCGCGGCGTAGCGCGCGGCCTGTTCGTAGGCGACGTCGCGCTCGTCTTCCGTGAGCGCCGTCGATCGTGGTGAGGTTCCCTCGCCGCGCACGGTGTACGAGAACATCCTCTTTCCGTCACCGTTCAGTACGTCGACGCGCGCCGAGCAGATCGCGTCGATCCAGTGATGCATCCTCTTCACCCGCTCGCCGTTCTCGAGGTATTCGCTCCCTTCGCCGCTTTTCTCAACCCCGGAACAGGAGAAGCGATTGATGCCGAGGTACGCGTCGGCGTGAAGTTCGCGCCGGACCGCGCGCAGCGAATGCTCATCGACGATGAGATGGTGATTGTTCTCGACGGCGTTAGCGATGCGCAGCACGCCGGCGCGCGACACGAGATCGACGAAGTGCTCGACGAACGCCTCAATCTTGGTGCTGTCGCCGATCGCGTAGATCACGGCCAGGCGCTCGGCCGGAGCGAGGTCATGTGCCGGCGCCATCGTTCTCGTGAATGAGAGCCGAGGCGGGTTCGCCAGCGCGGCCGTGGCCTGCAGCAGGAGCGCCGCGGCGAGGAAGCATCGTGATTTCATCGTGACTCCGGAATCTTACTAGGAGTTTGCGCGGCGGAAGGATCGAGCGGAGATGCTGGATGAGCCTTGGGCAACCAGCGCCGCCGGCCGCGCCGGCCTAGACCGTGTCAGATACGCACGTGCCGATGCGGCCGGATGCCTGAATGCGCGGGATAGAATGCCGGCTGAATGCGTCTCAACGTGACGAGTGAGATCGGCAGGCTCAAGAGCGTGCTGGTCCACCTGCCCGGGCGGGAGATCGACGTGATGATCCCGCCCATGATGAACCAGCTCCTCTTCGACGACATCCTCTACGGTCAGGTGGCGCGCGAGGAGCATCGCCGGTTCCAGCAGCTCATCCGCTTCGTCGCCCCCGAGGTCATCGACGTGCAGGACCTCCTGGAGGAAGTGCTCGAAGCCCCCGACGTGAAGCGCCTCATCATCCACGATCTCGAAAAGCGCAAGATCTTCGGCCGAAAACTGGCCGGGGCGCTGCGCGAGCAGCCGGCGGCCTTGCTCGCGCAAACCCTGATCGGCGGAATCCCTCACGAGAAAGACGGCAAAGGGGAACTGCCGGCCTTCGACCTGTTGCCGGTGCCGAATTACTTCTTCATGCGCGATCCGCAGGTGGTCATCGGCGACGGCGTGGTCATCTGCGGAATGGCCACGCAGGCGCGCCGCCGCGAGTCGCTTCTTTCGCAGTACGTCTTCAAGCACCATGCGCTGTTCCGCGACAGCAGTTGCTGGACGGACTTCATGTCGGGTGTGGAACCGGGCCATCGCAGCATCCCGACGATCGAAGGAGGCGACATCCTCGTTCCGTCGCGCGACCTTCTCCTCGTCGGCGTCACCGAGCGAACGAACCGCGCCGGCGTGCGCCAGCTCGCAACGGCGTTGCGCGACGCCGGCAGCCCGGTGAAGACAATCATCGTCGTTGAGCTGCCGCGGCAGCGCTCCTTCATGCATCTCGATACGGTTTTCACGTTCACCAGCCGCACGGAGTGCCTCATCTATCCGCCCGTGATTCTTCCCGGGGGAAGCCAGGCCGCGACCGTCACGACGATCGATCTGACGAAGAGGGGGATTTCCTACGCGCCGCAGAAGTCGCTGCTCGGCGCGCTCAAAAAACGGGGCTTCGACCTCGAGCCGATCTACTGCGGAGGCAGGAGCGCCGTCGATCAGCAGCGCGAGCAGTGGACCGACGGCGCTAACGCCTTCACGCTCGCGCCCGGAATCATTCTTCTCTACGAGCGCAATGTCCGTACCGCCGAAGAGCTGTCCGCGCACGGGTATCACATCGTCTATGAGGATGACCTCCTGCTCGGCCGGACGGAATTGGAGACGTGGACCGATACCAAGTACGCGATCCAGATGGCCGGCCACGAGCTGTCGCGCGCCCGCGGCGGGCCGCGCTGCATGACCATGCCGCTCGATCGCGAGGAGCTGTAGCGTGGCCGATCCCAGAAAGCTCGCCGTCGTCGCCTTCGGCGGCAACGCGTTGCTGCGTCCCGAGGACCGCGGTACGCAGGAAGAACAGATTGCCCGCGCCAGGCAGGCCGCGCGCTGGCTGGCCGAGATCGTCCGCCACGGCTACAAACTGATCGTTGTCCACGGCAACGGGCCACAGGTTGGCAACATCCTGGTGCAGGCGGAAGAAGCGTCGACGAAGATCCCGCCGCAGTCGCTCGACGTCTGCGTGGCGCAGACTGAGGGGTCGATGGGCTTTTTGCTGCAACAGGCCATTCGCAACCGGCTCGACAGCATCGGCATCGGCGGCGACGTTGCTACGATTCTGACGGAGGTGGAGGTCGATCCAGCCGATCCCGCGTTCAAGCGGCCGACCAAACCGATCGGCCCGTTTTTCACCCGCTATCGCGCCGAGGCGCTCGAGCGCGACCTCGGGTGGACGATGCGCGAGGATGCGGGACGCGGATGGCGCCATGTCGTTCCCTCGCCGCGCCCTCTGCGCATCCTGAACATCGAGACGATCGTGCACATGCTCGAAAGCGCCGCGGTGGTGATCGCCGCGGGCGGTGGCGGCATCCCGGTCGTCCGCGGCCGCGACAGCCAGTGGCGAGGGGTCGAAGCGGTAATCGACAAGGACTTCTCATCGTCGCTCCTGGCCTCGGAACTGAAGGCCGAGCTGTATGTCGTCCTCACGGGGGTAGCGAAGGTGGCCCTTGATTTCGAGAAACCGTCACAGAGAACGGTCGACCGCCTCACCGTCGCCGAGGCGCAGCGTCATCTGGCCGAGGGACAGTTTCCCGCCGGATCGATGGGCCCGAAGATCGAAGCCGCCATCCAGTTCGTCACCCGCGGCGGCAAGCAGGTTCTGATCACCGACGTCGAGCACCTCCGCGACGCGCTGGCCGGGCGGGAGGGGACGCTAATTCTTCCTTGACGTCTTTTGTCTGGCGTCCCTCTGCTCGTTGGAGAGGAAAGTGCGGAATCCGGCCTTCTTGTATGAGCAACCGAAGCGCGTTGTTCACCTCTTCCGATGTGCGGAAGATGCTGTAGACGTCCTCGTCCAGAATTGCCGTGCCTTTCACCCACGGAATGTAGTGGAGACCGCGCACGGCTTTACTCCAATCGAAGTGCTTGGCTTCGTCATCGACGCGTTCGATCGGCTCGTCATAAATCATCTGATCTTCGTCCATGTACGATCTCCTTTCAGACCTTGTTGCCAGACGTGCGCTGATCAGATGCACGCCCACATCTCGCAACGTGTAGCAAACAAACAACACCCGGCCAGACGCGGTCGAGCCGAAACTGATGTATCGATCTTCGTGGTCTGAGTGGGTGACATCGTCCTCGGTCGCCCGGAACGGGTCCTTGAATATCTCTCGCGCCTCGTCAAAAGATACGCCGTGTTTCTTGAAGTTCTCCACCGCCTTGACGGGATCCCACGAAATCCGCAGCGTCGCGTCGTGGGCCGAGCGGGCCGGCGCGCGGCCTTCGGTGATCAGCTCGCGGAGGGCAGCATTGACGAGCTCTGGCGACGAGTAGTAGCGAGCTACATCGTTCTCGATCGTCACCCGGATTGGAGATCTTCCAGGCTTGTAGTACTTGCCACGAACGCCGTTGCTGAAGTCGTACTCGGGCAGAATGTCGTCATCCTCATCAACAGGATCTTTCGGTTTGCTCATGCTGAATATCTGGTGCGCGTACCTCGCCGCGCGGTCTGAACTGCGTCCGTTCCCGAGGATACCTCGGTGTTCCGTTAATCCGTACCCAGCAGAATTGGCTACACTGACGCCTATCCGTGAGAGTCAAATTCATCTACAACCCCGCCGCGGGGCGGGGGCGCGCGTCGCGGCATCATGCCGAGGCGGAGCGGCATCTGCGCGCGCTTGGGGCCGACGTCGATGCGCACGCCAGCAGTAGTCCGGCGGATCTGACGCGGGCGGCAGCCGAGGCGTCGCGAGGCGGCTATGACCGCGTCATCGTCTCCGGCGGAGACGGGACGCTCCACCTTGCGGTCCGTGAGTTTGATCTGGCCGGCGGTACGCTGTCGCTCGTTCCGCAGGGTTCCGGCGATGACTTCGCCAAGGTCCTCGGCCTCCCTCGCAATCTCGGCGACGCTTGCGAGCTGGCCTTGCGTGGGACGGCGCGCGAAGTCGACGTCGCGGTTGCCAACGGGATCCGCTACCTCGGTGTCGCTGGACTCGGGTTCGATTCCGAGGTCGCGCGCTATGCGAACGACAACGTCAAATTTCTTCGGGGCTCGCTCGTCTATCTCTACGCCATCCTTCGGGTCCTCCCTCGGTTTACGCCGCACCGCGTAACGATCGACGGTGTTCGCAACGAAGAGATCATGTTCGCGACGGTCGGCAACTCGCGGCAATACGGCGGTGGCATCCGCATCGTGCCGGAGGCGCTGATCGATGATGGCCGACTCAACCTCTGCGTCGTCCATCGGACGTCCCGTTTCCAACTCCTGAAGACCCTGCCCCGGGCCTACACCGGAGCGCATGTGAAGAGCCCGTTTGTCGAGACCGGCCATGGAACGTCATTCACATTTGCGTCCGAGCGGCCGATGGACGTCTACGCCGATGGCGAGCGCATCACGGAGACGCCGGTGGAGTTCTCGCTGGCGCGTGAACGGCTGCGCATCGTCGCGCCGTGAAAAATCCCTACCCAAACGGTCAGGATGCGCCGAGGAATTAGGCGCTAGACTCCGGGCATTGAAGCGGCTCCAGGAGACATAACCGAATGGTTCTCATCCCCATGGTGGTCGAGCAGACGAGTCGCGGCGAGCGCGCCTACGACATCTACTCCCGCCTTTTGAAAGACAACGTGGTTTTTCTCGGTCAGACGATCGACGACACCGTCTCGAACCTGATCATTGCCCAGCTCCTCTTCCTCGAAGCGGAGAACCCGGAGAAGGACATCTCGGTCTACATCAACTCGCCAGGCGGCTCGATCACCGCCGGTCTGGCGATCTACGACACGATGCAGTACGTGAAGCCCGACATCCAGACCATCTGCATCGGCCAGGCGGCGTCGATGGCGGCGGTCCTGCTCGCGGCGGGAAAGAAGGGGAAGCGTTTCGCATTGCCGAACTCGCGCGTCCTAATCCACCAGCCGCTCATGCATGGGCTCGGCGGGCAGGCGTCGGAGATCGACATCCACGCCAAGGACATCATGAGGATGAAAGCGCGGATGAGTCAGATCCTGGCCAACCACACCGGCCAGCCGTTCGAGAAGGTCGATCGCGACACCGACCGCGACTACATCCTGCAGGCTCCGGAAGCGGTCGAATACGGTCTGGTCGATCAGGTCATCGCAAAACGGGAGTGAGTAAGACGTGAAATAAGAGTTTGTTACGGAAAGTATAGGAATGCTCTCGCGACGGCTTCACGTTCACGAAAGCGCGGCGTAGAATCTAACGACCTCGTAAAGGATCCAAGCCACCCATGTCGAAGAAGGGGAACAGCGGCGACGTCCTCCGTTGCAGTTTCTGTAACAAGAGCCAGCGCGACGTCAAGAAGCTGATCGCGGGCCCGACCGTCTACATCTGTGACGAGTGCGTCGACATCTGTCTCGACATCATTGCTGAAGATCGCAAAGACGAGCCGGGTACGATGGAAGGTTCCGGCCAGTTGCCGAAACCGAAAGAGATCAAAGAGTTCCTCGACCTCTACGTCATCGGCCAGGAACGCGCCAAGAAGAAGCTGGCCGTGGCCGTCTACAACCACTACAAGCGCATCGACTATCACACGCGCAACAACCGGCAGGACGTCGAGCTGCAGAAGTCGAACATCCTCCTCATTGGGCCGACCGGGACCGGCAAGACCCTTCTGGCGCAGACGCTGGCGCGCATGCTCAGCGTTCCCTTCACCATCGTCGATGCCACCACCCTCACCGAGGCCGGCTACGTTGGCGAGGACGTCGAGAACATCATCCTCAAGCTCTACCAGGCCGCCGGCAACGACAAAGACAAGACCCAGCGCGGCATCGTCTACATCGACGAGGTCGACAAGATCTGCCGCAAAGGCGACAACCCCTCGATCACGCGCGACGTGAGCGGCGAAGGCGTCCAGCAGGCGCTTCTCAAGATCCTCGAAGGAACAGTTGCCAACGTTCCGCCGCAGGGTGGACGGAAGCATCCGCACCAGGAATTCATCCAGATCGATACGACGAACATCCTCTTCATCTGCGGCGGCGCATTCGTCGGGCTTGAGAACGTCATCGAAAGGCGGCTGTCATCGACCTCGATGGGTTTCGGCGCGAAGATCGCTACGAAGAAAGAGAAGCGCACCGGCGAGTTGCTGGCGCAGGTTCATCCCGAGGACCTCATCAAGTTCGGCCTGATCCCCGAGTTTGTCGGACGCCTGCCGGTCGTGGCCACGCTCAATGAGCTCGACAAAGGCACGCTGATCGAGATTCTGCGCGAGCCGAAGAACTCGCTCGTTCGTCAGTACCAGACCATCATGGGTTTCGAGAACGTGACGCTCAAGTTCCACGACGACGCCCTCGAAGCCATAGCCGAGGAAGCGCTGAAGCGCAACGTCGGCGCACGCGGCCTCAAGATCATCATCGAAGAGTTGATGCTCGAGATCATGTACACGATCCCGTCGCAGGACGCGATCAGCGAATGTGTCATCACCCGTGAGGTCGTCATCAACCGCAGCCAGCCGATCACGATGTACCGGAAAGCGGGATAGCGGTTTAGGGGTTGCTGAGTTTCAGGGTTGCTGGGTTGCTGGGTTTCATCGGTTGCTCAGCCAATCAGTGCCTTGTTTAGCAACTCAGCAACATCAGCAACTCAGTAACCCAAGGATCCTAAAGAAAACAAATGCCCAAACAACCCGAAACCACGACACTACCTCTCGTCCCACTGCGCGACATGGTCGTCTTCCCCTCGATGATGGCGCCATTCGTCGTCGGACGCCGTGCCTCGATCCTCGCGCTCGAGGCGACGCTCTCCACATCCGAGAAGAAGATTTTCCTCGCCACGCAGAAGGATCCCAAAATCGACGATCCCTCGATCGGTGAGATTTACCCGATCGGCGTCATCGCCACCGTAGTCCAGAACCTCAAGCTTCCGAATCAGAACGTAAAGGTGATGGTCGAAGGTCTCACGCGCGCGGAGATCATTTCTACCAGCGAGGCTGACGGCTACGTCACTGTCACCGTCCGCGATATCGAAAGCGGCGTGCCGCTGACGTCCGAGGTCGCGCAGTACATGCAGAAGCTCGTCGAGATCTTCGAGACCTACGCCAAGATGTCCCATCACCTCGCCTTCGAAGGGGTGATGTCGACGCTCAAGCTCGACGATCCGGACAAGTTCGCCGATACGCTCGCCTCGCACATCCTCATCACCACACCCGAAAAGCAGCAGCTTCTCGAGACCATCTCGCCGTACGAGCGCCTTCAGAAGCTGCAGGACTTCCTCGAAGTCGAGATCGAGAAGATCAACATCGACAAGCGCATCAACTCCAAGGTCAAGAAGCAGATGGAGCGCGCGCAGAAGGAGTACTACCTCAACGAGAAGATCAAGGCGATCCACCACGAGCTGGGCCGCAAAGACGATCGCTCCGATGAGGTGGAAGAGCTCCGGCAGAAGATCGAAGAAGCCGGAATGCCGAAGGAGACGAAGGAAAAGGCTCTGCAGGAGCTGAAACGCCTCGAAGCGATGCCCGGCGTCTCCGCCGAAGCGACCGTCTCGCGCAACTACATCGAATGGCTCGTCTCCGTTCCCTGGAAGAAGACGACGAAAGAGATCAAAGACATCGATCTCGCAGAGCAGATCCTCAACGAAGACCACTACGGTCTCGACAAGATCAAAGAGCGCATCCTCGAGTTTCTGGCCGTACGTCAGCTCGTCAAAGGACCGAAGGGCACGATCCTCTGCTTCGTCGGGCCTCCAGGCGTCGGCAAGACCTCCCTGGCCAAGTCGATCGCCAGGGCGACCGGCCGCAAGTTCGTGCGTCTCTCCCTCGGCGGCGTACGCGATGAGGCGGAAATCCGCGGTCATCGCCGCACCTATATCGGCGCTTTCCCCGGCCAGATCATCCAGCGAATGAAGAAGGCGGGCACGATCAATCCGGTCTTCCTCCTCGACGAGGTCGACAAGATGTCGATGGATTTCCGCGGCGATCCCTCGGCCGCTCTACTCGAAGTTCTCGATCCGGAGCAGAACAACGCCTTTACCGATCACTACCTCGACGTTGAGTACGACCTCTCGAAGGTCATGTTCATCGCTACCGCCAACGTGACGCACACCATCCCGGCGCCGCTCAAGGACAGGATGGAAATCATCTCCCTCTCCGGCTATACGCACCTCGAAAAGCTGGCCATCGGCAAGCAGTTCCTCGTGCCGAAACAGAAGCAGGAACAGGGCATCGAGGAGAGTCAGGTCGATTTTCTCGACAACGCCATCGAGGAGTTGATCGACTCGTACACCCGCGAGGCTGGCGTCCGAAGCCTCGAACGCGAAATCGGCTCCGTGCTTCGCAAAGTTGCACGCCAGGTAGTAAAACACGGTCCCGATATCAAGACGACGATGGACCGCCCCAAGGTGCGCGAGCTCCTCGGCAAGGCCAAATTCCGGTCACAGATGATTCACGACAAGAGCGAGATCGGTCTGGCCACCGGTCTGGCCTGGACCGAAGTCGGCGGCGAGATTCTGTCGACGGAAGTGGCGATCTCACGAGGCAAGGGCAACTTGATCCTCACCGGCAAGCTCGGCGACGTGATGCAGGAGTCGGCCCGCGCCGCTCTTTCCTATGTTCGTTCGCGCGCGGAGCTGTTCGGTCTCGACGCCGACTTCCACGCCAGCATGGACATTCACATTCACGTCCCCGAGGGAGCGATCCCGAAGGACGGTCCCTCGGCCGGTATCACCATGGCCACGGCTCTTCTCTCAGCCGTCACGCGCATTCCGGTTCATCGCGATATCGCCATGACCGGTGAGATCACGCTGCGTGGCAAGGTGCTGCCCGTCGGCGGCGTGAAGGACAAGATCCTGGCAGCGGCCCGCGCCGGCATCACGCGCATCATCCTTCCGGCGGAGAATGAGCGTGACCTCGACGACATCCCCTCGGACGTCCGCGAGAAAATGGAGTTCAATCTCGTCGAGTCGATGGATCAAGTCGTCATTCACGCCCTCGACGGTACGATCGTACCGCTGGCGAAGAAGCTACCCGAAGCAGAGAGCGCGATCGGCTCCGAGCCGCCGATTCACTGAGGCTATGAAGGTGTGGTGTTCGTGGGGGGGGGGGAGCCCCCGGACACTACACCCGTGCCTTGCGCACTTCGTCGATCACCCGCGCAACTACTTCCGCTGCCGCACCGAGCTGTTTCGCTCGATCCTTGCGAAAGCTCCACTCGATCTGGCCGTTGGCGAGGCTCTTGGCGCCGATGCCGATACGGAGGGGGAAGCCGATCAGGTCGGCGTCCTTGAACTTTACGCCCGGGCGTTCGTCGCGATCGTCGAGGATTGCGTCGATGCCGGCGTCGCGTAGCTGCCGGTAGATGTCGTCGGCGGTTGTGCGGACGATCTCTTCCTTCCCGATCTGTGTCACAACGACCTCGAACGGCGCGATCGGCATCGGCCAGATGATGCCGTCGTCGTCATGGCTCTGCTCGATTGCGGCGGCGACGGTGCGTCCGATGCCGAGGCCGTAGCAGCCCATGATCATCGGCTGGCGGGATCCCTTCTCATCGAGAAACGTGCAATTCATCGGGTCTGAGTATTTCGTTCCGAGCTTGAAGACGTGGCCGACTTCGATGCCGCGGTGGATTTGAAGACTTGTCGCGCAGCGCGGGCAGGGGTCACCGGCGAAGACGGTGGTGAAATCGCCATACTCCGGCTCCGGGAAATCGCGGCCGGGATTCGCTCCGGTGAGATGCGTGTCGCGCTTGTTGCCGCCGACGACCCAGTTCACCTGTCCCTTGAGCGAGATATCGGCGAGAACGCGCTTGGCCTTCGTGCCGACAGGACCGCAGTAACCGACCGGACCGCCGGTAGCGTCTTCGAAACGGGTGTCCGGCATCATCTCCAGGAACTGCGCGCCGAGGTGGTTCTTGATCTTGACCTCGTTCCCTTCGCGGTCGCCGCGTACGAGCACCATCACGCAGCCGTCGTCCGTATCGAAGACGAGTGTCTTGACCAACTCCGAGGTCGGTTTGCCGAGGAACTTGCCAACATCGTCGATCGACTGTGTGCCCGGCGTGTGGATCGGCGCGAGCTCGGTCATCAATGCAGGTTCGATCTCGTCGAGAAAGAACTTCGACGTCGCCTTCTCGATGTTCGCGCCGTAGCTGCAGTTCGGGCACGACACCACGGCGTCCTCGCCCGACTGCGCCAGCACCATGAACTCGTGTGACGCGGAGCCGCCGATGTTGCCGGTATCGGCGTCGACCGCGACGTGCTCGAGCGCGCAGCGGTTGAAAATAGCGGTGTAGGCCACACGCATCTTCTCGTACGTCTCATCGAGCGACTCGCGCGTGGCGTGGAACGAGTAGGCATCCTTCATGACGAACTCGCGCCCGCGCATGAGGCCGAAGCGCGGCCGCACTTCGTCGCGGAACTTCGTCTGGATCTGATAGAGATTCACAGGCAGGAGGCGATAGGAGTTGATGGCGTCGCGGACGGTGTCGGTGATGACTTCCTCGGCGGTTGGGGCGTAGACAAAGTCGCGCTCATGCCGGTCTTTGACGCGCAGCAACTCCCTGCCGTAGCGCTCCCAGCGCTTCGATTCCATCCACAGTTCTGCCGGCTGGATCGTCGGCATCGACAACTCGACCGCCCCGGCGCGGCCCATCTCCTCGCGCACGATCGCTTCGAGTTTCTGCATCGAGCGAAGGCCGAGGGGCAGGTACGTGTAGATGCCGGCCGCGACCTTGCGGATCATGCCGGCGCGCATCATCAGTTTCTGACTGATGACGTCGGCGTCGGCGGGAACTTCGCGCAACGTATTGATGAAGTATTGGCTCCAGCGCATGGGGCGGGGATTGTAATCGAGGTTGCGGGTCGGGGTCGCTCGGTGTGTTGCGGTGCTGGTTGCAAGGTTGCAAGGTTGGCAACCCTGAAACCCCAACCCGAGACCGCGAAACCTATACTTCCCCCATGTCACGCATCCTCAAATTCGACCGCACACCGGTGGCGCGGCTGATCTCCTGCGCGGCTTCGTTTGCTTCGGCGGCGCTGTTGTTTGACTACCTCTCGAAAGGTGAAAAAGAGATCGAGGCGCTGCCCATCGTAGCGCTCATTCTTCTTTTCCTCGGCACGCTCGCCGCTGCCGCCGTGCAGTACGGCGATCACATCTACTTAAGCGACGACGGCCTGATGTACGAGAACTGGGTTCTGAAGCAGTTCGGCCGTCGCGGCAAATGGATGCGATGGGAAGACATCGTCGAGGTCCGCGAGATCAAGCGAAAGGTGCTGATCCTCTTCTCCCACGACGGACGGCGGATGCTGGTGGACGCTATTCTCGGCTATGCCATCGCCAGGAACGAGATTCTCAAGCGAGCTCCTCAAGCGATTTTCTCGGGGACGTTGGCGAGGGAGGAATCGTGAAACTCGTAGTCACTCCTTTGCCACGAGTGCAAGCGGCGGGATTTTCAGCCTGAGCCGAGCAGGCTACTGGGCGAGCGATGGCAGGTAGCGCCGTGATGCTTCGCTGGCGACAAACATCAATTCGGCGAACGGCTTCGTGTCGAAGAGATCGAGTGAGTAGATGAGAGGTCGTGAAATGAATACTTCGCCGCCGCGATCAGCTCGTAGATACGTTCGAGTTGAAAGCGGCTCGATGGATCGCGAACAGCTGCCGCAGGAACGAGTCCGTACGCTGAAACGCCCGCGATGAAGGCGAGGTATACGCACTCGTATCGTTTTGAATAGGGAACGTTGATGAAGGCGATCGGCGGCTCCGGTGTTGCTGCGGCCACCGTTGTACGACTTCACCGCTTTGAGCTGGTGACTTTGCGCCGAGCCGAAGATTTTCTGCTAGAGCCTTGCCGGCCGTTCTTCTTGCGGTTTCCCTTCGACGCTTCCTCCGCGCGAATGTCATCCATCATTTGCCGCAGCTCGGCAACACGCTTCGCAGGAATTTTGTAATACGCAGCCACCTGCTCAGGAGTCGGAAACGGAGTGGTGATGATGACTTTGCCGGACATGATCGTGTCTATTCTAACCCTGCGGCGCCATTGGTCGTTCCCACCTATCCAATCACCCTCTCGTAGAACTCCCGATACTTCGGTACCACCCGATTCACGTTGAACTTCCCCTCCGCGAGGTCACGTCCGTTTCGGCCGAGGCGGCGTTGGAGGTCGGGGTTTGAGAGGATTTCGATCGCGCGCTCGGCCATCCCTTCTACGTCGCCGACCGGCAGAAGGTAGCCGGTTTCTCCTTCGACGACGACTTCGGGCAATCCGCCGGCACGGGTACCGATGACGGGGACTTCCGAGGCCATCGCCTCGAGGGCGGACATGCCGAAGGATTCGGCATCGGAAGGGAGGAGGAAGACATCGGCGGCGCCGACGACTTCCTCGAGGTTCGGGACGTTGCCGAGGAAAAAGACCTGCTCGCGCAGGTGGTGGTCGCGGCAGAAGGCCTCAGCGACGGAGCGATCGGGACCGTCGCCGATCATGACCAGGCGGCTCGGCACCACGCGTGACACGCGTTCGAAAACCGCAAGCACGTCCATGATCCGCTTCACCGGCCGGAAGTTCGACACATGGCAGAGCAGCTTTTCGCCGGATGAGAAAAACAGATTCGAGAGGGGGCTTTGGTGCTTGCGAAAGCGCGTGGGGTCGACGAAGTTGGGAATGACGTCGATCTCTTTCTTGGTCGCGAAGTTCTTCGCCGTCTCGTCGCGCAGCCACTGCGACACCGCCGTCACGCCGTCAGAGACTTCGATGCCGAACCTGGTGATCGGCAGATAGCTGGGATCGCGTCCGACGAGAGTGATGTCGGTGCCATGGAGTGTCGTGATGAACCGAAGGTCCTTCGATCCGACGATCTCGCGCGCCAGATGGGCGCTGATGGCGTGCGGGATGGCGTAGTGGACGTGGAGGATGTCGAGCTTCTCGTATACAGCCACCTCGGCCATCTTCGTTGCCAGCGCCAGTGTGTACGGCGGATACGGATCGAAGAGTGGATACGGCGTAACGGTAACCTCGTGAAAACGGACGCGTTCGTGCAGGACATTGAGTCGTGACGGCATCGCGTAACTGATGAAATGAACATCGTCCCCGGCGCGCGCAAGCGCGACACCGAGCTCCGTGGCCACGACGCCGGAGCCGCCGAAGGTGGGGTAGCAGGTGATGCCGATTCTCATGGTTGCTAAGTTGCTAGGTTGCCAGGTCGCTGGGTTGCTGAGCAACCTAGCAACTCAGCAACCCAGCAACCTCCTTCAAGGCTCTCTCCCGCTATACGCCGCGATCATGTCGTCGACCTTCGGCGGCTGTTTGGTCATGAAGGCTTCGCCGTACTCGACGCCGATCAGGGCGCCGAAGTGACGACCGCGCGCTTCGATCATCTCGAGGAACTTCTTGTCCGCGATGAACGTCGGCGGCTCTTTCGACTTCGGATCGTAGAACTGCGACTTGAACGCGGCGATGGCGCGCATTTTCGTCTTCCACGTTTTTGTCACGTCGACGACAAAACTCGGTGTCACGAGATAGTTCTGCGGGTAATAGATTGTCGCCTGCGGCCGGTGGGCCGGCAGCCCGGTCTCGAGCGCCCGCAAACCGGAGTAAAACGACGCTTCCGTCACCAGCTTGCCCGTACGGATGTGATCGGGATGCCGGTCATCGGGCCACATGCTGAAGACGAGATGAGGACGGCAACGGCGGACGATCTCGATGAGCTGCAGTTCCTCCTCGCGGCCCGTACGCATGTTGCCATCACCGAAGTCGAGCTGCACGCGGAAACGCGCCCCCAGGATGCCCGCGGCTTTGAGCGCCTCGCGGCGCCGGACCTTCGGCGTGCCCCGAGTCCCCAGCTCGCCGCGCGTCAGTTCGATGATTCCTACGCGCAGGCCGTCTTTGACCGCCTTCACGATTGTGCCACCGCACGACAGCTCGATGTCATCGGGATGCGCGCCGAAGAAAATCAGGTCGACCGGTTCCAGTCCCGCGATCACAAGCTCACCACCTTGCACACATCCTCATCCTGCTCCGCTTCCTCGATCATGCGATCGATGAGATGTTGTCCATACTCCTGCCAATATCCGAACCAGCCGGTCACGCGATCCTGGGGCGAGCCGTCGGGGACCAGCGTGGAGACGAGCTCGCGGACGGCTGCGTAGCGCTCGCGGTCCTTACGGACCAATCCGCGGATGGCGCGCGCGGTCAGTTTCTCGAAGTGGTATTCGATATGGCCGATCGAGCGATTGATGGCGCGCGCCAACGCATGCTCGGCGGGGAGTGCAAGCTCGCCGATGCTGGTGATCTGTTCCGTCAACTCCCGGCGTGCGTTCCCGGCAATCGTCTGTACCTCGGCGACGCCTGCCGGCTCGCGCGTAGCCAGCAGCGCGTCGGTGCCGGCGAAGATCTCCTCCGGCTTGATGTCGTAGCGGCTTACGGTTCGCACGACGCGCTTCGGCGCGAGCATCTCGTGTGCTCGCAGCGCCACGCGCGGCATGGCAACGCCGAGGAGATCGTGGAGCGGCGCGATCTGCGCGTAATACGCGACCTCGGAGGGACCGCCGACAAAGAGGTCGGGCCGGAGCACGAAATCCTGGAGCAGCGGGCGCGTCAGCGCCGACGTCGACGTTCGTTCCGGTGATGCCAGCGGCCGCGGGGTCTCGATCAGGTGTCGGCGTCCCTGCTCGTCGAGCTCGAACAGCAAGGTATGCGGCTCGCCCGGACGCGGAACGACCTGCGGCTCGTAACCGGCGCTCATCAGCGAAGCCGCTCGGAGATCGAGCTCGCGCTGGATGCCGTCCCAGTTCGTGAGGATGCTGTCGAACAATGGCGCTCCTGCGCGGCGCAGCTCCGGAAGGAGGGCGTCGACCAGGATGAACTTCCCATCCACCGCGGCCGTGATCAACTCCGCGAACGAATCACGAAACGTGATCCCCTCGCGCAGCCAGTTTGGACGCGGGATGCTGAGGTATTCGATGAGCGCGTGTGTCAGCTCCTCGGGGATTGGCAGAGCGCCAACGGCCATCTTCGAACCGGGGCGCCGGTCGAGGAAAGTCGTGAGATCAAGCTGCTGTTTGGCATCGCGCTTCGGCAGCGCCAGCGTGGCCACCTCGGCGAAGTCGTGGTCTTCCGTGGCCAGCCAAAAGAAAACCGTCGTCGGGATGCCTCGCGCTTCGTTGTCGCGCTTCAGCTTCAGCATGCCCGCCAGCTTGGCCAGTGTGTAAATCGGCCCTCCGGCGAAGCCAACCTGTTGTCCGGCGATGACCGTGAACGTCTCGCCACGCGACCAGCGGCGAACTTCATCAACGACGTCGCGGCCCCATTGGTGATTCGAGGCGATCAGGGCATCCGCGAGAGAATTGTCGTGGGGGTCCGGGCGGAGAGTCCGCGCTTCGTTGTTGCGTGGAAGGAACTGCGTTGCATTGGGATCGCCTGCGATCCAGTCGAGCGTGAATCGGTTCAGGCCGTAGGTCGCAAGCGGAATGCGCAGACAGGCGGCCTCGGATGTGACGCTGGTCATCGTGTCCGGCTCCCGACGAGGATGAGGCGCGGTGAGGCAACGTCGAAGGGTGCCCCCTGAAAGTCGCCGAACGCTTGGTCGATCGAAAGGCCGGAAGAGTTGAACATCGTCGAGATCTCGTTGAGATCGTATCCGCGAACGCGCTCCAGAAAACGTTTTTGACCGATCGTGATCCGTTTGTTGAACGAACGGTCACGTGGATCGAACCACCGCTCGATCTCCACGCGACCGCGAGGCGTTTCCAGCGCCTCGCGCTCCACGAGCTTGTCGAGCTCCCGATCGACATTGAGATAGTCGAAGAGGAAAACGCCGCCGGGACGCAGCACACGCGCCATCTCGCGCACGACATCAAGGTTCTCCTCCTCCGTGGCGAAGTAGCCGAAGCTCGTGAAGAAGTTGACCAGTCCGCCGAAGCTATTGCTGCAGAACGGAAGCGAGCGCATGTCAGCGCGCGCCACAGGCAGCGGACCGTATTCGTCGATACCGGTGCGGAGAAGGGTAAAGGAAAGATCGCAGCCGGCCGCGGCAAACCCTTCGCCGTTCAACTCCGTGAGATGACGCCCTGTACCGCAGGCAAGGTCGAGGATGACGCCATCGACGTCGCCAAAGCGCTCGCGGAAGAACGCCACCTGATGCCGAGCCTCATGCTCGTCGCGATGCGCGTAGAGCTCGAGGTACTCCTCGCCGAACCATTCCCGATACCAGGTCATTGATAACCGCGCGTTAGCGAACCTTGTACGAATCCGGATAGGTGAAGCTCACCGTCGCGCGGGTGACGCCGCTTGAGAGAGCGATCGCCAGATTTGGAGAGAAGGCGTAGATCGGGCGGAGATCGACGGGGTTGCTGAGGACCGTCGTGCCGGCGAGGCCGCAGCGGTCTCCCATGCTCAGGACTTTCTCGATCGGCTTGCGGACGCGCATGTCCGGATAGAGCATCGCAATCTCCTGGCGCTCGAAGCCGTAGGGCTTATCCGTGTAGGTCTTCGTCATCGAGCTGAGGGCCAGCTCTTCCTTCGTCTGGCGCGCGTCGGCGTCGTAGGTGTAGACGACATTCGCTTCCCAATCGACGCGCGGCGATCCCTCAACCACGGTGCCGCTATAGCCGCCGCGCAGTTTCATTCCAATGAGGAGATCGCTCGCGTACATCGGCACGGCGGTCATGGAGATGACGTCGTTGCAGCCGTTGGCGTTCTGATAGACGACCTCTTGCTGGGCGATGCGGTTCTGGGTGTCGAACGCGTAGTGCGAGGTGTACTTCTGCCCGTCGATGACCATGTCTTCCCGATCGAGGAGCCAGATGGCGCCGTCAGGCGCACGGTGCGCCGCGAAGAGGAGAACGTCGCCGCCGCTCGATGAAACGATCTTTTCGAGATAGTCGGCGCCCTGAACGTAGCGGATCTCGTTGCCCTGCCGGTCGTGCCATGACTGGATGACATCTCCGCTGTACGTCCAGCCCTCGGCTTTGCGTGCCTCCTGCACCTGCCGCTGCCGCGCCGGCGTGTAGCGGAGCGCTTCGATCATCGTGCCGTTGAAGAGACACGGTAGCGATTCGTTCTTCGCGAAACGGTTGTCGGCGTAGTACGTCGCCCGCGTCGCGGTCGATCCGTCGGTACACGGGCGCGAATTCCAGAGCGAGGATGACGTGAGATATGGACCGTGCCAGCAGTGAGGACACCAGATCGCTCCGATCGGCAGACGCCAACCGCAGAATGGGCAGACGATCTTCGTCTTCATGTCCGACATCTCGCTTTCGATGCCAAGGATGCGCTGGTCGATGGAGGACTTCGCGTTCGCCTCGGGCTCCAGCTCCTCGTAACGATGAAAGCGCTCCGATGCCTTGGTCAGATCGCCAAGCTTCTCGTAGACGACCCCCTGGTTGAAGACGGCGGCCGGATCGGTGGGGCGCTGCTGTTCGGCATCCTGAAAGAGCTTCAGCGCGGCGACGAGATCGCCTTTGCCATACAGAAAACGGCCGCGCGTGAAGATGGCGGTGTACTCCTCGTCCGCCTGCCTCTTCTTCTGCAACTCGCTTTCGAACTCCAGGTCGAGCTGCAGCTTGGTGACGAGCGGCTTCTCCGCCCCTGCGGGAAAGAGCTGGTTGTAACGATCGACTTTCGCCTGTGCCTCGGAAAAGCGGCCGGCGCGGGCCAGAAGCACGCCCATGTTGTAGAGCACACCCTGCACGTCGGGTTGCAGCGCATCCGCCTTCGCGAACTGCTGATAGGCGGCGGCATAGTCCTTCATGTCGGCGAACTTTTTTCCGAAGTAGACGGCCTTCACGAATTCCTCGCTCGGCGGCATCGCCGCCGAGGCGGCGACTGGTTGCGGAGCCGGTGCGGGTGTCTGCGCCGAAAGGCAGACGGCGGAAAGCAGAAGGCAGAAGTTAGCCGCGATCGCGATTCCCACCTCTGCCTTCCGCCTTCTGCCTTCTGCTTTCATTTCAACAGTCCCTCGATCACGGAGTTCAGCCACAACTGCTGCTGCTCGGTCGGCGATGACGTCGCCAGCAGCGCATAGAGCGCGTGCCGCTTCTGTTGCTCGGAGGAGCGATTGTCCCGCAACACCTGCTCGGCATCGGTAACGCCTGGATCGAAGATTACGTCGGCGGCATCCTTGGGCGCCCAATGCGGCGGCACATCGCTGCCAAACAGCTTCGCCACGACAGCCAGCCGCTCGTTCTCTTTCCTGGCCATGTTCGCGGCGGCCACCAGGCGGCTCCTCGCGCCGGAGCCGACGATGATCGATCGAAGATTCGAGAGAAGCTGGATCCGCTGCGTACAGGCGTCGAGAACCTGGGCCTTGACCGACTCGTCGCCGATGTTGCTGCTGACTTTCAGCACGTTCTGGATGCGCTGCGATTCGTAGCTGACGAAGGCGTCGGCAACGTCTTCCGGCGAAGGAAGCTCAGGCTCGTCAGCGAGGACCGCGACCTGCTCCGTGGGAACAGGAGTGGGCGCTGGTCGCGGTGCTGGCAGCGTTTCGGGCGCGGGTGCAGGCGCAGGTGCTGGTGCCGGAGCGGCAGCTTGCGGCACGGTTGCCGCCGGTGTCGGGGCAACAACCTCGGCAGGCGCTGTGATACCCGGCAGCGGGACATCGACCAGAGGAAGGTCGAGAGACGTCATCGACGGAGACGTCGTGTCGACCGCCTTCGTGATTCGCAGATCGTCGGGAGAATTCGAGACCGTCGTGACCGCAGCCGGCGGCGGCAGCGGGACGAGCTTTGGTCCGCCGATCAGTGGCGTGGTGCTGAGCGGCGGTGCGAGATTGCGAACGACTTCGCTGTCCGGCAGAGCCTTTGCGTCCAGAAGGCGCTCGCGGACGCGCTGGCGGATCTCTTCAGCGTCATGAACCTGCAGCGCCCGGGCGGCGTCGGTCAGCGCATTCGGGCTGGCCCGCTCGATGGTCATGTCGCAATGACACGGCCCGAATTTATCTGCCTGCCACCAATCACGACGCTGCGTGCGCATGAACTCGACGACGGCCATATTACGTTTGAATTGGGTGTCGCGGGCGCGTTCGCAGGCTCCCATCGATGCGAATTGGTTGATTCCGTAGAGCTCGAAGAACTCGCGTGTATCCGGCCGGAACAGCTGCACGTGATAGTGGAATGTCTCACAGGGACGGCCGGCGACGGCGGCCACCGGAGGGCAGACAAGCGACTGCGCGAACGCGGGGCTGAGGCTCGCGAACGCGATAGCCATGGCTGCGAGAATGGGGCGCATAGGAGCGGATCGAGTTACCCTGATTATATGTTCAACGTTCCCTCCGTATCGTCGTAACCTCTTCGTCAACAGCAACACAAACAAGGGAGACCCCATGAAGAAGCGCACACTCATTTTTTCGGCGGCGGCTATTCTCATCGTCGTGCTCGCCGTTCCGTTTGCGGTTGCGCAGCACATGCACATGCGCGGCGCGGGCTTTGCGGGCGGCTGCATGCACGGCGGTGGAAGCGACATGATGATGTTCGGTCATTTGCGCGGCGCCAAAGCCGCCCTCGGCCTTTCCGACCAGCAGGCTGCCGACCTCAAGAAGATCTTCACCGACCTGCGCGCGCTGAATGCGCCGTATCGCGCCTCACTTCGTGACGGGCGGCAGGCCATCGCGCAGGCGCTGCTTGCCAATCCGAACGACGTGGCCGCGGCCCAGGCCCTGCTCGACAAGCAAACGGACGCGGAGCGGCAGATCAAGGCGAACGCGCTCACGGCTGCGTCGAAGGCCCTCAGCGTGCTGACGCCTGAACAGCGATCCAAGGCGTCAAACTTCCTGCAACAGCGGATGGCCAAGCGCGCCGACAAGTAGGAAGATGATGGACGCCACGTCGATGTTCGAGGGATCCGCTACCGGCTCCCTCGCGCTCGATCGTCTGGTTTTCTCACCAAAGAGGGCGCAGACGAGAAGCGCAATAAACGAAGACCCGATCGAAGCGCGTGCCATCGCCGCCGTCAAAAGCGGTGATGCCTCGTCCTACGACTACCTGGTTTCGAAGTACATCAAGCGGGTCATCTCGATCGCCTGGGGAGTGGTTCGCAATGCCGCCGATGCCGAAGATCTGGCTCAGGAGGCGTTCGTCAAAGCCTTCGAGAACGTAGGGCGGTTCAAGACCGGGGAGCCGTTCGGACCGTGGATCTACCGTATCGTGACGAATCTGGCGCTCGACGTCATGAAACATCGCAAACGGTTCCGGCACGAGGAGATTACTGATGCCGCTCCGGCGGCGCGGCGCGACCGGGCCGACCTGCCGGCCATCGCGAACGAGCTGGCCCAACGGATCGACCGAGGCATCCAATCGCTTCCTGAGATGCAGCGAATCGTGGCACGCTTGTATCTGGTCGACGAATTCGGACACTCTGAGATTGCAGTGATGACGGGATTGAGCGAGGGGACGGTGCGCTCGCATCTGTCGCTCGCTCGTGGAAAACTGAAGGAAAAACTGGCAGACCTTCACGGGGGCAGCAATGATTGAGAACGACGACTTTCTGGAACGTCTTCGCCCCGAAGCACGGCAACTTCGCTTCGAGCCCGACGAGATGATGGCCACCCGCATCGCCGCCCGCGTCCGCGAGCGGATCGCGGCGGAGTCGCAGGCCGGTATCGCCCAGGTCCTGGCGCGCTGGTTTCGTCCTGTAGTCGTCTCCCTGGCAACCCTCGCCCTCGTGGCAGCGTTGGGCGTACAGTGGCTCGAACAATCCCGCGACGTACCGGTCACGTCGCTCGATGCGCTCTCGAGCACTCAGACAGTCGATATCTCGGTCGGAGGGGACACATTCAGTGTCGAGTAACACCCGCATGGCGGCCGTCGTGGTCGTCGTCGTCGCGTTTGTCGCCGGAATCCTCGTCGGGGTGGCCGGTGATCATCTCTACCTGATTCGCAACGGCCGGCTCTTTCCCCGCCGGGACGGGCGCTTTGCCGCCGATAGGATGGCCGACAACCTTGGCCGCGAGCTACAACTCTCGCCACAGCAGAAGAGCCAGGTGCAGCAGATCATCGAACGCCACCGCGCGAAGATCGATGCCGCCATGAGCAGCGTCCGCCCACAGGTGCGCCAGGAGATAGACGCCACGAACAAGGAGATCGAGAGCATCCTCACCGCGGAGCAGCGCACGAAGTTCGAGGCGCTTCGGATGCGCATCGGAGCGAGGCACCGCGACCGCGGATCAACGCCGCGTCCGTAGCGGGCGACAACGCAGCTTACCGCGCGCCGTCGGGCCTTACCCGCAAGAAGAACGTGCACGCCTTCCCCGTCTTCGATTCCACCCAAACCGAACCGGCGTGCGCGGCGGCGAACTCGCGGACTTTGAACAGGCTCCGTCCGGTGCGTTCGGGTGCCTGCGGATTCCAAGCGAAGCCCGGCTCGAAGATGGCCTGACGGAGCGGCTCGGGTACGACTGGACCATTGTCCATCACGAAGAAAAGCAGCAGCGGCTTGCCCTTGTGCTCCATCCAGCGGACGCCGATGACCACCTGACCGCCGGGCGGAACGTAGTGGAGAGAGTTGTCCATCAGCACGCCGAGGGCATCGGTGAGCTGCTCGTGGTTACGGAACCGCTCGTCCAGCTCCGGCACATCGATCTGCAGATGGATGCTCTTCAAGTCCGCAAACGGACCGAAGCGGTTGGCCACCGAGTGAAGGAGGTCGACGACTCTCGGAGTCCTTGCCGCGGGCGCCGGCTCTTCCACCTCGGGGGCCATCTCCAGCGACGAGAGAATCTGGTCGATCGTTGCCGCCCAGTCTTCGAGCAGCGGATCGCGCTGGCGCGTGCGCGACGATGCCAGCACCGACTCGCGCAGCGATCGCAGCGGCGTGAAGACCGTTTCCTTCACGAATGCCACGAACGAGGCGTGGGACGGATTCATCGTGTCGGCTTCACGGAACATCAGCACCGCTCCCATCGCACCGCCCGAGATCGGGACGAGTGTGAAGAGAATGTTGCGATTGCGGATGCGCAACGCGGTGGAGGTCGGAACCGAAAGCTCGCCGATGCGTGCGCCGCTCAGCGCTTCGATCTGTCTGACCGAGGCGAGGTCGGCCTGGGGAACGCCGAAGAGTTTTTTCGCCTCCTCGGTGATGAATTTCACGGTGCGGTCAGTACCGAGCACGATCGCCGGGGCGCCGGCGGCCATGATCACGTTGGCGACGCTGGTGATGGCAGGTGAGGCCGACTCGACCGGAAATGCCAGCAACGGTGCCTTGGGGAACGGTTCCGGTTCCGGGGTGGGCGCGGTGGCGGCCGCGGTGGCCGGGCCGGCGGAACGCCGTGTGGCGGTGCTCTCGCCAACTGATTTTGGAGGAGGGAGTGCCGGCGGAGCCGGAGGCGCCGTGGGTGGTGGAGCGTCGGTTGCTTTCGCCTCTACCTTCGGTTTTCTCGGCTTGTCGCACTTCTCGCAGAGGATTCCCCGGTTGATCGCCACACCGCACATGAAGCACTTGGAGGCCATTGGACGGACGATCTTACGCCCGCTTCTCGTGCTGCTGCAACGTGATAGGCTTCGCCGCCGTCTGGAGGGGTCCCCATGAAACAGATCGTCGTAATCGGCGCCGGCACCATGGGCAACGGGATCGCCCACACCGCGGCGGCGTCCGGCTTCGACGTCACCCTCATCGACGTCGCCGAAGCGTTCCTCGAGCGCGGCATGTCGACGATTGCGAAGAACCTGCAGCGCGGCGTCGACAAAGGGAAGATGACCGCGCAGGACAAACAGCAGGTTCTCGGGCGGATCCGCCCGACCAGTGACGTCTCTGCCGCGGCAAAGGCCGATATCGTGATCGAGGCCATCGTCGAGAATCTCGCCGCCAAGACGCAGCTCTTCGCGAAGCTCGACTCGCTGACCGGCTCCGATTGCATCCTCGCCTCGAACACGTCGTCGATCTCCATCACGAAAATCGCTGCGGCGACCAGGCGTCCCGACAAAGTGATCGGCATGCACTTCATGAATCCCGTGCCGGTCATGACGCTCGTCGAAGTCATCCGGGGCATTGCCACCAGCGACGAGACCTATGCGCGCGTCGCGGCGCTGTCGGCGCGGATGGGGAAGACGGCCATCGAGGTCAACGACTACCCCGGATTCATCTCCAACCGCGTGTTGATGCCGATGATCAACGAAGCGATCTTCGCGCTGTTCGAGGGTGTGGCCACGCCGGAGTCGATCGACAGCGTGATGAAGCTCGGCATGAACCATCCGATGGGACCACTCACGCTCGCCGACTTCATCGGACTTGATGTTTGTCTGGCCATTCTTCGGGTGCTCGAAGAAGGATTCGGCGATCCGAAATACCGTCCGTGTCCGCTCCTCGTGAAGATGGTCGATGCCGGATGGCTTGGCCGCAAGAGCGAACGCGGGTTTTACGACTATAGGAAGCCCTGAAATCTCGGGGATGACGCAGGGCGTCCGTGGTGTTCTAATCGGCCACACATGCTTTGCCAGACCTGCAGTGCGTTGAATGATGACGAGCGCGAGTATTGCTTCCGCTGCCAGGCGAAGCTTCTCGTCCTCTCGGGAGTGAGCTCGTTCGAAGAGGACGAGGTCGAAGAGTACGACGAGGAAGGCGACGTATCGCTCGACGAACATCTGCTCGAGCGTGTCTCCGGCCTCGAGGAGATCGTCAAGCGCAGCGCCGAGGCGATTCGCAGCGTCGTCGATGCCGTGCAGAAACACGAGCGGGCGATCTTCATCAACCAGACCGGTCTCCTTTCCGTGAAAGAGCTTCTTGAACGGAAGAACGTCGTTTCCTCCGACGAGCTGGTCGAGCTCTGGGAATCGAAGATGGGCGAGCAGATGCTCGCGCTCGAAAAGAAACAGCGCTTCACCGAGCGCAAAGACCGGATCATGTCGCTCTTCCGCGGGGAGCGGCGGGAGCGATTCCTGCAGCTCCTTTCCGAGGCCGAATCGGCCATCGATGCATTCGATCCTGATCGCGGCATCAAGGCGCTCGAAGAAGCCTTCAAGCTCGACCGCGACAACTACGAGCTCTCCTTCTTCCTCGGCGAGATGTTCTTCAACGACGGCAATCTCGATCGCGCCAAGCACTATCTCGAACGCACGCTCGAGGTGCAGCCCGATCATTTCGACGCCGCGGTCTTCTACGGCGTGTTGCTGCATGAACGGCAGGATCTCAAAGGCGCCGAGCGCTGGCTCCGCCGCGCCATCCAGATTTCGCAGGAGTCGTTCCTGCCGTACTTCTCCCTCGGCGCGATCTATGCGCGCAAGGGAAAGCTGCTGCGCGCGCAGAAGTTTCTGGAGAAGGCCATCCAGATCGAACAGTTGCCGCAGGCGTACTACCTGCTCGGCACGATCTTCTACGACAAGGGCCAGCTCGAGCGCGCCATCAAAGCGTTCCAGTCCGCGCTGAAACTCGATCCGGAATATGAGGAAGCGATCTACCACCTCGGGCTCTGCTACCTCGACCGTAACTGGAACCGCAAAGCGATCGACTGTTTCCAGGAAGCGCTGGAGCTCAATCCCAACAAGATCGAGTACCAGCAGGCGGTGAAGATCTATGAAGGGATCTCCGGCCACATCCCGCTGGAAGGTCCGGCCGCCGAGGAGTTCAAGCACGCCGAGAGCCTGGCGACGAGCGGCAACTACATCGAGGCGCTCGATCACTATCGGCGTGCCTCGGCCGTCGATCCGGAGAACATCAGTATCCTGATGCCGTACGCGCTGCTCTGTTCGCACCTCGACATGAACACGGAAGCGATCGCCGCGGCTCGCCGCGTGCTGCGGCAGCGGCCGACCGACGTCGTCGCAGCCGCCGCGTACACGACGCTCGTCGAAGCGCTTCGCGCCGAGGGGAACTTCAAAGACGCCAACCGCGCGCTCGAAGAGATGTTGCACGACTACACCTCGAACTACGCTAAGTCCATCGCCTATTACGAGAAGGCGTACAACCTCGCCGAGATGGAAGAGAACCTTGATGAGGCCCTCGAATCGGCGCAGCTTGCGCTCCGCTATTCGCCGAAGGAGCTGAAGCAGTTTCCTCTCGCAGCCCTCGGTTGGGTGTATTTCAAGCGCCGCGAGTTCGGCAACGCCGTCGATTTCCTCACGAAGTCAGCCGATCTCGGACCGACCGCCACGAACCTCATGCACCTCGGCATGGCTCTTCTCGAAAGCGGTCAGAAAGAACGCGCCCGCGTCGTCTTCCGCAAAGCGAAGAGCTTCAAGGGTAAGGGCGCCGGCCTGGAAGAGAAGATCCTCGAGCAGATCCGATCGACGACCAAGCTCATCGACAGACTGCATGCGAAACGGCGGCGTACAGCGAACAAGGCGTAGGTCCGTATCCCCTACTGCTTCGGCGTCGCCAACTTGATCGGGGTGATGTTCTGCGATGAGATCTGGATGTCGCCTTCTTCCGCGTAGAGCTCGACCCGCTCGCCGCCGCCGTTGATCTTGCCGGTGGCGTGGATGCGCGTCTTGTTGCCGACCTGCTCGCGGCGCACCGTCAGGCCGTTGAAGTCGGTGGTGAGCTCGTTCACCTCGGGATCAGTCGTCAGGATCGTGGCATCGATATCCGCCCCGAAGCGCGGACTGACGTTCAGGATGATGTTCCCCTGCAGCGTACGGGCAGTGACCTTCAGCGTTCTCTGATGCGGATCGCCGGTGAGCGTGATGTCGCCCGAGGTGGTCTCCGCGTCCATCGCGGCAGCGAACTGACGGACGATGATGTCGCCGCCGCCGGAGCGCAGCGTCATCGGTCCGCCGGCGACGATGACGCGAATGAGGCCGCCATCAGTCGTCACCTGCCCCCCCATCCGTGCTGCTCGTACGATGATGTCGCCGGCGCCGGTGTGCGCAAAGAGCGCACCCATGATGTCACCGAGATTGAGGGGACCGCCCAGCGACGTCACATTGCACTGACCGAACACCGCTCCCAGCTCCACCTCACCGGCTCCGGTCTCGATCCGTGCGTTGCCGCGGACTTCACCGACCGTAACGTCGGCTATGGATGCGACCGAGGTGAAGTCCCCGATGAAGTAGGGCAGTTGAATAATCTGTTTAGGTTGCAGCATCACGTCGCTTGGCACCGGTTGGTGATTCGCGCTGTTCTGACGCATCGACTGAGCCTGACTCGCATTCGAGCCCTTCGACAGGACAAGCACGCGCCCCATCATCGTCTCGGTGTTGATCGTCGGACCGCCCTTGCCAATCGCGCCGTGGAAAATCGTCCCGGAGAAACGAGGCAGGCGAACGTTGAATGTCGTCAGGATGTCGCCGTTGAGCGTATTCGCCACCCAGGAGAAGTTCGAGGCGGGAGGCAGATAGATGTCAATGTCGGCATTCACCGCCTGCACTTGTGCCTTGGAGACAGGCTGCTGCGCGTAGTCGTAAATGATGCGGCCGTTGACCATGTTGACCGCGGAGGCTCCGTTGACGCCCTCCATGATCAGCGTTCCGCTGAATCCGTTGACGGTCACGCTGCCGTTGACGTGGGCTACGCGGATATGCTCGGCCAGTTTCGAGCCGATCTTGACGTTCACGCTGCGAGGAATGCGGACGACGTAGTTGACCGCGACGGTCCAGCGCGCGTTGCGCCCCGGCGGCAGCAGCGTACGCATGAGACGGACCTTCGGGTCGCCTTCGAAGCTCAGCCCGATGTTGTCCGATGCCTCTTTCATCGATGTCGCGTCAGGAGCCGTGATCACACGATCGACGGTGACGGAGACCATGTTCCCTTCTCCGCCGATCACATCGACGCTGCCGAAGGGGTTGTCGATCCATACCGATCCAGCAGGATCGATTGGAAACTCGCGCACGACACGGGTGCTCGTGGCAAAGCTGGCGCCGAAGAGCTGCATCGCGGAGAGCAGCGCCACGGCGGCGAGTGAAATTCGAAGCATCGGTCTCATCGGGATCTCATCGAGGCTGAATGCTGCTCAGTGCCTCCGCCGCCTTGACGCGGACGTATACGTTTTCGTCGTTCTGCGACGCTTTCCTGCGAAGCGTGTCGACCATGTCGGGATCAAGGGCCACGCCGCTGCGGGCGAGCTTGGCCAGAGCCTCGACCGCCTTGATGCGGACGGCCGGATTGGGATCGTTCTTCAGTGCTTCGACGAGCGCATCGCGCGTACCGTCGGTCATCGTCGACTGCAACGATTGAAGCGTATCGGCGGCCTTGATACGCACGCCCTGGTGCTGATCGTTGCGCAGGACATTCGCCAGCGCCTCGGTGATCTCGGGGTCGGGATTGCCGACGTGCGCGTAGGTGGCGCGGACCCAGTCGATGGCCCGGGAACGGGACGGCGATTCGCGATCTTCGTTCTCGAGGACGTAGCGCAGCAAGCGGACCATGCTCTTGTCCGTCGGCCGCCCGGTGACCGTCACGTGTGAAGTGATGTCGAAGGAGACGCCGATCTGCTGGTTCAACGGCGAAGCATCGCTGAACTGCACGTTCTGGATGTCAGGCCGCCCTTCGATCTGCGGGCTGATCGACGCGGCCGGAAGAACGCGCGATTCGGCGATCGAGTAGTACGGAGCGGCGGGCTGGATCGCCGTCACCTGGGCCTCCGTCGGAATCAATTGCGTGCGTGGTGCGACGCGGTGGCCGGCGTAGAAGGCGCTGCTCCCTACGACCACGACGGCCGCGGCCTGCGCCAGCCAGCGCGCGGTACGGCCGCGCCGGAACGGGACGACGTTTGTCTTCACCATGGCCGGGGAAACCTCGGCCAGGAAGCGCTGCTTCACCCGCGGCGGTACCGCAACCTCGGGCAGCGTATCGAGAATCAGCCAGGTCTCTTTGTATGCGTTCCATTCGGCGACGCAGATCGGGCACGTTTCAATGTGCTGATGCGTTTGCTCGCGCTGCACCGGGTCGAGCGACTCGGTCAGCAGCAGCGGCATGTTTTCTCTCATGGCATCGCAGTCAAACATCGGTCACCTCCACGGGAATCGCCGGTGAGCGCTTTCTTGAGCACTTCCATGGCGCGAAACACCCTTGTCTTTACCGCTCCCTCCGAGCAGCCGGCGATCTGTGCGATCTCGGCGTACGACAGCCCTTGGTAGCGGGAAAGGACAATCGCTTCGCGCTGGTCGTGTGAGAGCAGCGCCAGCGCTTTTTGAATTCGTTTTTCGTCCTCGCGCCGTTCCAGATGACGCTCCGGTGAGAGCTCGGCCGGCGCCGGAAGAGTGATCAGTACATCCTCGCCTTCCTTCGACTTGTTCTCGGACTTCCTCAGGTAATCACGGCAATGGTTGGCCGTGATGGAGAAAAGCCATGTCGACAGTTTGGCTCCGCCATGAAACTGGTTTGCATGTCTGAGCATCTTCACGAAGACTTCCTGCGTCGCGTCTTCAGCCGCCTCGCTGTTTCTCAGGAAGCGGTACGCGAAGTTGTAGATTCGACTCGAATAACGATCGTAAATCTCAGACGCGGGAGTGAAATCACCGGCCTGAACGATACTCATCAACTCCTGATCGCCCAGGTGTTTCATCTCCCGATCTCGCTCATTCGACGCAGGCATTCTGGAAAGGTTACGGACCTGTTTCGAGAACAGGCTCCGGGAGAGGTTCATTCGACGCCTGAGGCCGTTCGATGAAGGCAGTGACGATGGCGAACACGTCCAGCAACATCCAGAAGACCTCGGTGTCGCCGAAATTGAACTCGAACAGTCCCGCGGAGGCCAACCCGACCGCGACGGCGACCCCGATCTCGGCGAACTTTGTCGCCGGCCCCCCCCACGCCCGCCCACACTGACGCAGGAAAAGGATTTGGAGGAAGACGTAGGCGACAAGCGCAAGCACGCCGCGCTCCGCCCAGAGCTGGATGAAGTTGTTGTGAAGATGGGGGATACGAAAGCGCGGTGCGTCGTGCTTGCGGTAAAGCGGGTAGAACTCTTTGACGTTGGCCGGCCCCACACCGAACAACGGGTAGTCCTTGATGATCTCGATGCCGGCCTGGGCCATTCGGATGCGATCGAGATTGGACGATTGCCGGACGTCGAAGCTGGAAATGACCCTGCTGAAAAACGGCAGCGGCGCGAAACTGATTACGAGAATCCCCACCGGGACCGCCCAGGCCAGCGCCTTCGGCCATTTCAGCGCCAGGAGGACCGCCACCCCCACGATCCAGCCGAGCCATATGCTGCGCGTGAACGTGAGCAGCAGCGCGAAATGGGTCGTTACGACCCCGATCGCGAGCAATATATTGCGCATGTCGTAGATCCAGAGCACGAGAAAAACCAAAGCTACCGGTAGCAGCAGGCCGGAAAGAGTCATCACGTGGGCCGAAGGGCCGGTGATCCGATGCTCGAGATCGTGATGTGATGTGAGCGCAAAATACTGCACAAAGCCATACACGGATGAGAAGACGCCGAAGATGAGAAGCATCTTGATGGCCGCGTCGCGGCTTCGTGGGACGTTGCGGAAGAGGATCAGCGCCGCGGGAAAGAGCAGTATTTTCCCCCACAGTGCTCCCTCGCCGAACGAGTGAATATGCCGGCCTGCAACAAATGCCGAGATGGTGGAGTCGAGGCCGTAGAGCGCCAGCGGAATGTAGAGGATGTGAAAGGACGCCGTGAACACGCGCCGGTAGAGGAGATAGCCGACGGTGGCAATCGTCGAAACCGCGAAGATCTCGGACGAGGCGACCCAGCCGGCGCAGAAGAGATGGCCGACGTAGAAGAGCACCGCCAGCGCGATCGGCTGGGGCGTCTCTTCAGGAAGGCCGAGACGTCGGGCGAGGAACACGGGCAGGCGTCACGCTTCTTCGAAGGCTTCGTCGACGAGCATCACCGGGATGTCGCTGACGATGGGATAGACGCGGTGACACTTCACGCACTGCAAACCTTCTTCGACGCCCAACTCCTCGCCGCGCATCTTGTCGCGGAATTTGTCGCGCACGGTGACTCGCCGCGCTTCCGAAAGAGGTACGGGCCGGACCTCCTCTTTGCAGATCGGGCAGGCCAGGATCTCGAGGAGTTGGGGCTGGAGTGCCATGACGGCGCGGAGTGTAACATCGCGGTCTCGCGGTTGCGAGGTGGTGCGGTCATCGACTCCGCGGCCGCGGGTACGCCCAATCACGACACCTCATGAAAGTTCTTCACCTTGCAGCCGGCAACCGATGGACCGGCGCCGCCGCTCTCGCCTTCGCCGAAGCCGAAGCGCTTCGCCAAGCGGGCATCGATGCACATTACGCCTATGTCGGCGGCTATAAGCTGCAGAAGAAGATCGATCGCCTTGACTTCACGCACCCCATCATCGCCAAAGCGCAGAACCCCCTGTCCTTTGCCCGCACGATCGACACGCTCGGCCGGCTCATCGACCATCACCGCTTCGACATCGTCCACGCCCATCTCACTTACGATCATTGGCTGGCGCAATTCGCTGTGCGGGGAACGAGGAGCGCGATCGTGCGAACGTTTCACGCACGGCGCGTGCTGCGCGGCGATCCGCTCACGCGATGGCTGATCGCCCGAGCGGACGGCATCTGCGTCGTCAACGACTCGTTCGTCGATGCTTCGCCAATCCGAGACCGCACGCCGGTGTTTACGCCGCCCCCGATCGATCAGCGTCAATTCACCCCCGCCGGACGTGATGTCCGCGCCCACTACGGCGTCGGGTCCGACGTCTTGCTATTGCTGGCCATCGGCAAGCTCTCGAAAGGCCGTGGCTTCGAAGAGGTGCTGCGAACCTACGCGGCCGTACGGCGGGAGATCGCCAACGCGCGTCTGATGATCGTTGGTCACGGCGAGCATCGCTCGGCACTCGAAGTGCTCGCGCGCGATCTGGCCATCGACGTGATCTGGGCCGGCTATCAAGAGGACGAGCTCGCCGAACATTACCGCGCCGCGGACGTCCTTCTTTTTACCGCCCGCGGCTCCGACGAGGGGCACCGCGCCGTGCTCGAGGCGATGGCCTGCGGCGTCATACCGGTTACGTTCCCGATCGAGGGGATGACAGCGCTGCTCGGCGATCTCGCGCCGTCATTGATCGCGGATGCAGGGACTCCTGACGCGGCCGCCTCGAAGGTGGTCGCCGTATCGCGCGGTGACATCGTGGAGCTGCGTCGCCGGACGTACGAGCAGTCGGAGCGTTTTGGGTATGAGCAGGCCGCGGAGAGGTTGATCGGTGTCTACGGACAACTCTCATCTCCGAGCCGGCGGTAACAGCCTCACAACGTCCTTAGCACCGCTCGCACCGGGCTTGCATCGGCGCACCTGATCCGCAGCGGTAGCGCGATCAGCTCGTACTCCCCTTCTTCGACGCCCTCGAGCATGAGCCCTTCGAGCATGGCCATGTTGTTCCAGGCGAATGCGTGATGTGCTTCGAGGCTCTTCGAGTCGAATAGATCGACCGAGGGGGTGTCGATGCCGATCAGACGCACACCGTGGTGGTAGAGATCGTCGACCAGCTCGGGCGAAAGGCTGGCGAAGTCGTTGTTCCAGCGGTTGTGATCGGGAAACGTGCCGGTGTGGAAAAGGATACGCGGGGCGGAGAGTGCCTCGACCTTGTCGGCGACATGATCGGGCAGGATCCGGTCGCCGCGGGCGACGTCGACATGGACCACGACGCAGCGGCCGAGATAGAGATCGAGGCATTGCGAGGCAATGTCGGGACCGTCGGTGATGTAGTGGCTCGGCGCATCGGCATGCGCGCCGACGTGCAGCGTCATGCGGACGTCGCTGAGCGTCAGGTTCGCGCCGGTGTGCATGTCGGTGTTGACCGTTCGCACGAACGGTGTATCGCCCGGCCAGACATTGATGGTGGCGTCGATGAGAGGCGAGATGTCGATGAGGGTCATCGTGCGGAGGCGATGATCTTCATCTCGACTGAGATCGGTGTGGGCAGCGAGTCGACACCAACGGTCGTCCGCGTCGGTTGAATTTTCCCCAGGACCTCGGCGTAGACGCGGTTGAACCGCTCGAAGTCGCCTTTCATGTCTGTGAGATAGACAGTCACATCGAGAATTTTCTCCAGCGAGCTGCCCGAGGCTTCGAGAATCGCCCGGACATTGTCGATCGTGGCCAGGGTCTGGGCCTCGATTCCGGCCGGGATCTCATTCGTGACCGGCCGCCGCGGCCCGATGCCGGAAAGGAACAGCAGATCGCCGACGCGGCGGGCGTGTGGATAGGCACCGACAGGGGATGCGGCACCTGCGGCCATGATCGGTACCGCTCGGTCCTCCGGCCACTCTTCCTGTGATGACATCTCGCTGGCGGGGCCGGCTTCGGCAACGTTGTGAGACTCGAGTCCCGTGCCTGCCTCGACCGGCCCTTCGTCGAATTCCTTCTCAAAGTCGAGCTCTTTGTGCGGGTTGGGCGTCAGCTCGACGAGAGCGTTTCCCGTGCCCCAGACCGGCTGGTAGTCCCAGACCTTGCCGTCGTACTTGTTATTCTCGCCGGCCAGCGCGGCCAGCCACCAAATGGCTTTGAAGCCCATGTCCGCATTGGCCTCGCGGCCGAACTCGCGAGCCACCTGCGCTACATCCTCGAGCCGCCCTTCGCCGAGCATCTCCAGGATCTTGCGGTTCCACTCGTCGTCTTTCGACGACGAGATGTGGTCGTGCGCGGGATCGATCTCGCCGACCTCATAGCGGTTGGAGAGGTTTGAGACCACCACGACGATCGTCTTCTTGCCGTAGCGGTCGATGGCGGCTCGGGCGGCGCGGCCGAGGGCGCGAGTCTCATCGCGCTCCGCGTAGATGTTGCACGACACCATCGACGCGGGGACCGCGTCGTTCGGGTTGAGGAGCTTTAACGCCACCACGGTACCGGTATCGATCGGAAAGCCGTGATAGTCGACGGTCGCCGTCTGCATGCCGAGGTCCTTGCAGACGCCGGCGTAGAGTTTTCCGAACTCGGGATCGACGCGGAACGAGTACGGGATCTCTCCCAGCTCGTACCAGTTCTGGTCGACGAGCGTCCATTGAGGATTCGCGGCAGTCTGAAAAAGATGACCGATGACGGAGAACCACTGCGTCGAATAGAGCAGCATCAATTCGGCGCCGGAGCGCTCGATTTCACGGCCGATGGCCTCGTAGCTCTGCTTGAGCGACGCCCAGCCGGGGTTGCGGTCGGGCGCGAGCAGAATGTGCGGTTGCCCCGGAACGAGGTACGCCTTCTGAATCAGCCCGCTCACGATCAGTGGACGTAGACGTCTGACTCGACGTCAGCATTGCGCGACTGCACGATCGATGTTGCCAGCAGGGCACGTCGGCCGATCTCGTCCCACTGCTCGCTCTTCACCAGGTCGGGCACAGCCAGCGACGCGCCGAGATTCACGGCGATGCAACCGGCATCGAGATAGCTTTCGATCGTGTCGAGCGGCACGGGGCCGCCGGCCAACATGGCCACATCCCGGATCGGGCCGCGGAGCGTGCGGATGTAGTCGGGCCCGCCGAGGTAGAGCGCGGGAAAGACCTTGACGATGTCGCATCCGGCTTCCCAGGCGCGAATGATCTCGGTGGCGGTACCGGCACCGGCGATGCAGAGGAGCTCGTTTTCCGTGGCGTACTCGATCACGCGAACGTCGGTGTGCGGAGAGACGATGATCTGCGCGCCTGCGCGCCGCGCCTGCGCGGCATCGTTCCCGTTTCGCACTGTCCCCGCTGCGATGACGACGTCGAGGGCCGCGTACGTCTGCGCGAATCGGGAGATGAGGTCGAAGGCGTCAGGAGTCGTCAACGTCACCTCGAGGATGCGTATCCCATTTCGCGCATACGCCTCGGCGACCGACTCCGCGGCCTCGACGCTTTCCTCGCGCACGACGCCGATGATCTGCTCCATCGACACTTTTTCGAACAGTTCTTTGCGGGACATGGGGAAAGGATATCGCGGATGGGGTTGCGGGGTCTCGAGGTTGCGCGGGTTTCGCGGTGTGTGGTTGCTGGGTTTCTGGGTTGCTCAGTGCTTCGGGCAGTAATTGGGAACCGATAGGATCTCCCACCGCAGCAACCCAGCAACCGATCCACCCGCGAGACCGCGCAACCCCGAGACCCCGCAACCTCGTAGTAAGCTAACGATCCCCATGGTCCTTATCAACAAGGCGATCAACGAGGTGACGGTCAAGCTCGTTTACTACGGGCCTGGACTCTGCGGCAAAACGACCAATCTGGAGAAGATCTACGGGAATCCGAAGCTCGATAACAAGGGCAAGATGATCTCGATGTCGACGGAGACGGACCGCACTCTCTTCTTCGACTTCATGCCGATGGAGCTCGGCACCATCGGTGGCCAGAAGGTGCGCGTACAGCTCTACACCGTGCCGGGTCAGGTCTTCTATGACGCCACGCGCAAGCTGGTGCTGCGCGGCGCGGACGGCGTCGTATTCGTGGCCGACTCCCAGTCGTCGATGCGCGACTCCAATCTCGACAGCCTGGACAATCTGAAGGCGAATCTCCGCATCAACCGCATCGATCCGGGGAAGGTGGCGCTGGTCTACCAGTACAACAAGCGCGATCTGCCGAACGTCGACTCGGTCGAGGCGATGAACGAGTACTTGAATCCGAACGGTATCCCGACCGTCGAGGCGTCAGCGATCAACGGTGCCGGTGTCACGGCCACGCTCCGCGCCGCCGTGGCGCGCATCCTCGACAATCTGAGGAACAACGTCGACACAACGCTGCACGAAGAGCCGGCGCTCGGTGCGCCGGACATGACCGCAAAGTCGGGCGTCACGGCGTCGTCGGCGGGAACCCCGAAGCTGTCGATGAAATCGACGTTCGATGCCGACGAGACGGTGACCGTGTCGCCATTCGATGTCGAGCCGATCGACGCCGCCACCGCGGCGGAAGAGGAAGATCCGTTCGGCGCCATCGTGGCCGTCGAAGTCGAGCCGGCCCACCTGGAAGATCCCTTCGCTGCCAGGGCCACGGAAGACCACGACGCCGTCGCCGAGCGCGTCGAACTGCAATCGCTGCTGGCCTCCGCGAGCGAAGTCGTCCGCGACCTCGAAAAGGCGCTCGATCGTGCGCGTGCGCATGAAGCTGCCTTGCGCGCGAAAATGTAACTGCGCTGCGCGCGTTGTCTGCGGCTTCGCCGCGTTGTCAGTTGATTGCGCTTCGCGCGTGGTCAAGACCGAAGAGTGAACAACAGACCACGCGCGGCGCGCAGACAACCGACAACGCGGCGAAGCCGCAGAGAACGCGCCGCAGGCGCAGCGCTACGCCTCTCCGTACGGTACGCAGTACGGATCGTCGGTGTCGCAATTGGCGAATTCGAACTGGATCGTCGTGTGGGCGATGCCGTACTCGTGTGCCAGCAACTCGTTGACCTGGGCCAGGACGTTGCCTGTCGATCGCACCGGGATGTCGCCGACCATGAGGTGACACGACAACGCCGGCCGGGATGGACCGAGGGCCCAGATGTGAAGGTGATGGACGCCGTCGACGCCTTCAAGCGCTGCAATCGCACGGGTCACATCGTCCGGGTCGATTCCGGCGGGGGTGCCCTCGAGCAACAAGTTGATCGCTTCGCGCAGAATCCCCCAACTGCTCCAGAGGATCAGCACACCGATGGCGATCGAGACGGCCGGGTCCCAGAACTGTCTGCCCGTGACAGCGATCAGAATTGCCGCGCCCATGATGCCCACCGAGGAGAGCGCGTCTCCGAGCATATGAAGCACTGCGCCGCGGATGTTGAGATCGTGCCGGCCATGGCTGCGAAGCCAGAGTGTGATCGAGCCGTTGAGAACCAGTGCCGCGGCGGCCGTGATGAGCATGGCTTTGCTGTTCACGCTGGCAGGAGCGCGCAGCCGCTCCGCCGCCTCCACGAAAAGAAAGATCGTGAACGCCGCCAGCGCGCCGGCGTTGATGAAGGCGGCCAGAACGCCGGCGCGATGCCATCCGTACGATTTCGCGCTCGTGGCCGGCCGCCGCTCAACGCGGACCGCAAACAGCGCCAGCAGAAGCGCCAGCGTGTCGGTGACGTTGTGCAGCGCGTCGCCGATGAGGGCTAGAGAGTTGGCGCGAATGCCGACGGTTACTTCGACCGCGACGAAGACCGCGGTGGCAGTCGAAGCGATGATCAGCTTGCGCGATACGACCGCGCTGCCGGGCTCGTGATGATGGTGGTGGTCGGACATGAAGAAGTGGATCAGTAGATTAGTGGATTAGTGGATGAGTAGATCAGAAGCAACCTACCGCCAGCCTGATCTACTAATCTACCAATCCACGTTCACCTACGGCCTCGTCGACCGCTCGACCTTCTTCGACTTCTGCGCCACCGTCTCCGCCATCGAGACTCGCTGTTCGCGCAACCGCGCCGCGAGGCTCTCGTCTGTCAGTGCGATGATCTGCGCCGCGAGAATGCCGGCGTTTCGGGCGCCGCCGACCGCGACCGTCGCCACGGGAATCCCCGGAGGCATCTGCACGACGGCGAACAGCGCGTCGATACCTTGCAGCGCCCCTCCGGCCAGCGGTACGCCGATGACCGGTTTTGTGGTGAATGATGCAACCACGCCCGGCAGATGCGCCGCCATTCCGGCGCCTGCGATGAATACTCCCGCGCCGTCGCGCTCGGCGTCCGTGATGACATGCCTGGTCCGCTCGGGACTCCGGTGCGCCGAGGCGACTTTCATCTCGTACGCCACACCCATCTCATCGAGTGCCGCGCACGCCTGCGTCATGACCTCGGCATCGGAATCGCTGCCGATGATGATGCACACCCACATGGCGTGAATGGTAGCAGGCCTCAGCAGACGGGCGCTTTTGCCTCGTCAGACGGGGAAGGGACGGTGGTACGCGCCGGGCTGTTCAGGGGGAGACAGCTTCGCACCAGCGCGCTCAGTGCACCGATGTCGAACGGCTTCGGCAGGAAGGCGCAGATGCCTTTGTCCACCGCCGTAGCCACCTCGGGCGCGCGATTGGCGCTGATGATGATGACCGGGATCTTCTTCAGATCGGGCTCGAGCTCGCGAGCCTGGAGTACGTCCCATCCGGAGAGGACGGGCATCATCAGGTCGAGAACGACTACGTTGGGGTGCTCGCGCCGCATCAGGTCGAGCGCTTCCTTCCCGTTGGGTGCCTCATGGAAGACGTAGCCGTCTCGCTTGAGTGCCGCCACGATCATACGGCGGATGCTGGGGTCGTCATCGACGACCAATACACAATAGGGAGGTTCGTTCGCCACGTCTTCACCGGTTTGGACCACGGAACGGAGACATGCACAACAGATGCCTTGACGGAATATCACACTCTCCACGGGTGCTTCTGGCAAGGCCGTGAAAGTCGCCGTAGCCATGTCGGGCGGGGTCGATTCGTCGACCGCCGCGTACATCCTCAAGTCTGCCGGACATGAGGTCGTCGGTCTGTCGATGCAGATGTACGACAACCTCGCCAACGCCGATACGGCCTACGGCGGATGCTGCACGATCGACGACCTCGCCGACGCCCGCCGCGTGGCCTGGAAGCTGGACATTCCCCACTTCACGCTGAACCTCGAACAGAATTTTCATGAAAAGGTGATCGCGCCGTTCGTGCAATCGTATCTGAGCGGCCTGACCCCGAGCCCCTGCGTCCTCTGCAACACTCACGTGAAGTTCGACCTTTTTCACGAGAAGGCGCGGGCCATCGGTGCGGAGAAGATCGCCACCGGCCACTACGCCCGCATTACGCGCGATGCCGCCGGCCGCTTCGAGCTGCGCAAGGCGCTGCATCTGGCAAAGGATCAGTCGTACTTCCTCTTCGAGCTGACGCAGGAGCAACTCGGCGGCGCGCTCTTCCCGCTCGGCGAGATGACCAAGCCGGAGGTTCGTGACGTCGCCGAGGAGGCGGGGCTGGTCGTGGCGCGGAAGAAGGAGTCGTACGAGATCTGCTTCGTGCCACAAAAGGACAGTTACGCCGCCATCGTCGAGCGCGAGGCGGCGTTGTCGCCCGGCGACGGGGCCGGGGAGATCGTCGACGTGGGCGGAAACGTTGTTGGAACGCACGACGGCTACTACCACTTCACGATCGGCCAGCGCCGCGGTCTTGACATCGGCGGAACGGCAGAGCGGATGTATGTGGTCGACGTGAACCCCTTCACGAAGCGTGTCGTGGTCGGCGAGGCCTCCGATCTGGAGCGCGGCGAGCTGATCGCCGAGCGCGTCCACTGGATCGGCGAGCCGCCATTCGGCCCAATCGAGATCCAGGCGCGTGTCCGCTCCCGCTCGGCGGACGTCGCCGCGACCGTTGCGCCGATGGCCGACGGCCGCGCCCGAGTGCAGTTCGCGCAGAAACTACGGGCTGTCGCGCCCGGTCAGGCGGTCGTGTTCTACGACGGGGACCTGTGTTTGGGAGGTGGGTGGATAACCAAGGGTTAGCCTTGAGTTATTCAGCAGAATCAGTAAGTTAGCTCGCGACGGTTTGTCGCCACCAACCAGTGGATAACCGCGACAAGACGTCGTGCAATCACGACAAACGTCGTGTAACCGCGACAAAACGGCGAATAATCGCGACAACACGGTGTGTAACCGCGACAGCACGTCATGCAATCGCGACCTCACGGCGTGCAATCGCGACTCACGGTGTGTAACCGCGACAGCACGGCGTGCAATCGCGACCGTACGGCATGCAATCGCGACAACACGTCGTGTAATCGCGATTGCACGTCGTGTAACCGCGACAGTACGTCGTGTAATCGCGATAGCACGTCGTGTAACCGCGACCGTACGGCGTGCAATCGCTACAACACAGCGTGTAATCGCGAAAGCCACGTGGTTTGTCGTGAGGGTTGGACGGACTGTCCCGATTGTGGTGAGAGCTTTCTGATGCAATAGCGTGTCAAGAGGGCGAGCTCGTGTCAGTCAAAACAGAGTCTGCCCCGCGCCGCGGGCCTCGAGCATGAGTAGCCGTCGCTTGACGTCAAGTCCTCCGCCGAATCCGGTCAGCGATCCGTTCGCTCCGATGACGCGATGACACGGGATGATGATCGGTATCGGGTTGGCTCCGTTCGCGGCTCCGACCGCCCGCACCGCGGCCGGGCGGCTGATCTTTTCGGCGATCGCTGAATAGGTTGTCGTCTGGCCATACGGAATCTCCAGGAGCGCGCTCCAGACAGACTGCTGGAACTCCGTGCCACGCGGTGCAAGCGGGAGATGGAACGCCTTGAGATCGCCGGCGAAGTACGCGCGCAACTGAGTGGAGGCTTCGGTGAAAGCTTCGTCATCGCGAATCCAGTCCGGCTTCGGCTTCGCGCCGGCGAAGTAGGTCTCGATGACGGAAGCGCCGTCGCCGGCGATGAGAATCGCACCGACAGGGGTGTCGACGTAGCTGTACTTCAGGCCAGGCTTTTCCACAGCAACATCGTCGCATAGGCCCGGTACGGCCGCCACACCTCGGCGCGCACCAGGAGCTCGCGGTCGCTGATCATGCCCGCCGCCTTGCGGAGAACGAGATCGCCGTGCGGAAATGCGTCAGGCTCGCGGAGGGCGCGCATGGCGACGTAGTGTGCCGTCCACGGACCGATGCCCGGCAGCGCGGTCAGCCTGGCGATCGACTCATCCAGGGTCGCTCCTCGTTCGAACGTCACCTCGCCGCGCGCCACCGCGCGGGCCAGACTGCGAATGGAATCCCAGCGGATCTGCGGCATCCCGGGATTCTTCCGCGCGCGCATGAGCGACTCGGGCGTGATGCCGTGACGCGAGGCGATGCGGGCCATGATCGTCGTCGCGCCGGCCACGCTGATCTGCTGCCCGACCATGGCCCGGAGGGCCATCTCGAACGGATCCCACGTGCCGGGCACGCGAATGCCTGGATGCGCGCGGATGAGTGGCCCGAGCATCGGGTCGCGCGCGAAACGTTTCTCGATCGCGATGATGTCGGCGTCGATGTCGAACATGGCCCGCACGTGCTCTGCCTTCGAAGGGTTGCTGACGATCACCGCGTTCCTTCCAGGATCATGCGTAACGCGCACTCCCTCGCGCTCGTACGCATCGGCGCTGACTAACTCGACACCGGCGAAGGCGCGCGGGCGGAGGAAGGCAAGGATGGCTTCCCAGTCGTAGGGAGGGGTGTAGGCAAGTGCGGTCATGTCAGTCATGGGTCTCGGGGTCTCGGGGTTGCGCGGTCTCGCGGTGTGTGAACGAAACGCCGCCGCTGAAATCGAACCACTGCGAGACCGCGCAACCCCCAGACCACGCAACCGCGCTACTCCACCGTCACGCTCTTCGCCAGATTCCTTGGCTGATCGACATCGCATCCCCGCCGCAAGGCGATGTAGTAGGCGAGGAGCTGCGTCGGGATGACCGAAAGAATTGGCTGGAGCGGCTCGATGGTCCAGGGTATCTCGATCACGTCGTCGGCGAAGTTGCGCATCGCTTCGTCGCCTTCGTCACAGATCACGATCAGTTTGCCGTCACGCGCTTTCACTTCCTGCAGGTTGGAAACGACCTTGTCGTACACCGATGTGTGCGTGGCGATGGCGACTACCGGCAGGTTCTCGTCGATGAGCGCGATCGGTCCGTGTTTCATCTCCCCGGCAGGATAGCCCTCGGCGTGGATGTAGGAGATCTCCTTGAGCTTGAGCGCTCCTTCCAGGGCGATCGGGTAATGCACGCCTCGACCGAGGAAGAGGAAGTCCTGCGACTTGTAGTACTTGTGCGCCAGCGCCTCGATGTTCTTCTCCTGCTTGGCCAGGATGTCTTCGATCTTGTGCGGGATCAAGCTCAGCTCGTGCATAGCCTTGCGGCGATCGCCTACGTTATCGCCGCGGAGCTGGCGGATATAGAGCGCCAGAAGATAGAAGGCGGTGAGCTGCGTCGTGAAGGCCTTCGTTGAGGCCACGCCGATCTCCGGCCCGGCATTGGTGTAGATCACACCGTCCGACATGCGCGTGGCCGCGGAGCCGATGACGTTGCAGATCGTGATGAGTTTCGCCCCGCGCCGTTTGGCCTCCTGCATTCCAGCGATGGTGTCGGCGGTCTCGCCCGATTGCGTAACGCCGATGACGAGAGTGTTCTCGTCGATGATCGGATTGCGGTAGCGGTACTCCGAGCCGTAGTCGACTTCGATGGGGATGCGCGCCGCCTCCTCGAGCAGGAACTTGCCGACCAGACCGGAATGCCATGACGTGCCGCAGGCGACGATATGAACCTTGCGGATCTTCGCCCAATCGTCCGGCGTTAGCTGCAGGTCGTTGAAGAAAATCTCCCCTGACTCCTCGAACATCCGGCCGGTGAATGTGTCGCGAACGGCGCGCGACTGCTCGTGGATCTCCTTGAGCATGTAATGCCGGTAGCCTTCTTTCTCGGCCATCACGGCGTCCCAGAGAATCCGCTTCGGCTCGCGGTCGATTCGCTGATCGCGCTGATCGAAAACGGACACGTGGTGCTGATCGACGACGGCGTACTCGCCATCCTCGAGGTAGATGACGTCCCGTGTGTAGGCGAGAAGCGGAGCGACGTCGGAGGCAATGAAGTTCTCGTTGTCGCCGAGGCCGACCACTAGCGGGGGTCCCTGCTTGGCGGCCACGATCGTGCCTGGATCGCCGCCGTCGATCATCACCAGCGCGTAGTGACCTTCGAGCTCCTTGAGGGTCTTGCGGACGGCATCGACGAACTTCGTCCCATCGTTCATGTTTTCTTCGATGAGATGAGCCACGACCTCGGTGTCCGTCTCGGTCTTGAACTGGTGTCCCGTTTTCTGCAGCCGCTGCTTGATGGGGAGAAAGTTCTCGATGATGCCGTTGTGGATGACCACGATCTGCCCGCTGCAGTCGCGGTGCGGATGGGCGTTGTTCTCGTTCGGTTTGCCGTGGGTGGCCCATCGGGTGTGGCCCATGCCGAACGTGCCGTGGAGCGGCCGTTCATTCAGCTTCGCCTCGAGGTTCGACAGCTTCCCCTCGGCGCGGACGACCTGGACTCCGTCGTCGTCGATGATGGCGATGCCGGCGCTGTCATAGCCGCGGTATTCGAGTTTTTTGAGTCCGCCGATGAGGACCGGCACGACATCACGCGTGCCGGCATATCCGATGATTCCGCACATGAGGCTTCCTGTCCGTTAGAATTCCGCGCCGGTGAGAAAAATCGCGGTGTTGCTTCTGTTCGCTCTGGTGGCCTGCGGCAAACGCGGCGATCCACATCCGCCCATCCCGGTCATCCCGAAATCGACGACCGATCTTCTTGTAGCACAGCGGGGTCCCAAAGTTCTCCTGTCGTGGGGGTACCCGTCTCTGACGACCGCAGGCAAGAGCATGACCGGCATCAAACGCGTCGCCGTCTGGCGAACCGTTGAAGAGCCGCCCGCTGGGCCCTCTACCGGCAACCCGGAATCACCCATCCAACTCTTCGCCAAGGTTCCCGCGTTGATCCCCGTCAAATTTCTGAAGGTTCGGACGCGGGTAGACAGCATAGAAGGCGCCAAGCTGCCTGCCGCGACGGCCGGCGCGCGTCTGACATACGAAGATACTCCGCCGCTCCACACAACCGACGGGCGCCCGGTTCGCTTGACGTACGCGGTCGTCACCGAGGGAGAGTCGGCAAATAGCGACCTCTCGAACCTCGTCTCTATCGTGCCGCTAGATGTACCGGCCGCGCCGCCGGCGCTCACCGCAATCGCGCGTCGCGAGGGCGTCGTCCTGACCTGGACGGCATCCGATGCCACGATCAGCGGTACGAAGAATCCGATCATCGCCGGATACAACATCTACCGCTTCCCGCACGGCCAACATGCCGACGAGTTCGCGGCACCAGCCAACACGTCACCAGTGACCACGACGACGTTTACCGACAACCCGCCGTACGGAGAGCACGACTACTTTGTCACCGCGCTCGGCACATCCGGCCTGCCGCGGATTGAGAGCGAGCCTTCGCCGATCGCCGGCGCAAATTTCAAGGACCTCGTCGCACCACCGCCGCCCGCTGGTCTGACCGCGCTCGTCGAGACCGGCGCCGTCCGTCTGGTCTGGGATCCGGTCGACGCGCCCGACCTGGCCGGTTACAAGGTCTACCGCACGGAGGGCACCGGCATCGAGCAACTGCGCCCGGTCGGTACGATCCCGCTGACCGCGCAACTCCTCACCGCCACCAACTATCGCGACACCGGCGTCAACCCGGGGATCTCGTACTACTACGAGGTGGTGTCCGTCGATAAGAGCGGGAATGAGAGCACGAAGGCGAAGACGGATTGGGTACTGGTGCCGAAGACGCCCTAGGCCGGCACGGCCGGCGGCGCTGGTTGCCCAAGGCTCGGCCACCCATCTCGGATCAATCGTTCTGCCGCGCAGACTCCTAGATTGCGCTGAGCCGAACCCTCGTGTTTGCAGGAATGAAAAGTGGAGCGGGCCGACAATTGAGATTGGCGCTCCCGATAACGGGATTAAGCTCTGAGAGCAGTCCTGACGCCCCGGCACAAGGATCTCGAAGCCGGAATTTGGACCCGTGGTCACCGCTCCACCGCGAATGATACTCACCGCCGAGCGCGAATCAAGCGCGTCCTTACTAGATCTTCACGCACACATTCTTCGCTTCGGTGAAGAAGTTCAGCGACTCGAATCCCCCCTCCCGGCCCACCCCGCTCTCTTTCATGCCGCCGAAGGGGACGCGGAGATCACGGAGGAGCCAGCAGTTGATCCAGATGGTACCGGCGTCGAGGGCGGCCGCGACTCTGTGCCCGCGGGCGAGGTCGCGCGTCCAGACGGTGGCGGAGAGGCCATAGCGGGTGGAGTTGGCGAAAGCGACGGATTCGTTTTCGTCGTCAAAAGGCGTGACCGTGACCACGGGACCGAAGATCTCTTCCTGCAAGGTGCGGCATTGGCATCCCAGTCCAGTGATGATGGTCGGCTCGACGAAATAGCCGTCGCGTTCGAGGCGATGGCCGCCGGCGACGATGGTGCCGCCTTCCTTCACGGCCAGATCGATGTAGCCGGTAATCTTCAGCAGATGGTCTTCGCTGATCAGCGCGCCGATGTCGGTGGCATCATCGAGCGGATCACCGATGCGCAGCTTCTTCGTGGCCGCGGCGAAGCGTTCCACGAACTCGTCGTAGATGGAGCGCTCGACGAAGATCCGTGATCCGCAGAGGCAGATCTCGCCCTGGTTCCAGAAGCTGGAGCGGATCGATGTGGCAATGGCCCCGTTGTCTGCGGTGAGATCGGCGTCAGCGAAGATCAGGTTCGGGTTCTTGCCCCCCAGCTCTAAAGACAGCTTCTTGAACCGCGGCGCAGCATTCGCCGCCACAGCCGCGCCGGTGACAGTGCCGCCGGTGAAGGAGATTGCGGCGATGTCGTCATGGCACGTCAGTGCACGTCCCGCTTTATTGCCGTAGCCGTGAACGATGTTGATGACGCCCGGCGGGATGCCCGCCTCGAGCGACAGCTCGGCCAGCCGGTTCGCGGTCAGCGGCGTCAGCTCGCTCGGTTTGGCGACGCAGGTGTTTCCCGCCGCGATGGCCGGGGCGATCTTCCAGGAAAGAAGATATAGCGGCAGGTTCCATGGCGAGATCAATCCGACCACGCCCAGCGGCTGTCGTAGCGTGTAGTTCAACGCGGCCACGTCGGTCACGTGAGCCTCGGTGGACTGGTGGAGGATTGCCGTGGCGAAGAAACGGAAGTTGGCCACGGCGCGAGGGATGTCGAGCCTCTTCGCCAGAGCGAGCGTTTTGCCGCTGTCGATCGATTCGCAGCGGGCCAGCTCGTCGAGGTTTTGCTCGATCAGATCGGCGAGCTTCAGCAGAAGACGGCTTCGCTCGGCCGCCGGCATGCGCGACCACGCCGGAAATGCTCCCTTCGCCGCGCTCACGGCGTCATCGACATCGTCTTCGTCGCTATCCGGAATCCGCGCGATGATCTCGGTGGTGGCGGGGTTGACGTCGTCGAAGTAAGCGCCTGAACGCGGCGGGGCGAATGCACCGCCGATGAAGTTACCGACTTGCAAGGAACTCCTCCGGCTCGAACTCCCATTTGTCGATGTCCGGATCCCATGAATCCCACGGCACGATCGCCGCCATCCGATCCCTCAGAGCCGGTGGAATGGCCTCAGGGACGATGAAGGCCTTCTGGCGGCGCAGTTTGTAAGGATTGCGGAACTCGAATCCGAGCACGCCGAGGATATAGCGGGCGATGTACCAGGTCGCCTGCGGGTTCCAGCCGTGGGCGATCTTGACGACTACGCCGAGACCTTCGGGGTATTCGGGATGCTCGATGGCAAGACCGAGGAGACCGTCGGCGCCCTCTTTGGCCAGCACGCGGCCGTGGCAGGCTTTGAGGATCGTCGAGTCGAGGCGGTTGAAGCCGCCGATGAGGTCGGGATGCTCAATCATCGACTGCCAGATCCAGTCGTCGTCCTTCTCGGTGACGAGATTGGCGAAGAGCCTGGCCAGATCGGTCACGGTCATCGACACCGTAGGCAGTCCGCAGCCGTCCTTGACGATGATGCCTTGCTTCCATTCGTTGCCGAGAACGTGGCGGATGTAGTCGAGGTATTGCTGGAAAAACGGGTGGTGTGGCCACACGTAGCCGACGCGCGACCACCCTTTCAGCTTGCATCCGCGCAGGATGGCGGCGTGCTCGCCCGAACAACAGTGATACCAGCGTCTCGGGCGCCGAACCTGCCGGCCGAATTGCACAAGAGGAACGTCGAGCGGAGCTTGCATTAGGCCCCATTCGCCTTGCAGGAGAATGGACCGGGCCACGCGCACATGTTCGGTATCGCCGTTGTGCGAGGCAACGGAGATGGCTTTCTGTTCGCCCGTCAGAGCACGCGCAAACTCGCGCGTGAAGACTTTCATCATGATCGGCTTGACCATCGAGCGTCCGTAGACCTCGACGTTTCCTCCAAACGAGTAGATGACGTTCCTGCCGGAAACCCACGAGACCGCGCCGTGGATGGTGTTCTCGGCGACGCCGTTTCTCCGGTACTCGACGAGCGGTTGCCAGTTCGGCATCGCCCGCGCGAAGTTGACGGGGAGGTTCTCGTTGAAGGGCACGAGGGGATTATAGGTATTCGCCAGTCGGTAGTCGGGAGTCGGAGTTGCGATCCCCGCCCCCCAACCCTAGTCTCGCTATACGATCACTCCTGCATGGAGCTCGACATCTTCTTCTCCATCTCGCAGACCGAGGTCGATGGCTATATGCCGTCGGAGCGGGTCATGTTCGAGAACTTTTTCGAACAGGTCGTTCTTGCCGACCGGCTCGGGTTCGGGACGGCTTGGGTGGCGGAGAGCCATCTGAGCACCGAAGTGCAGAAAAGCAATCCGGGGGCGGTCATCCCGCATTTCATTGGCGAGATCGGGCTGAATACCGACATCCTGCAAGTAGGTCATCGGATCTTCGCGAGGACGACGCGGATCGGCGTGGGGTCAGCGATCATGAACATCCTCTGCAACGGCGGGCCGATCGCGGCGGCCGAGCGGGTGCGGACGTTTCTTGCGCTGCATGGGCTTGATCCCGGGGAACGGCGGCTGCTGACGGTCGGCTTTGCCGCGGGGCGCTTCCCATTCATCAACATTCCGTACGGCATCGTGCCCCGTACGCCGGTCGAAGAAGCGGCATGGCCAGTGGTGAAGAACAGGATTTTCGAGGAGGCGACAGAGATCTTTCTCCGACTGTTGCGAGGGGAGACTCTTAACTCGTCGATGATCGCGCACCGGCCGCTGCAGAGGAAGGACTTCCGCTCCGAGGCGGACTGGCAGCGCGTCATCGATGAGTACGGCCAGAACGTCGACGCGGTGCCGCTGGCGCCGCGCTGGGTGTTTCCGAATCTGAAAATCGTGCCGCAGGAGTCGCGGATGGAACTGCTGCGCCTGTCGATCGGCTCGCACGATGCGGCGACGCAGCTTTTCGCAAATACCATCCTGCCGGTCGGCGTGTTCAATCTGTCGATTACGCCCGGGGATGAGATTCAGAAGACGAACGAACGGATGGCAACGGGATATCACCCCGACGGCGGCGGGTGGCAGCGGCGGCTCATGCCTCGCACGGTTCTGGTCTTCATCAATGACGATCCGGCGCGCGCGGCCGACGAGGCGCGGGCGGCGCTGACGAACTACTGGCGCGCGCTGGAAGGAACGCTCGATGAGGAGAAAGTGCGCAGGGCTACCGACAACGCTCTCATCGGCAACGCGGAGATGATCGCACGGCAGATCGCCGCGCGCTTCCATCCCGACGATCGCCTTATGCTCTGGTTTGACTTCAACAACCACGACTCGAAGCGGGTGATGAAGAATATGGACGACTTCATGACGAAGGTGGCGCCGTCGATCGCATGAGAAGACTTATCGCGATGCTGTTGATTGCCGCGGCATGTGCATCCACGCATCCGCCGGTCGTGCGTAGCACGGCCGAGTACGACAGGCTCGTCGCTGCCGATCCCGACAAACGGCTGGTCGAGATCACCGACATCCCGCGCGACGTCCGCTACGCCACGACCGACAATTTCATGCATGTGAAGCTGTACCCCGTATCGAAAGTCTTCCTGCGCCGTCCGGCCGCGATCGCGCTGCATGAGGTGGAGCGTGAGTTGGCGCGAGACGGGCTGGGCTTGAAGATCTTCGACGGCTACCGGCCGTATCGCGTGACGGTGCGGATGTGGAAACCGATCCACAATCCCGATTTCGTTGCCGACCCGGCTAAGGGCTCGCGGCACAATCGGGGTGCCGCGGTCGATCTCACGCTCATCGATCTGCGCAGCGGCCGCGAACTGCCCATGCCGACCGGCTACGACGACTTCACGCCGCGTGCGCGGCAGGATTTCAACGACTTGCCGCACGACGCGCTCGTCAATCGTGCCCGGCTCCGCGAGGTTATGAAAGGCCATGGTTTCGACCCGTTGCCATCCGAATGGTGGCATTTCGATTTTCGCGGATGGGAGAAGTTCGAGTTGCTGGACCTGCCGCTGGAGTAACTGCGTAGCGCGTTGTCTGCGGCTTCGCCGCGTTGTCGGTTAGCTGCGCTTCGCGCGTTGTCGGCTCAACTCTGCATGCAACACGCAGACTACGCGGCGAAGCCGCAGCTCAGAACCTCGTGACCATCGAGATCGACCCGACTTTGAACAGATCCGACCGGTCATACGCGGCGTCAATCTGGAAGCGAGGCCAGGCCAGGCCGGCGCCTATCGATACGTGGGTGAGCGACTTCGTCTTCGGGAAGAGCACCGCGGCAGCGACTTCGTCGGAGTTCTTGAGTGGGCCGGTATAGGTGATGCTGTGTTGGGGATCGCGCCATGCGCCGGCGCGCACAGCGAACGGAATCTTGGTCGAGAAGAAGTACTCGCCGCCGAGGTGAATCTCTGTGGCGTCGGCGGCCTTGTAGGCCTTGTCGATCGCCCGGACGGTGGCGTTGATGGAGACGAAGTTGTCGACGAGATTCGAGTACTTGACTCGTACCGCATCGGCGTTGATCGTCAGCACCGGGATGGGACGGAAAGAGACGCCGGCGCCGTAGACATCGGGGATGTGGAACGTGGTGTCGGCCGCTTTGACGAACTCGAAGTTGGTGGCCTCGTTCGCCGCGAACGTCGGCGCCGCGAACTTCGCTCCCTGCTTGTAGACGCCGCCGAGCGAGAACTTGTCGGAGGGCGCCCACTTGAAGCCGCCGGAGAAGGTCAGGTCAGTCTTGTCCTTGGCAACGTCGTTGTTGTTGCGGATGTCGCTCGTCGCCTGGACGGAAATGCTCGAGAAGTCCCCCGTCGGCGTCACACGGAAGGTGAAGGCGGTTTCATTGAAACGCTGTGACCGCGCCGTGGCACCGAAGGAAAAGTTACCGACCTTGAAGGCCATCGCCAGGCCGAAGGTCCTTTCCTGAATCTTTACCGAGCTGAGGAACGGCAGAACCGCGTATTCGATACAGGCGAACGGGTTCGTCTGCCGAAGTTGATTGCATGCCGCCGACGAGATCGGGCCGCCGGTCGGGTTGCCGTTGGCATCGACCGGGAGAAAGAAGTTGGGAACGTCGGTCTTGATCTCCCCGGTGAAGCTGTTACGGATCGGCACGACCTGCCCCGTCCCTTCGTTGCGAAGCGGCTCGTGGTAGTAGGCGCCGATGGTGACGTACTTGGTTGGATAAACGACGCTGGCGAAAGTGGCATCGATGCGTTGGCTGTAATGACTGAATGCGGTGCGTTGGAGATCAGGGAAGGTGCCGCTGGTGGTGAAGACCTGCTGTTCCTGATAGTTGCGCCCTTCGACCGTGATCTCGGGCTTCCTCAGGATCGTCAGTCCAGCCGGATTCGCCTCGGCTGCAGAAGCGTCGTCGGCCAAGCCGAGGAAGGCACCGCCCATACCGAGCGATCGGGCGCCGGGATTGCCGAAGTTGAACTGCAGGCCGGAGAGAGATTCAATGTCGGTGTTCTGGGCGGCCAGCGGGAGCGCGGCGAGCGTGCAAACCGCGGCAACGAAAAGGAATCTGCGCATTGTCGTCCTCCGAGATTGGATTGGCCCGAAGGATAACAGACGAGATTGAAGATTGCGTTTGCGAGTCGCGAGGTTCGGTCTCGCGGTGTGGGGTAGTTTCAATTCCTCGAAGCGAGCATCTGCCAGTCGGGATCGTCGCGCAGATAACGGGGCCGCTTCTCTTTCGGTTGGTGAACCTCGGAGAGCGTTTCGATCATGAGCTGAAACTTCGCCAGGAGATTGCGTTGGGAATGTTTGGGGAGCGAGTGGAGCTCGTCGAGCAGGCGCGCCGTGGCGAACTCTTCCTGGTCCAACTCCCAGGGAGCGATCTGTTTTTCCACCCCCCCGCCGAAGAAGTCGGCTTCGGTCATGTCGTAAACGGCCAGAAGCCGTTTCAGCTGCGAGAGCTTCATGGAGCCGACCCGCTCACCGGTTTCGAACGAGCTGATCGTCTTTTCGCCGACACCCGAAAGGCGTGCAGCATCTTTCTGGCTCAGCCCTTTGATCCGACGGATTTCACGAAGTTTGAGTACGAGATCCATGTTGAGTCCTCACTTTCGCGATCAGAAACGGCGCATCAGACCGACAACCACTCCCTGCACGGCGACGTCGCTGGCAAAGGCGTAGATCGGATGCATCATCGAGTTTGCTGGCTGAAGACGAACTTTTTCGCCTTCTTTGTAGAGACGCTTGAGGGTTACTTCGCCGCTGACGTTGGCAACGACCATCTCGCCGTTCTCGGCGCGGTCGCGGCGCGCGATGATGACGTAGTCACCATCCATGATTCCGTCATCGATCATCGAGTCCCCGCGTACCTTGAGCACATAGTTTTCGCCGCGGCTGGTGAGCCGCTCCGGTACCGTGATCGTCTCATTAGAGATCTCAACCGCCAGAGGCTGGCCGGCGGCGATGTAGCCGAAGAGCGGCAGCTCGAGCACACCGGCCGGCGCTACGGCGCCTGGCCTCGCGTTCTGTGCGCTCTGACCGTTCTGAGCGTTCTGCTCAATGACCTCCACTCCACGCTTCTGGTTCCAGTCGCGCCGGATCAACCCCTTCTTCTGGAGCAGTGAGAGGTGTTTGTAGACCGTCCCGTAGGACGAGAACCCGAAGTGGTCGCAGATCTCGCGGTGCGTCGGAGTGACCCCACGCTCCTTCTGAAAGTCGCGAATGAACTGCAGGATGTCTCGCTGACGCTCAGTCAAATACGTCATTTCCGCCTCGTTGCGATCAATATAGGCGGTAACGAAGCGAAAGTCAAGCGTAAGTTGGCGGAAGATACGAGCGTCGTGAAAGCTCAGGCGCGAGTAGCCGCAGAGGCGCTCAGTTCATTCTCTACGAGATCTTCACCACATTCTTCGCCTGCAGCCCCTTTGGCCCTTCGATCACATCGAAAGAAACCCGGTCGCCTTCGTTCAGGGTTCGGAATCCTTCGGCGATGATTGAGGCGTGATGGACGAAGACGTCGGGGCCCTGCTCGCGGACGATGAAGCCGTAGCCTTTGGCCTCGTTGTACCACTTCACGATTCCTTGTTCTGGCATGCGCGTCATTCTACACAGAGCGCGTGTCTCAGTGCTTCGTCGAGCCGTGGGTAGGTAAACTCGAACCCTTCGGCGATTGCCCGATTGGGCAGGACGCGTTGCCCGCCGAGGAGCATCTCGTCTGCCATCTCGGAGCCGAGTGCCAGGCGGAGGGCGAAAGCGGGCGTGGGGAGGATGGACGGACGGTGCAGGGAGCGTCCAAGGGCGTGAGCGAAGTCGCGGTTGGTCACGGGGTTGGGGGCTGTGACGTTGTAGATGCCGCGGGCGGAAACTTGTTCGATCGACCACTCGATCATCCGGAGAACGTCCTCGCGATCGATCCACGACATCCATTGGCGTCCGGTGCCCATGGGGCCGCCCGCGCCGAGCCGGAAGGGAACGAGCAGTTTGGCGAGGGCGCCGCCGTTGGCGGCAAGGACGATTCCGAGGCGGAGGATGACCAGGCGGGCGAACGGTTTGGCAGTGCGGGCCAGTTCCTCCCACCGCTGGGTGACTTCTGTAAGAAAACCAGTTCCAGCATCAGCGCTCTCGTCGAGTTGTTCATCGCCCCGACTGCCGTAGATGCCGATCGCAGACGCGCTGATGAACGCGCGGTGGTTGTCAGGTTTTTGTGACATCGCGGCGACGAGTGCGCTCGTGGCTGTTACGCGACTCACCATGACGCCTTTCTTTCGCGCTTCCGTCCAGCGACCACCTCCGACGTTCTCGCCAGCCAGGTTGATGACGACATCGGCGCACGCTACTTCCTCAGTCCAGCTTCCCTCGTAAGGCGGATTCCAGAGCAAAGCCTGGCCTGCGTGGACATTCGACGGGTTGCGGGTCAGGACGGCGACCTCATCTCCACGCGACGTCAACCGGCGGACGAGCGGCTCACCGATGAACCCGCTACCTCCGGCGACGACGATCTTCATCCGGTCATTGTGCTACCAAAAAAGGTTTCGCCCCGCCTGAGCGAGGGCGGGGCGAATCGAGGAGAGGGGTAGGAGATCAGGGTTCGTGTCTGCGCTCACTAGGTTGGACGGCGCGTCCGAAGAAAGGTTTCACTGGACCCGTGAACGCGCGGAAACTCTCTTCGGATCCGTTGCTCCGTCGCGTTTCCGGGTAGCGGCGAAGGCGATCATGGCGGCGTTGTCGGTGCAGTAGCGCTTCTCGGGGACGCGCACGATTACGCCATGCTGGCGGCCCCATCCGGCGATCCGGTCGCGCAGGCTACCGTTTGCGGCGACTCCGCCGGCCAGAACAACCTCATCAGGTTTTGGTTCACCGAGTCGTGTCCAGACCGCGTCGAGCCGGTCGAAGAGCTGATCGATAAGGGCATCCTGAAAGGTGGCGCAGAAATCAGCCAGCAGGCGGAGGTCGCCGGTCGCACGGATGCCGTGCTCGCGCGCCAGACGAATGGCTCCAGCCTTGATACCTGAGTAGGAGAAATCGATCGACTTATCGTTGAACTGCGGCATTGGAAAGTGGAATCGCTTGCGGTCGGCGTGTCCCTGGTTCGCATGCTTTTCGATCTGCGGGCCGCCCGGATACGGCAAGCCGATGAACTTGGCGACCTTGTCGAAGGTCTCGCCGATGGCGTCGTCGCGCGTCCGGTTGAGCATGGTGATGACGCCATCGTGTACGTCGTAGATTGACGAATGGCCGCCTGAGATGACGAGGCTGAGAAAGCGCTCCGGCAGCGGCATCGCTGGCCCTTCGCGCTGCAGGTAGGCCGAGTAGATGTGTCCTTCGAGGTGATTGACGGGGACGAGCGGAATGCCGAGCCCATAGGCCAGTCCCTGCGCACCAGCGACACCGACGAGAAGCGCGCCGATGAGACCGGGCCCGGCGGTGACTGCGATGCAATCGATATTGCTCCAGTCGAGCTTCGCATCCTGTAGGGCGCGCGTGATGAGTGGAAATAGGTGCTGCAGATGTTCACGCGAAGCAATCTCGGGCACGACGCCGCCGAATGGCTGATGCCGCTCGATCTGGGAGGCGATGAGATTCACGCGCACGCTCCCGTCGCCGCTGAGAACGGCGACCGAGGTTTCGTCGCAGGAGGTTTCGATGGCGAGGATCATGGTTGGGCAACTCAGCAACCCAGCAACTCAGCGACCAACCTTTATAATCCGCGCTCCGATGGCGACGAACGAAGAGCTGGGCAAGCGATACGAGCCGAAAGAAATCGAACGGCGACTCTACGAATTCTGGGAGAAGGGTGAATTCTTCACTCCGCTGCTCGATGCCGAGCGGCCGAAGTTCTCGATCGTCATCCCTCCGCCGAACGTCACCGGACGGCTGCACATCGGCCACGCGCTCGTGAATACGCTGCAGGACATCGTCGTGCGCTGGAAGCGGATGTGCGGGTTCAACACGCTCTGGCTTCCCGGTACCGATCACGCCGGCATTGCCACGCAGATGATCGTCGACCGCGAGCTCGCCAAAGAGGGCATCTCCCGTTTCGACCTCGGGCGCGAGAAATTCGTGGAACGCGTGTGGGAGTGGAAAGAGTCGTACGGACACCAGATCATCGATCAGCTCAAACGTCTCGGCGCTTCCGCCGACTGGTCACGCCTGCGCTTCACGCTCGATGAGGGGCTGGCGCGCGCTGTCCGCACGGCCTTCGTAAAGCTCCACGACGACGGCCTGATCTATCGCGGGATCGCCATGGTCAACTGGTGCCCGCACTGCCGCACGGCGATTTCCGACGTGGAAGTCGAGTACGAGGAGCGCGCATCGAAGCTGTACCACATCGACTATCCGGTCGCTGATTCCGGCCGCGTATTGACGATTGCCACTACCCGTCCGGAGACGATGCTCGGCGATACCGCGCTGGCCGTGCATCCCGACGATGAGCGATACCGGGACGTCATCGGCCGCGAAGCGATTCTGCCGATCGCCAACCGGCGCATCCCCATCATCGCCGATCCGATCCTCGTCGATCGCGAGTTTGGTACCGGTGTCGTCAAAGTTACTCCGGCGCATGACAAGAACGACTACGAGGCCGGCAAGCGCAACAACCTCGTGCAAATGCAGGTGATCGACGAGGGCGGCAGGATGACCGAGGCCGCGGGCGCGGAGTTCGCCGGGCTCGATCGTTTCGACGCGCGGAAGAAGGTCGTGGGCCTGCTGCGTGATTCGGGCGCCCTGCGCGACGTCAAGGAATACACCCACTCGATTGGCATCCACGGCAAATGCGAGAACGTGATCGAGCCGATGATCTCGCGGCAGTGGTTCGTGAAGATCGAACCACTGGCGAAACCAGCGATCGACGCCGTGCGCAGCGGCACCATCAAGATCCTTCCCCAGAGTTGGGAAGCGACGTACTTCAACTGGATGGAGAACATCCACGACTGGACGATCTCCCGGCAGATCTGGTGGGGCCACCGGATCCCGGCGTTCTATTGCGCCAACGGCCATCTGACGGTGGCGGTCGATGATCCGCAAGCCTGCCCACAGTGCGGCTCGGCGGAGATCAGGCAGGAGACCGACGTACTCGACACCTGGTTCTCCGCGGGACTCTGGCCGTTTTCGACGATGGGATGGCCGGACGAGACGGAGGATCTCCGAATCTTCTATCCGACCGACGTCCTGATCACCGGCTTCGACATCCTCTTTTTCTGGGTGGCGCGGATGATCATGTTCGGCCTGCGCTTCACCGGCAAAGCACCCTTCAGCCAGGTGTTTCTGAACGGACTCGTTCGAGACGAGTACGGAGAGAAGATGTCAAAGACGAAGGGGAACGTAATCGACCCGCTCGATGTGATCGACGAGTTCGGCGCCGATGCCCTTCGTTTCACCCTGGCCATCTTCGCCTCGGGCCGGGACATCCCGCTGGCGAAGTCGCGCACGCAGGGTTACGCGGCATTTGCGAACAAGATCTGGAACGCGTCGCGCTTCGCGATGATGCATATCGACACAAAATTGTCGTCGGCGAAAGCCATCGACCGCGATGAGTTGAAGAGCATCGAGCGCTGGATTCTGTCGCGCCTCAACGAGACGACGAAGTCGGTCAACAGGGCGCTCTCCGACTACCGGTACGATGAGGCGTCGAACGCGATCTATCAATTCTTCTGGCACGAGTTCTGTGACTGGTACATCGAGATGGTCAAGCCGGTGCTCCTCGGGAGGCACGGCTCCGAGGCCGATCAGCAGCGAGCCAAACGCGTCCTTCTCGAAGTGCTGGACCGGTCGCTGCGGCTGCTCCATCCCTTTATGCCGTTCATCACCGAGGAGATCTGGCAGAAGCTCGGCGGGGTCGAGCCATCGATCATGGTGGCCCTCTATCCCGCGGCCGAGGAGATGTTCGAAGACACCGAGGCCGAGCGGATGGTTCGCGCGGTCCAGGCGATGATCACCTCAGTGCGCAACGCCCGGGCGGAGCGGAGTTTTACACCAAAGGATCGCTTCAAACTCTACGTTCGCTGCTCAGGGCGCGATTCGGCGTTCTTCGCCGACTACGCCTACCTCCTGGTCGATTTGGCCCGCCTGACGGAGGTCATCGTCAATGGCGACCCCCCGGCGGGAGCGCATTACGACGTCGTCGAAGGCTTTGCCATCGCCATCGAGTTTCCGGAGAAGGTGGTTACCAAAGAGCAGCAGGAGCGTGGGCAGCGTGAGCTGGAAAAGAGCCGCACGGAGCTCGAGTCGCTCGACGCCAAGCTGGTCAACGAGCAGTTCGTGAAGAACGCCCCTCCGGCCATCGTGGAGGGCGCCCGGGCGCGTCAGGCGGAACTGCGGGCGAGGATTGAGAAGCTGTTGCAGAATCAATGACTGCGGCTTCGCCGCGTTGTCGGTTATCGGTTGTCAGTTGATGATTAGTAGCGACTTGGAATCCGGAATTGATAACTGATGACCGACAACGACAACGCGGGAAACGCAGCACGAAGCAAACCAGCCCATGACCATCGACACCCGCCGCATCGTCTCCCGCCTGACCACGCTCGAATCGATCGCGGTCATTCCTCGCGTGGCCTCGACAAATCTGGTGGCGCGGCGGATCGTGAATGAGTGCATCGAGAACGAGGAGCCGCTGCCGAAGGCCATGATCATCGCCGGCGAGCAGTTTGCCGGCCAAGGCCGCAACGCGCGGCAGTGGTCGTCGCCGCCAGGTAAGGGCATTTACGCGACGACGCTTCTGCCCATTCCGGCGAGCGAGCTGTCTCTGCTGCCGCTGCAGATGGCGAACATCGTGGCGTCGTATTTGCGCGAGGTGTTTGCCATTGACGCGCGAGTCAAATGGCCGAACGACGTTCTTGCCGGCGGGCGGAAGATCGCCGGCATCCTGATCGAGGCACGGATGAACGAGGAACGCGCCTTCGTGCTCATCGGAACGGGTATCAACGTCGAATCGGTACAGGACGATCTGCGGCCGAACGCGACGTCGATCGCCGACGTCTCGCCGCGTGCGTTTCACGGGATCGATGTAGCCACGGAGGCTTTCATCGAGCATGTTGATCAGCGCCTTGGGGGCAAGCTCGAACGCGATGCGGTGCTGGATGAATGGCGCAGCTACTCGATACACGAGCCCGGCGATCGCATCCAATGCATCGTCGGTGAGCGGAATATCGAGGGAACGTGGAACGGCATCGACGAACACGGACACGCACTGCTCCGCAGCGGCGCCGAGATCATCGCGGTGAGCGCGGGCGACCTGATTCTCGTCTGAGAAACGCGACTCCACCATTGGTGGAGAACCTCCCTTGACCGCGGTCGGGCGAACCGAGGATGCGCGCGCCTTATGGCAGTAGGTAACTGCGGTTACTGGACAAGAAGTCAGTAGCAATTGTTACTTCCACGTGTGCCGAGAGCGCAAGAGGCAGCAATCTTCGGAGAGGTGGTCCGCCGTGTCCGCAAAGAGTACGCGTGGACCCAGGAGGATCTCGCCGAGCGATCCGGCTTGACGACGACCTACGTCGGTCAGGTCGAGCGCGGCGACAAGGTGCCGAGCCTGACGGTCGTCCTCAAGCTGGCGAGAGCGCTGAATGTCCTGCCCGCGCAGTTGATGGAATCGTTCGGGCACGTGGTGATGCGGGGATTGTGGCGATGACAGTTACACTCTCCGCCCATGCCCATCCGCACCATTCTTCTCTTCGGCGGCCGGAGCGCGGAGCACGAGGTATCGATCCTTTCCGCGCGATCGGTGGCCAATGCCGCGCCGAAGCCGAACATCGATATCGTCCCGATCTGTATCGCGAAAGACGGCCGCTTCGTATCCCCTGAACGAAGCGCGCGGATTCTGGACGCCAACGACAAGAGCGACCGCGGCGATGACGGTTTTTCGATGGAGTTGTGGGCGCGCGATAACGGACCCGATTGTGTTTTCCCTTTGATCCATGGCACAGACGGCGAGGACGGGACGTTGCAGGGCTATCTCGAAATCCTCGGGCTTCCCTACGTTGGTAGCGGGGTTACGGCGTCGGCGATCGGTATGGACAAAGGACACATGAAGCATGCCTTCGCCGCCGCCAAACTGCCATTGGTCGACTTCGTTCAAGTGCAGGAGAACGATTGGCGCAACGAGCGCGAACGGATCATTCGCTCGGTCAACAACGCCCTGCGCCTTCCGTACTTCGTGAAGCCCGCGAATGGCGGCTCTTCGGTGGGCGTGACGAAAGTCAAGAGTGACGACGACCTCGCCGCCGCGATCGAGAAGGCGTTCCGTTTTGACGAAAAGGCGCTCGTGGAGCGCGGCATCGATGCTCGTGAGATCGAGGTGGCCGTTCTCGGCAACGACGATCCGAAAGCCAGCCTGCCGGGCGAGATCATCGCCGGCCGCGAGTTTTACGATTACGAGGATAAGTACGTCGACGACAAGACACAGCTCGTCATCCCTGCGAAGTTGCCGAAGGAAAAAACGGACGAGTTTCGCCGGCTGGCCATCGCCGCGTTCAAAGCGATCGGTGCCGCAGGGTACGCACGCGTCGACTTTTTCCTCGAGCGCGGCAAAAACCGTCTTTACGTCAACGAGATCAACACAATCCCCGGCTTCACGAACATCTCCATGTACCCGAAACTGTGGGAAGCCACGGAGATCAAGTACTCGAGGTTGATCGAGAAACTGATCGAGCTCGGGATTGAGCGCTCGCATGCGAGAGCATCGCGGCATGAGAGTGCGATGAAGTGGTTCGATGAGGTGAAGGGGATCGTGTAGCGGCAGCGCGGTCTCGGGGTTGCGCGGTCTCGCGGTGGATGGTTGCTTGGTTGCAGGGTTGCCGATCAATTTAAGCACGCCTACCAAAAGTAACCCAGTAACCCAGTAGCCAAGCAACCGCGAGACCGCGTAACCTCGCGACCTCGCAACCGCATGTTCTGGCCCATACGAATCACCGCATCTAAACTCCGCCCCTTCAACGCGGCGACGATCACGCGTACGTCGATCGTCATCGCATTGTTTGCGTTGTTTCTCTACGGTGACTTTGCCCTCTTCCGGCGGCTCTTCGCGGCGATGGCGAAGGTCGAGGAGGCGTCGCCGTTTCTCGCGCTCGGGCTTTTACGCAATCTCCTGGCGCTGGTCTTCCTGGCGGCCTTCGTCATGCTTTTCTCGTCAGCCATGACTGCGGCGATTGGATCCTTCTTCAGCGATCTGGATCTCGACACGTATCACGCCGCGCCGCTGTCGAAAACGCGCCTCGTCATCGCGCGCTGGGGGAAGACGTTCGCGCAAAGCGCCACGATGATCTATATCTTCCTCGCGCCGCTGTTCATCGCCTTCGCACAGCGCTACCACACGCCGGCACGGCTGTATCCGATCGCGCTCGTGAATCTGGCGCTGCTGCTGACCATCCCGGTGACGCTCGGCGCGATGGTCATCATCATTCTCGTCCGCTTCTTCCCGATTCAGCGCGTGAGCCAGATCGTGGCTACCATCGCCATCCTCGTTCTCACTGTCGCCGTCGTCGCCTTCCGCATGAGCCGCCCGGAACGGCTCTTTACCAGCATCAACACGGACGATGTGACGCGCGTGATCCGCTCGATCGAGCTCCCCTCGCTCGACCGCTATCCTGGCACGGCCCTGGCCGACTCGATGGTGGCCATGGCGGAGGGGCGTCCGTCATCCGTGCTGCCGCCGAGGATTGCCGTCACTGCTCTGGCGCTGTTCGCGATGTTCGTTCTTGTGGCGCGGCGCACCTATTTCACAGCCTTCGTCCGGGCGCGCGAAAGCATGGCTCCGGCCGCGCTTGGCGCGAGCGGTCTGACGCGCATCGCCGATCGCCTGCTCGTCCCCTTCTCGCCGCCGACGCGCGCGATGATCGGTAAGGAAGTACGGACGCTTACACGCGACGTCGCCCAGTGGTCGCAGTTGTTCTTAATGCTCGCGCTCGTTTTTCTCTATCTCTACAACATCCGCATGCTGCCCCTAGGCGGCGACGCCCGGGCCACGATCGTCGCCTACGCGAACCTCGGCATGGCCGGTTTCGTGGTGGCCGCCATCTGTCTGCGTTTCGCCTATCCGTCGATCTCTTCGGAGGGGAAGGCGTTCTGGATGTTGCAGAGCGCGCCGGTGTCGTACCGGCGGCTGCTCCTCGTCAAAGTGCTCGTCTACGGCGCTCCGCTGACGATCCTCTCCATTCTGCTCACGGTGTTCGCGGACGTGTTGCTCGACGCCAACCGCGTGGTTTGGCTCTTCACGCTTTTCGGCGCCTCGATGCTCGGTGTGACGCTGGTAAGCATGGGAGTCGGGCTGGGTGCGTTGTCGCCGGACTTTGCGGCCGAGAATCCGCTGCAGGTCGGTCTCTCGCTCGGAGGCTTTGTCTACATGGCGGCGGCGCTCGCGTACGTCGGCGGCGTGATGATGTTGATGACGAAGCCCGTCACCCGCTACTTCTTTTCGCGATTCTTCGGGCTGGAAAGCGAAGCTCTGGCCGCCGATCTCATCCCGCTGGTGATTGCGGTCACACTCTCGATTGCACTCTGCGTGTTTCCTCTCATGGCCGCCGAAAAACGTTTAACCGCGCTTGCGGAAAGTCGTTAGAATCGCGGCGAAACCAACAATTCGGTTATCAGAGGAGAAGCCATGAGCGACACACCTACTTCGTACACGCCGCCTCCGCCCCCACCTCCTCCAGGTGGAAGTTACACGCCGCCGCCTCCTCCGCCTCCGGGTGGGGCCGCTCCGAACAGTGACCGGACTATCATGCTGGTGCTGTCCTATCTCGGCATCCTCTGCCTCATCCCGCTGCTGGTGAAGAAAGACGATCCCGAGGTTCAGTGGCACGCGAAGAACGGCACAGCGTTGTTCGGCGTGGAAGTCATCATCTTCATCGTCAGGATCATGCTGATTTTTGTTCGCATCCCCTTCCTCGGATGCGGATTGGCGGTGATCTTCTGCGCGGTCTGGCTCGGTTTCCTGGCGCTCTCGATCGTATGCATCATGAAAGCGGTCAAGGGCGAGCGCTTCCGCATCCCGGTCGTCACCGACTTCGCTGAGAAGATGTAGTCAAAAGGAGATCTCGATGGACACGCCTGGCGGTTCCGGTTCCTACACACCACCACCACCTCCACCACCGTCACCGGATGGCGGCACGCCAGCCGCCCCGGGTGGCGCCATCATCTATCCCCAGCAGCCGCCGAAGGATCCCGTCCTCATCGCCGTTCTGAATCTCATCGTGGCCGGCTGTCTCGGCTACTTCATGATGGGACAGAAGATGAAGGGGATCGTGGCTGTGATCGCCTGGGGCCTGGGGCTATTCACATGCGGCATCGTTTCCGGTCTCGTGTCGATCGTCGCGGCGATCGACGGCTATCTGCAGGCACAGCATCTCAAGAACGGTCTGCCACTCGGGGAGTGGACGTTCTTCGACAAGCACGCCTGAGTCCATTGCATCGATAGCGAAGGCGCCGCAACCGCGGCGCCTTTTCATTTCCAGGGAAAGGCTCGTATCATTCGCATCCCAAATCAAACGTGCCCGAAAACGTCATCGCAGTTGCTCTGATTCTTCCTGACCTCACCCGCGGCGTCGCCGAAGAACACCTCGCCGAGCTGGAAAAACTCATCGAGACCGCTGGCGGCACCGTCGTCGACCGGGTTCTCGCCAAACGGCCGCGTCCCGATCCGGCGACCTACGTCGGCAGCGGCAAAGCCGAGCAGATCAAGGCCCTGGTGGCGAAGACGGGGGCGAAATTGATCGTCTTCGATGACGACCTCTCGCCGGCCCAGGCGCGCAATCTCGAAAAGATCACAGAGGTCAAGGTGATCGACCGGAGCGGACTCATTCTGGACATCTTCGCCGGCCGCGCGCGAAGCCGCGAAGCGCGTACGCAGGTGGAGTTGGCGCAGCTCGAATACATGCTGCCGCGCCTGACGCGGGCATGGACGCACCTCGAGCGCCAGGCTGGCGGAATCGGGACGCGCGGCGTCGGCGAAACGCAGCTCGAGCTCGACCGCCGCATCATCCGCAACCGCATCGCCCGGCTGAAAGAGGAGCTGACGAAGATCGAGCGGACACGCGAGACGCAGCGCAAGTCGCGCAACGCCGTTTTTTCGGTCGCGCTGGTCGGCTACACCAATGCCGGTAAGTCGACGCTCTTCAATCGCCTCACCAGCGGCTCGGCGGAAATGGCCGACAAACTGTTCGCCACCCTCGACGCCAAGTCGGCGCGCGCCGCCTTCGAGATGCCACGCGAGACCGTGGTCATCGATACCGTCGGGTTCATTCGCAAGCTGCCCCACCACCTCGTTGCCTCCTTCCGCTCGACGATGGAAGAGGCCGTCGCCGCCGATCTCGTTTTGCACGTCATCGACTCCAGCCACCCGCAATTCGAAGACCAGCGAGCCGTCGGCGAGGAGGTGCTGCGAGACCTCGGCGTCCAGTTGGATCGGGTGATCGAGGTGTACAACAAGGCGGATTTGACGGAAGAAGGGTTGCGGAGTCTCGCCAAAAACCGCGCGACCGTCTCCGCTCTGACCGGCCGCAACATCGACCGCCTCATCGACATCATCCGGGAGCGCGAGCTCGAGAACGGCGAGGTCATCCAGCTCGAGATTCCGCACAACGATGCGCGGGTGATCGCGAAGCTGCATGACGTTGCACAGGTTTACGAGCAGCGCGTCACCGACCGGGCCATGATCCTTACCGCCTGGATTCCGCGGGACGCCCTCCACCTGTTCGAAGCGTACGCGGCAACGGGGTTGTTGAAGCCGGCCAAGGTCAGCTGAGGCCGGCACGGCCGGCTGTGCTGGTTGCCCAAGGCTCGGCCGCCATCTTCGCTCCATCGTTCGGCTGCGCAGGCTCCCAGGGGCGCGATCGAAACCGTCATGTGATCAGTGACACATCGCGGCGTGACATTGCAAACGTCTTGTTTCGCGCCGTATTCGTACTGTCTGGCATCGGAAACGGAACCAACTGTGAATCGCCGAGACCAAACCGAACGCGCTTATCATGTCGGCCACCGACACGCGACAGCGCTCATGAAAATCCGTTCTGCCGAGCCGCGCGATCGACGGCGCATCCACGAGATTCTCGTCGCCACCGCGCGCTTCACGGAAGACGAAGTGCACGGTGCGATGGATCTGGTCGATTCCGCTCAGGAACACCCTGAAAAGGGCGAGTACATCGTCCACGTGCTCGAGGACCCCGACAGCGGGCCGAAAAAGCTCGTGCAGGGCTATGTCTGCTACGGCCCCACGCCCCACACGGACGGGGTATTCGACTTGTACTGGATCGCCGTCGATCCCAAGCAGCAGGGTCAGGGCATCGGGCAACTGCTGCTCCGTTTCGTCGAGAATGAGGTCCGGCGCCAGCGCGGGCGCATGCTCCTGATCGAGACGTCGTCGAAGGAAAGCTATGCGCCGACGCTGCGGTTCTACGAACGCAGCGGGTACGACGAGATCTCGCGAATCAAGGATTTTTACCGGATCGAAGACGATAAAGTCGTCTATTGCAAGAAGCTGACGCCAGGCTGACATGAGCCCGAACCTCACCCTTTACGCCGCGCTCGTCCTCTACGCCGCCGGAACCATCGTGGCGCTGGCGACGCTCTTCACTCGCGAGAAGAGGCCCCAGCACATCGCGCTCGGCCTGATGATCGCCGGCTTTGTGGCGCACACGGTGTGGATTGGAACGATCTGCGTGCGGACGCACCATCCTCCGCTGACGAACCTGCCTGAGGCGGCCGGCTTCATGGCCTGGACGATTTTCGCTGTCGAGCTGGCGCTCTTCATCCGCTATCGGGTTCACGCGGCGTCGTTCTTCGTCTACCCACTGGTGTTGATGCTGCTGACGGTCTCGGCGGTTGTGCACGAGCCTTTCGTGAAGAGCCCGGCCGCCATCTCGCGCCTTTTCATCACGCACATCCTCCTAACGACGACTGGCGTGGCCGGATTGCTGATCGGCCTTGCCTTCGGCGGCCTTGCCTGGGCACAGGACCGGGCCCTGAAGTCGAAGCAGCGTGGCGCGCTGTGGGATTGGATCCCCAGCCTCAACGTCTGCAAGATGGTCAGCTACCGGGCTCTCTCGATTGGATTCAGTATCTACACGCTCGGCATCCTGGCCGGGATTCTCTGGTCCTACCGTACGTCGGCCGAGCTGATGGACCTCCGCGTCAAGCAGGTCGGCGCCATCGTGGCTTGGGTGTTGTTCGCCGTCGTGCTGCAGGCTTATGTGAACGATACCTATCGAACGCGGCGCACGGCCATCATCGGCGCCTGCGCCTTCGTAGCCATCATCGTGGCGATATTGGGGATTCATCATGTGTGAGACGGGGTTGCGCGGTCTCGGGGTTTTGCGGTCGCGCGGTGTTTCCGCGATTACCCACCGCGAGACCGCGCAACCGCGAGGCTCCGCAACCGCGAGGGTCCCATGCCTCTGATCGCTGTTGGCGTGAATCACCGCACCGCGCCGGTCGACGTGCGCGAGCGGCTCAGCGTGGCACCGGCAAAGATGCCGGAGACGCTTGATGAGCTTCGCGCCATCGACGGTATCGACGGCGCTGCAGTCCTTTCTACATGCAACCGCGTCGAGGCGATCGTTTCGGCCACGCGCGAGGATGTCATCGAACCGATCGTCGGCTGGCTGACCCAGCGCGCCGGCACGGCGCGCTCCGAGCTGGAGAAACACGTCTACATCCTTCGGCACGGCGACGTGCTCAAGCACCTCTTCCGCGTCGCTTCCGGCCTCGACTCGATGATCGTCGGTGAGCCGCAGATCGGCGGACAGGTGCGCGCCGCCTTTCTGGCCAGCCGTGAGTGCGGCGCGCTCGATTCGCTCCTCTCGCAAGTCTTCGACCAAACCATGCGCGTCTCCAAACGCGTACGCACCGACACAGGCATCGGCGAGCACGCCGTCTCCGTGCCGTATGCCGCGGTCGAGCTGGCGAAGAAAATCTTCGGCGATCTTCACGGCCTGCAGGTCCTCCTCCTCGGCGCGGGCGAAATGGGCGAGCTGACGGCCGAGCATCTGTCCGCCTTCGGCCTCGAGCAGATCTTCGTCGCCAACCGCTCGTACGACCGAGCCATCGAGCTCGCGGAGCGCTTTCATGGTCAGGCGGTGAAGTTCGACGGGATCGAGCCGTACCTGGCGACGTGCGACATCGTCATCGCCTCGACCGCCGCACCGCATTTCGTGGTTGAGAGCAAACAAGTCCGCCGCGCCCTGGCCACGCGCAGACGCCGCAATCTCTTTCTCATCGATCTCTGCGTTCCACGCAACATAGAGCCGGCCATCGCGGACATCGACGGTGCCTATCTCTACAACATTGACGATCTCCAGCATGTCGCCGACACGAACCGCGAGCTGCGTCTGCAGAGAGCGGGAGAAGCCGAACAGATCGTCGATCGGGAGGTCGATGCATTCCGGCGCCGTCTGACCGCGCAGGATGCCGTGCCGACGATCGTCGACCTGCAAGCGCGGCTGGAGGCTATCCGCACGGCCGAGCTGGAGAAATGCCTGCGCAAGATCGGGCCGATGAATGCCGATCAGCGCGCCGCGATCGAGCAACTGACCACGCAGATGGTGAACAAGATCCTTCACTACCCGATCCTGCAGCTCAAAGAGGCCGAAGAACCGGCCGAGCGCGAGACATTGCGCAAAACCATTCGGAAGATTTTCGGACTGCGATGAGCCGCCCGGTCCGCATCGGCACGCGCGGCAGCCAGCTCGCACTCTGGCAGGCCAACGAGGTCGCCAAACGCCTCGCCGAGAACGGCTATCGGCCGGCGGTCGTCCCGTACAAGACGACGGCCGACAAGCGGCAGGACGTGCCGCTGGCATCGATTGGCGGAAAGGGTCTGTGGGTGAAGGAGCTGGAAGAAGCACTCCTTCGACGAGACATCGACATGGCCGTTCACAGCCTCAAAGACGTCCCGTCGATCATCCCGGATGAGTTCGTTCTGGCGGCGTTCCTCGAGCGCGCCGATCCTCGCGACGCGTGGGTGAATCTCGAATCGAAGCCGATCGCATTACTCCCGGAAGGCGCTGTCGTCGGCACGAGCGCGCCGCGCCGTCGCGCCCAGCTCCGGGCCCTCTATCCGGGCCTTCGCATCAATGACATCCGCGGCAATGTCGATACCCGAATCAACAAGCTTCGCGCCGGCCTCTACGACGGCGCGATCCTCGCCAGCGCTGGGCTGACCCGTCTCGGGCGCTCCAGCGAGATCACCTCGTACTTTTCGATCGCCGAGATGCTTCCCGCCTGCGGCCAGGGCATCGTCGCCATCGAGACGCTGCGAGACGGCGACAGCCGCGCCATCGCCGCGTCGATCGACCACCCCCCGACCGCCCAGGCCGCCTATTGCGAGCGTGGCGTCCTGCAGAAGTTCGGTACGCTCCTCGACTGCTACTCCGCCTGTGCCGTTCACGCGACCTTTGATGATGGCGTGATCACCCTGCGAGCTTTTTTCGGCGAGATCGAAGGGGATCGAACGGTTCGCGTGATGTGCAAGAGGCACGACGCCGGCGCGGTGATCGACGAGGTGCACTCCGAGTTGGTCGAACATGGGGTGATGGAGTTGGTGTCATGAGCACCGGCAAAGTCTTTCTCGTCGGCGCCGGTCCCGGCGATCCCGGCCTCCTCACGCTCCGCGCCGCGGAGCTGATCGCGCATGCCGATTTCATTGCCATTGACGCCCTGGTCTCGGACGCGATCGCCGACCGCGTGCCGGCGACGGCCGAAATCGTTTACGTCGGCAAGCGCGCCTCCAAACACGCCCTGCCACAGGAGAAGATCAGCCAGCTCCTGATTGACGAAGCGAAGAAAGGGAAGAGCGTCGTTCGCCTCAAAGGTGGCGATCCATTCGTTTTCGGACGCGGCGGCGAAGAAGCCGAGGAGCTCGTCGCCGCGGGCGTCGCGTTCGAGATCGTCCCCGGCATCTCGTCGTCGCTCGCCGGACCGGCGTACGCCGGTATCCCTGTGACGCACCGCTCGTACGCCACCTCGCTCACTCTCGTCACTGGCCACGAGTCGGACTCGTCGACCGGCATCAAGTGGGAGGCGCTGGCCCAGCTCGACGGCACGATCGTCTTCCTGATGGGTTTCGCCAATCTGCCGATGATCACCCGGAAGCTTACGGAAAACGGAGTCTCTCCAGACCGCCTCGTTGCCGTGATCTCGAAAGCGACCACGCGCGATCAGCGGACGGTGACCGGCACGCTGGCGACGATCGAAGGGAAGGTGACCGCGGCCAATCTGCCGACGCCGGCGCTGATCGTGGTCGGCGAAGTAGTAAAGCTGCACGACATCATCAACTGGTTCGAGACCAAACCGCTCTTCGGCAAGCGCATCGTCGTCACCCGCGCCCGCGATCAGGCATCCGAACTGAAAAGGCTCTTCGAAGAATCGGGCGCCAGCGTCGTGCAGTTCCCGACCATCGAGATCGCGCCGCCGGAATCGTACGAATCGCTCGACGCCGCCATCGACGGCCGCTTCGACTGGCTTGTCTTCACCTCGGTCAATGGCGTCTCCGGCTTTTTCGAGCGCTTGTTCGCGCAAGGTAAGGATGTCCGGGCCCTCGCCGGCGCGCGCATCGCCTGCGTCGGCGACACCACCGCGGCGGCCCTGCGCGGGAACGGACTGGCGCCCGACCTCTTGCCGGAGAAGTTCATATCCACCGCCCTCATCCCGCACTTCGACGCCGATCAGAAGGGTGTCCGCATCGCCGTGATCCGCGCCGCCGAGGGGCGCGACGAATTCATCGACGAAATGCGCCGCCGCGGCGCGGAGGTGCATCTGGCCGTCGCCTATCGCACGATCCCGGTGACCGCGAACACCGAGGAGTTACACGACATCGACGTCGTCACCTTCACCAGCGCCTCCACCGTCGACAACTTCTTCGCTGCGACGACGGTCGATCTCAACGGCACCCTCCTCGCCTCGATCGGCCCCACCACCAGCGACGCCATCCGCAAGCACGGCCGTCAGCCCGACATCGAGTCCCCCGCCGCCAGCATCCAAGCACTGCACGACGCGGTGGTCGGGCGGGTGGGCCCAAAGGCAATAGGTTAAGGCGCCGACGCGGAGACGCGCAGTTGGATGGAATGTCCCAACTGTCCACTCCGCGATCTCCGCGCCTCCGCGTGAGCTCGATCTTCTCGCCTCTCGCGTTGCACGGCGAGTGGAGGACGGGGTTGAGTTGCACACGTCCGTGCATATCCTCGGGAACTGAAATGTGATTCGCGAGGAACTGCGGAAGAAGGGCGCTGCGTAACCGTCCCTACGGAAAATACCCTCGCGGTATTCGCAACTGCTGCCCCGCGCTCGACGTGATCATCAGCGCGTGCCATTCGTCCGCCGCGGAGGGATCGGAGTTGAAGACGACCTGGTACTGGTTGCGCAGCTCCGACGCCAGCTTGGCGTAGACGTCCGGCAGTTCGCGCTCCGCTTTGATGATGAAATAGGTCGCGCCGGTGTCGCGGGCTACGTTCGCCAAGCGCTTTGCTTCGAAGTAGCCGACGCCGAAGCGCATCCAGCGGGTCAGCAACTTGTTCTTGACGATCGGGTAGATTGGGACGCCGGCGTAGCGGGCGTAATGGACGAGATGCTCGAGCTTGAAGTGGCTTCCCTGGTCGACGCCGTCGGTGAGGACGACCAGGGCGTGGCGGCCGGGCTGCTTCTGCAATTCGTACAGCATCTCGATGGCCGTGTCGTAAAGGTGCGTCTCCCCGGACGGTTTGACGCGGTCGACGGATGCGGCGGCAGCGTTGAAGTCGTTCGTGAACGGCGTCAGCCAGAACTCCCTCTGATTGAAGCCGACGACGGCGATGCGGTCCTGCGGGCGCAGCAATCGCTGCGCGAACTGTTTGGCCGCTGCTTTGACCACCGGCAGCTCCTCCAGCATCGACTCCGAATAATCGATCAGGAGGATGACATAGAGCGGCTGGTCGGAAGCAGGCGTGAGCGCTTCGATCCGACGCGGCGTGCCGTTGTCGAGTAGCGTCAGCTCGCCGAGCCGCGGCGCGCGGTCGTCGCCGACGACGGATAGCGGTACCTGCTGGACGGAGACGTCGACCTGCTCGCTCGGGTTCGTGCCGAAAAAGAGAACGTCGTTGGCTTCGCTACCGTCGCTCGCGTGCGCGACGACGCGTGCGTAGACGGCATTCGGATACTTCGCGGCATCGAATGCGGCGGTGTAGGGCGGAGCGGCAACGCCCGCGACTTTTTCTTCACCGATGAAGAAATCGACCGTCGTGATTCCGACCTGCTGCGGTTTGATCACGCTCGCTTCGAGCACGCTGTGATTGGCATGCAGGCGGACGCGGAACGGCGGGCGTGGATCGTTGACGACCATCTCGTCCTCGCCGGCAGCGTTTCCCTGTGCGTCGTAGCCGACGGCGCGGATGCGCAGGCGGCGGATGTATTCGCCAACCTTGACCGGCAACACGATGAACTTGCCGGCTCCCTCCGTGTACTTCACGCCGTTGATGAACAACGCCACGCGGACGACGGGGTCGGCCGTCTGCACCGATACCGGCAAATCGCCATAAACCAGGGACGCCGGTTTCTGGGTGATCCGCACGCTCTGCGCGAGCGCCACTGCGCTGATCGATGCCAGAAGGATGAAGGATGAAAGGTGAAGGATGAATCGTCGGATCACGCGCCGGTCAACGTGAAATCATCCTTCATCCTTCCGCCTTCATCCTTGCCGGCCACTTGATCCATCGTGCATTGCCGCGGCTCTTTCTCCGGACGCCAGCGGAGAAACTTCGAGCCGTGGCGAAAGCGGCCCTGTGAGTAGTAGTCGTACTCGACTTCGCAAACCAGCTCAGGACGTACCGGCTGCCATTCACCGCTTTTTTCCGTTGCCCACCGCGATGGTCCGCCGGGGACGCGTACCTCGAACGGGTTCTCGCCGATCAGCGCTTCGAGTCTCTTCGTCAGCGCGGCGCGATCGTCTTTCCGGATCGACGACGAGTGACCGATATGGACGAGGCGTCCCTCTTCGTCATAAAGACCGAGCAGAAGCGAGCCGACCTCACTGGTCCCCTCGCCGTAGCGGAAACCGCCGACCACACAATCGGCGGTCTTGAGGTGCTTGACCTTGACCATCCCTTCGCGGTCGCCTGAGTGGTACGGCTCGCCGAGGCGCTTGGCCATCACGCCATCGAGTCCGGCGCTGCCAAACTTGTCGAACCAGTCGCCGGCCAGTTTGCGGTCGGTGGTCGCGGGCGAGAGCCGGATCAGCGATCCTTCTGGCAGGCTGACACAGAAACGCTCGAGCTGTTCGCGTCGCGCTTCGATCGGCTTCTCCACGATCGATCGTCCATTGATCACGAGAAGGTCGAAGGCGAAGTAGTGCGCCGGCGTCTCCGCGGCCAGCTTCCGAACGCGGGAGTCCGCCGGATGAATGCGCTGCAGTAGGTGGTCGAACGAGAGCCGTCCTCCGACCGGGACGACGATCTCGCCATCGATTACGAACTCCTTCTGCCACAGCTCGCGCATCGCTTCCACGACCTCGGGGAAGTAGCGTCCCAGCGGTTGTCCCGATTTCGACTGGACCACCACGTCGTCGTCGCTGCGGAAGATGATTGCCCGGAACCCGTCCCATTTCGGCTCGAATTGCCAGCCGTCGCCGGACGGGATTTTGTCTACGCGCTTCGCCTCCATCGGCGGATAGGGCGGGTTGATGGGAAGGTTCAGCTTCGGGAAGCTGGCGGCCGTGATTATGGGGGCGGTGCCTTTTCGGGTGCTCATACGGACTTCTTCCTGGATGTTTTCTTCTCCGGCGCTGCGAACACCTTCGTCAAATCGAATCTCTTCTTCCCCACCACCGGCTTCCACAGATCCCCCACCTCGGCGACGCGTTCGCGGACGTTGTCGATGCGGAAATCCTGGATGTCGACTCCTTCCTCAATCTCTTCCCATGTCACCGGCGTCGAGACGCCGGCGAAGGGCGTCGGGCGGACGGAGTAGATCGACGCCAACGTGCGCCCCCAGGCGTTCTGGTTGTAGTCGACGAGGACGCGCGCGTAGGGGCGCTTCACCTTGCGGTACTCGGCCGTGATGATGTTGGGATGGCGCGACTCCAACTCGACGGCGATGGCCTTGGCGAACGTCCAGACCTCTTTCTGCAGCGGGCCGCGGACGATGGGGATATACACGTGGATCCCCTTCGAACCTGTTGTTTTGGCGAAGACGGGCATGCCGAGGTGATCGAGGATGTCGCGCACGCGCAGGGCCACTTCACGAATCATGGCGAAGCCCGCGCCGGGACCTGGATCGAGATCGAAGTGGAGAACGTCGGGGCGGTTGTAGTCGTCGCACTGCGCGTACCAGGGGTTGAGATCGATGCATCCAAGGTTGATGAGCCAGAGGAGCGACGGCAGATCCTGCACGATCGGGAAATTGACCATGCCGGCGTCATGAGGGATCTGACAGATGTCGATCCACTCCGGCCGCGGCTCCGGCGCACGCTTCATGTAAAAGAAGTCGCCCTCGGCGCCATTGGGGTAGCGCTTCATGACCATGGCCCGCCCGGCCAGATGAGGCAACAGATACGGCGAGATGTCGGAGTAGTACTGCAGCAGGTCGCGCTTGGTGATCTTCAGGTTCTTCCAGAACAGCTTCGGAAGATTCGTCAGCCGCACCTCGCGCGTACCGAAGGTCAGCACGACGTCGGTCTTATCGGTGGGGATGACGAAGCGTTTCGTGGCAGCCACGACAGCGAATTGTGCAGCCGTCAGGCCACAGTCACCAACCCGCGGGGATTTTGCCGTCTCCGGTGGTGCGGTGACGCGGGGCGTCAAGTGTGCAGTATTCGAGCTCCCGATTGGCGCGGACGGCGCGCAGCATCAGGCCGCCGCGCGACATGTCGCCGAGGCCGGCAAACGCGGCGGGGAAGCGAAGACAATGCTGAAAAACGGGCCAAAGGATGTCGACATACTTGCCGCTGGCAACGCTGCCGAGAAGAACGATCTGCGTATCGGGTGCGAGCGTTTCCGCCAGCGAGCGCGCGTCACGCTCGAGCGGCTGACGGTAATTGCGCTCGGCGACGTCGACCGGTGTGCGCGACATCACCTTCATTCGTTCCTGCGTGATACGCCAGTCCGGTGGCACGAGGCCGAAGCCGGGAGTGATGATGTGGACACCCGCTTCGGCGGCGAAATGGAGCGCGTACCCGATCTTGCCGCGAAAGTAGAGAGAGCTCATGAACGCGAACGCCATGGCGATCGGTACCCCCTCCGGCGACCGGTACATCCGCGCTGCCTCGAAACTCGCGTTCGGCGAGATGAACTGTTTCGCGCGGACGCCGGAGGTATTGGCAGGGGAGAGCAGGAAAATCGTCGGAGGCACGGGCGGGGAACGTTTGTGGGAAGTTGGTGCTTCCCGTGGGCCGGGTTACGCGGTCGCGCGGTTGCGGGGTCTCGCGGTGTCCGGTTGCAAGGTTGCTGAGTTGCTTGGTTATAGAGTGAGGCTGATTGCACCCAGCAACCCAGCAACCTTGCAACCCAACTACCGCGAGACCCCGCAACCGCGAGACCAAGCAACCGCGTTTACAATACGCCGCATGTTGATCAAAGGAATGACCGAACAGGAGATCCGGGTCCTGCAGGAGTTTCGACGGATGGCCGTGGAGTCGCTGGGGATCGCTGCGATCAAGGGGATCAAGCACCCGGCAGGTGGCGGCGAAAGACCGGCGTTCGCGCTGGTCGACAAGGGCTTTCTGACGGCGGACGCGGCAGGAGAGAACTTCGCCCTCACCGGGAAAGCGAAGGATTTCCTCTCGTACGACCCGAAGCCGGAGTTCGAGGAGACAGGCGCCGGGGGCGCCGTTTCGGTGGATGCTGCTGAATGAATTGCACATGAATTGGTGCAATCTATAACCCACGCAAATTCAATCGTTTAGCTCGTGCGCACGCGGCGTACGAAGATGCCTGTGCGCGTAAACGCAGTTGACTCAGGAACTTAGCTGTCGTAGCATGGTGTCGCCGAGGATTGGAAATGAAAGATGGCGACAAAGCAAAAGCCAAAGCAGCCAAAGCCAAAGCCTCAGGGAAAAAAGTCAGCAGCAAAAGCGCCGCAAAAGAAAAAGGCGGCAAAGCCGTCAAAGCCGGCGGCAAAAAAGAAAGCAGCGTCTCCGCCAAAGGCCAAGCCGAAAAAAAAGGCGTCAACACGGGTAGCGTCAAAGCCGCTCCCAAAGTCGTCGCCAAAGCAGTCGCCAAAGCAGTCAAAACCGTCACCAAAGCAGTCAAGGCCGTCTCCAGCCCCAAAACCAACGGCAAATCCCCCCGCGCCGACGCCGAAGCCATCACCTTCACCAATCCAGCCATCGAGAGCGCCTTCAAACGCGCCGTCAAGAAATATCCCAACGCTTTCCGCCGCCTTACCGATTGACAGCGGGATGCGGTATCTCAGCGTTCAGGACCTGGTAGAGCTGCATCGTGCCGTCAGCACGGAGTTCGGTGGCAATCAGGCCCATCCCGGCGTCGTCGATTCGCAGTTCGGCCTGCTGAACGCCGTGCAGCGGCCGCAGGTGACGATGCTCGGCCGCGAGGCCTACGCCACGTTTCCCGACAAAGTGGCGGCGTTCCTGTTCGCGCTCCTCATCAACAGTCCGTTCCGCGGCGGCAATCGCCGCGTGGCGCTGGCTTCGCTCTTCGCGTTCTGCGAGCTGAATAGCCGTACCGTCGATTCCCGCATCCTCGACGAGAAAGCCGCCGAGGGTCTCTTCAAACGCGCCGCCGGCCATCGCGAGCTCGGTATCCCGCCGGAGAACGTCTTCCGGGAGATCCGCGAGATGATGACGCGCGCGATCGTGCCGCTGTCGTGAGGTCTCGGGGTCTCGGGGTTGCGCGGTCTCGCGGTCCGGTTTGACGAAATGTCGCGGCAAAACGCAACCAACGGTTAACGCACCGCGAGACCGCGAGACCCCGTAACCGCGAGACCCTGGTCCCCGCTACCTGTTCTTCTCGCGCTGTTCCCTCTCATGCATCGCCGCGTTGATCCGTCCCAGCAGGATGCGGGCGACGCGCAGATCGTGACCGGCGTCGATGAGCAGGATGGTGATGTCGCCACCGGCCCATAGCAGGCCTGCCACGACGAACAGCCGCACCGCCTCGACGAGGAGCGTCATGAGCGAGGCCAGCCCGCTCGTGATCACGCCGGTGACCACTTCTCCGAGCAGGATGACCAGGAGTAGAAGGGCCAGGACCTTGAACAGCCGCGCGATGTAGCGCAGGGCCACATACGGCTCGAGATCCTCGGTTCGCACTTCGCTGTCCCGCGCGCGCTTGTCGTCCGCGCGCGCCGGCGGCGCCCCGCAGGCCGGACAGACGCGCGATGAATCGGAACGCGCCGCGCCGCATTCGGGGCAGTTCGTTGGAGTCTTCGTTACAGCTTCGGCCACGGTACCTCCTGAATTAATGGGTTGTCGGTTGTCGGTTATCGGTTTTCTGGTGTCGTGCTTCTCCTGACAACCAACAACCGACAACTGACAACCGACAACCGACAACCGACAACCGACAACCGACAACCGACAACCCGCTCACCCATTGCCCGTTCCGCGCCATCTCGCGCGAAAGCCGCGCACGTCGATGTGCGTGAACGGGCCATGGCCGCAACATGCGGAATAAACGCCAACTCCGCCGACCAGCGACGGATTCTTTCTCTCCACCCGCTCGACGGCCTGCTGGATCACTTCGGCGTCGTGGACGTCGACCTTGTGATCGCCGTTGAGGTCGTCCATCGAACCGTTGCCGTCGTTGTCGATGAAGATGTCCGAGGCATCGCCGTACATGTGGCGGCTCAGGTTCGCCCGTCCCTCCGTGTTGCCGCCGCCGTGGTTGTACTCGGGCGTGCGGAAGCCGCTCATGATCTGCACGTGGTGTACGGGATGGCCCGTTGCCTCCAACTCCTGAATCGTCAATTCGAGCTTGTCGAGCAGTTTCGGATTCAACAGCAGGTACTTCGGCCAGACATTCGGCTGATCCTTCGTCAGGAAATCGCGCAGTTTGAAGTGCTCCGAGATCGGCGTATCGACGTTCTGCGGTGTCACCTCGATGAAACCCGCCGGGTTTGCGTAGGCCGGCGCCTTCGGTGTGCCGCCGTTCTCGAATGGCCAAATGCCGAGGTAGTAGGTCCCGATGTGACCGGCCTGTTTTTGGGAGAACGGAACGAGCGTGATGACGCTGAAGTTGTCGAGCTGGCGCACGGCCTGATCGATCTGGACGGCCAGCTTGTAAACACCCGGTTGCTTGGGCGCCGTGAAGTCGGAGGCGACCTTCTCGGATGAGCTGCCCGTCAGCACCGACTTCGCGCCGCTCGGCGCGCCGGAGGCGATCGAAGAACCCGGCGTAGCCGTCGTGAAGTACACCTCCCCGCTGCTGCCGCGCAGCGGGTTGAGAAAACCGAGCATGGCGTCATTGATGAAGGCGGTCGCCGGGGCATCCGGCTGCATGATCTGCGCGACGATCTGCTGCGATGGCATCGGCGGCGGAGGAGGCGGCGTCTTCACGCCGGCGGCCTTCGCCTCGCGTACCACCTCGCGCTGCTGTTCGAGCGCCGTATGAATCGCACCGATCCAGCCGGTGATGAACAGCAGCACGACCACGACGGCGATCCATGTGAAGACATGCTCCTGCCGTTCATTGAGACCGCCGAAGATCCGATGCCGCTTCTGTACGCGAGGGAACAGGCGTTCTGGCACACGTGGTCAAGGTTCACGAGGCGTGCCGGGGGACGCGAGCGTTGTCGGTTGTCTGTCCGTTAACGGGTTATCAGTTGTCGGTTGTCAGGGCGTCGAGGCGGTGCGAACGCGGCAACAACCGATAACCGAGAACTGACAACCGGTTAACCCACAACCCTCCAACCGACACCAAACAACCCCCTATACTCCCCCGGCGTGATCGAGAAGGAGCGAAGCGACCTCCCGGCCGGAGTCATCCGGTCGCTTCTGTGGCTGGCGGCATTCTGTTTTGCGGCGGGGATCTTTCTGACGGTCTCGCTCCTGCTGCGCGGCGTCGCGCCCACGTCCCATGTGGCGGTGGGGCGGGTCACGATCGAGAATGCGTCAAAGCTGCGCGACTACTTGACGGCGCTGCTTTTCTTTCTCGTCGCGCCGGCCGCCACCATCCCGCTCTACCGGCTCGGGGCGCGTGAGAATGAGCGGCTCCGCGCGGCGGTGGCCGGCGACGGGATGCGCAACCTCGTCTCCATCCTGTTCATCGCGCCCTTCTTTCTCGCGCCGTTTCTCTACTTGACGACGTTCAAGCCTGCCTGGCCGGTCCTCATCCCGATGGCCGTTTCCCAGCTTCTGCCGCGCGCCGTCATCGCCTGGCAGCGCAAGCGGTGGGTGCGGCGGCTCTTCGAAAGTGAGATGGCGCCGCATCACGCCCTCATCGCCGTGGAAGCGCTGGCCTGGATCCTTTTCCGCTACATCGCCGTCGGAAAACGGATCGCGCATATCCCGACACTCTTTCTCGAGATCGCCTTCACCGCCTTCTTCATCGCTCTTTTCTGGCTGGTCTTTCTGCTCGTGGCCCGGATCGCCGCGTTCACGTTCGATCTGACGACGGAAGCGGCTTTGCAGCGAATCGGCATCGCGGCGTTGCCGCTGGTCATCCTGCCGGCGCTGGCGCTCCTCTTCATTCCAGGAAACACAGCCATCACCATCGTCATCGGCATGGTGCTGATCGCGCTGCCGCTGGCGCTGCGAACGCGCACGCCGATCGATGGCCGCTCGGTCCGGAATCTCGTCGCCTACGCCATCCTCCCCTTTCTGCTGTTCTGCATCAGCTACGCATCGACGGCATCGCTGACGCAGTGGATCGACCTCTTCCACCGCGGTGAGTCGCTCGGGCCGGCATCGGATCTCCTTCGCGGCAAAGTGCCGTTCCGCGACGTCTTCGTGTTGCATGGGCTGCTCGAAGACGGCCAGCTCGATACCTGGCTCATGGAGCTCTTCGGCCGGAGCGTGAACGTTGTCATCCTCCGCCCCGTGATCCTCGGCTCAGTGGCCGTGGCCATGCTCTGGTACCTCGGCATGGTGATCTTCGACTCGATCCCGCTGGCGATGTTCTCGATCCTGCTCGGAGCGGTGACGACAGTCGATAACGAGCGGGCACTGCTCGAAATCTTCGCCATTGCTCTGCTCATCGGCGCGTTGCGGCGAAACTCGCCATGGCTGGCTTGCTTCAGCGGCGTGGCCGCGGGCGTCACGATCTTCTACAGCCTCGATATCGGCCTTTACACGGCTGGCGGCGGAGTGCTGGCGATTTTTGCTCTCACCCGCGGTTGGGCTCAGCGCCTTCGATCCCTGCTCACTTTTCTGGTGGGTGTCGGTCTCGGCATGACGCCGTTTCTGATCTACCTCGGCATGCGTGGTGCCATCGGCGCCTTCTTCGCCACATCGTTCGTGGCCATCCCGCGCATCATCGACGCCGTCTGGTCGTTGCCCTTCCCCGATCTGACCACCACGTTTCGCCGGAACCTCAATCTCCATACGCTGGCCGACTTCGTCCTCTTCGATCAGTTCCGCTTCATCCTCAACATCCTGGTCATCGGCATCGCCCTCATCGTGCTCGTGCAGCGAAGGATTACGCGCCGCACTGACTCGCTCGATCTTTCGTTGGCCGTGCTCACCGCCTTCGCAATCCTCACGCAACGGAGCGCCCTCGGCCGCGCTGATTTTCCGCATCAATACTTTTCGGCGTTCCTGATCGGGCCGATGATCCTGATCCTGCTCGTTCTCCTCGGACGCGCGACGATCAACCTCTGGCAGGCACGTGATCGTGCCGTGCAGGCCTTCATCGTTCTGGCGATGGCGACGATCGTACCGATACTGGCGGTAATTCTCTGGGTTCCCGATATCGCCAACATGCGCCTCGACGACATGACGCACTACCTCGGCCGCGTCAGCCGCATCGGCTGGATCGACCCGGCGGCGGAGGAGATCAGGGCTCGGATCGAGGGGGTGAAGGGCGTCGTCGATGAGCTCAGCAAACCGGGACAACCGATCTTCGACTTCTCCAACCAGCCGGCGCTCTACTTTTTCTGCGACCGCCCCAACCCGACTCGCTTCTATCAGGTTCCGATCCTCTCGCCGCGTGAGTATCAGATCGAGACGATCCGCGCGCTGGAGCGCGCCAGACCACCACTCGTCATCCGCCACTCGCCGCAGGAGTTCGACGTCTTCGACGGCATCGACAACTCCATCCGCGCGCAGGCCGTAGCCGGCTACATCGACGACTATTACACCTACGCGCGCTCGACGCGCGGCGTCGAGATCTGGCGCCGCCGGGCCGAGGAGCCGCCGCTCGACCTCAGCGGCTATCTGCGCCGTATCCGCATCCCCTCGCTCGAAGAGCTCGGGATGATCGGCGAGCGCTCGCGAGTGGTTTTCCCCTCGGTCGGCAGTCTTCCGGGCGCGAACGCGACCTACTGGCGCAGCGATCTGACGTTGCACAACCCTTTCAAGGACCGGATGCCGCTCGGACTGCGTTACGTCTCCGGCGGCGTTCGCATCGATCGCGCCGTCACGATCCTCGGCGGGCAAAGCCTGCGATGGGAAGATGTCGTCCGCTCGCTTTTCGGCGCTCCCGAGGGGAGTGGCGTGCTGTGGATCGAATACCGGGGACAACACCCGCCGGTGGCGCGGCTAAAGACGTACGACTCCGCGCATGACGCCCAAGGCTCGGTCGATCCGCCGCTCTCGATGCGCGATTCAGCATCTGCCGGTGACAACGCGGACCTGACCATTGTCGGCATCCCGGGCGGCACGCAGCGGCGCGTGAACATCGGCATCGTCAACGTCGGAAAGATCCCGGCCACCTTCCGCATCACCATCCGCACGCGCACCGGCCAGCAGATCGGAAAGACGTTCGAAGAGGGACTGGCCGAGGATGCGTCGAGGATGATCGCCGACATCGACAAGACCCTTGGCGTGCCGCTCGACGAAACGACCGCTGTCCACATCACCATGATCGCCGGCACCGGCGTCGCGTACGCGAGCATCGTCGATGCGAACGGAAACTCACAGTTCCTTAGCGCGGTCGGGAACGCGGTTGCGAGGTAGCGAGGTTACGCGGTCTCGTGGTGCTTGCCGTCAACGGCGCTCTTGAGGCCGCACACCACGAGACCGCGCAACCCCGAGACCACGCAACCGCATCACCCGCCCCATTGCTGCAGCAGAACCTTCGCATCCTCCTGCGCCCTGGCATCCTCGACCTCGTAGTTGGGGTCGTTGGGCGAGTTGATCACCTCTCGCAGGATGCGGGTGGCTTCCGGGCCGTTCTTGTTGTCGTCCGAGACCATGGCATCGGCCAGAAAGACGCGGGTGATCTTGTTGGCCGGATCGATCTTGTACGACTCCTTGAGAAAGCGCACCGCCTCCTTGCTCGAAGCCCATCCGGTGATGAATGGGACGCGCGGCGTCTCGTCGTGCAATCTGCCGAGCACGCGCTGCGGACCGCCGCCCTCCATCTTCGGATCGACCAGCATGGCGATGGTGGCCTCTCGCCGGATGCGGTCGGCGGCTCCTTCCCGTACGGCGGCCATCTTGCCGTAGGCGAGCGCCCACTCGCCCCAGTTCACAGAATCCCAGAAAAACACTTCGCCCGCACCGGCCATCGCGCGCACGGCAGTGGCGATGTCTTTTTCCGGCGCGTTCGCCTTGATGCCTTTGGCCGACAGGTCGCGGTTGACGATGGCGATTGCGGCGTCGCCTTCCGTCTTGCCGATGCCGTAGGTTTGCTTCTTCTCGTCGCTCGACGAAGCGACGTAGGCGCCTTTGAAACGGATGGCGCGAAGGAGTTTCCAGCGCGCCTCGAGGTTGTTCGGTTCCTTCGCGGCCGCCTTCTGATAGGCGGCGATGGCGGCATCGATCTGCGCCGCTTTTGCCCGGCCACCCTGGTGGCCCTCGGCGCGTGCATTCCAATGCTGGTCGCCTTCGCTCAACTGAGCCAGAGCGGCCACAGCGATTGCAACGATTGCAGAGGCGAGGAGCAGTGTTTTGCACATATTCCGATTCTATGGCACATCGCTTGAACCTTATCCGTAGCAATGCGCGTCACCATCGTCGCCTTCAGCCTGCTGCTCCTCTGCGCCTGCCGCGGCGAAAAGGTCCCTCGCGATTATCAGAACGCGCCGCCGGCGATGAGGCACCCGCCGACGTCATCCGCCCAGACGCCGTCAGCCAATGGCATGCCCAGCGCGTCCCCGGAGCCGAGCAAGGGCGCCGAAGGGGCAAACATCACCGGCCAGCCTGCGTCGCCAATTTCCCCGCCGGAGAAACTGAAGAATCAGGCGCCGGTGACGGCGACGCATACGTGAGAATCGGGGTGTCGAGGGTCGGGGGTATTAGTCTCGGGGAACATCAATCCCTACGACCCCCGACTCCCGACTCCCGTCATCCACATACAATCCGGCCATCTTGCGACTGATCTTTTTCGGCACTCCGGAGTTCGCGGTTCCCACACTCGAAGCGCTGGCGCGCGACCACGACATCGCCCTCGTGGTGGCGCAACCGGACAAACCTGCTGGCCGCGGGATGAAGATGCACGCGCCGGCGGCAGCGGTGAAGGCGCGTCAGCTCGGATTGCCGCTGGCGCAACCGGCGAAGATTCGCAACCCCGAGTTTCTCCAGTCGATTGCCGCGCTGCAGGCAGACTCCGGCATCGTCGTCGCGTACGGAAAGATCCTGCCGGCGAGTCTGTTGGCCATTCCGCCGCAAGGGTTCCTGAACGTGCACGCCTCGATCCTGCCGAAGTATCGGGGCGCGGCACCGATCCAGCGCGCTATCGAACGTGGCGAGACCACCACCGGCGTGACGATCATGCGCATCGACGAGGAGGTCGATCACGGTCCGATGCTGGCGGTCGAGTCGATAGAAATCAGCGCCGATGAACGGGCGCCGTCGCTTGCGGCGCGCCTCTCGCGGCTCGGCGCCGAGGCGCTGGCGCGCGTGCTCGCGTCGCCGCCGGCTGAAACACAGCAGGATCACGCCGCCGCAACCTACGCGCCGAAGATCGAAAAGGCCGAAGGAGCGATCCGCTGGACCGAGACGACCGCGGCGATTTACAACAAGTTCCGCGCCTTCGATCCCTGGCCAGGCGCCTTCTCGGGAGATCTGAAGCTGATCGACATCGCACCGGCTTCGGGTCGTGGCGAGCCCGGAACGATTCTGTCGACTGGCAGCGGCGGAGCGATCGTTGCTACTGGGGATGGAGCCTTGCGGCTGATCACCGTTCAACGGCCGGGAAAAGGGCCGGTCAGCGCATGGTCGGTGCTCAGCACAAAGAAGGTTCTCGAGTGAGCTACTCTCGCAAGATCCTCAGGGCACAGACAAGAGTGTCTGTGCCACATGGCAGCCACTATCTGGTCAACGTGAGAGTGGCCGAGCCACAACGCAATCCAAATGTGGCACAGACACTCTTGTCTGTGCCTGGCGGCGCAGCCGCGCGTTTCCCGTGAACGACGAGAGACTGAGAGCCCTCCAACTCCTCCGCCGCATCGAGCGAGAGTCGGCGTACGCATCCCTCCTTCTGACCAACGACAGCGGCTTCGTCCGGACGCTCGTCCTCGGAGTGCTCCGGTGGCGCTCGAGGCTCGATTTCGTGATCGATGCCTTTGCCAAGGGCGCCATCGAGCCGGAGATCCGCGACATCCTTCGTCTCGGCGCGCTGCAATTGCTGTTCATGCATGTCGCGCCGCACGCCGCTGTCGGCGAGACGGTGCAGCTCGCACCGTTACGGGCTCGCGGTTTTGTGAACGCCATTCTCCGACGGATTTCCAGGAACGCCCCCGAGCCGGCGGACGTAGCCACCCGAACGGCACACCCGCGATGGCTCATCGACCGCTGGGGCAGGAAATTCGGTGTCGAGCGCGCAGCGAAGATCGCCGAGGCGAATCAGGAGCTGTCGTTTCCCGACGTCATGACCGACTCGCCGCCGCCCGATGCAACCGCCTCCGCTCTCGTCCCCGGCATGTGGAAACTGACGGGATCGAGCGCGGACGTCGAGGGCGTCGTGCTCGATGAAGGGAGCGCCGTCATCGCCGGCATCGCCGCCGTTGCCGGGGACGATGTTCTCGACCTCGCCGCGGCGCCCGGAGGTAAGTCGCTTGTGATGCGCGCACGCGGGGCACGCGTCGTCAGCAACGACCTCTCCATCGCCCGCCTGCGCCCGCTCATCGGCCGGTCGGACGCGCTCGTGGTCAGCGATGGCCGGCGTCCGCCGTTTGCGCGTCATTTCCGTGTGGTCCTGCTCGACGCCCCGTGCAGCGCCACCGGCACGATTCGCAAGAATCCCGAGCTCAAGTGGCGGCTGGCGGAGGCCGATCTTGCGTCGTTCGCGGCCCTGCAACGTGAGCTTCTCGCCTCCGCGCTCGATCTTGCAGGTGAGACGGTCATCTATTCGACCTGCTCGCTGGAACCGGAAGAGAACGACGACGTTGTCGACCACGTCCTCCGCGCGCGAAGCGGCTTTGTCCGCGGAGATGTGGCTAAGTTTGTGAATGTCGAGGTGGCGCGGTGGGTGGAGGGCGGCGTGCTTCGCCTGACGCCGGAGGCTGGGACGGACGGTTTTACGGCGCAGGTGTTGATAAAACAATCCTGACGGCGAGCGCAGCGAGGCCTGTCAGGATCTTCGGTTGGCCCGCGATGATTGAACTCCGGCTGGCCCGCGATGAGTGAACCTGCATCCGCGCGGTATCACCGGAGATCCTGACAGGCTCGCTTCGCTCACCGTCAGGATAGACTTCTCCTCCCATTGGCTCGCGACTTACTCATCGGCAACGGATCACTCGTCATCGGCTTCGACGCCGCGTACCGGATTGCCGACATCTACTTTCCGCATGTCGGCCTCGAGAATCATGCCGGCGAGCGCTTCCGGTTCGGCGTCTCGGCGGACGGCGCGTTTTCCTGGGTTGAGAGCGATCAATGGCAGCGGACTCTCACCTATCTGCGCGAGACCAACGTCACCGATGTCAACTGCGTGAACGAGGACCTCGGCATTCGCCTTCGCTGCTACGACGTGGTCGACTCCGAGACCAATGTCTATGTCCGGAAGGTCGTCGTCCGTAATCTGCGGAGCGAGCCGCGGCGTGTCAAGCTTTTCTTCCACCACGGTTTCGAGCTGTACGGCAGTCCGAATGCCGACACGGCGATGTTCGATCCCGATTCGGCCAGCATCATCCACTACAAAGCGAAGCGCTACTTTCTCGTCAGCGGCTCGACTGAAGCCGGATCCGGCGTCAGCGAGTATTCGTGCGGGCGGGCCGGCACCGATGACAACGAAGGGACGTGGCGCGACGCCGAAGACGGCGCGTTGTCGATGAACGCAATCCAGCAGGGAGCCGTCGATTCGACGATCGCTCTGACGGTCGGTCTCGAGCCGCTCGGCAGCCAGACGGCGTTCTACTGGATCTGCGCCGGCGCGCGCTACGGCGAGGTGCGGAAGCTCGATCAATACGTGCGCGAGGAGACGCCTGCGCGGATCATCGCCCGCACCGCCTCGCTCTGGTACACGTGGGTCAACAAATCGGGTGAGGACCTCAGCGACCTCCCCGAGGAGATTCTGGATCTGTATCGGCGATCGCTGCTGGTGGTGCAGACGCACTGCGACCACGAGGGAGGGATCGTCGCCGCGGCCGACTCCGACATCGAGGTCGGCCACAACGACCACTATGCCTACGTCTGGCCGCGCGACGGATCCTTCGTCGCCGACGCCATGGACCGGGCCGGATTTCATCAGATCGCGCGCCGATTCCTGCAGTTCGCACACGACACGATCAGTAACGATGGTTACTTTCTCCACAAATACGCCCCGGACGGTTCGGTGGCGTCGTCGTGGAATCCGTGGGTACGCGATGGCAAAAAACAGTTGCCGATTCAGGAGGACGGGACGGCGCTGGTGGTCTGGCTTCTGGCACGGCACTGGGACAGGACGCGCGACCTCGAATTCATTCGCGGCGTCTACCGGCGGCTGGTCGTGCAGCCGGCCGACTTCATGGCGCGGTTCCGCGACCCGGAGACGCATCTCCCCTTGCCGTCGTTCGACATGTGGGAGGAGCGGCAGGGTGTTTTCACCTTTACGTCGTCAGCGGTTTGCGCGGCGCTGCAGGCGGCGGCTGACCTGGCGAATCTGTTCAACGAGCAGGATCGCCGCACGCATTACCTGCAGGTTGCCGCGGAGATCCGCGATGCCATGGTGCGGCATCTCTGGCTCGAGGATGAGGGGCGTTTCGCGCGTGGGTTGACGCTGCACGGCGATTCTCTGGAGCTCGACCGCACCATCGATGCCTCGACCTTCGCCACCTTCTTTCTCGGGGTGTTCGCGCCCGACACGGCCATGGTCGAAGGGACGATGCACGCCATCCGCGAGACGCTTTGGGTGCAGACCGAGATCGGCGGCGTTGCGCGATACGCAAACGATCGCTACCAGAGCAAAGTGGCGGACGACGATCCGGTGCCGGGAAACCCGTGGCTGATCTGCACGCTCTGGCTTGCCGAACATGCCGTGGCCCGGGCCACCTCGATCGCCGAACTGCAGTCGGCGCTCGACCTTCTGCGCTGGGTCCGGGCGAAGGCGCGTCCGTCGCTCGTACTTCCCGAGCAGGTTCATCCTTATACCGGTGCGGCGCTCTCGGTTTCCCCGTTTTCGTGGAGCCACGCGCAGGTCGTTTCAGTTGTCCGCGGATATCTCGACAGGCTTCATTTTCTACGCCGGAATGGCGCTGAAAATGCGTCGCGCGCGCAAGCGAAAAATGTCGTCGGTAACTCCGTTGACAAACCATCTTCGTTCTCATAGATTGCGAAAAACCTAGAAAACATCCCGGTTTTACGCATCGGTAAGAGGAGATCGTCTATGGCAGGCAAGGGTGACGTCATCAATGAAATCGCCGAGCAGGCGGGCATTTCGAAGAAGGAAGCCGCGGCTGCGTTCGACGCGTTCGTAGGCTACATTTCGAGCACGTGTCAGAGCGGTGAGCGCTGCGCGATTCCGGGGCTCGGCAGCTTCGCGGTATCGCAGAGGAAAGCGCGCGAAGGCCGCAATCCGCGCACGAACGAAAAGATCACGATTCCCGCATCGAAGAACGTCCGCTTCAAGGCAGGCAAAGACCTGCGCGAAGCGGTGAATGCGAAGCGCGCAAAGAAGCGTTAGTCGCAAATCGCGCATTCGGTCGAAGCGCCCCGCCACGGCGGGGCGTTTTCATTTTCGGTGTGTATTCCTTGTCATCCTGACGGTGAGCGAAGCGAGCCTGTCAGGATCTCCGGTGGCACCGCGAGGTCGTTGCCAGGAGCAGGGATCGAGCGAATCTGCCAGAGATCGTCGCCAACAGGAAAATTCAAGCGCGGTCTCACCGGAGATCCTGACGGGTGCCGCTGCGCGACACCGTCAGGATGACAGAGACTTCATGCAGCGAACGGCACATGCGCACTGCCATTGCCGCAATTTCCTCCGATGGCTCGATCAGATCGGGGACGATGATCACCTCCATCCCCGCCGCGCGCGCGGCGCGGACGCCGGCTTCGGAATCTTCGAGCACCAGGCACTCCTTCGGCGCGATGCCGAGGCGTTGCGCTGCCAACAGGAAGAGGTCGGGCGCCGGCTTCGAGTGCTCGACTTCATCGCCGCAAGCGATGACGTCAAAGCGCGCGGCGAGCTTGCCGAGGCAGCGAAGGGCGATCGTGCGCGGAGTCGACGTCGCCAGCGCTTTCGTAATTGCAAGAGCATCGAGAAGGTCGAGCAATTCGATCGCTCCCGGCTGGCGTGGGAGCGGTGCACGAGCCAGACGCTCGTCCCAGTCGCGGTGCCAGCGCACGCGAAACTCACCGAGCGGGAAGGTATCGCCGAAGCGCTCGCGCAGGATTCGCTCCGATTCGTCATTGCCGCGGCCGACGAAGTGCGTGTAGAGCTCGTCGTCGATCGGAGAGCCCAGCTCCGCGGCCGCGGTCTGCCACGTCACGCGGTAGAGCGGCTCGCTGTCGAGCAGCAGACCGTCCATGTCGAAGATGACGGCGCGCGGCTTCAAACCCACGCCTTCGGGACGAAGAGCCGCTCATACAAGTTGATGGCGTAGCGGTCGGTCATTCCGGCGATGAAGTCGATGGCCAGCCTCTCCACCGGTTCGCCGTTGTTCAAATGGAGAAACGCTTCCGGATGCGCAACGACGTGCTCGAACAGCGCCGTCAGCGTCCGCTGCGCCTTCACGAATTCGTCTCGCACGGCAGGCGTCAGGTACATGTTCTGGAACATGTACGTCCGCAGCTCTTCGAGCGCCTCGAGCACCTCGGCGGACATCGAGATCGATTCGTAGTCGCACGCCAGCGTGGCCTCGATGACGTCGCGCACCATCCGGTCGATGCGCTGTCCTGCTTTGTTCCCGAGCGTTTTGCGAATTTCGCTCGGGATGTCGTTCTCGGTCAGCACGCCGGCGCGGATGCCGTCGTCGATGTCGTGATTCACGTAGGCGATGATGTCGGAGATGCGGACGATGTCGCCTTCCAGCGTGAGTGCGCGCGACTTCGGGCGTCGCCGCAGCAGCTCCCCTTTCTCGCCTTTCGAATGTTTGAGGATGCCATCGCGCACTTCGATGGTGAGGTTCAGCCCGCGGCCGTCGTTTTCCAGCACCTCGACGACTCGTACTGACTGCCGGTAGTGATCGAAGCCGCCTTTGACGAGCTTGTTGAGCGCCGCCTCGCCGGCATGGCCGAATGCGGAGTGGCCGAGGTCGTGCCCGAGTCCGATGGCCTCGGTGAGGACCTCGTTCAGCCGCAACGATTTCGCGATCGTGCGGGCGATCTGCGTGACTTCGAGCACATGGGTGAGCCGCGTCCGGTAGTGGTCGCCCTCGGGGGCGAGAAAGACCTGGGTCTTGTGTTTCAGCCGCCGAAAGGCCTTGCAGTGGATGATGCGGTCACGGTCGCGCTGGTAGGAGGGACGAAGGTCGTCTTCCGCCTCCTCGCGGTCCCGGCCGCGCGTCTCCGCACTCCGCGCCGCCCGCGCGACCATCGTGTCGCGCTCGATGTTCTCGAGCATCTCGCGGATGGTGGTCATCAGCGCACTTTATCGCGAGGCTGCCGCCTTCGAGAGACTTCGAGTCGCATGCAAGGGACTCAGAGTCGCAGTTTGAGACTCGAGGGTCGCATGCAAAGGACTCGGAGTCGCAGTTTGAGACCCGAGGGTCGCATTCAAGGGACTCAGAGTCGCAGTTTGAGACCCGAGGGTCGCATGCAAGGGACTCGGAGTCGCAAATTGAGACTCAAAGTCGCAGTTTGAGACCCGAGGGTCGTATGCAAGGGACTCAGAGTCGCAGTTTGAGACTCGGAGTCGCAAAATGAGACCCCGAGTCGTAAAATGAGACTCGGAGTTGTTTACAAGGGACTCAGATATCTCCAGAAGGCCACTTGCAGTGTCTCCGAGAGATGACACTCCTCCGCTTTAACCTCGTCTAGAACGGCTTTTCGAGCGACTCGGACTGGGGTGTGAACAACTTCGCGCCGTCGGGAGTGATGTGCATGTCATCCTCGAGCCGCACGCCGAACTCACCGCGGATGTAGATGCCCGGCTCGTTGCTGAAGGCCATCCCCGGTTGGGCGCGCAGAGATCGGGCCCATCCGAACATGTTGTTCTTCACCAGGTACGGCCACTCGTGGCCGTCCATGCCGATGCCGTGTCCGAGGCGATGGGAGAAGTACTTGAAGCCGGGACCGTAGCCGGCGTCGACGATGACACCGCGGGCCGCGGCGTCGATCGATTCGAGTGGGGCGCCGGGTTTGGCGGCTTTAAGCGCCGCGTTTTGAGCGCGCCGGACGATGTCGAAGACCTTGTTCATCTTGTCTGTTGCTTTGCCGAGCACGAACGTCCGCGTGATGTCGGACTGGTAGCCTTCGACGGTGCAGCCATCGTCGATCATGATGATGGTGCCTTCCTTGATGGTCTGTGGCGTTGATGAGCCGTGCGGAAGCGCGGTGTACGGTCCGGTCTGCACGCTTGCCTCGCCGGGAAACCCGACGCGACGGTAGGCCTGCGAGATCAGGTTGGAGACGTCATGCTGCGTCATGCCGGGCTGGATGGCCTGGTAGACGGCGTTGTAGACCTTCAGCGTGGCGGTGTTCGCCAGTTGCATCAGCTCGATCTCGTGGGCGTCCTTGATCATGCGGCAACCGGCGGTGATGGCGGTACCGAGCACGACCTTCGCCTGCGGTGCCGCGGAGGCGATGCCGTCGCTCCAGACGAGCTTCGTCGTTTCTTCGATGCCGATTGCGCTGGTGCCGAGGCCGCGATCCTTGAGACCGTGCGCGACGAGCGCGTAGGGGCTTTCGTCTTCGTTCCAGGTGCGGACATCGGCGTGATCGCCCCCGAACGGGCCGACAGCGATCTGCTCACGGGCGCGGTCTTCCTCGAAGGCCGGGCAGACGAAGAACGGCTCTCCCTTGACCGGGATGACGCAGGCAAAGAGGCGTTCACCGCCGCCCCAGCGCATACCCGCGAAGTAGACCAGCGAGGTGCCTCCGGTCAGGACGAGCGCGCCGATCTTGTGTTGCACCATGAGCCGTTTCGCCTTCTCGATGCGTGCGCGGCGCTCGTCGTTCGTGATCGGCCTGGCCTGATCGCGCATCGACGTCAGCGCGGCGATGGAGGCGGGCGGTGGCGTATCCGAGGTCTGCTCGCGCTGGGCGAAGAGCGAGGGCGTTCTCCAGAGTGCGGTCAGGGCGGCGGAGGCACCAATGAATTTGCGGCGGTTCATTTGGGAGATTCAATCACGCGGAGACGCGGAGGCGCGCAGAAAACACCTTCGTCCGCGGCTCCGCGTCTCCGCGTGATCAAAGATTCAGCTCCATGAATCGTGTCCCTTCGACGGGGTTGAAGCGGTACGGTTCGATCTCGACGAAGCCGAGGGACCGATAGAGTGGGATGGCCGCGGTCATCGTCGGCAGGGTATCGAGGCGCATACGTTTGTAATCGCGCTGCCGCGCCTCTTCGATGATGCGTTTCGCCAGGCGGCGTCCGAGGTCGTGGCCGCGAAAGCCAGGGCGGACGTAGAGACGTTTCATCTCGCAGATCTCGTCGTCGATGTGGCGAAGGGCGGCGCAGCCGGCAGCATCGTGGTCATCGCGGGCGATGAGGATGTGCTCGTAGAACGTATCGAGCGTGGACAGTTCGTGATCGAGATCCTGAAAGGAGAGATCGACGCCGAGGGAGGCCGCATACTCGGTGATGAGCACGCGGACGATTGCGAGATCGTCCGCGGGCGCGATGGTGATCACACCAGCAACTCGCCGCGCAGCACGGTGACGGCGTGGCCGGCGAGTTTCACGCGGTCGCCGTCGAGGCGGACGCGGATCGCCCCTCCGCGCGGCGAGGCCTGGTAGGCGTTCATCTCCGTCTTGCCGAGCTTTTGCGACCAGTAAGGCGTTAGGCAGCAGTGCGATGAGCCGGTGACCGGGTCTTCGTCGATGCCGGAACCGGGAGCGAAGAACCGGGAGATGAAATCGTATTGGCCGCTGCCGCGGCTGGTGACGATGACGCCGCGCACCGGCAGTTGACGCAGGACGGAGTGATCCGGCTTGAGGGCCCGTACCTCGGCTTCCGACGGCAGCTCGACCAGGTAGTCGAACTGATTGCGGCCGACATAGGACGCATTGGTCGTGCCGAGGGCATCGAGAAGACCGGCCGGAGCGGCGATCGTCTCCTCCCGTTTGGCGGGGAAATCGAGCTCGATGAAATCGCCGTCCCGCGTCGCCGTCAGCACGCCGCTGCGCGTGTGAAAACGCAGCACCGCGTCCGCGCTGATGTTCTCGCTCCAGATCGCATGCGCCGAGGCCAGCGTGGCGTGACCACAGAGGTCGACCTCGACCGCTGGCGTGAACCAGCGAAGCGACCAGCTATCCTCGCGCGGCGAGAGAAAGGCCGTCTCAGCGAGATTCATCTCCGCCGCGACATTGGCCATCCAACGGTCATCCCGCACGCCGTCCAGGAAGCAGACGGCGGCGGGATTGCCTTTGAACGGCTCGCTGGTGAAGGCGTCGATCTGGAGAAGGCGCATTTGAGAGTTACAGGGTTGCTGCGTTGCTGAGTTGCTGCGTAACCCAGCAACCTTGCAACCCAGCAACCCGCATCATCAGAACCCCTGAACCTTCGCCGCCTTCGCGTACATCCAGCGAACGAAGAGGAAGCCGACGATGATGACGCCGGCAAGGATGCCGTCGCGAACCCAGCGGTCGGCGCCGTAGATGGTCGGATAGTGGTTGCTGATCATCAGGAAGATCAGCGGGACGGACATATAGGTGTTCTGGCGCGAGCGCAGGCCGGCCTGGCGCACGGTCTCGGCGTCGGCAGGGTTGCCGTCTTTGACGCCGCGGATGATCTTCTGCTGATACGGCCAGATCACCATCCATACGTTGAGCGCCATCATCGTTCCGAAGATTCCACCGGAGTGGATGTAGAGAGCACGGCCGCTGAAGTGGCCGGCGGTGGCCATGAGGCAGTAGACGCCCGCGAAGAGAATCATGTTGATGATGCTCGCCACGGTGACGTTCGCGACCTTCTTCAGGATGATGTTGTAAATCACGAAGCCGACGGCCAGGGCAATCAGCACGATGGCCAGCCAGAGCCAGGGATTGCCGACGTGATCCTGATCGAAGAGCACCGTCTTGGTCTGGTAGTAAATCATGCCGAGGAGCAGGAAGCCGGTGATCCAGGTCCACGCCGCGCCCCAGCGGAACCAGAAGAGGGCGCGCGGCATCAACTCGGGAACGACGAGCTTCTTGGTCGGCCCGTCCATCTTCCCGGCGAAGGGTCCATTGACGAAGTTGAAGAACCAGAGATGACCGATCCACATCACGCCGGCGACGACGTGACCCCATCGGAAAATGAGCTGCAACCAGTTGTTCACTTCTGGATTCATATGCCCTCCTCAATCTCTGCTGTTTGGGGTAGCCTGCGCCGGATTATATGTCTCCCCCTATTTTGTCTAACGGGTTGGACGGCCGCGTGGCCATCATCACAGGAGGCTCGACAGGCATCGGCCGTGCCACGGCGGAGTTGCTGGCGGCACGCGGGGCGCTCGTTACCATCTTTGCTCGTTCCGCATCCGTGGCGCTTTCAGGGGAAAACGTCCTCGCGGTCGACGGCGATGTCAGCGATCCGGAGGCGATCGAACGGCTCTTCGCGGAGACCGAATCACGCTTCGGCGACTGCGACATCCTCATCAACTGCGCGGGCATGATTGACCCAAGACCGCTCGCCGAGGTGACGCCTGACGATTGGGACCGGATGTTCGCCGTCAACGTGCGCGGCACCTACCTCACCACGCGGCGTGCCCTCCCGGCCATGATCGCCAAGCGCGGCGGCGCGATCGTCAACGTGGCATCCATCTCCGGCGTGATCGGGCCTGAGAAGTTTCCGGGCTACGTTTCCTACTGTGCCAGCAAGGCGGCGGTGATCGCGATGACGGAAGCGCTGGCGGTGGAGGTCAAGCAGTACGGCATTCGCGTCAACAGCGTCAGTCCGGGGTCTGTCGATACGCGCATGTGGGCCGCGGCGAGCGGCGGCGCGCCGGCGGCGATGACACCGAAGGAGGTAGCCGAGGTCATTTGCTTCCTGGCATCCGATCGGGCGCGCGCGGTGAACGGGCAGGATGTGCATGTCTACTCAGCGTGAGTTACAGCAGTCGCGGCCGACCTGGGCCGAAGTCGATCTTGACCGTTTCGACCACAACGTTGATGTCATCGCGCGCCTGTTGCCGGAGGGCGCCCGGCTCGTTGCGGTACTGAAAGCAGACGGCGGCGGCCATGGCGCCGTGGAACTGGCGAAGCGGTTGACGATTGATCGCGTGGCAATGATTGCCCTGGCTCTCATCGAGGAAGCGATCGAGTTACGGCGGGCCGGGATCGCGTTACCGCTGCTCGTTCTCGGACCACTGTCAAAGGAGCAGATCGGGATTGCGCTCGACAACGATATCGCCATCGGCGTTGTCGGCCCCGAGGAGCTCGAGCACGCGTGTGTCGTCGCCCGCGAGCGCGACGTGAGCATCCATCTCAAGCTCGACACCGGCATGGGACGGATGGGGGTGCTCGAGAGCGAGCTGCCGCGCGTGATCGCGATGATCCGCGCCACACCGCGCCTCCGGCTCGACGGCATTTACACGCACTTGGCCAACGCCGACGACAGAACCGATCCCTTCACGGAAATGCAGCTTTCCAATTACGACCGGATGCTGGCGACGCTTCGCGAGCATGGCATCGAGGCCCCACTCCATCACTTTGCCAATTCCGCGGCCACACTCCGCGGTCTGGTGCGGCCGGGCGACTTCGCACGCGTGGGCCTCGCGCTATACGGACCGCGCCGGATCGAAACCGCGGCCGGGGTCATCGAGCCTGTGCTTCGCTGGCGCACGGAGATCATGCGGCTCAAGGAGTTGCCTGCCGGTCATGCCGTTGGTTATGGAACGACGTTCCATACGAAGCGGCCCAGCCGGATTGCCACGTTGCCGGTCGGGTATGCCGATGGCTATAGCCGCCTGCTCTCGAACAATGCCGACGTTCTGGTGCGGGGACGGCGCGCGCCGGTCGTCGGGCGGGTATCGATGGATCTCATCACGATTGACGTCACCGACGTCCCTGAATCCGTTGCCGGCGACGAGGTCGTGCTCCTCGGCGACGGCATCACCGCCGAAGAGCTGGGGCAAAAGTCGCAGACCATATCGTACGAAGTTTTCTGCAGAATCAGCGATCGTGTTCCCCGTCTTTATCGCGAAGGTGGCACGTTTCGGGTACGCTCACGGTTCGCCGAATGAACCTCCTGGAACGGGTCGGCCGCGTTTTCATCCGCCTTTTCGAACAGACCGGCCTCTGGTTCCGCATGCTCTTGCGGACCATCCTCTGGACCTTCCGCCCGCCGTTCGAAGGACGCGAATGGCTGCGGCAGATGGTGCGCGTCGGCGTCGACTCCATCCCCGTGGTCTTCCTGACGACGATGTTCACCGGGATGGTGATGGCGCTGCAGACGTACAACGGCTTCCATCGCGTCCACGCGGAGAATTTCGTCGGCAGCGTGGTGGCGCTAGCGATGCTGCGCGAACTTTCGCCGGTGCTGGTGGCACTGATGGTGACCGGCCGGGTCGGGTCGTCGATGGCCGCCGAGATTGGGACCATGCGCGTCACCGAGCAGCTCGACGCGCTGCAGGCGTTGGCCACCGATCCGGTTCAGTACCTGTTCGTCCCCCGTGTGATCGCCGGCATCGTGATGCTTCCCCTCCTGACCATCCTCGGCGATGCGCTCGGCGTCGGCGGCGGCTACCTCGTCGGCGTGAAGATGATGGGGGCCAACCCGGTCGTGTACGAGCAGAACACCTATCAATTTCTGCATATGAACGATGTCTGGAGCGGATTGATCAAGGCGGCTGCCTTCGGACTGATCCTGACCCTCACCGGCTGCGTTCGCGGCTACTACACCAGCGGCGGGGCCGAGGGGGTTGGGCGGGCCACGACCGCCGCGGTGGTCAGCGCGTCGCTGATCATTCTTTTAGCTGATTTCTTTTTGACGAAACTGTTGTTTTGAGTTGCTGGGTTGCTGAGTTGCTAGGTTGCTGGGTGGACGCGACCAGGCGAACCAGGAACTGAGCAACCCAGGAACTGAGCAACCGAGCAACCCAGCAACTTAGCAACCCAATATGAACAACGGCACCCCCATAATCTCCCTCCAGCACGTCGACAAAACGCTCGGCGGCAGGAAGGTGCTCGATGACCTGACGTTCGACGTCGAGCGCGGCGAGTCGCTGGTGATCGTCGGGGGATCGGGTGTCGGCAAGAGTGTGACGCTCAAGCACATCATCGGTCTGATGACGCCTGACCGTGGACGGATCATCATCGACGGTCAGGACATCAATGAGATGTCGGAGGTCGCGCTGAACCGTTTCCGGCGCAAGTTCGGGATGTCGTTTCAGGAGGGGGCGCTCTTCGACTCGATGTCGGTCTTCGAAAACATCGCTTTTCCCCTGCGCCGTCAGACGAAGTTCAATGAGCAGCAGATCGCGGCGCGCGTCGACGAATGTCTCGATCTCGTCCACCTCGATGGGGTTGCTTCGAAGCGGCCGTCGGACCTTTCCGGCGGCATGCGGCGCCGTGTCGGGTTCGCGCGCGCCATTTCGCTGAAGCCGGAGATCCTGCTGTTCGACGAACCTACCACCGGTCTCGATCCGGTCATCAGCGACGTGATCGCGGAGCTCATCGTGGAGATGGACCGGACGCTCAACACGACAACCGTGACGATCACGCACGACATGAAAGTGGCCTTCAAGATCGCTGACCGCGTGGCCATGCTCTACAAAGGCCGTATCGTCGAAGAGGGCACACCCGAGGAGTTCCGGCAATCGACGGATCCGATCGTTCAGCAATTCATCGAGGGACGGGCGGAGGGGCCGCTGACGGAATGAGGCGGGCTAACGTTCGCGCGCCGAGATCGCCATCAATCCAACGCCCACGACGATCGCGGCTACGCCGGCAGCGACCAAAGGGATGTGTGACTTCGCGTTCCTGATGCCGCGTTTGAGCGATCGTTCGAGGTCGTACTTCTGCTTGTTCGCGCGCCCGTCGATCTCCATGACCTTGCCCTTCACGCCGGGCATTTCCAGAATTCTGCCGATGGCCCACACCGTCAGCGTCGGGACCAGCGACATCACCGTCGCGCGAGTCGGGGATTTCATGGACGTCCTCCTGGGGGATAGAAGAGCAAGGTTCAGGCCGGTATTGGCCCCCTTGGGACTGAGATGTGGCACAGACACTCTTGTCTGTGGTCCGGCCGGAGCCGCCGCCCAGGAGGGCTTGCAACCTAGGTCGTGGCGAGAACCGGCACGGACAAGAGTGTCTGTGCTCGCCGCGATAGCGGCCAGAGAAGGTAGCCAGGGGTGCGAGCGTTTTTTGCGAGCACCCCTGGAACCTGATGCGATCTGAAATCGTGCCGCGTCAGCGGCACTGGATGAGCACGACGAATGACGATTGCGACGACTTCCAGTGCCGCTGACGCGGCACCAAACCATGACATCTCCTTACCAGGGGTGCTCGCAAAAAGCGCTCGCACCCCTGGCTACCATCTTGTTGCCGCTAACGCGGCAAAAGGCACAGACAAGAGTGTCTGTGCCACATCGATCTCCCCATTTACGACCTAGCCTCCATCACCTTCACCGCCACACCCACCGCTTCGGCGCTACCGCAAACGTATAGCTCGTCACCGGGCTCGACGAACGTTTCTGCCGTGATGGGTGGAAAGACGCCTGCCCGTTTGAGAGCCAGCAGTGAACAGCCGTGCTGCCGTAGCGGCAGGTCGCCCAATGAATGTCGGGCGCTGGCAATCACGCGCACGACCTGACGGTGCTCATCCCGGGAACGGGCCACGCGGCCGAGGAGACGCGCGGAAAGCATCTCGCCGGAGATGTCGCTGATGGAGAGGGCGAAGTCGGCGCCGGCGCGATAGATGTTGTCGATGTTTCGGGAGTGGTTGACGCGGGCGATGACCGTCACATCAGACGCGGCGTCGCGGGCGATGACAGTGGCGAAGAGCGTCGCATCGTCGCTGTTCAGCGCCAGGACCACGGCGCGGCATTCATGCAGCGCGGCGCGTTCGAGCACGGAAGGATCGAGTACGTTTCCGACGATGTCGACGCCGTCCCTCGCCTCCCGCTCGACGACACGCACCTCCTCGCCCGCATCGCAGAGCAGCTCATGGACCTTCCTTCCTACCTCGCCGAAGCCGGCGATGAGGAACGGGCCGCGGCGGCGGAGGAACCGGCTGCCGATCATCGCCGCAGCACGGTCAAGCGACGCGGTATCGCCGGCGATCTCGAGGATCGAGCCCGGCTCGATGATCATCGATGCATCGCAGCGTGCGTGCAGCCGGTTGCGAATCCACTGGCCGACGACGATGACCCCGGCCGCCGCGCCGAGGTTCGAGGAGGCCAGGGTGAGGCCGGCCAGGGGGCTCGTTGCGGCCACCCGGATCTCGCGGCGCTCGACCGACGGCAGACTCTCGGAGCCAGGGAGGCGCGGACTGATCCGATCGCTGGCGTGCGCCGCCAGCGCCGCCGCTACGATGTGCCGCGGCGTATAGGCCGCCGTGGCGCCGGCAAGCTCCATCGGTTTCCGATGCGCCGGCTCTTCCACAAACGCGAAGATCTCGCCGCGAAAACCCATCTGCCGCGCCCGGAGAATGAGTGCGGCGTTTTCCTCATCACGGCCGTTGGCCACGATCGCCCGCGCCTGCGCCAGCCGGCAGATGTCGAGTGCATCCTCCTCGGCACGGCTGAAGACGACCGGCAGCTGCCGCTCCAGCACCGCGCGGGCGCTGGCCTCATCGGTCTCGACGACGATCGACGGAACGTCGTGCGCTTTCAGCCGCTGCAGCAGCGTCTCCACCGTCGGCCCGTAGCGGTAGACGACGACGTGGTTCGCCATTTTGGGAGCGATGCGCGGCACGCGCCGCTCGAAACGCTCTTCCAGGAACGGGACGAGGAAAACCGGCACGACGAGAAAGACGAGGAACACACCGGCGAACTGCACCACCACCACCAGGACCACCATGGCCGGATGGTGCCAATGGCTGTCATAACCGTACCCGGTCGTGCTCAGAGTCTCGCCCGCCCACTCGAAGCTGTCCCAGAACGTCCGATGCGTCCCCTCCAGCCGCGCCATCCCCTCCTGATAGAGCAACGCCGATGCGACCAGGAAAAGGACGAGGCCGACCGCGAGGCCGATGAGGCGTCGCGTAGAGCGGTGCATGATTTGATTGTATTGGTTGCTGAGTTACAAGGGGTTACTGGGTTGCTGGGTTGCTAGGTTGCTGGGTTGCTAGGTTGGAACGTTGATGCCAACCTTCAATCACTCGACAACCGACAACCTGATAACCGACAACCCAGCAACCCAGCAACCCAGCAACCCAGCAACCCAGCAACCCAGCAACCATGTCACCCCTCCTCTGCACCGTCCGCACCTGTCACGAACCGCTTGCACGCGAAGAGCGGCGCATGATCTGTCCGCGCGGGCACTCGTTCGATGTCGCGCGCAGCGGCTACGTCAATCTTCTTCAGCCGCAGGAGCGGCGATCGAAGCAGCCGGGTGATACCGAGGAGGCGGTGGCGGCACGGCGGCACCTGCACGATCGCGGGGTGACGTTGCCGCTGTTCGATGCGGTCGCGGAGATGGCCAACGTCTCCGCTGACGACGTCGTCCTCGATGCCGGTTGCGGCGACGGTTTCCACCTCGGGTCGCTCGCTCGGAAACGAGGCTGTGCGGCACACGGGATCGACATCTCGATCCCTGCCATCGACGCCGCGGCGCGTCGTTATCCCGAGTGCGAGTGGATCGTAGGCAACGCCGATCGCTTCATCCCCTACGCCGATGCGGCGTTTTCGCGGGTCCTTTCGATCACGGCACGGATGAACAGTACGGAGTTCCGGCGCGTGCTCCGTGACGGCGGACGGCTTCTGGTGGCCATCCCTTCTCCGGATGATCTCGTCGAGCTGCGCGGAGCTGGGCGCGATCGGGTCGCACGTACCGTCGAGACGTTTGCGAATGAGTTCGCGCTCCTCGATCGGCGCCGCGCATCGAAGGTGTCCGACCTCGATCGCGAGGCGGTTCATGACGTCCTCCTCTCCATCTACCGGCCTCGCGCCATCGGGAGGGTCGAGGAGATGCGGGTGACGTTCAGCCTCGACCTGCTGCTCTTCGCTCCGCGGTGAGCGCTACAATCCGCCGCCCGATGTCCTCCTATTTTTCCGTCGTCATCCCGACCTACAAGCGTCTGCCGATGCTGCTGCGCGTGCTCGACGCTCTCGACGCCCAGATCGACGCGCCGGAGTTTGAAGTCATCGTGATCGATGACGGGTCGGGTGACGAGACTGCGAACGTGATGCACGCGCGGAACGCGAAGAATTACGCGCTGACATTCCGTTCGCAGTCCAACGCCGGTCCGGGACAGGCTCGCAATCACGGCGTGTCGCTCGCCGCCGGCCGCTATGTCCTCTTCATCGGCGACGACACCGTACCGGAGCCGCGCTTCCTTGCCGAACATGCCCGCGTCCACCGCGACGGGAATGACGACCCGCTCCTGGCCTGTCTTGGCTACACCGGCTGGCCGCCCGGCGAGCGCGTCACCGCCTTCATGGACTACATCAACGACTACGGTCTGCAGTTCGGCTACAAGCTGATCCGGGACGGCGAGATCGTTCCCTTCAACTTTTTCTACACGTCGAACATCTCCGTCGACCGCCAGGTTCTCGGCGGCGAACCGTTCGATACGACCTTCCCGGCGGCGGCGTGGGAAGACATCGAGCTGGCCTTTCGCCTTGATGCGCACGGCCTGAAGATCCGCTACAACCGCCAAGCCGTCACCCGCCACTACCACCCCATGACCGTCGATTCATTCACCCGCCGACAGTACACGGTGGGCCGTTCCGGTGCGATTTTCTATCGCAAGCATCCCGAGCTTGCGGGCTTCCTCGGCGTTCACGAGCTCGAGACGCGAATACTCGTGGATGAGCAGAAGCTGAGCCATCTCCGCCGCCGCGCACGGCTGGGGGAGAGGTTCCGCGTCCTGGCGACGAATCGCGTTTTCAAGACTCTGATGCGGGAGCACTACCTGCGGGGGTTGCGGGATGGGTTGTTCTCGGGTCCGGAGAGTCCATCCTGACGTCTCGCGTCAGCGAGACTGTCAGGATCTCCGGTCAGACCGCCCTGACAGGTGTTGAATCCGCAGCCTGCGCAGTGCAACCGGCGACGCAACCGCCAAGTCCTGTTATTCAATGCACAGCAGCGCGGCGCCACCGGAGATCCTGACCGTCTCGCTGCGCGAGACGTCAGGATGGGGTGAGTGGCGTATGACCTACTGGATCCCTTTGAAGAACCGATGCAATCGCGGCCGGTACCAGTGCGTCCGGTCGAGTGAGAAGGCCACCGCCATCGCTTTTCCGACGATCCGCCGTCGCTCGATCATGCCGATGTAGCGGCTGTCGTTGCTGTTGTCGCGGTTGTCGCCCATCACGAAATAGCGGCCCGGCGGCACGACCAGCGGCCCGTACGAGCGCATGGCCGGAATCTGTGGAGTGAACATCACATCATGCGTTTTGCCGTACATCGTCTCCTCGACGACGAATGACGTTCCCTGTTCGTCGTCTTCGCGCTGGCCGACCGTTTTCCATACCGCGGCCTTGCCATTGACCAAGAGCTGGTTGTCGCGCATCTCGATCCTGTCGCCGGGCAATCCGACCACCCGTTTGACGAGCCGCACGCCGTCGGCCGGCGAGAAGAGCACGACGATGTCGCCGTGCTTCGGATCGCTCCATTTCGCCACCTCGATCATCGTGAACGGGATCTTGAGGTCGTAGGCCAGCTTATTGACGACCACCCGGTCGCCCTCTTCGATGGTCGGTTTCATCGACCCGGTCGGCACATCGTTCCAGTCGGCCAGCGCGGACCGGAGAGAGCTGATGACCAGCAACATCAGGATGAAGACGCGGACTTCGTAAAAGACTTTCTTTTTATCCATGAATGCGTACGCACTTTTCGATCTTGGCAGTCTGATGTGTAGGTAGCAGCTAGGCGGCTGGTTTCAACGTGAAAGCAGCCGGGCGGTTTTCAACGCCTTGAATGGTCCGTCGTAGTACGAACTGAAGCAATCCCCGGAGGACTTGAACGTCATGAAAAGGTTTGTCATTGCATTGATGGTTACGGCAACGGCGGCGATCACCTTCGCCCAGACCGCGGACTCGGGCCACTTCCAGCCCCGCCATGCCCGCGCGGAGGGGTTGGCCTCGAAGCTCAATCTCACCGACGCTCAGAAGCAACAGATGAAGGATATCCGCACTGCTTCCCGCGAGCAGAACAAGCAGCTTTACGCGGATTACCATGCCAAGTTGCAGCAGTACCGCACCCTGAAGCAGGCCAACGATCCCTCGGCCGCCGGCGTCAAGGCGGAGCTGACTGCGATGAGGCCGCAGATACGGGCCGCGCGCAAAGCGAGCCGTGAAGCGATGCGCAACGTGCTCACGCCCGAGCAGCAGGCCCAGATCAAGGCAGCGCGTCAGGCCGGCGGATTCGGCCCTGGCAAGGCTCGCGTCCTGCGTGGCGTCGTCGCCCGGAAGCTCAATCTCACCGATGAGCAGAAGGCGCAGCTCAAACAACTACACCAGACTTCGAATCAAGCCAATGCCCAGCTCTTCGCCGCCGCGCGGGCGAAGCGCCAGGAGCTGCGTGCGCTGACCCGTGCCAATGACCCGAGCGCAGCCGACGTGAAAGCGCAACTGGAAGCGCTCCGACCGCAGCTCAAGGCGGCACGCCAGCAGCAGCGCACCGAGCTCCTCAACGTTCTCACGCCCGAGCAGCGATCGCAGCTCGAGCAGTGGAAGGCCGAGCGGAAGTCCAAACGTCGCTCGAGCCTGTAGTTCCTCCCCCCCCTCTCTCTTGAAAGGCGCCGCTGATTCAGGATCGGCGGCGCCTTTCCTTTCCCCGGCAACAGTCAACCGCGAGACCGGTTTAGACTGACGCGCCGATGTCGCACCGCACGTCCGTCCACGATCTGAAGAGCCTGGTGCTCTCGTTCCACTCGCTCATCGGCGTCGAGACGGTCGAGGAGGATCGGGTGCGCTCGCTTTTGATCGAGGTGGCCAACGATCTGAAGCAGTCCTTTTACGAATGGTCGCTGACCAGCGGTTTCAACCGGCTGCGCGGTGCCACGGTCATCGGCACGCAGGATCCTTTGGCCGCGTTGCATCACATCAGCGAGATCGAGAACACCGACGCCATCTATCTGCTGAAGGACATGGCCAGGCATCTCGAGAACCCGAACATCAGCCGTGCCCTGCGCGAGCTCGCGCAGAAGCTGATGGCCACCCGCTCGGCGCTGGTCCTCACGGGTGATCCCCTCGAATTGCCGAAAGACTTCGAAGCGCTTGCCGTCCGCTTCACGCTGGAGATGCCGGACGTGACCGAGCTGCGCGACGTCGTCCGCGGCGTGGTCGACTCCATGAGCGCGCGGCAGCGGGTGCAGATCGATCTCTCGCGCGACGACGCCTTCCGGCTCGTGCAGGCGCTGCAGGGGCTGACGGTCAATCAGGCCCGCCAGGTCGTGGCTCAGGCCATCGTCGAAGACGGCAAGCTGTCCGCCGACGACATTCAAACCATCGTCCGCTGCAAGGGCGAGATCATCGAGCACGGTGGAATCCTCGAGTTTTTTCCGGTAGATGAGAACAACTTCGAGGTCGGCGGCTTCGCGCGTCTGAAGGACTGGCTGGAGAGCGCCCGCGTCGGCTTTTCCCCTGAGGCGCGAGCGCTCAATCTCAACGCACCGAAGGGAGTGCTGTTCGTCGGAGTGCAGGGCTGCGGGAAATCGCTGGCGGCGAAGTTTGTGGCCCGCCAATGGGGTCTGCCGCTGTTGAAGCTCGACGCCGGACGGTTGTACGAGAAGTACGTCGGCGAATCGGAGAAGAACTTCCGTAAAGCGACGTCGCTGGCCGAGGCCATGGCGCCGGTGATTCTCTGGATCGACGAGATCGAGAAAGCCTTCGCCCAGGGCGGAAGCGGTGAATCGGACGGCGGCCTCTCCCAGCGCCTCTTCGGCTCGTTCCTGACCTGGCTGCAGGAAAAAAAGGACGACGTTTTCGTCGTCGGTGCGGCCAACGACCTGATGAACGTTCCGCCGGAGCTGCTGCGCAAAGGCCGCTTCGACGAGATCTTCTTTGTCGATCTCCCGACGCGCGAAGAGCGTGTGTCCATCTTCGCCATCCACCTCCGTCTCCGCAAACAGAACCCCGACGCCTTCGCCCTCGCCGCCCTCGCCGATGCCACCGACGGCTTCAGCGGCGCCGAGATCGAGCAGGCTGTCATCTCCGCCCTCTACCGCTCGCTGCAGAAGAAACAGCCGGTCACCGCCGAGTCGATCATCGAAGCCGCTCGCAGCACGACACCGCTGTCGGTATCGCGAGCGGAGGATGTCGAGCGGGTGAGGGAGGTGGGGAAGAGATTTACGGCGGTGCGGTGATGGGTTTTCGGGGTCGCCGAGCTACCGAAGGCGAGTCGAGGGCGATGTATTTGGCTGCGTCCTCGATTATCGCGACGATACGCTGATCCACCTCGGATGTGTTGCCCGGTCCATCGATCAAGACACTCGGCGTGCAACGTGATCTAATCTTCGACATCGCCATTCGGGGGTTTCGCACATGTCAGTGCTTTGCGAACCTAATGACTCCATCGCCGAGCGACTGGCGCGCGGCAAGTCACTCCGCGCCGGCTTGCCGCGGGCTAAGCAAGGCGGCTGGCAGCTTTCGTCCGGCCGGGCCAATCCGATCGATACGCTGCAGGCCGCGGACCGCGGCCGCGTCGCCGAGTTGTTGCCCATCAAGTACGGGCGGATGGTGGTATCGCCGTTCGGCTTCTTCCGCGGCGCCGCGCCGGTGATGGCGCGCGATCTAGCGGCCTTGCCGCGAACGGGCCTGCTCGTGCAGCTCTGCGGGGATGCGCACATCCGAAACCTTGGCGCGTTTGCATCGGCTGAGGGAAACATCGTCTTCGATATCAACGACTTCGACGAGACCATCTGCGGCCCCTGGGAGTGGGACATGAAGCGGTTGGCCACCAGCTTCGTCCTGGCCGGCCGCGAATCAGGAACGACGGACCGGGGGTGCCGCGATGCGGTCGTCGCTCTTGTGGAGGCCTATCGGAGCGCTCTGGCGCGTTTTGCCCGCACCCCATTTCTCGAACTGGCGCGGCACCGCGTCGGACGGGAGCTCGAGGCAAGACCGATCGACACCCTTCTCAAGAAGGCCGAGCGCTCCACGCCGCGCCGGAACCTGCAAAAGCTCACTTCGCGTGAGAACGGCGCCATCCGCTTCGCCGGCCGTCCACCACTGCTACAGTGTCTCCCCAGCAGCGAAGCGGAGAGTGTGCTGGCGTCACTTCCCGCATATCGGGAGACGCTCGCTCCCGAGCGTCGCCTGATTTTCGACGCCTATCGCGCCGCGGACGTTGCCAGGAAACTGGTCGGCACCGGGAGCGTCGGAACGCGCGATTACGTCGTTCTCCTGTTTGGGATCGGAGAGGACGATCCGCTTTTTCTTCAGGTCAAGCAGGAGATGCCCTCATGCTGGGCTCCTTTTCTCGACGAGCCGCCTGCTGCGCACGACGGGCAGCGCGTCGCCAACGGTCAGTTGCGTACACAGATGACCTCGGATCCGTTGCTCGGCTGGACCACGATCGACGGAAACCACTACCTCGTGCGCCAGCTCGCCGATCACAAGTCATCCATCGAGCCGGAGGAGCTGAGCGGCTCGGCCATCGTCGAATACGCGCGCGTCTGCGGCGAAGTCTTCGCCCACGCGCACGCCCGCACAGGCGACGCCGCGGCGCTCGCCGGCTATTGCGGGAAGCTCGATACGCTCGACCAGGCGCTGGCGCGCTTCGCTCTCGCCTATGCCGATACAACGACTATCGATCATGCGGCGCTGCAAGCGGCCATCCGCTCAGGCCGCATCGTCGCGGCCAAGACGGTGGCGTGACATTGCGGAAGGGCACATCTCTCGCACACCGATTACAATAGGTCGATGCCGGAGTCGGAAGTCGAAACGGACAAGCTGCAGGAAGCAATCCACGAGGAGCTCGAGCGCGAAGGCGGTAACCTGCTGAAGAGGATCGCGCTCACCACGGCGATCATGGCAGCCTTCGCCGCCGTAGCCGCGCTTCGTGCCGGAGCAACGGTCAATGAAGCGCTGGTGCTCAAGACCGAAGCGACGCAGTTGCAGGCGCAAGCGTCTGATCAGTGGGCCTACTATCAGGCCAAGGGGATCAAGGCCGCCACGCTCGACACCACGGCCGCGGTGTGGAGTGCTGCTGGGAAGCCTGTACCACCGGATGTTGCGGCCAGCCGGAAACGTTACGCGGAAGAGCAGGCTGCCATTTCAGCCGTGGCGCGCGAGAAGGAACACCAGCGGGACCAGCGCGGCGCCGAGGCAAAACACCTCCTGCATCAGCACCATCGCTTTGCGAACAGCGTCGCGATGTTGCAGGTGGCGATCGCATTGGGTGCTGTTGCCGCGCTGACGAGAATACGCGTCGTCTGGGCCGGCTCCGCACTTGTCGGCCTTGCCGGAATCGCGTTTTTTGCCGCTGCGATCTTCGTATGAATCGAGCCGCGTTGACGGGTGGCTTGCTCCTGTGCCTCGCCGGCCGCGCCTTTGGACAAGCTGCCGCAACGCCAACCGCGAGTGAGCCTACGTCCTTCGCTTCGAAGCTGACCATCGGCATCTACCATCAGGATGGGAGCACAGCCTACGACCTGAACCTTCGTCATCAGATTGGCGACACCATTACTGCGTGGCTCGGCGCGTTCATTGCCGCAAATCGCCGGGTCATCGGCAGAGCCGGCGCTCAGTACGGGTTGCAGCGAGAGAACATGCTCCTGCAACCTGGGCTCGAGGTAGGAACGAACGGATTCGTCATGGGAACGGTCTATTCGGAGGTCGGAGGAAACCTTTTCGCCATCGGAGGCTACTCCCGCACAAACCTCAAACCGACGAACGACATCACCTTTGATCCCAACGATTCGGCACAACTCGGGGCGGGCTGGAAGAGAGGTGGGGACCGTATCTCTGCATACCGCATCTTCGACATCCGTCTGAACACACGCCAGCAGGATACGCACGTGATCTGGAAGCATCGGCTCGATCAATACACCGCTGTAACGATCGACACGATCTACAAGTCGGGGCACACCGACTCCGGACGGTACGTTCACGCTGTCGGCGCCGGCCTCTACTACGATCATGCCTGGTTTGCGAAGCTCTACTACGACCCGTTTGCAAACTTCAGCGACCACACGCAGATCCGGCTCACATTCGGCAAGAAGTTCTAGCAGGCGGGCAGTACCGGCATTCAGGACGACTCACGCTCGCCAGAGCCCACGGAACGCGACCATTCGACACGCGTGACACCCTGAATCCCTGCCAGAGAGTTCCCGATCGACTGCATCGCTGCGGCGTCAACGCCGGGGTACTCCTCCACCCAGCTCATTGAGATGCCGGGCACTACGGCGGTACGCCTCAACAGAGAGTGTTTTGCGCCCGAACCGAGGGAGGCCTCGACCTCGCGCTCGGCTCCGGGACTAAAGTCAATCTGCAACGTAAAGTGGTCATACTCCCTTCGCGGTGCCCGCGCATCGATCCACATTCCTATGCGATTGACCGCCAACTGAGTTGTAAGGATCGAAAGGAGAATGACTGCGCCGAGGATAAGGTAGCCGCCGCCAACGGCCAGACCCATGCCCGCGGTGGCCCAGAGGTTCGCAGCAGTGTTGATTCCCTGCACGCTGCCGCTGCGGCGCATGATGACACCTGCCCCGATGAACCCGATTCCGCTGACGACTCCCGCGGCAATCTGGACTGGATTGCTGTTCAGACCGAGCCCGCGCGCGGAGACGAGGGCGAACGCGGCGGAGCCCACGGCGACAAGCGTGTTGGTCTTGACGCCTGCGATCTTGTGATGCCACTGCCGCTCCAATCCACCCAAAGCGCCGAAGATCAGCGCGACGAAGAGGCGCCAGGCGGCGGCAAGCTCGGGACTCGAGATGACGTCATTGAAAACGCCGGAGAGAGGATGCATGCAGCAAGATCATCGCGCGATCCGACCTTACGCGCCAGTGGTGCCGGATTCGAGTCCGGATGGTGTTCAGGTGGCAATCCTCCGAATCCTTTTCCCCGCGGTGGCGATCTGCTGATAGCAATCCGCGTCTGACCGAAGGGTGGCGCGCGCTCGACCGTTGCCATGCCTCGGGTGTAACCTTCACCGCACTGGTACGTCTCCTTAGCGAAACGATGGAACTCGCTCTCAACCTTACTTGGCTGCTCATCGCCGTCGCCACCGCGGTGGCGTTTGGCGTCTGGTCTGCCCGGCTGCCGGACGATGCTCGCGCTCGAAGGGTGCGTTGGAGCGTCGGGCTGGCGCTGGTCTGCGTTGTGGCGCTGCTCTTCCCGATCATCTCCGTCACAGACGATCTGGCGCCTGACGCTAGCGCTCTCGAGGAGTGGTCTGCCACGCGTCGCGTGGCGTTCTCCATCTCCAACGCGCAGCACGCGGTCATGTTGACCACAACGGTGGTCGTCGAACTGCTGCTGCCGCACACGGGCCCGATCGCGCTCGCGTGCGTCGGTCTTACCGTCATCCCTGTCCTCACGGTCCTTTCCCCTTCCACGACGATCGTCTGGTCGTTCCGCGGTCCTCCATTCGCCTGCCTGTAGCTCCCCCTTTCAGGCCCTTGTTCATGCGGCTTCTCGTTGCGCCTTTGCGCGCGGCGTCCGCGTGATTGATGCGAATGGAGAAACCTACTTGTGAAGAAGTACCTATTTGCCTGCCTTGTGCTCGCTCTTGCGGGCATGCCGGCGTCCGCCCAGGAAGGATCGGGTCCCATCACGCTAGGAGAGGCGTTGCGCATCTTTCGGCTGCGCGGCTTCGACCTGCTGATCGCGAACGCGACGATTGCGGGCGCGGCCTCCGATCTCACCATCGCCGGCGCGGTTGCCAATCCTTCTCTCTCACTCTCACGCGGCAGCAGCGCGACATACGACCCGTCGCTCTGCCACGGCTGCTCGAACACCTCGATCTCCGCGGGCGTCACCGACCAGGCCGCACTGTCGGATGGACTCAGCGGCAAACGCCGGCTGCGCATGGCCGTGGCGCGCGCCGCGCTCGAAGCGAGCAGGCTCGGACGGGCGGATGCCGAGCGCGTGCTCGGCTTTACCGTCAAGCAGCAGCTCCTCCAGGCCGAGCTGGGGCGGGAGGCTCTCGGTTACGCGAACGAGGCGCAGTTGCTGGCGTCGAACACGCTCGATCTCGTGACGAAGCGCTACACGGCCGGCGCCGTTTCGGAGGCCGACGTGGCGCGGGCCGAAGTGCAGAAACTGGAGGCTGATCAGGCGGCCGACGTCGCCGAACAGTCGTTCGCCCAGGCGAAGGCCGCGCTCGCCTACCTTCTCGGCTACGACGAAACGCCGGCCGGGTTCGACGTCGCCGACGATCTCGTGCGCGGTGCGGTCTCGCCCCGGCTTCCCGGTTCGTCGCGCGAACAAGTCCTGAAAGACGCACGCCTTCATCGTCCTGACCTCGCGGCTCTCGGAGTGCAGGTCGAGCGAGCGCGCGCGGCCGTCGATCTCTCCCGCCGGCTCACCATCCCGGACTTCTTCCCGTCACTGCAATATTCGCAGGAAGGCCGTGGGCAGAATGCCATTCAGCCGCCGACGGTGACGCTTGCGATCTCGGCGACGTTGCCACTCTTCAATCGCTATCGCGGCGAGGTCGCCCGTGCGGAGGCCGATCTACAGACGCAGGAAATCTCGCGGAAGAAGGTCGAGGCGCAGATCGGGTCGGACGTCTCATCGGCGCTCAGTGCACTGAGCGGTGCCAGCGGTCGAGCGGCGCGCATGCAGGGACATCTGCTCGAACGCGCTGCGCGCGCGCGCGACCTGGTCCGCCTGCAGTACGAGAAAGGCGCCGCTTCGCTCTTCGAGCTTCTCGATGCGCAGCGGACGTTTCTTGGAACCCAGAACGAATACCTCCAAACCCTCAACGACTACTGGATTGCCGTGTTCCAACTGGAGCAGGCCACCGGTCTGGAGCTCAACCCATGAGTCTCAACGAGATGAACCGCAGGATCATCGCTGCAACGTCGTTTCTTCTTCTGCTCACAACTGCGTCGTGCCAACGAGAAAGCGCGGCGCAGCCGGCGAGCGGTGCCACACCACCGCCGAACGAGTTGTGGATCACACAGAAACAGATCCAGGAAGCGGGCATCGCCACGACCGAGGTAGGCGACAGGGCCGTCGGCAACTGGCTCACAACTACGGGCCGCGTAGCGTTCAGCGACGCCCGTGTCGGTCACGTCTTCTCGCCGGTCACAGGTCGCGTTACCAGTTGCCTGGCATCCCTCGGCCAGCAGGTGCGGCGCGGAACGCCGCTGGCGATTCTGCAGTCGCCCGACCTGGCCACGGCCGTCTCCGACGTCGAGAAAGCCGACGCCGATCTCGTCGCCGCGCAACGCGATTACGAGCGGCAGAAGGAGCTCTATGAAGCGCACGCCGCCGCGCAACGTGATTTCGAAGCGGCAGAGAGCAACTATCGCAAGGCAAAAGCGGAACGGGTTCGCGCCGCGCAGAAGGCCGGCCTGCTCTCAGACGGGCGCCACGGTACTCAGGAGTACGTCCTCCGCGCACCGATCGACGGAGACGTCGTAACGCGCAACGCCACCCTCGGCGTCGAGGTTCAGGGACAGTATTCCGGCGGCAGCGCGCCTGAGCTGTTCACGATTGCCGACCTCAATCCCGTCTGGGTGCTGGCCGACGTCTTCGAGGTCGACTTACCGCACGTGCGGATCGGCGCACCGGTGACATTGACCGTCGTGTCTTACCCCGGCCGCCGATTCACCGGCAGAGTCGACTGGATCTCGGGCGCGCTCGACGCCGCAACCAGGACGGCGAAGGTGCGCTGCACGATCGCCAACGGAGACCGCACGCTGAGGCCGGAGATGTTCGCGACCGTGTCGATCGCCACCGACACCCACCAGAAGCTTGCCGTACCGCGCACCTCGGTCGTCCGCGTCGGCGATCAGATGGTGGCGTATGTCGACAAGGGACCGTCGCCCAACGGCGGCGAGCGATTCGAGCGGCGGGTTGTGGGCATCGATGATAACGAAGCGGGCGAGCTGGTACCGGTCACGCGAGGCCTGCAGCGCGGTGAGAAGGTCGTCAGCTCGGGCGCCATCATCCTGTCGGGGTCGGGCGCATGACCGATCAGGCCACCGGGCATCCCCAGCCCCATCACGAGGCGCATCACGAAGACCATCACATGGGGTCGATGGCGCGGCTGGTGCGCATTTCGCTCCGCAAGCCGGTCTTCATCCTCCTCCTGGCCGTGGTCGTGGCGCTTGGCGGCGTGGCGGCATTTCACCAACTCAACATCGAGGCCTATCCGAACCCGGTGCCGCCGCTCGTGGAAGTGATCACCCAGCCCCAGGGGCTGAGCGCGGAAGAGGTGGAGCGCCAGATCACGGTGCCGCTTGAAGTGGCGCTGGCCGGCATGCCCGGCCTCGACCACATCCGGTCGCAGTCGCTCTTCGGCCTGTCGGACGTGAAGTGCTATTTCAACTGGGGCACCGACTACAAAGACGGACGGCAGGAAGTCATCAACCGCCTGCAGTTCGCGCTGCTCCCGAATGGACTGCAGGCGCAGATCTCGCCGTGGAATGCCATCGGCGAGATCTTCCGCTACCGCGTCATCGGCAAGGGTTACACGCTGCAGGATCTCAAGGCGGCGCAGGACTGGATCCTGGAGCGGCAGTTCAAGCAGGTGCCGGGCGTTGTCGATGTCGTCGCTTTCGGCGGTCTGACGAAGGAGTACCACGTCGAGGTCGATCCGAACCGTCTGCGCGCCTTCGGCATAACGTTGTCGCAACTCAACACGGCCATCGCCAACGCGAACCAGAACGTGGGAGGACAGCGCCTGACGCTTGGCGAGCAGTCATTCACGGTTCGCGGTGTTGGTCTCATCAGCGACCTGAACGACATCGGCAACATCACGGTCGGTGGGCAGAAGGGAACCCCCGTACGGCTTCGCGACGTGGCCCAGATCAGCGAGGGAAGCGTGCCGCGTCTCGGCATCGTCGGCAAAGACAAAGAGCCCGACGTCGTCGAAGGGACGATCCTGATGAGTTACGGCGGCGAAACGCTTCCGACGCTGGACGGGATCCACCAACGCATCGAGTACATCCGCAAGAATCACCTGCTACCTCCGGGAATGGACGTCCAGCCGTTCTACGACCGCGGCACGCTGGTTGGGCTGACGACGCACACGGTGATCGAGAACCTCTTTGTCGGGATGCTCCTGGTCACCTTGATTCTCATCATCTTCCTCGGCGACTATCGGGCGGCGCTCATCGCCGCCATCAACATTCCTTTGGCGCTTCTCATCGCCTTCAGCGGCATGGTGCTGAGCAGAACGTCGGCAAATCTGATCTCGCTGGGTGCCGTCGATTTCGGAATCGTCGTCGACGCAACCGTGATCATGATGGAGAACATCGTCCATCACGCCGCGAGGGAGGACGGGCATTCGGTGCGCAAACGTATCCTCGACGCAGCGGTCGAGGTAGCCGGACCGGTCCTCTTCTCGACGATCATCATTGCCGTCGCCTTCCTGCCGCTCTTCACGATGACCGGGGTGGAAGGGGTGATCTTCTCGCCAATGGCCCGGACGTACGCCTTTGCCATCGGCGGCGCCATCCTCCTCTCATTCACGCTTACTCCGGTGCTGGCAGCCATTTTTCTCAAGCGCGTTTCGGGCAAGCCGAACGCGGTAATGACCTTCCTCAACCGTTTCTATCGCCCGGCCGCGGAACGGGCCATGCGCCACCCCAGGATCTCTCTCGCCTTCTCCCTCGTGGCCATCCTGGCCTGCGGCTTCCTCTTCCCCATCCTCGGCCGCGAGTTCATGCCGACACTGGAAGAGGGGAACCTCTGGATCCGGGCGACGCTGCCCACGTCCATCTCCCTCGAACAGTCTGCGAAATACGTCAGCCGTATGCGGGAAATCGTGGCGCGGCATTCCGAGGTCACGACGGTGTTGTCCCAGCTCGGCAGGCCGGACGACGGCACCGACGTCTCGGGCTTCTTCAACATCGAGCTTTTCGCGCCGCTCAAACCGTTCGATGAATGGCCGCGCGGCGTAACAAAGGAGACGTTGACCGACGAGCTGTCAAAAGAGTTTCAGGAATCCTTCCCCGGCGTCAGCTTCAACTTCTCCCAGATGATCTCCGACAACGTCGAAGAAGCGATGTCGGGCATCAAAGGTGAGAACAGCGTCAAGATCATCGGTCCCGACCTCCGCGTAAACGAGGCGAAGGCAAACGGGATCGTCGACGTCATGAGCAAAGTGCCTGGGGTGAAGGACCTCGGCATGTTCCAGTCGCTCGGTCAGCCGAGCATCACAATCACACCCGACCGCGTGCAGATCGCGCGTTACGGCCTGAATACGGGTGATGTCGAAGCGGTGGTACAGGCGGCCATCGGCGGTCAGGCCGTGACGCAGGTGTTCGAGGGGGAAAAGCGTTTCGATCTCACCGTGCGCTGGCTGGAGCCGTTTCGCTCGAACCTTCGTGAGATCCGCAACATCACCGTGCCGACCCCTGACGGCGCGAACATTCCGCTGACACAGCTCGCGCGAATCGAGGAGGAAGTAGGCCCATCGATCATCTACCGCGAAGACGGGCACCGCTATTCGCCGGTCAAGTTCTCCGTTCGCGGCAAGGACCTCGGCAGCACGATCGCCGAGGCGCAGACAGCAGTGCAGAAGAGCGTCCCGCTCCCCTACGACACCCACACGGAGTGGGCTGGACAGATCAACGAGCTGAAGGAGGCGCAGGGCCGATTACTCATCATCGTGCCATTGACGATCCTGCTCATCGGTCTCATTACGCACACGGCGGTGAAAAACTGGACGGACACATTGATCGTCCTCGTTGCCATTCCGGTGGCGTGCACCGGAGGCGTACTGGCGTTGCTCCTGACCCACATCAACTTTTCGATCTCCGCGGCGATGGGCTTCATCTCCATCTTCGGCATCGCCATCCAGGACGGTCTCCTCGTCGTAACCTACTTTCAAAGACACAGGAAGAGCGAGAGCTCCACGGTCTTCGAGGCGGCCAGTTATGCCGCCGACAAGGGCTTCCGCCCCATGCTGATGGCGACCGTAGTGGCCATCCTGGGGCTGTTGCCGGCCGCACTGTCGAATGGCATCGGATCGCAGACGCAGAAGCCGCTCGCGGTCGTCGTGATCGGTGGCTGCCTTACGCTGGCTCTGTTGACGCGCATTCTCCGTCCGCCGCTTCTGGTGCTGGCTCACGGGTGGATGGACCGAGACGTGGCAGCCGACGACCTCGACGAGGAGACGACCCATGCGCTCCCGCAATGAGGCCTTGTCGCATTCGATCGGAATCGAGCCCCGGCCGCGATCGCGATCGCCGGAGAGCTCGTTTACCTGCTCCTCCGACGCGGGCGAAGAAAACCAAATTCATCTGGAGGCTGCACGATGAGAAAACTGATCGTTCTGATCCTATTTACTTCCAGCACGGCCTTTGCCGCTGTCCATCCCACGAGAGCGCAGGCAGCGTACCTCGACGAGCATGACAAGTGTGTGAGCTCTCTCCGCACGGCGAAGAAGGACGCGAAAGCGGCTCCGGTTGACCGGCGCAAAACGCTTCTCGACGCCGCGAAGCAGGCCTATCGGCAATGCGAGGAGCACGCGCACCTGGTTTGGAAGTTCTACCCCCAACCCCCGCCCTCGAGCTCGCCGCAATGAGCAGGCAAGGCGCACCAGGAGACGTCAATCGCAACCAAGCAACGACTACCCCCGTTGCCCTCGCCGATTCACGATCGACATGAACTCATCCCGCGTCTTCTCGTCTTCGCGGAACTCGCCGCGGAGGACGTTGGTCTCCATGAACGACGACTCCTGCTCCACGCCGCGCATGACCATGCACATGTGGACGCCGCCCATCCAGACGGCGATGCCGCGCGGCTCCAGGATCTGCTCGATCGTGTCGGCAACATCATGAGCGAGGTGCTCCTGCGATTGCAGCCGGCGCATGTGCACCTCCACGATGCGAGGGATTTTCGAGGCGCCGATGATCATCCGCTCCGGGATGTAGCCGACGATGAAGTGTCCGAAGAACGGAAGGATGTGGTGTGCGCACAGCGTCTTGTAGGTCCCGCCGATCACGACCAGGTTCTGGCACGGCTCATCCGTCGCCGAGCATGCCTTGCGGAAGAGCGTCGTCAGTTTTCTCGTGTCCGTATAGTCATAGCCGCTGGTCATGGCGACGAGCGACTCGGCCCAGCGCCGCGGCGTGTCGACGATGTTCTCGTCGTCCATATTCACGTGGAGGAGCTTGAGCGCTTCGCGGAGATGGTGCTGCAGCCGCTCGCGGTCGACCGTTGGGCGGGGGGAGCTGAGGATGCTGCGGTCTTCGACGATCGCTTCGATCTCAGGAGCGACGGCGAGATCGGTCGGGGTGCCGTTCTTCATGGGCGGAGAGTGTATCCGTTGACAACTGAATGAGCGTTCATTCACAATATGTACGCCTGCCTGCCGGGGGCGGCCTCGTTTTTGTAATCAGCCCCATCCAAAGGAGTTTCACCATGGCCGAAGTCAAGTCACAGGGCGCCGTCGATGCGATGGACGTCGCTGAAGGTGCTCGGGAGACCGAGTGGGAAAAACCGTCGTTTGTCGGCGACCTCTTTCTCGGCAAACTCAACCTCGATCTCATCCATCCGTTCCCGGAGCAACCGGCGGCGGACAAGGCGGAGGCGGACGATTTCCTCATCCGCCTGGAGCGCTTCCTGGCCGAGAACGTCGATGCCGACAAGATCGATGAGCAGGGCGAATACGACTACTCCCTCTTCGAAGGATTGAATCAGCTCGGCGCCTGGGGCATGAAGATCCCCAAGGAGTACGGCGGCCTCGGGTTCACTGCGACCAACTACAACCGTGCCATCGGCCTGGTGGCCACGTGGTGCGGCTCGACCGTGGCCTGGCTCTCCGCACACCAGTCGATCGGCGTTCCGCAGCCGCTCAAGCTCTTCGGTACCGAGGAGCAGAAGAAGAAATACCTCCCGCGTCTGGCGAAAGGGGCTATCTCGGCGTTTGCGCTGACCGAGCCCGGCGTCGGCTCCGACCCCGCCAAGATGGAGACGACCGCGGTCAAGTCGCCGGACGGCAAGGGCTGGATCATCAATGGCGAGAAGCTCTGGTGCACCAACGGCACGAAAGCCGAGCTCCTGGTGGTGATGGCCAAGACGCAGTCGAAGATCGTGAAAGGCAAAGAGAAAAAGCAGATCACGGCCTTCATCGTCGAGACGAATTCACCCGGCTTCACCATCGAGCATCGCTGCCAGTTCATGGGCCTTCGCGGGATCGGCAATGGCCTGCTGAAGTTCGACAACGTCTTCGTTCCGAACGAGAACCTCCTCTGGGGCGAGGGCCTCGGCCTGAAGCTGGCGCTGATCACCCTGAACACCGGACGCCTGACCATTCCGGCCGGTTGCGCCGCGGCGGGGCGGAAGATGCTCGACATCGCCAAGGACTGGTCGAACGAGCGCGTGCAGTGGGGCGCGCCAATCGGGAAACATGAAGCGATTGCCGCGAAGCTGGCCTGGATGGCGTCGCACACGTTCGCCATGGAAGCGATCGTCTGGTTGACGTCCGGCCTCGCGGACCGCGGCAACGTCGATCTCCGCCTCGAGGCGGCCATGGCCAAGTTGTTCAACACCGAGGTGGCGTGGCAGATCAGCGATCACCTCGTGCAGATCCGCGGCGGGCGCGGCTACGAGACCGCGCAGTCGCTGCAGGCTCGCGGCGAGAAAGGCTACCCGGTCGAGCGGATCATGCGCGACATGCGCATCAACCGCATCTTCGAGGGAACGAGCGAGATCCAGCATCTCTTCATCGCCCGCGAGGCGGTCGATCCGCACATGAAGCGCGGCTTCAAGATCCTGCAGCCGGAGACGCCGATGGGCGAGAAGCTCAGCGCCGCGGCGAAAGCGGGCGTGCACTACGCGGCCTGGTATCCGTCGCGTTACATCGGCTGGTCGCACTTCCCGAAGTTCGGGGAGTTCGGAAAGCTCTCCGGGCATATGGGCTACATCGAGCGCGAGTCGCGCCATCTCTCCCGCTCGATCTTCCACGCCATGATGCGGTTTCAGGCCAAGCTGGAGCGGAAGCAGATGGTGCTCTTCCGCATCGTCGACATCGGCACCGATCTCTTCGCCATGGCTGCCTCGATCAGCTACGCCACGATGCTCGCGAAAAAGGGCGGCGCGGAGATGAAGAACGCCATCGATCTCGCCGACGTCTTCTGCCGCGAGGCCCGGATGCGCATCGACGCCAATTTCCACAATCTCTTCACCGACCACGACGATGCCGCGTATGGCCTGGTCATGCATCTGCTCAAGGGCGAGTTCGACTGGTTCAAGGGCCAGGTCGTCGAACCGCTGATGCCGACCGCGGAGCAGGTGGAAGAGGCGATGGCGAAGCTGGCCTGAATGGAAACTACTTCTCCCCCGCTGCCGGGAACACCGGCGTGATGTCGACCGGGATGTCCTTCAGCGTCGCGTTCACGGACGTCATCTCCGGCGTTTCTTTCCCGTAGCGGTCCAGCAGCGTTTTCGCGCGAGCGTAGTCGCCGGTGGCTTCGATCGTCAGCAACTCGGTGGCCAGATCGCGGACGGCGTCGCGCGCTTTGGCGAAGTCGACCGTGTACTTGCCGCCGGCAGCCGGCGTCACGGCGCCGCGCTCGCGCAGCCAGTTCCACTGGATCGCGGTCCCGCGGCCGTGGGCCTCGCCGACGCCGAAACGGGTGGAGCGGAACATCAGGCCGGCGTAGGTGGCGAAGAGCTGCTTCTCGTCGAACGCCGTCACCAGGCCGTGTTTCTGCGCGTAGAGCAGATTCCAGACGCCGAGGACGTCCGCTTTGCACTCCTCCACCGTCGAGTAGAGCTCCTTGAGCGGGATGCGCACCTCGACGCGCTTGCCGTCCGGCTGCGTCAGAAAACCGGGCCCCAGGCCGTGGGAAAGCTCGTGGAAGAGAACGTGATTGAAGAATGCGTCGAACGAGACCAGACTCGTCAGCGACGGATCGAGCACGCGCATGGCGATCGGCTTGCCGCTCTGGCGGAACTTCGCATCCATCACGTTCTTGAGCAGGACCTTTTTCGATCCTTTCTTCTCGCGCACCACCTCATCGTTCGGGAGGTTGAAGGCCGCGGTCTGTACGCCCCGCCGCGCGTCGCCGGCGGTGTACAGCTCCTGCACCACCTTGATCGGCGACTCGCTGCCGCGGTTGGGATTCTTGTACTGCTCCGGCTCGGGAAGATTGCGCTCCATGTCCGGCAGCGCGTGTGCGTAGGCGGCCAGCTTGGCGCTCTCCGGCTTGTCGACCACGGTGACGAACGACTCGAACGACGCCTTGTAGTTGAAGAGGTTGTCCTCGTAGACCTCGTACGGCCCGATCACGACCTCGATGTTGCCGGTCAGGTCCATCCAGGCCATGTCGCTCTCGCGATAGTCGCCGGACTTGAACGCGTCGGCGCGCAACGTCAGGTAGCGCTTCAGCGCCCTATCGTTCGAAATGTTGGCGGCTTCGCGGAGGTGTGTCGCGGCCTGGTCGAGGAAATCCTTGTAGTAGGTCGCGTAGGGGATGCCCACCAGCTTCGCGCCATCGCGGCGGACGACGGTGAAGAGTCCCTGCAACTCGTCTTTCGCGTCCGGGTGAGCCGCCAGGTACTTCTCGAGATCTTCCTTCGTCATGTCGGGCGGATAGAACGCCGCGCCGGCCGGCTTTTTCTCCGTGCCGATGAACGGGTCGTCGCCCTTCAGACGGTCCCACGGACCTTTGTTGGCGACGAAGTAGGCGTACGCGGCGCCGCCCTGTTTCTGCAGCTCGTCGCGCAGCGCGGGGTTCTTCTCGGAGACCTGGCGCCAGTAGATCTCGTCGATCTGTTTCGACGCTTCGATCAGCTTGGCCACGACCTGCCGCTCGTTGTCGTCGAGAAGCGAATGGTCGTAGTCGATGACGGTGGGCGGCAGTTGAGCCATGCGCTGCGCCACGTCGGGGGCGATGGTCAGGGAATTGGCGGGAGCAGTCGTGGATGGCTGAATCATCGTTGCTTTCTGGCAAGCGGCCGCGAGCGCGAGGGCGATCAGGAGTCGTTTCATGCAATCTCCTTCGAAGAGGCGGGATTGTACGCGACCCGAACGCTCTGCTATCGTCGCGCCACTTCCCCGGCGCGAGGTCTTTCTTGATCATCGAGTGCACAAGCTGTCACGCGAGATATCAGTACGACGAAGATCGCTTCGAGCGGAAGCCGTCGAAGAAGATCAAGTGCGCGCAGTGCCAGAGCATCTTCGAGATCCGGAATCCCGCTTTCATGCCGAAGCCCGAGCCGGCATCCGATGACTCTGCCGCGCGCTTCGACAAGACACATACGCAAACGCCTGTACCGGAGGACACGACCGCACAGGCGCCGCTTCCACAGAAAGAGGACACGGGCCCGGTTCCCACCGCCCAACTCCCTTCGGGGAGGCGTCTCTCGATCGCCATCATCGCCGGCGCCGATGCCGGTATGGTCTATCGCTTCGAGAAGCCCCTCATCACCATCGGCCGCGCCGGCGCCGACCTGATCATCAACGACAGCGAAGCCTCGCGCCAGCACGCCGCGATCGAAGTGCGCGACCAGGTCGTCCTCCTCGAGGATTTGAAGTCGACCAACGGCACCCTCGTCGACGGCAGCAGGGTGACCGAGCCTGTCGAGCTACAGGACAAGTCGGAGTTCCAGATCGGCAGCACGACGCTGATGCTGATCGTGACCGAGGATTCATAACTGCGCCTTCGGCGCGTTATCGGTTGTCGGTTGTCTGCGCGCTGCGGCGCGCGTGGCCAGCTTGCACGATTTAGGTTAATGGCTCGGCGGCTGCGTAACCTGGAGCCGTGCCCAAAAATCTGCCAATCAAACTAACATGTGAAAACTGACCACGCGCGCCCTAGCGCGCAGACAACCGACAACCGACAACGCGCCGAAGGCGCAGTTATGGACGAGCTAAAAACCCTCTACCGCTACCGTCAGCTCATCGCCGCCCTCACCGCGCGCGATCTGAAGGCGCGTTATCGCGGCTCGATCCTCGGCTTTTTCTGGTCGCTGGCCAATCCGCTCCTGCTGCTGACCGTTTACACCGTCGTCTTCACCTTTTTCTTTCCGTCGAACGTCATCCATCCCTATCCGCTGTTTCTCTTCTCCGGAATCCTGCCATGGACGTTTTTCTCCGCGGCGGTGCTGGAGTCGACGACGTCGATCTCATCGAACGCGGGGCTGATCAAGAAGGTGATGTTTCCAGCCGAGGCGCTGCCGCTGGTGACGGTGGCCTCGCATCTGGTGCACTTCGCGCTGGCGATGCCGATCCTTCTCATCGCCACGGTCGGGTTCGCGCTGCACGGCGATATCACCCTGAGTGCGACCATGCTTCTGGTGCCGCTCCTGATGATCCTGCAAACCCTCTTCGTTGCCGGCATCGCCATGACCGTAGCCTCGGCGTCCGTCCTTTTCCGCGACCTTCGCGACATCCTGACGAACCTGATGCAGCTCGGCTTTTTCGTCACACCGATCCTCTACCTCATCGACCGCGTGGCCTCACGCCCCTTCCGCGCCCTCCTTCGCCTCAACCCGATGACGCCGTTCGTCGTCTCGTACCAGGACGTCCTTTTCTTCGGCCACCTCCCCGGCATCGCCGACATTCTGCTGATGCTCGCCTACGCGTTTGTCTCCGTGGCGATGGGGATCACGGTGTTCGGAAGGTTGCGGGATACGTTGGCGGAGGCGATCTAGCGGTTGCGCGGTTTCGGGGTTGCGGGGTCTCGGGGTTGCGGGGTCTCGGGGTTTCTAGGTTGCTGGGTTGCTGAGTTGCTTGGTTATCTATTGCCAGTCCACACGTTGCAACCGAGCAACCGAGCAACCGAGCAACCTAGCAACCGAGCAACCAAACACCCCGAGACCGCGCAACCGCGAGACCTCGCGACCCCCGGCCCAGCAACTGCCATAATCACCACCTTGTCCGACTACGCCATCGCCCTGACCAACGTCTCCAAGTCCTACCGCCTATGGGGCCGCGGGTCGCAGTTCGCCACGCTCAAGAGCGCGCTGCTCAAACGCGATCTGGCGTTGACGCCGGAGACGAGCGTGGAGGCGGTGCGGGATGTGTCGTTCGCCGTCGACCGAGGGGAAGCGTTCGGCATCATCGGCCGTAACGGCTCGGGGAAGTCGACCCTGCTCAAGCTGATCTCCGGCATCCTCAAGCCGACCACCGGAAGCGTGCGAGTGAACGGGCGTGTGGCCGCGCTGATCGAGCTCGGCGCCGGCTTTCACCCCGAGATCACCGGGCGCGAGAACATCTACATCAACGGCATCATGCTCGGGCTTTCCCGAAAGGAGATTGACGCCCGCTTCGATCAGATCGTCGCCTTCTCCGGCATCCCGGACTTCATCGATCAGCCGGTGAAAACCTACTCCTCCGGCATGTATGTCCGGCTAGGATTTGCCGTCGCCGTCCATGTCGATCCGGATGTGTTGCTGATCGACGAGGTGCTTTCGGTCGGAGACGAGGAGTTTGCCGCGAAGTGCGTGGCCAAGATTCAGGAGATGAAGTACCGCGGCGTGACGCTCGTCTTCGTCACGCACCAGCTCGACCAGGTGCGCAACCTCTGCGACCGCGCGCTCTGGCTCGATCACGGCGAGCCGGAGACGATCGGCGATCCGGTGCGCGTGGTCGATGCCTATCTGCAGGCGGTGTCATCGACGCAGACCGCTCCGCCGCGCGCGGCAAGCGAAAAGAAAGCAGATGTCGCGCCGCGCGAGGATCCCAACGAGGAGGAACGGTGGGGCTCCGGCGAAGTGGTCCTGTCGCGCGTCGCTCTCGTCGACAATCGCGGCGATGAGCTCGTGGCCCTCGGCCCCGGTACGCCGGTAGCGATCGAGATGGACGTCACCGTGCGCGTGCCGCAGGACGATTTCGTCTTCGGCATCGGCATCTACCACGCCGACGGCACCTGCGTGTACGGTACAAACACCGACTTGGAAGGGCTGATGCCGGAACGGCTCGCCTCCAACGGGCGTGTCCGCTTCATCATGCCCGCCCTCGACCTCGTCGCCGGCACCTACCGCATCGACGCCGCCATCCACACCCGCAACGGCCGCGCCTTCGACTACCGCCGCGGCGCGATCCGCTTCGTGGCCGGCTCCCGCGTGCACGACATCGGTGTCTATCGCCCCAAACACCAATGGAAATTCGAAGGCGGGATCGGCATCAGGGAGATCGACCTCGAGCAGCGGAATGTGCCGATCGAGGTGGCCGAGGCCATGCGCGAGGCGAGGAAACCGAAAGGCTTTAACCACAGAGACACAGAGAACACAGAGAGCAAAGGATGAACGCGGAAGGCTGTTCTTCATCCTTTGATCTCTGTGATCTCTGTGTCTCTGTGGTCAAAGCCTTTCGTCTTGTAAAACACCACCGTATCGCACGGCGTCCCATCCGGATCCAGCGCGTATCCCGGTATGACTCCCACCTCGGTCCATCCGCCACGGCGATACAGCGACTCCGCGCCGTCACCGCGTTTCGTGTCGAGCGTCAGGAGCGTGAATCCGGCAGCCTGCGCACGTCGTTCGATCTCCTCCATCAGCCTCGATCCCAGACCCCGCCGCCGCGCGCGGCGATGGATGAGCAGCTTCGCGATGTCCGCCCGATGACGCTGGTTCGGCATCCCCGCGGGGAGCATCTGAACCGTACCGGCAATCCCGATCTCATCCCGCGCCACGAGAAAGATGGCCCGCTCGTCCGCGTTCGAGATCCGGTCCCGCCACCATGCTTCGGCGGATTCCAGCGTCGTCGCGTCGAGAAAGCCGACCGAGGCACCGGATGCGATGGCGTCCAGCAGGAGCAGCGCGAGGTCGCGAACGTCGTCATCGCCAACCGGTAGAGCCAACTGCTCGATCATGGCCTGAGTTTACCGTCCAGCCTGCGCAGCGAAGATCGTCTTTCTCAGAAACAAATTCTGTTTTGACGTAGGGCCATGGCAATACCGCGGAGCGGCTTTCTCCTGCGTGGGAAGTCATTGACGCTATGCGTGAAGGTAGGCCGCTTCAGGAACACATCCATGGATGACGACACCAATTCAAGGGCCCTCAACCCAAAAGAGATTTTGTTCTGACGTATTGCCATGGCGATATCGCAGAACGATTTTTGTTTCCGCGGGAGCGCTGTGACGTGATCGCGGAAGCCGGGAAGCCTCGAAATCACATCCATGGACACAGAATCGATCAAACGCTCGCGCAGGCCAAAACGAATTTTGTTCTGATGTATTGCCATGGCGATATCGCAGAATGATTTTTGTTTCCGCGACAAGCCGATTCCGCTGCGCCGGAAGCAAATCAGCCTCCGAAGGACATCCATGGATCTACTAACGAATCGCGCTATCTACCCCTTCACCCACGGCAGTTCCCACCGCCCTTCCCCCTCATCGAGCTTCGGTAGCGGGACTGGTTTGCCCTGGCGTTTGAGCTGGGTCAGCTCCCAAAGCTTGGCGTACTTCCAGAACGTGTAGCAGACGTGCATGCCGACGGAGATCAGACCTCGAGTGCCGTCGAGGAAGCCGAGGTTGATGAGGAAGTCGCGGACGAACTTGGCGGTGGGGTGGCCGATGATGCCGAGGACGTTGGTGGTCTTGCCGTCGATGTACATCTGCGCGGCGCCCCAGTTCGCGTAGCGCGTCATCTTGGCGATCATGTGGTCGAAGGTGCGAATGTAGTAGTGATCCATCTTCGCGTTGAGGCGGCCGATGGCGCCGTCGACGAGCAGGTCGGCGTGGACGCGCTTGTTCGGGTAGCGTGCGTGGCCTTTGTGGAACAGGCGCGTGACGCGGTCGCGCTGCAGGCCGGAGAAGCGCACCGGCTTGCCGAGCATGAAGTTGAGGCGGCCGACGGAGTAGGCCCAGAGATCGAGCGGACCCTCGAGCGTGCGCAGGATCTCATCGCGCAACTTCGGCGTCACCCGCTCGTCGGCATCGATGACGAAGATCCAGTCGTTCGTGGCGCGGTCGATGGCGTAGTTCTTCGCGGACGCGGCGCCGAGGTATTCGCGCTGCTCGATGCGGACGCGGGGGAACTTCTCACGGACCAGCTCCACCGTCCCGTCCTTCGAGAACGAATCGAGCAGGTAGATCTCGTCGGCCCACTCCACCGAGCGGATGCAGGCTTCGATGTTCTCGATCTCGTCGAGAGTGTGCATCAGGACGGTGACGGGGGTGCGGGGCATGGAGCGAAATCGTACACTTTGCGCATGCGAATCCGCCTGCTCGCCTTCCTCGCCGTCATCCTCGCCGCTTGTGCCCACACCACCCCTCCGCAAACGCGCGCCTTCATCCTGGGCGGGCATCGTGCCGGCACCGAGACGGTGACGACGCAGGGCAACACGCGCACGATCGATTTCGAGTTCAACGACCGGGGGCGTGGGCCGAAGACGCATACGGTCATGAGCACCGACGGGCATTCGGTCACGGCGTCGCTGAAGACCGACGGGAACGACTACTACAAGGTGCCGGTGGCGGAGACGTTCGCGAACGGCACGTGGTCGAACGGCGCGGAGAGCGGCAGCGGAAAGTCGGGCTTTTTCGTCTCGATGTACGGCCCGCCCGAGGAGACCGGGGTGCTTGCGCGGGCGTTGCTGGCGGCGCCGAATCAGCGGCTGTCGCTTCTTCCGGCCGGCGAGGCATCGATCCGCAGGGTCGGTGAGCTGAGTGTCTCGGCCGGCGGGAAGACGCAGCACATCACCTGCTACGAGATCAGCGGTCTCGGATTTACTCCGTCGCCCGTATGGCTGGACGACCGGAACGAGCTCTTCGCTTCGGCGTCGTCGTGGTCGTCAACCATCGCCGACGGCTGGGACTCGGTCATCCCGCGGCTGCTGGAATCGCAGGACAAATGGCACGATGAGGCGGTGTCGCGGGCGGCGGCGCGTCTCACGCACGTGCCGGTAGGCGGCGGCATCGTCATCACCAACGCCCGGCTCTTCGATCCCGTCACGATGACGACCACTCCCGGCGCGACGATCGTCATCCGCGGCAATCGCATTGAATCGGCCGGCGCAGGCGTCACCGCGCCCGAGGGGCTGGAGAGGATCGACGCGCAGGGGCGTACCGTCATCCCAGGGCTGTGGGACATGCACACGCACAACTCGGAAGACGACGGGATGCTCGACATCGCCAGCGGTGTCACCTCGGTGCGCGACCTGGCCAATGACACCGATTTCCTGCTCGATCTTCGGAAGAAGTACGAGCGCGGTGCCGCCATTGGCCCGCGCATCGTCCTGGCCGGCATCATCGATGGGCCGGGCAAGTTCGCCGGGCCGACGAAGGTGTTAGTTGATAACGAAGAACAGGCACTTGCCGCGGTCGATAACTACGCCAAGCTTGGCTACGAGCAGATCAAGATCTACAGCTCCGTCAAGCCGGAGCTCGTGCCGGTCATCGTACGCAGGGCGCATGAGCATGGGCTGCGCGTCAGCGGCCACATTCCGGCGTTCATGCGCGCCGAGGATGCCGTGCGCGACGGGTATGACGAGATCCAGCACACGAACTTTCTCTTCCTGAATTTCTGGCCTGACATTCAGGACACCCGCACGCCGATTCGTTTCACGGCGGTCGCCGAGCGGGCGGCGTTGCTCGATCTGCAGTCAGCGCAGGTGAAGTCGTTTCTCGATCTGCTGCGCGAGAAGAAGATCGTCATCGATCCGACGGTGACGATCTTCGAAGAGATGTTCACGGCGCGCAAAGGAGTGATGTCGCCGGGCTACGCGATGATTGCCGATCGTCTCCCGCCGCAGGTGCGGCGCGGTTTCCTCACCGGCGGCCTTCCTGTTCCCGAGGGGATGGATGATCGCTACCGCGATTCGTTCCGCAGTCTCCTGGCGATGGTGAAGGCGCTCTACGACAATCACATCACGATCGTGGCCGGCACCGACGCCATGGCCGGCTTCTCACTGCACCGCGAGCTGGAGCTGTACGTCCAGGCCGGCATCCCGCCCGCCGAGGTGTTGCGCATCGCCACCCTCGGCGCGGCCAGCGTGATGAAGCACGACGACCAGCTCGGCTCCGTCGCCCCGGGGAAGCTGGCCGATCTCGACATCATCGACGGCGATCCCTCCACGAACATCAGCGATGTGCGGAAGGTCGTGACGGTGATCAAGGATGGGAAGGTGTACGACGCACGAGCGGTGGCGGGGGAGATTGGGGTGCGGTAGAGGTTTGCGCGGTCTCGGGGTTGCGGGGTCGCGCGGGGGGAGTAGCTGTCATTCCGAGATGTGGCACAGGCACTCTTGTCTGTGCCCCCCGGCCGGAGCCGACGGTCGGAGCCGCGGGCTGCTGAGGCTTGCGATCTTGAGTCAGGCGAGCTCCGGCACAGACAAGAGTGTCTGTGCTACATCGGCCTCTCTATTGGCTCATTTGCAAGGCTATCGTCCGATGCAGCAATCGCGACGGTTGGTATTTAGCAGCACCGCGAGACCGCGTAACCGCGAGACCTCGCAACCCCTACTACAGCGTGTAATTCTTCTCCAGCAACACCCTCGCCCTTCGATCCCGCAGATTCCGAATCTGCGATTCGATGTCGCGCTCGAACGGGATCTTGCGGTGGCTGGCGTACACGGGGGCGTCGACGGTGATCTTCTTCAGCTCGTCGCCGAAGGTGTTGGGGGAGAGGTGCGCGGTCTCGTCGGCGAGCGATTGCTGGTCGTTTGGGAACGACGCCTCGGTGACGATGGCGACGACGTTCGGGGTCTTGTTCGTCCGCTTCCAGATCTCCGAGGTGGGGCCGGTGTCGCCGGTGAAGGTGATGGCCTGACCGCCGATCTCGACGATCACGCCCGCGGCGGGAATCTGATGATGGACATTCACGGCCGTGAGGCCGACGTCGTTGATCGTCACCTTCTTGCCGGGGGTGACCGGACGGTAGATTACGGCCGGCGCCTTCGTCAGCGGAGAGATCAGCTTCGAGAAATCGGGCCAGACGATGCCGTTGAAGACGTTGTCGATCAGCAGTTGCATCACCTCTTTCGAGGCGAAAACGGTCAGGGGGCCGGCGCTCTGGCTGAAGCGGTTATGGATGAGGTGCGGCAGATCGCGGATGTGATCTGCATGAGGATGGGTGATGAAAACGGCTTGAATACGGGCCTGCTGCGCGAAGGACAGCTTGGAAGTGAGCGTCCCGGCGTCGACCGCGAGCCAGTCGTCGATCAGGTAGCCCGTCAGGTTATGTTCAGCATCTGACGCGCCGTAAGCGCCGAGGACTTTGAGCCGCATCCCTGTCTTTCGCCCGCCTGTCTGAATCGCCTGGTTGGAGACTATTCTTGCAGCGTAAGAACTTAATGTCCAGCGTCGAGGGAAGGTTCACACGTTGACCAGTTCACGGAAAGGGCGTGAAACGACGGCACTCGATGCCGCCATGCAGCCATTTCATCCGGCCGTGCGCGACTGGTTTACGAGCGTCTTTCACACGCCGACGCGGGCGCAGGAGCTTGGATGGCCGGCCATCGCCCGGGGAGATTGGACGCTGATCTTCGCGCCGACCGGGAGCGGAAAAACGCTGACCGCGTTTCTCTGGGCGCTCGACCGGTTGATGTTCGCGCCGCGCCCGCCGAAGGAGCGCCGCTGCCGCGTGGTTTACATCTCGCCGCTCAAGGCGTTGGCAGTCGACGTCGAGCGCAATCTCCGCGCGCCGCTGGCGGGAATCGCCAACCTCGCCTCCGAGCGCGGCGAGCCCTTCGAGCTGCCGTCCATCGCCATCCGCAGCGGCGACACGCCGCAGTCCGACCGCGCGCGATTCCTGCGCGATCCGGCCGACATCCTCATCACCACGCCGGAGTCGATCTATCTGATGCTGACGTCGAACGTGCGCGAGGTGTTGCGCGGCGTGGAGACGGTCATCGTCGATGAAGTCCATGCGCTCGTACCGAACAAGCGGGGGGCGCACCTGGCGCTTTCGCTGGAACGGCTCTCGAGGCTGGCTGAAAAGGAGCCGCAAAGGATCGGGCTATCAGCGACGCAGAATCCGTTGGAGGAGGTGGCGAGATACCTGAGTGGTTACGCGGTCTCGCGGTCTCGGGGTCTCGCGGTGGGCGAATCCGCCGGCAGCGAAGTCGCGCAGATTGCTGCTTTGGCCGCTGAAGGTAAGGCCGAACACCGCGAGACCGCGCAACCGCGAGACCCCGCGACCCCGAGCGCGAGACCGCGAAATCGCGCAACAGCGATCATAGACACCGGAGAAAAGAAACAGCTCTCCCTCCACGTCGAAGTTCCCGTCGAAGAGATGGCCAAGCTCAACGAGTATTCGCGCGATGAAGTGCCGAGCGGTCCGGCGGGAGCGTCGGTGCGCGCGTCGATCTGGCCTGCGATTCATCCGCGGCTTCTGGAGCTGATCCGGGCGCATCGATCGACGCTCATCTTCGTCAACTCGCGACGGCTGGCCGAGCGGCTGGCGGGGGCGCTGAACGAGCTGGCGGGAGAGATCCTGGTCCAGGCCCATCACGGATCGATCGCGCGCGCCCAACGCATCGAGATCGAAGACAACCTCAAGTCGGGACGTTTGCCGGCCCTGGTGGCGACGTCATCGCTCGAGCTGGGGATCGATATGGGAGCCATCGATCTGGTCATCCAGATCGAGGCTCCGCCGTCGATCGCCAGCGGCATGCAGCGCATCGGCCGCGCATCGCACCAGGTCGGGACGATCAGCGAAGGGATCATCTTTCCCAAGTTCCGCGGCGACCTCCTGGCCTGCGCCGCCGTCACCGACGCCATGCACCGCGGCGCGATCGAGCCGACGCGCTATCCGCGCAATCCGCTCGACGTGCTGGCGCAACAGCTCGTGGCCATGATCGCCGTCGAGCCTTGGCATGCCGATGAGCTGTTCGCCTTCGTCCGCCAGGCGGCGCCGTTCTCCGAAATGGCGCGCACGTCATTCGACGGCGTGCTGGACATGCTCTCCGGCCTCTACCCCTCGGACGAATTCGCCGAGTTGCGGCCGCGCGTCACCTGGGATCGCGTCACGAACATCCTCACGCCACGGCCTGGCGCAAAGCGCGTCGCCATCACCAGCGGCGGGACCATTCCCGACCGCGGTCTGTTCGGCGTCTTCCTCGCCGGCGGCGAGAAGATGCAGAGCGCGCGCGTCGGCGAGCTCGACGAGGAGATGGTGTTCGAATCGCGCGTGGGTGAGACTTTCCTCCTCGGCGCATCGACCTGGCGCATCGAGGAGATCACGCACGACCGCGTGCTCGTCACCCCCGCGCCGGGGGAGCCGGGCAAGATGCCGTTCTGGAGAGCCGACTCGGCCGAGCGGACCGTCCCGTTTGGTGAAGCGATCGGCGCGCTGGTGCGCGAGGTTCGCGCGATGCAGCCTGCCGCCGCAGTGAAGCGGCTGACGTCGAAACACGACCTCGGCGCGCTGGCCGCAAGAAACTTCCTGCAGTACCTCGACGATCAGCACGCCGCAACGGGCGCCGTCCCCGACGACCGCACCATCGTCATCGAGCGCGTCCTCGACGACCTCGGCGACTGGCGTGTCTGCGTCCTCACCCCGTTCGGCGGCCGCATCCACGCACCGTGGGCGATGGCGGTGACGGCGAAGGTGCGCAACGAGCTGCAGATCGACGTCGAGACGATGTGGAGCGATGACGGCTTCATCGTCCGCTTCCCCGACACCGATGCCGCGCCGCGCGCGGAGCTGGTCATCCCCGCCGCTGACGAGATCGAACAACTCGTGGTCCGCCAGCTCGGCGCCAGCTCGATGTTCGCGGCCAAGTTTCGCGAGGCCGCCGCGCGGGCGCTGCTGTTGCCGAGGTACCGGCCGGATCGGCGGACGCCCCTGTGGCAGCAGCGCAAACGCGCCTACGACCTGCTGCAAGTGGCGTCGCGCTTCGGCTCGTTCCCGATCATCCTCGAGACCTACCGCGAGGTGCTGCGCGACGTCTTCGACGTCCCGGCCCTCGTGGCCACGATGAAGAAGATCCAGCAGCGAACGATCCGCGTTGTCGTCGCCGACACGGAGAAGCCGTCGCCGTTCGCGGGATCGCTGCTGTTTCGCTATGTGGCGAACTTCATCTACGACGGCGATGCCCCGCTGGCCGAACGGCGCGCCCAGGCGCTGGCGATCGATCAGGCCCAGCTGCGCGAGCTGCTCGGCGAGCCGGAGCTCCGCGAGCTGCTCGACGCCGAGGCGCTGTACGCGCTGGAGATCGAGCTGCAGCATCTCGACGACCGCCACAAGGCGAAGTCGCCAGATGCTCTTCACGATCTGCTGCTTCGCCTCGGCGATTTGTCGTTGGATGAGATCGCCGCGAGATCGCTGGTCGATGCAAAGGCAGCCACGCGCGAGCTGGCGAAGGCCCGCCGCATCATCGAGATTCAGGTGGCGCGCGAGAAGCGTTTCATCGCCATCGAGGACGCCAGCCGCTATCGCGACGCCCTCGGCGCGCCGCTTCCGGCAGGTCTTGCCGACCGTTACCTCCAGCCGGTGGCCGATCCAGCCGGCGATCTCGTTCTCCGCTTCGCCCGTACACATGGCCCGTTCACGCCGCCCGACGTGGCCCGCCGCTACGGCCTCGGCGTGGCGGTCGTGACGATGGCGCTGGAGCGGTTCGTCGAGCGCGGCCGCCTGGTGGAAGGGGAGTTCCGGCCCGGCGGGACGCATCGCGAATGGTGCGAAGTGGATGTCCTGCGCTCCATCCGTCAGCGTTCGCTGGCCAAACTGCGCAAGGAAGTCGAGCCGGTCGACACGAAGGCCTACACGCGCCTCATCAACGGCTGGCAGCTCGTAACGAAGAAACGCCGCGGCCTGGAAGGACTGCTCGAAGTGATCGAAGCACTGCAGGGAGCGGCGCTGCCGGCGTCGATCCTCGAATCGGAAATCCTCCCGGCACGCATCGACGGCTACAAGCCGTCCGACCTCGACACGCTTAGTGCCGCGGGGGAGATCGTCTGGACCGGAGTCGAGCCGATCGGCGAGCGTGACGGCCGCATCGCACTCTATCTGACCGATCACCTCCCGCTGCTGCACACGCCGGCGGAAACGGAGCTGAGCGAACTGGAACAGCACATCGTCGAGCACCTCCGCGCCGGCGGCGCGTCGTTCTTTGCCCAGATTCAGGAGGCGTTAGGCGGCTTCGCCAACGACGTGGTCGACGCGCTCTGGAACCTGGTCTGGCGCGGTGTGATCACGAACGACACCTTCCACGCGTTGCGCGCCTACACCCGTCCGAAAGCGGCTCCGCGCGCGCAGGGCTTCCGCTCCCGCCGCGTCGCCCCTCCGTCGACGCAGGGCCGCTGGTCGCTTCTGCCGCCGCCGCGCGGCTCAGCAACGGAGCGTGCAACCGCGCTCGCGCACCAGCTCCTGGCGCGCTACGGAATCATCGTCCGCGAATCGGCTGCGGTGGAGTCGGTCCCCGGCGGCTTCAGCGCCATCTATCCCGTGCTGAAAGCGATGGAGGAATCGGGCCGCATCCGCCGCGGCTACTTCGTGGCCGGCTTCGGTGCCACCCAGTTCGGGAGCGCCGCTGCGCTCGATCTCCTCCGCTCCAACCGCGAAGAGCCCGACGAGCCGGAGACGGTGATGCTCGCCGCGACGGACCCCGCAAATCCCTACGGCGCACTGCTGAAGTGGCCCGCCGCCGGCCTGATGCGCCTCCCCGGCGCCAGCGTGATCCTCGTCAACGGCATGCTCAGCGCGTACGCCGGCCGCGGCGAAAAACAGCTTTCCGTGTTCCTCCCCGAGGATGAGCCGATCCGGAGGACAGTGGCGAGAGAAGTTGCCCGGATGCTGGCGTCGCTCGTGACGAACGGCACACGTCGCGCGCTGCTGATCTCCGAGATCAACGACGCACCGGCGTCGAAGTCAGACCTCGGTTCCTACCTCGCCGAGGCGGGGTTTGCGGTGACGGGGATGGGGTATCAGATGAGGGCTGTCCCTGGCGCGTCTCGACCGCGCTAGAAGCTTGCAGATGACAACCGATCGCGCGACTTCAAAAGCACAAACAAGAGTGCCTGTGCCATGCCACATCGGTCCTGCCAAGCGCCGGCACAGACAAGAGTGTCTGTGCCACATTAGTCCTCGCTTGTGGCATCAGGCCTCGTGGCTTGCCAATGTGGAACGGCACAGACTGTTGGCCAAAGCAGCGGCCAATGTGGCACAGACACTCTTGTCTGTGCCTGGCGGCGAAGCCGCGCATTCGCCGGCTGAAGCCAGGGGCACGGCTCTCACATGGCGTCTCGCTCGCCGGGACGGACGGCGCTCCGACCTCGCTTCGCTCCGGTCTCTTCGCTTCGCTCAGAAGACAGCTTCACGTTTATCCTTCCCCCATGCCTCGTGATCTCCCCATCGGCAACGGGAACCTCATGGTCAACTTCGATCATGAGTACAACATCCGCGACGTCTACTACCCGCATGTCGGGCAGGACAACCAGACCAACGGCGACGTTTCGTTCTTCGGAGTCTGGTGCGACGGCAAGTTCGCCTGGATCGGGGATCCGGCATGGGAGAAGAAGCTCGATTACGACGGCGACTCGCTGGTTACGCGGATGGAAGCGCATTCGAGTCCGCTGCAGTTGGACATGATCATCAACGACACGGTCGATTTCGACCGCGACGTTCTGATCCGCCGGGTGGAGCTTCACAATCTCTCCGACAAGAAACGCCCCGTCCGCCTCTTCACCCATTTCGATCCGCACCTCGGCGGGAACGCCATCGGCGACACGATCTTCTTCGACCCCGAGTTCAACGGCTTCGTCGCTTACAAGGCGCAGCGTTACGTGCTGATCAACGCCGCCAGCGACGACCAGTTCGGCTTCCAGGCCTTCGCCATCGGCACGAAAGAGCGCGAGGGGTTCCAGGGAACGTGGCGTGACGCCGAGGACGGCGTCCTCGAGGCACACAAAGCGATCGCCCAGGGCTCCGTCGATTGCACCGGGATGGTCTCGCTGACACTTCCGCCCAACGGATCGACGGTCGCCTACATCTGGTGGGCCTTCGGAAAGACGTATCGCGAGGTGGTACAACTCGATGCCGTCATGCGGGAGCGCGGCGCGGGACCCTTCCTTGACAGGACGCGCGATTACTGGAAGTTGTGGGTCAGGAACGACGTCGACATCAGCCGTCTGCCAGAGCCGGTGCAGCGCCTATATCGCCGCTCGCTGCTGATCATCAGGACGCAGATCGACCACAGCGGCGCCGTCATCGCCGCCACCGATTCCGACATCGTGCAGTTCGGCAAGGACACGTACACCTACATGTGGCCGCGCGACGGCGCGATCGTGACGACGGCGATGCTGCATGCCGGCTACGCGGAGATCACGCGGCGTTTCTTCGATTTCTGCTGCCGCCTGATTACGCCCGAGGGGTTTTTGCTGCACAAGTACAACCCGGATGGATCGCTGGGATCGTCGTGGCACCCGTGGCTGGCGGACGGCAAACGGCAATTGCCGATCCAGGAAGATGAGACGGCGCTTGTGGTGCTGGCGCTCTGGACGCATTTCGAAAAGTTCCACGACGTCGAATTCGTCAAGCCGCTCTACAAGCCGATCATCAAGACCATGGCCGACTTTCTGGCGCGCTACCGCGAGCCGCACACGCGCCTGCCCGCGCCGTCGTGGGACCTGTGGGAGGAGCGGCGCGGCATCGCCGCCTTCACCATCGGCTCGGTCTGGGCGGGGCTCAACGCCGCCGCGAATTTCACCGACGCCTTCGGCGAGACCTCGCAGGCCGAGAAGTACCGCCGCGCCGCCGGCGAGATCAAAGAAGGCGCGTCGCGTTTTCTTTTCGACGAGAAATCGGGCTGCTTCGCGCGATCGATCAACGTTTCCCGCGAAGGCGAGATCACCGCCGACATGACCCTCGACGCCTCGATGGCAGGGCTTTGGCTGTTCGGAATGTTCGAGGCCGACGATCCGAAGATCGTGGCCACGATGGAGGCGATGATCGCGCGGCTGACGATCAAGACCGATGTCGGCGGCCTGGCGCGCTACGAGAACGATTACTACTTCCAGGTTTCTAAGGATGTCGCCAACGTGGCGGGGAATCCCTGGATCGTCTGTACGATGTCGATTGCGCACTGGTACGCCATGCGCGCGCAAAGTGTCGATGAGCTGCAGAAGGCCATCGACATTCTCCTGTGGGCGACGGCACATGCACTGCCGAGCGGGGTGCTGGCCGAACAGCTCGATCCGTACACCGGCAAGCCGCTCTCCGTCGCGCCGCTGACATGGAGCCATGCCGCATACGTTCTGGCTACCCACGCCGTGGCCCGCCGCGCCAACGAGCTGGCGGGGAGCAACTAGCGTGGCGCGCCGCACCCGGCTGCGCTCGCGCGTGCTGCTCCTCACCGCGGCCTTCGCCATCGCCCTCTTCGCCATCACCTTCGGTTTGAGTTGGCGCGCGCAGGTCGCACAGGAGAGATGGAGCCGTCTGGTGGGTGTCGAGACACGTGGCATCGCCACGCTCGAAGAGCTGATCCGTGCGCAGAACGCTTACCGCGCCCATGCGGTGGCCGGCAGTACGGCGAACTACCGGATCGTCTCGCAGCTCCTCGAATCCGATTCGCTGACGACGATCGATACCGCGGCACTGCGCCGGCGGATGGCGACGTTTCACTCCGTTCTCAGCGACGGCACGTCGGCGCCGCGGGAGATCGACATCGAATCGCTCCGCGTGGTGGCCGAAGCGCAGAGGATCATCGACGATCGAAAACGCGAGATCTCCCGGCAACTGCCGATGCTGGAGCGCGAATCGCACGACCTGATGACGGCGGGCCTGGCCGTGGCCTGGATCCTGATCATCTGCAGTTTCGCCGCGGTGCAGGTGACGCTGCGGAAAGTGGTCCGCCCGATCGAGGAGCTTTCCCAGGCTGCCGACCGCATCGCCGCCGGCGACCTCGGCGCACGCGCGCCGGTAGGCGGCGACTTCGAGGTGGCCAGTCTCGCCGCCGCGGTCAACCATATGGCCGACGAGCTGAAAGCGCATGCGCGCACCGACGAGCTGACGAACCTTCCGAACTTCCGGGCCTTTCGCGAGCGCATCGATCTGGAGATCGAGCGCGCCAGCCGCTACCCGGAACAGTTCGGCATCCTCATCCTCGATCTCGACCGCTTCAAGAAGTACAACGATACCTACGGCCACCTCGCCGGCAACGAGGCACTGCAGAGCGTCGCGCGCGTGATCCGCGAGGCGGTGCGCACCGTCGACTTTCCGGCGCGCTACGGCGGCGAGGAGTTCGCGGTGATCGTCCCGCAGATCGATGGCGCGGCTCTGTCGGCGATCGCCGAACGGGTACGTGAAAACGTCGAAGCGATGCCGGCTCCCGCCGGCGGAGCGCCGGTGACCGTCAGCATCGGCGCGGCCATGTATCCCGACGACGGCGCCGCCGCCGATGCTCTCTTCCATGCCGCCGACGAGCGCTTGTACGCGGCGAAAGCGGCAGGACGGAATCGGGTAGTTGCCGCGGCGCTTCGAGCGTTGTCGACGCGGTAGCCTCGCGCGTTATCGGTTATCGGTTGTACGCGCGGCTGCGCCGCTGGGCACAGACAAGAGTGTCTGTGCCACATTGGCCGCTGCTTATGGCCGCAAACAATCAGGCCTTCCGATCGCGGAGCCACGAGGCCTGTGGCACAAAGGATGACCAATGTGGCACAGACACTCTTGTCTGTGCCGGCGCTTGCGAAATCCAGGCTGAACCGCGGGTGGTGTGGTGGTTACGCCGCCGGTTTGGGAATGGACAAAGTCCCCTCAATCGGCCAGCTTCGCGATCAATTGCTCGATCGTCTTTGCCGCCACCGCGAGATCGCGCTCGGATAAATCCGCGCCGAGCGCAGAACGCCACTCTTCATACGCCGGGCGAAGCTTCTCCACCGTCGACCGCCCCCGCCGGGTAAGAACGACGCGCGACGAACGGAGATCCTCCGGGTCGCCGGCCCGCTCGGCGAATCCGAGCTGCTCGAGGCGGGCCATCATGCCGGTCATGTTCTGCTTGGAGACCATCATCAAACGGGCCAGGGAGGCCAGCGACATCGGGCTGCCACTCTGGTCGAGGACGGAGAGGATGGCCCACTGCTGCGGGGTGACGCGGGCCTTCTCGAAGACGGGTGCGAGGCGGCGCGTCAGCAGGTTTCCAAGCTGAATCACGCCAGCGACGAGGTCCCGTTCCGGCTGAGCTGCCATCTAAGACAGTCAATGTATTGACCAATGGCAGGTGGTGTCAAATGCGCGTGCTACTCTGCCTTTCATGCCGAGGATGATGCGGCGCATCGCCGAGGTCTTGCTGTTGGCCGCCATCGTCACCTTTGGCGCCGTGCTCCGTTTCGGCGGCATTGCCGTCCCCAGCTTCTGGCTCGACGAGATTCTCGATTACGACGTCGCCACGAAGATGGCGCACGAGCCGCTCTGGCGCTGGCTGACCGGCTTGGCCAGCGAGCACGGGCCGCTCTTCTTCGCCACGGAGCTGGCCGGACGCTTTGCACATGCTCCGGAGTTTGCGGCGCGGTTTGCACCTGGTGTGTTCGGGGTATTGGCGATCGTGCTTGGGGTTGTCGGTTGTCGGTTATCGGTTGTCGGGAATGAAGATGGCGCGGAATCAGCCACCTTCGCGCTTTTACTTGCCGGCTCCCCCCTGGCGATTTATTACAGCCGCGAGGCCCGCCCCTACGCGCTGCTGATCCTGCTGTCCACAGCGATGCTTGCGCTGCTCCTGCAGTCGCACACCCCGAAACCCTACTACCTCGCGATCGCGCTACCGCTTCTCACCCTCTTCGCCACCTCCGGCGCTGCCCCGCTGCTCGCCGCCACCGCCCTCACTGCCGCCATAGCTTTTCTGCTCGACCGGCGGCGGTTTTTCGCCATCTATGCCATCGCTGCCTTCGTCGCGGCGGCGCTCGTCCCCCTGCTCTACCGGCGGATACCGGGCAATGCCGCTGCGTCCGGATTCCGCCCGCTCAGCGCGCGATTCTTTCAACGCCTGCTGCAATCGTTCTCCATCGGGGCGGTCGACGTGACGACGATTCATCGCGCCGCCTATGTCGTTGCCGCGCTGGCGCTCGTCGGCGCGGTTGCCCTCGTGCTGCGCGACCGCGTGCGCGGCGCCATCGTCATCGGCATGGCCGTCCTTCCGATCGCCATGAGCGTCGGCGCTCTCTGGCGCCTGCGGCACTGGTACGCGGTCCGTTATGTCGCCACGGCGCTTCCGGCCTATCTCCTGCTGACGGCCATCGGCATCACCACGCTGCTCCGTCTCGTTTTGCGCGGGCGGACGGCCATCGCCGTCCCGCTCGTCGCACTCATCGCCGCCGGCTTCATCGTCCGCGAAGGCTGGCCGTCGGCACGGACGGAGCCGTACCGCAAGCTGAACTGGCGGGTGATCGCGGCGACGATCCACGAGCACGCCCACGCCCGCGACGCTGTCGTGACCACCAACGACTGGTCGTACGTCTGTCTCGATTTCTATCTTCGCCAACTCCCGCCGCGTGTCCGTCTCATCAGCGCGGCTGAGTCATCATCGCGCGCCGCCAGCGTCGTGGCGCACAACGAACCGGTGTGGATCGTCAGTGCCGGTTTCCACCGCCCCGGCGACATTGGCGACTGGAGCTGCCAGTACCCGGTGGTCCTGGCCAGTCCGCTGGAGTCGTTCCGGCTGTCCTACGCGCCGGGGCTTCGTCATCTCCTGCTCAACCGCCTTACCGCCGCCGACGTGCGCGCGCTCGTTGCCCGCTATCCAACACAGGTGATGCATCTCGGATCGGAGTCGGACTTCTTCCTCGGCGCGGGCTGGTACGGTTCGGAAGGAATGGGAACCGAAACCGCGCGCTGGACGGACGCGGAGGTGTCGGCGCTGCTCATCGCATCGTCGGCCGTCGGCCATCGCCTGTTGCTGCGGATGATGCCGTTCCTGTACCCCGGCGCGACGCCGCAGATCGCTACGATCTCGCTCAACGCCGCGCCGGTCGCACGACTCGCCCTCGCCGCCGGCTGGCACGACTATCCGTTCGATGTTCCTGGCAGGCAATGGCGCGACGGCGTCAACTACCTGACCGTTTCCTTTTCCCGCTCCGATGCGCCCGCGGCGATCGATCCTGGTTCCTCAGCCGATCACCGTTCCCTGGCCGCGCGTTTCAGCCTGATCGTCGTGACCCCGCTCAACGCCCCGAAGATTGTCGAATCCCTTCCCGAGCTCACGCGTGCCTTCCGCATCAACGAGCCGAACGAGCTCCTCGACGAGAACGCCTGGTGGTATGGCCGCCGCCATGGCGGTCCCGCCCCTCCCGCCATGCTGGCCCGCATCGGAGTCGATCCATCGCGCCGCATCGCTGCCAACGACGTCGCTGAGACCGTCGCCTACGATTCCGATTGCCTCAATGACTCCGACTTTCTCCACATCGCCTACGCCACCATCCTCAACCGCCGCATCGATGCCGCCGGCGAACGCCATTTTCTCGACGCGCTGAAGAAAAAGGAGACCCGGGTGGGGGTGGTGCGGGCACTGGTCGAGTCAGCGGAATTCGGGAAGAGGGGTGGCCAGTAAATCCTGGCAAGCTCCGGCACAGACAAGAGTGTCTGTGCCCACAGCTGTCCAAATTAGGTTGAGAAAGCGCTGGTTCCCCTGAGCGTACGAGTCATTTTGACGGGAAAGTGAGATCGACCCCCTCAGATGCTGTCCAAATTGAGCGAGAGTTGA
>DATMNC010000087.1:0-19378 GCA_035569395.1 Thermoanaerobaculia bacterium | reverse complement strand
GCGCCCTTCCATCGCCGATCTGCTCCGTCTGCTACGAACAGATCTGAACGAAACGCGAGATTCAACTTCCGGACTTCAAATCCCTGCGGCCAATCTCGTTCTCTCTCCCGCTGCCTGACTCGGTAATGTCCAAACTCCAGTGCCGCTAACGCGGCAACTGCAGCGGCGAGACGCCAGCGCTCCGGCGGAGCATCGTTTACGATACGCGGCGATGAAACGAATCACCGCAGTTCTGCTCCTCCTCGCCGCAACCGCCTCCGCGCAGCAGACGCTGATCCGGACGCAGAAGCCGCCGCTCCATGGATCGCACTGGATGGCCGTCACCGGCAAGCCGCTTGCGGCTACCGCCGGCGCGATGATCTTTCAGAAGGGCGGCAACGCCGTCGACGCCGCGGCGGCGATGATCGCCGCGACCTGCACGATGTGGGACACCCTGTCGTGGGGCGGCGAGACGCAGGCGCTCATCTACGATCCCCACACGAAGAAGGTCACCGGCATCAATGCCCTCGGCGTGGCGCCGACCGGAGCGACGCCGGAGTTTTACAAGGGGAAGGGCTTCACGCACCCGCCCGACGAAGGGGTCCTCGCCGCCGTTACCCGCGGTACGCCGGGGGGGATCATGACCATGGTGGCCGAGTACGGGCGGCTTTCGTTGAAAGAGGTGCTGGCCCCTGCCATCGAAATGGCGGACGGCTACGCGCTCGAAGCGCAGTCGGCGAACACGATCGACCACAACAAGGACAAGCTGAAGAACTGGCCGTATTCGAAAAAAGTCTTTCTCATCCACGACAGCGATTCCAGGCATCCCGGTCCCGTCGCCGGCGAGATCTTCCGGCAGCCCGACCTGGCCGCGACGCTGCGCAAGCTCGTCGAGGCCGAACAGGATGCCTTGAAGAAAGGAAAGTCGCGCAAGGAAGCGATTTACGCGGCGTACGACCGTTTTTACAAAGGCGACATCGCCAGGGAGATCGTTCGCGGGACGCGCGAGCAGGGCGGACTCTTCACCGAGGAGGACCTGGCGAACTGGAAGGTCCACATCGAGGAGCCGGTCACGACGACGTACAAGGGAATCGACGTCTACAAGCTGAACGTCTGGACGCAGGGTCCGGCCATGCTGCAGGCGCTCAACATCCTCGAGAACTTCGACCTGAAAGGGATGAGCTTCAACTCGCCGCGCTATATCAACACGGTCTATCAGGCCATGAGTCTGGCCTGGGCTGACCGCGATTTCTACTATGGCGATACCTATGCGCCGCCCGAGGAGCCGGTGCTCGGCCTGCTCTCGAAGGATTATGCAAAAGAGCGCGCGAAACTGATCAATCCTGACCACAATGATCCGAGAATCAAGCCGGGCGATCCGTATCCGTACCAGCGCGGTGTGAATCCGTTTCCTGACCTGCTGCGCAACTGGGACACTTCGAAGCCGCCGGCATCGAAGCCGGGAGGGACGCAGGACTCCGGCGTGCGTCGGAACGAGTTCCTTCGCGCCACGCCGTCACTCTCGAACGATTACCTTTTCGCCTTCTACGCCGGGACGACCTCGGTGGAAGCAGCGGACGCGGAAGGGTGGGCGGTATCGGTCACACCGAGCGGCGGCTGGTTGCCGGCTGTTATCGCCGGAAACAGCGGTGTCGGTCTTAGCGAGCGGATGCAGAGCTTCGTCCTCGATCCATCCGAGGGGCCGTACAACGTCCTGGCGCCGGGGAAGCATCCGCGTGTGACCCTCACGCCGACGCTTGCCTTGAAGGACGGCCTGCCGTGGCTGGTCTTCTCGGTTCAGGGGGGCGACAGTCAGGACCAGAACCTGCTGCAGTTCTTCCTCGACGTCGTCGAGTTCGGGATGACGGTCCAGGAAGCCACCGAGGCGCCGAACATCAACAGCTTCCAGATGCACAGCTCGTTCGGTGGGCACGACATCAAGCCGGGCAACATCCTCCTCAACTCCGCCGAGCCGCCGTGGGTGCGCGGCGAGCTGCGGCGCATGGGCTATACGATGACCTTCGAAGACAGGACCTCGGGGCCGATCAACGCCATCCTGATCGACCGCGCCCACGGTACGTTCTGGGGCGGATCGAGCAATCACGGCGAGGATTACGGGATCGGGTGGTAGGTTGCTTTTAGGTTCTTCTTCTTCGCGGCTTCGCGTCTTCGCGTGAGATCGGTTCACGCGAAGACGCGAAGACGCGAAGGAAAGAACCACCCGTTTCCCAAAACTTTCATTGCCATTCGTGCCCGTCTTTTGCAGAATCGCTCGCCGGAGGAACTGCCGCATGTCGAACGTCTCTCGTCCCGTCATCGTTGCGATCACGCTTTCCCTCTTTCTCGCTGCCTGCGCGGCGGTGACGCAGCAGAAGGCGCTGGCGGCGCGCGCTGCTGACACCGGCGAGTTCCACAACCTGCAGATCTTCCCGCAGAACGTCACGCACGATGAGCTGATCGCGAACATGCGCAGCTTTTCCAAAGCCCTCGGCACGCGCTGCGATCACTGCCACGTCGCGAACCCGCCGGGCTCGAAGGAACAGCTCGATTTCGCATCGGACGCCAAGCCGGAGAAGAACACGGCCCGCGCTATGTTGCGGATGGTCCACGCCGTCAACTTCGACTACCTCGCCAAGGTGAACCCACACGGCCAGATGGTCACCTGCAACACCTGCCACCGCGGGCACACCGTGCCGGATACGAACGCAGCCGAGGAGGGGGCCCCGCCCGCGCCTCCAGGGGCGTAGCGATTGGGGTTGTCGGTTGTCGGTTATCAGTTGTTCGAACAACATCCCCGCTTACTCCTGCTTGCTACAACTGACAACTGACAACTCGGTTCTCATCCCAATGGAGTAACGGTTGGCTTATGCAGCCAGCTCTGCGCATCGCCGATGATGAGACGCACGGGGAACCAGCCGTGGCTGGCCTTGACCAGGCCGAGGTGATGCGCATCAGGCGGGACGTCGAATGCCAGGCAGCTCTGGAAGGAGGCGCCGGGATTGACGAACGACGTTAGTGGTTCACCGGCGAGGCCGGCCTGCGTGAGCGCCGTCTGGCCTGACAGCGAGACCTCGATGCGCCGCCCGAGGTCGTCGATCAGGTAGACGTCGATGTCGGTCTCCCGTTGCCGGCTTCCCTTCGCGCGGCTGCTCACGCGCAGGGTAACGACGCAGAACGTGCCGGCGGCCGTTACCGCACCGATCGTCTTTTGCCGTGACGCCTGCTCGACGGTGATGCACCAGTCGTCGAAGCATCGCCGCTCGCCGATCGGGATCTCCTTCCGCGGCTCCGCCAGTGAGACGCCAATCAGCACGAGCATGTAGGCAGCGATGCACGCCACCAGCCGGATGAGGGTCGTCCTCGCGACGCGGAATCGTCCGCGGAGAGCCAGGTAGGCGATACGGCCGATGGTGATGACCGCGGCAGCGAAACAGACCAGGAAAAGAAGATCGACGAGGGACATGGTTTTACTGTATGGCAAGTACTTGGCGGTGACAAGTACACGGTTGTCGGTTATCGGCTGTCGGTGATCGCGCGTCGGGCGGCTGTTCTTCCTTTCTTCCTGACAACCGATAACCGACAACCGACAACCGAGAACCGCTTTACTTCCTGATAACCGACAACCGCCCTACGACCCGCAGTAGAATGTGCGTTCCAAAAAGCATGGCCCGGCATGAAGAGAGAGACGATTCGTACGATCTCCTGAATCAGTATCTTCACGAGATTGCTCAGGTTCCGCGTCTCACCCCCGAGCGGGAGCGCGAGCTCGGGAAGCGTGTGCAGGAGAACGACAAGGCCGCGCTCGAGGAGTTGGTCAAGGCCAATCTCCGCTTCGTCGTGTCGTATGCGAAGAAGTACCGCAACTCCCACGTGCTCTTCCTCGATCTCATCAACGAGGGGAACATCGGCCTGATCCACGCGGCGAAGAAGTTCGACCCCGACAAGAACGTCAAGTTCATCACCTACGCGGTCTGGTGGATCCGGCAATCGATCCTGCACGCGCTGTCGGAGCAGGGGGGCGCCTTCCGGTTGCCGCCGAAGCGCGCCAATCTGATGTACCGCCTGGAGAGGGCCATCGCCGCGGCGATGACGGACGGGAAGCAGATCCCTACCGCGGACGAGTTGGCGGCGGAGCTCGGCGTCAGCGTCAAGGAAGTGCAGACGCTGCTGCGTGCGAACAGCGACAACTTCTCCCTCAACGCAGAGCTGGACGACGAGTCGCACACCGAGCTGTCCGACGTCATCGAGCAGACCACCGTCCCTTCTGCCGAGGACACCATGCAGGTGCAAGGGCGGCGGGACGAGCTGCTGGCCCATATGTCCGAGCTGTCGCCGAAGGAGCGCCTCGTGCTCAGCCTCCGGCACGGCGTGACCGACAACGTGCCCAAGCGGATCGATGAGCTGGCCGGCTTTCTCAATCAACCGCGTGAGAAGGTGACGGCGATCCTGAACGTGTCGACGGACAAGGTCTGCGACCACCTCTCCATCACGCAGAGCGAGCTTGCGCAATTGCTGCTGTACACCAATCCGAATGCGAAGGCGTGGTGGCGCTTCTGGTATGAGCTGGCCGACCTGGCCCCGGATATGACCCCGCAGATCGATCAGGCGCGCATGCCGATGCTGGAGTCGCTCAAGCAGCAGGGGGCCGTGCAGAAGGCGGTCGAGTCACTGCCGATCGAGGAGAAGACCATCCTCAAACTCCGCTACGGCGTGCTCCAGGACGACGAGCTGACCCTGCGCGACATCGGCGAGATCCTCGGCCTCTCCCGCGAGCGCGTGCGCCAGATCGAGTCACGCGCGGAAGCGAAGTGCCGGCGGAGTGTGAGGCGGCGGTAGCGCGGTTGCGCGGTCTCGGGGTTGCGCGGTCTCGGGGTTGCGCGGTCTCGGGGTTGCGCGGTCTCGAGGTTGCGCGGTCTCGCGGTGGGTGGTTGCTCGGTTGCAGGGTTGCTGGGTAGCCTGTTGCTCCGTCCCCTGCAACCCTGCAACAGCGAGACCCCGCAACCGCGAGACCGCGCAACCCCGCAACTCCGCTACCGGTTCTTCAACAGCTCCGCCACCGGAACGCCAACACGCTCCAGCGATTCGAAAGAGCCGACGTCGCTCCAGCCGAAGTTGCCGCGGATGGCGGCCACGCGCGGAGCTCTCTCCATCAGCGCATAGTCGATCGAGATCGATGGCATGTCCTCGTAGTGCTCGACACGCCGTGCCGGATCGCCGCTGGTGACGATGCGGTCGGCGAGCGTGGCGATCTCCGGCGCCGCCGCTTCGAGTGCACGGCGGAAGACGCCGGCGCGCCAGACAAACATTCCGGCGTTCCAGCAGTAGCCGCCGGAGCGAAGGTACTCATCGGCGGCCTCCTGTGACGGCTTTTCCCGAAATCCATCGACACGGAGGATCCCGGGTGAGGCGATCTCGCCGCCCAGGTGCAGATACCCGTATCCCGTATTCGCCTCCGTCGGCTCGATGCCGATCGTGACGAGATAGTCGGAGGAGGCGGCGAACTCGTACGCGCGGGCGAGCACGCGAATGAACTCATCCTCGTCCGCAATGTAGGAATCGGATGAGAGGACGGCGATGACAGCATCCTCGATGATCGATTCGATGGCGAAGCAACAGACGGCGATGGCCGGCGCCGTGTTCCGCCGCGCGGGCTCGGTCAATATGTTGACTTCCGGCAGCGTGGGGAGATAGGCCGCACACTTCGGCGCGTATTGCTCATTGGTCGAGACGAAGATCGATGACGGTTCCATCAGCCGCGACACCCGGCCGTACGTCTTCTCGATCAATGAAACCCCGTCGAAGATCCGCAGGAACTGTTTGGGGTTTTCGTCGGAGGAGAGCGGCCGGAGTCGCGTGCCGGAACCGCCGGCGAGGATCAGGGCGGTTCTCACGGCTTCCGGCCTACTGCGATCAGACTCAGCCCGCTCTTCGGCCTCGATCCATCCAGCGCCTTGAGCAAAGGAACCATCCGGTCGAAGATCTTCGACTGCGCGGCCGGCAGGGCGTTTCGTTTGAAGACGCTCGAGTTCAGCCGCCAGGCCAGCCTGGCGATGCGGTTCTGGTAGACCGCCTCTTCCACCTCGAAACCGGCCGCCTGCAGCTTCGCCACCAGCTCGTCCTTGTCGTAGCGGCGCTGATGGCCGATGCCTCGGTCGAGCGCGCCGAAGAGCTCTTTGCCGGCAGGCACGAAGATGATGATCCGTCCGCCGGGGACGAGCAGCTTGTTGGCGCGGAGCAACGCCGCGTCGTCGTCATTCGTGTGCTCGAGGACGTTGATGCAGAGGATCGTATCGAAGTCGTTGCTAGCCAGATCGAGCGCATCGTCCGAATCGAGGTCGAGGCGCTCGACCAGCATGCCCGGCCGGCGGCGGAAGGCGTTTCGAAGGCGGTCGATGTACGGGGTTTCCTTGTCCGTGGCCACGATCAGCTCGCGCCCGTACAGAAAGCGGGTCATCGTTCCCGATCCGGCGCCGGCCTCCAGCACGCGCTGGCCGACGTACGGCGCGATGCGCTCCCAGATCCACCGGTTGTATCGTTTGAGCGAGCCGCGGCGCCGCAGCGTTTTGTATGTGGCCGGCTCGTTGGAGGGATCGTCGAAGAGACCGTAGCGGAAGATCGTCCAGATGGCGCTGAAGCCGTCCTTCCAGTTGATCTTCTTTCCCTCCCAGTAATCGCGGCCGTAGTACGAGATCGGCACCTCGTAGATGCGGTAGCCGCGCCGGGCCACCTTGGCGGTGATCTCCGGCTCGATCCCGAATCGATTCGACTTGAGGTTGATCGACTGGATGACCTCGCGCCGAAAGACCTTGTAGCAGGTCTCCATGTCGGTGAGGTCGAGGTTGGTGGTGCAGTTGGAGAGGAAGGTCAGCAGGTTGTTGCCGAGGCGGTGCCAGTAGAGCATCACGCGGCGGGGATAGCCCTCGAAACGCGAGCCGAAGACGACGTCGGCATGGCCGTCGACGATCGGCTGGATCAGCTTCGGATATTCGTTCGGGTCGTATTCGAGGTCGGCATCCTGGATGATGACGATGTCCCCGACCGCCTCGGCGATGCCGCGCCGGATGGCGGCCCCTTTTCCCAGGTTCACCGGCTGAAAGACGTGGCGGATCTCCGGCCACTGCGCGGCCAGCGCGGCAACGACGCCGGCGGAGCCGTCGGTCGACTTGTCGTCGACGACGATGATCTCCTTGTCGATCGGGACGTCCCGCACGTGCCGCAACAGCTCGGCCACGGTGGAACGTTCGTTGTAGCAGGGGACGATGACCGACAGCAGGGGTGGTTTGGAAGGAAGATCCGGCATTGGAGCGCGTATTGTAAGCTGTTGAAAACGATGCTCGATCAGCGCGCCAGGAACGACATCGCGGCGGGGCCGCCACACGAAACGAACGAGACGCTGCGGAAGTTCCTGCACATCGGCATGGGCTTCGGCGCCCTGCTGCTGCTCCGGATTCCTTGGCGCTATGCGGCGTTGATCGGTGTGGCGGGGATCATCGGCAACTGGCTCTTGCTTCACCGCATCGCAGGGCGCCGCGTGTCGCGCAATGAGCGCGGCTGGGACGCAGGTATCGTTCTCTATCCCTTCGCCGTCACGGTCCTTATCGTCGTCTTCAACTGGCATCTCGAGATCGCGGCCGTGGCCTGGGTGCTGCTCGCATTCGGCGACGGATTCTCGACGATCGTCGGCCAGCGTCTGCCTCTGGCGCCGCTGCCGTGGAATCGCGCCAAGTCGTGGGGCGGATTGGCGGCGTTCATCCTCTTCGGAGGGGCGGCGGCATTCGCCATCGCCTGGCTCTTCGGCGCGCCGCAGGATGTGGCCATCGCCGCTGCGGTGCTCGTAAGCGCCATCGCCGAGTCGTTGCCGCTCGGCATCGACGACAACGTGACCGTGCCCTTCATCGCCGCCGGCGCGCTGGCCGCGATGGCCATCAAGCCGATGGTGGCGGTGACCTCCGCCCCGCCGATCGCCTGGCCGTGGATCGTCGTCAATACCGTGCTGGCAATCGCTGGCTACGTGCTAGGAGGAGTGGATATCTCCGGCGCCGTGGTCGGATGGATTCTCGGATGTGTGCTGATCCTCGGCGGCGGTCCGCCTCTCTACGTCGCTCTGTTGACGTTCTTCATCCTCGGCACGCTGGCGACGAAGCTCGGCTACGCGCGCAAGGCCCGCGAGGGGATGGCGCAGGAGAAGGGAGGGCGGCGCGGCGCCGGACATGCCGTTGCCAACGTCGGCGTGGCGGCGCTCTGCGCCATGGCCTGCTGGCGCGGTCTCGGCCTCGTGCCGTTGTTCATGGGAATCGCAGCGCTGGCGACGGCGGCCGCCGACACGACCGCGTCCGAGGTCGGGCAGCTCTTCGGCAAGCGGGCCTTCCTGCCGCTCTCGTTCCGGCGCGTCGAGCGAGGCACGGAAGGGGCGATCTCGATCGAAGGGACGCTGGCAGGCATCGCAGCCGGCCTCCTCGTCGCCATCGCCGGCACCTCGATGACCGCCCATCAATTCCGTCCGGGCTTCATCGGCAGCGTGTCAATCTACAAATCGAACGTCATCATCGTGATCACCGCCTGCGCCTTCCTCGGCTCCTACCTGGAATCGATCCTCGGCAGTTGGAACCGCCGTCACGGCTCCCCGATCGCCAACGGTACCCTCAACTTCGTGAACACGATGTTCGGCGCCTTTCTCTTCTGGGCTGCGTGGCACTGGGTGCCGATGTTCGAGTTTGCGTTTTAGCGCTTCGCGCGTTGTCGGTTATCGGTTGTCGGTGCCACGCGGGTTATCGGTTGTCAGTTGTCGGTTATCGGTTGTCGAGTAGCCACGGCGCTGAGCTCCAGTCCGGCATCACGTGGCAACAGGGCGACAACCTGACAACTGACAACCCGACAACCTGACAACCTGACAACCGATAATCGACAACCGGTTATCGGTTGAAGGCAGCCTTTTTGCGAGTAGTTACGTAGTTGATCAAGCCTTGCAGTGGCTCGGCCACGCTGCGGATTCCGGACCTGAGCTGCTTGTACTGCTTGCTGTCGAGATACTCAAGTCGTTGGGCTGCGATGACTTGCGCCTGTACCTCGAACAAGGAACCGCGCGACTGGCTCAGAAACTGCCGCCACTCTCCGCACGTGAGGCGTCCTTGTCCCTCGGCTATATTGCTGACGATCGACACGGCGGCGCGGCGTAGTTGCTGCGTGAGACCAAACCGCTCGTCGCTTGGGAATGCCCTGGTGACACGATAGACAGCCACCATGAGGTCGAGGGCACGCTTGAACACAACAAGATCTTCGAATGTCGCCATTTGAATTTGTGGCGCAAGAACGAAGGAGCGCGAGGACCGCGCCGCGTGTGGGGAACGCTATTCTACAACGCGACCGCTACCGGATATCAACTGACGACCGACAACCGATAACTGACAACGCGCGCAGCGCATGGCTGGAAGGAGGGAAGATGCAGAAGCCAATCAGCACCGCTCTTACGAAGCGAGCTCACGCCATTGCCTCGGCGATCGTCTTCGCCGCGATGCCATCCCTACGTGCGCAGGCAACCGCGCCCGCGGAACCGCCGGCCGTTTTCGGTGGTATCGAGGCCGGCCCGCTCTGGATCGGCGGGCAGGCTAACTACATTCTCCAGGGGCACGGCGACTTTCACTCGCCGTACGAGGGGGCGAACAGCCTGCACGCGGAGAGCGAGCATGCGCTCTCGCACGTGTTGACGCTCTACACGGTCTGCAGGCTGTCCAAGGGAAGCGAGCTGGTTGTCGACGTCGAGAGTGCCGGAGGAAGGGGCATCAGCGATGCCTTCGGGATCGCCGGCTTCACGAATCTCGATGTGGTGCGGAATCCCGGACTCGGTGCGGCTCCCTACCTCGCGCGCCTGGAGATCCATACCGTCGTGCCTCTCGGTGACGAAACCGAGAGCGTTCCGCGCGGTCCGCTCTCCGGTTTTGCGGTGTTGCCTGCTCGCCGGCTCGAGATCCGCGCCGGAAAGATGGGCACACCCGACAGCTTCGACCTGAACGGCGTCGGCAGCGACAGTCATCTGCAGTTTCTCAACTGGAGCATCGACAACAACGGCGCGTACGACTACGCGGCGGACACGCGCGGCTATACGCTGGGTGCTCTCGCGGAGTATCACGTTCCGCTCTGGTCCGTTCGAGCGGGGCTCATGCTCATGCCGGCTGTCGCCAACGGCATCAAGCTCGATCACGACGTGCGTCACGCCCGCGGCGAGAATCTGGAATTCGAATTCCGGCCGCAGATTGCCGCCGATCGTGCCACGGCCGTCCGCCTGCTTCTCTTCCGCAATCTGGCGCGCATGGGCTCGTACCGGGAGGCGCTCGCGGATGGCAACGGCGCTCCTCCCGACATCACCGAGTCCCGGCAGCGCGGACGGACGAAGTACGGCGCCGGTCTCAATGCCGAGCAGGAGTTGACGGAGCGCATCCGCGCCTTTGCGCGGCTCGGCTGGAACGACGGGCGTAACGAGTCATTCGCCTACACGGAAGTCGATCGCACGGCGGCAGCAGGATTCGATCTGCGTCCGAGCACGCGCAGGCCGCTCGACAAAGTCGGCGTCGCACTCGTCGCCAACAGAATCTCGGCTCTCCATCGCGCCTACCTCGCCGCGGGCGGACTCGGCTTTCTCCTCGGCGACGGCGCATTGCGGTACGGACCGGAGCGGATCGTCGAGGTGTATTACACGGCGTACATCGGCAGAGGGGTCTATCTCTCCGCGGATCTTCAGGACATCCGCGATCCCGGATACAACCGCGACCGAGGCCCGGTGCTCGTTCCCGCCGCGCGCCTGCATGTCGATTTCTGAAGGAGCAGGACATGGATCAGAAAAGGCAAACGAAAAGCGAAACCCCGCTGCGGCAGTTCCTCACAGCGCTCGGTCCGGGCGTCGTAACGGGGGCGGCTGACGACGATCCCTCCGGTATCGCGACGTACTCGATCGCCGGCGCGCAGTTCGGCACGTCGATGCTCTGGACGGCCTTCCTCACCTGGCCGCTCATGGCCGCCGTCCAGCAGATGTGCGCGCGGATCGGAATGGTCTCGGGATATGGACTGGCGCGTGCGCTGCGGCGGAAGTTTCCGCGTCCCGTCGTGGCGCTGCTGGCCCTGGCACTGCTCATCGCGAACACCATCAACATCGGTGCGGACCTGGCCGGCATGGCGGACGCGGCGCACATGCTCACCGGTGTGAACTCGCACGTCTACGTACTTTTTTTCGGCGTCGGCATCGGTGCCGCGACGGTGTGGCTGCGCTATGGCCAGATCGCGAACACGCTGAAGTGGCTGGCGCTGTTTCTCTTCGCCTACGTCGTGACGGCGTTCATCCTGCGGCCGGCGTGGGGACCGATACTTCGCGATGCTATCCGTCCGATCATGCCGCACCAGCCGACCGCATGGGCAACGCTGGTGGCCATCCTCGGTACCACCATCAGCCCGTACCTCTTCTTCTGGCAGGCGTCGCAGGAAGTGGAGGAGGAGAAATTCATCGGGCGGAAGCAGACCATCGAACGGATCGGCGCCAGCGCGCGCGAGATCGTCAACCGAAAACTCGACATCGGCCTCGGAACCTTCTTCTCCAACGCCGTCATGTTCTTCATCATCGTGACGACCGCGATCACGCTTCATCGCCATGGCATTACAAACATCGAGACCTCGCGGCAAGCCGCGGAGGCACTTCGTCCCCTGGCCGGTCCGGGCTGTTATCTCCTTTTCACTGTCGGGCTGATCGGGACGGGTCTCCTGGCCATTCCGACGCTGTCCGGCTCGGCGGCATACGCGCTTGCCGAGACGTTCGGCTGGCATCAGGGGCTTGACGAGAAGATCGACAAGGCTCGATCTTTCTACGCCGTCGTCCTCCTGTCGATGGCCATTGGCATCGGGCTGGACTTCGCGAACATCAACTCTGTTCGCGCGCTCTACTGGACCGCGGTCATCAACGGTGTCCTCGCGCCCTTCCTGCTGTTCGGGATTCTGCTCGTGGCCAGTGATCGCAAGATCATGCATGGCCAACCGAGCTCACTTCTCGGCCGAGCGACGGTTGCCGTGACCATGCTGCTCATGTTTGGGGCATGCATCGGAATGTTCGTTTTCTGAAAGCGCTTCGCGCGTTGTCTGCGGCTTTCGCGCGTTGTCTGCGCTATCGCGCGTTGTCTGCGCTATCGCGCGTGGTCTGCGCGCCGCGCGTGGCCGGTGGTCTAGTAACGTTGCGAGCGGCACGACGTCCGGCGGTAGGTTTCACGGGCTTCGCTTGCCGTTCATTCCCGACCACGCGGCCCGCAGGCCGCAAACAACGCGCGTAGCGCAGACAACGCGCGAAGCGCCGTCAGTGCCCGTTACGCGACGCCGCGCGGAAGACCGGCCCGTTCTGGAGCTCGCCGACGACGCGCTCCAGTCCCCGGTTGCTCTGCAAGGCCACGTGCTGCGCGTACTCATCGCAGACGGGGCAGAGCTGGCGATTCAGGTCGGCATCCGGAACGCGCGTGCCACACAGCCGGCAGGTTGAATCAGCGTTCGGTGCCATATGTGACATTGTAGCATCCACCGTGCCGCCCGGCCTACACAGGGGCCGTGCACGTGACGAAATCATGACCAGCAATCTCATCAAAATCGTCATCGTCGGCCGGCCGAATGTCGGCAAGTCGACGCTCTTCAACCGGCTGGCCGGCAAGCGCCGCGCTCTCACGCACGACATGCCCGGCATGACCCGCGACCGCCTCTCCGACATCATCACCCTCGATAACGGAAGGCGCTACGAGCTCACCGACACAGGCGGGCTGGAGTATGGCGACTCGCCGATGTCGGCCTTCGCCGGCGAGATCCGCGATCAGGCCCGGCGCGCCCTCGATACCGCCGACTTCATCCTCTTCGTCGTCGACGGCGCCGCCGGCATCCTGACCGAGGATCGCGACATCGCCCAGGAACTGCGCCCCGCCTCGGGGCGGACGCTGCTGCTGGTCAACAAGGTCGACCGGCGCGACGCCGAGGCCAATGTGCCGGAGTTCTACGAGCTCGGATTCGAGCGGATGCTGCCGCTTTCGGCAGAGCACGGCGAGGGAGTCGACGAGCTCTTCGACATCATCGGCGAGATCGTCCCGCCGGAATCGATCGAAGAGGTGGGGGAGGACGACTACGGCCCGATCCGTATCGCCATCATCGGGCGGCCGAACGTCGGCAAGTCATCGCTGCTCAACCGGCTGGCCGACGAAGAGCGCGCCGTCGTCTCGCCAATCTCCGGCACCACGCGCGACGCCATCGACACTCAGATCGAGCGCGGTGATCGGAAGTACCTCATCATCGACACCGCCGGCATCCGGCGGAAGGGGAAGACGCACGACGAGGCGGAGAAGCTCTCCGTCATCTCCGCGCGCAAGGCCATCGAGCGCTGCGAGATTGCCCTGGTCATGATCGACGCCAACGACGGCGTGACCGGACAGGACGCCACCGTGGCCGGCTACGCCGAGGATGCCGGAAAGGCGGCCATGCTGCTCGTCAACAAATGGGATGCCTCGGCGCACGAACAGGACGACTATAAAAAGGTTGAAGAGGAGATCCGTTTCAAGCTCAAGTTCCTCCCGTACGCGCCGGTGGAGTTCATCTCCGCGAAGACCGGACGCCGCGTCGAGAAGATCTTCCCGCGGATCGACGAGATCGTCGATGGCTACCGCAAACGTTTCGGCACCTCGGAGCTGAACCAGATCCTCGAGCGCGCCATCGCCGCCCACCAGCCACCGTCCGTGAAAGGCAAGCCGCGCCGTTTCTACTACACCACCCAGCTCAAGACCCAACCGACGACCATCGCCCTCTTCTCGAACACCGACGACACGCTTCACTTCTCGTATCGCCGCTTCCTGGAGAACCAATTCCGCGACGGGTTAGGGCTGGTGGGATGCCCCATTCACCTGGTGCTTCGGGCGCGGAAGGGGATGAAGAAGTGAGGGTGTACTTCGCGCGCTGCCAGTTGCCGGTTGAATTTGACTAGGGCTGCGCGGAGTTTTGCGCCGCTCCACGGCGCGGGTCGCCGGCGGAGCCGGCGAGAGATCGTAGCCCCCGGCTTTTTAGCCGGGGGTCTCTTGGCGATCCCAGAATTGTGAGCCCGCTTAAGCGGGCGACAGAGCTGGCCCAACACGACCTCACATGGGAAAAGGGCTGGGCGACCACCATTTCCGGAAGATACGGCGCATCCCTGGAGTCCACTAGTGGACTCGCGGAGTCCACCTAGTGACCTCGTGGAGCCCACTAGTGAGCTCGTGGAGGCCACCAGTGAACTCGTGGAGTTCACCTCGTGACCTCTAGTGGAGTCCACTAGTGAGCTCGCGGAGGCCACCTAGTGAGCTCGTGGAGGCCACCTGGTGACCTCGTGGAGACCACCAGTGGACTCGCGAAGATCACTAATGGACTCCCGGAGTCCGCCGACTTACGAGTTTTGGCGTTCCTATTCCGCGACGATCGAACTTGCGTGGTGACGACCATAACTGCGCCCGAGCGAACGCGCGAAGACGCCAAGCCAACCGACAACCGACAACCCTCCTCCAGCCCCTTCCGGTAAACTCGTTCCCCTTGACTCCCTCCGAATTCCTCAAAACGTGGAGCGACTCCGGCGCCGCCGAGCGGTCGAATGCGCAGTCGTTCCTCAACGATCTCTGCCAGGTCCTGAACGTCGACCCACCGCATGCGGCCACCCCGGACGCGGAGTGCGACGCCTAATCCGAGCCTGAGGAGAGCGGGCGTCCGCGATCGTTCCGCTCTCCGCGTTAATTAAAGGGACCGATATGGCACAGACACTCTTGTCTCTGCCCCGGCCGCGCAAGCCACTCAGGACTTGCGATCTCAGTCATGGCGAGAGCCGGCACAGACAAGAGTGTCTGTGCCACATCGGCCTTTCTATTGGCTCTTCTGCATCCGATTCCAATCAGAGTAGAAAATGCACCTCAGTTGAGCTGCTTATCTCTCCGCGCCGCCTCGGCGGCGAAGCCGAGGGCCTGCATTGGCTGGGGATCCTTCTGCAGGACGCCGGTGCCGTAGCCTTGCTTCGTGACGAAACTGACGCGCACCTCCTGAAAAATGATTCCTTTCGGCAGGCGGTCATTTCGATAAATCCACGATTCGAGGCTGCCGCGGTTGTAGTCCTGCTCGAGCTTGTCGGTATTATCAGAACGCGCCGGGAGCGGGAGCGCGGTACTTGGACTGAGCCTGCTCGTTCCGCTGTAGCCGGCCAGGTTTTGATTGCCACCTGTGCGAAGCGCGGCCATGGTGTCATCGCTCGCTCCGATATTCGCCTGAGCGGCATACGTGGGCGTGCCAAGGAAGGCGAAGATGGCGGCACGGTCCGAGAGCCGGCCCGGAAGCTTGTCCGCCGTCCAGGTGACGTCGGCGAAGGCGATCCGGCGTTCGAGCTCGCGGCGGAATTCGTTCTCCTCGGTTTCCGGCGTCGGATCGAGCTGCTTCCAGAACGCCTCGATGAAGGCCGCCCGCTCGGCGTTCGTCGTCATCATCGCGTACTCCTTTTTCTGCGCGGGAGTGAGAAGGTAGCGGACAGGCGTCTCGATCCATTTCTCGTCGGGCGCCAGCGTCCAGCCGGGAGGCGTCAGGAACGTCGCGTACGCGGTGCTGATGGTGTTGGAACGCTTGCCCGCTTCTTTGCGAGCCGCCTCGAAGAGATCGACGGTCGCTCTCGGAAAGGGAGGGGAGGCGATTGCGGCGGTGGGGACGAAGGCCAGGTACGTGACGAACGCTTCCTTCGCATCGTCCTTTCGTCCCAGCGCGGCAAGATTGGCACCGCGGTAGAACGTGACCACGGGAAGGAGCTTGGCGCGGTCGGCCTCGAAGCCCGGCTTGGCGCTGGTGGAATCGAGGAGATTGAAGTCGGTCAGTGAGCGCTGGTAACTTCCGGCGGCGAATTCGTCCTTGGCCCGTTTGAAGAGCTCGGGAAGCGTGAGGTCCGCGGCGACGGCGGCGCTGGCCAGAAGCAGCACGGACGAGCAGCTGAGAACGCGGAAGAGTTTCATGGAATCTCCTTGCTGTCGCCATTCTAGTCCGTGACCGTCATCTCCCCCCGCAGATCGCGCTGCATCTCGCGTTTCACTTTTTCGACACTGTAGCCTCGGCTGAAGAGGTAGTAGAGCTTCGCCAGCGCCGCCTCGGCGGTCATATCGAATCCGCTGATGACGCCCGCGCGCGCCAGCGCCGAGCCGGCCGCGTATTCGGCAAGGTCGACCGTTCCCTCCAGACACTGCGTGCAGTCGACGATGACGACGCCGCGGCTAGTGGCATCGGTGAGCGCCGCGAGGAAAGCCTGATCGTGATCCGGCCCGTTGCCGACGCCGTACGCCTCCAGCACCAGCCCCTGCAGCGGCAGACGAAGCACGTTGCGGACGAGCTCCGGGGCGATGCCGGGGAAGAGACGCAACGCGCTGACGACGGGGGAGGCCAGCTCCTCCACGCGCATCCTCTGCCGCCGGCGCGGCTTGCGAACCAGATCCCAGTTGATCTCGATGTCGATGCCGACCGTCCCCAGCGGCGATACATTCGGCGAGGCGAACGCCGCGAATCCGTCGGCGCTGACTTTCACCGCCCGGCATCCGCGCAGCAGGCGCCCGCCAAAATAGAGACAGACCTCGGGGATGTCGTAGTTCGCGGCGATGAGCAGCGAGGTGATGAGGTTCTCCCGCCCGTCGTTGCGCACCTCGCACAACGGAATCTGCGAGCCGCTGACGATGACCGGCTTGCCGAGCCCGTTCAGCATGAACGGCAACGCCGAGGTCGTGTAGGCCATCGTGTCGGTCCCGTGCAGAACGACGAAGCCGTCGTAATCGTCGTAGTGATTGCCGATGTCGCGGGCGATGGCCACCCACTCGCGCGGCGTCATGTTCGATGAGTCCAGCAGGGGAGCGTATTCGTGAACGTGAAAGAGCGGCATCGTCGGATGCTTCAGCTCCGGCATCGCATCCATCTGCTGCTGCAGGTACCCCGAGGCCGGGACGTAGCCCGCGCGGGTTCGCTTCATGCCGATCGTGCCGCCGGTGTAGGCGATGTAGACGCGTTTGCGCATGGGAGGGGGAATGATACCGGGATGTCCGTCCTAGAAGGCGGAGGTGCCGCATGAAGAACGTATCTGCGTCATTAGTCGCTTTGATAGCAGTTGTCGTTTTCGTCTTGCTTGGATGGGCAGTGCTTCAGGGAAAGATCGATGACGAGTACCGTCTGCCCATCATTGCGGTATTTGCTCTAGCCTCCATGTTCGCTGTCGTCGCGTTCATTGCGGCGATTTATCGCTCTTCGGATTTGGGGACACACAAACAAGCTCTTGGCCTTCCTGAAGGTTCCGTCCGAGCACTTATTGCGCTGGGCCTCATCGTAATTTTTGCAGTCATCACGCTCTTCATGCTGGCGCGTCTAACATCGGCGGAAAAGGTGTGCGCTGCGCTCGTGTCCGTGCTGAACGCCACGCCTACGAAGATCGATCCAGCCGCAGCAAAGGATGCGATAGCGGCTTTCAACGCGCGACAGCAATCGGCACAGGACCTCGCCAAGCAATTGCTGACGATGCTCGGGACACTTCTGGCGGCGGTGTCGAGTTTCTACTTTGGGTCGAGTTCAGCCTCTGGCGCGAACGATCCTTCGAAGATGGCTGCTGCGGTTCAGCAGATTGCAAGCGCAACGTCCGGTGGTGGCGGTGCAAATCCCCAAGCAGATCCCAAAGCAAATCCGCAGGCAAATCCCCAAGCAAATCCGCAGGCAAGTCCCCAGGCAAAACCCCCTGGCGGGGCGAATCCTGGAGGCGGAGCGAACCCCGGTGGCGGTGCGAACGCGAACGCGTAGTTCAGCGTCCCCCCTTCACCACCACCCCATCCTTCATCACGAACGACACCCGCTCCATGACCTTGATGTCGTCGAGCGGGTTGCCGGGGACGGCGATGATGTCCGCCAACTTGCCGGCGGTGAGCGTGGCGCGGTCGTCGACGCCGAGGAGGGCGGCGGCGACCGTCGTCGCGGAGTGGAGGGCGGCGGCGGGGGACATGCCCAGGCCGGTCAGGAGGGCGAACTCGTGGCCGTTCAGGCCGTGCGGGTAGACGGCGGCGTCGGTGCCGAAGGCGATCTTTACACCGGTCTTCAGGGCGGCTCGGAACATGATGTCGCGCGCGGCCATCGCGGACTTGGCCTTGGCGGCGATTGGCGGCGGGAGCTTGTCGAGGCGCGCCATCAGCCAATCGCCGGCCATCAGCGTCGGCACGAGATAGACCCCTTTGTCGCGCATCATCTCCAGCGTGTCCGGTTTGATGAACGATCCGTGCTCGATCGAGTCGACGCCGGCCATCACCGCCATCTTCGCCGCGGCGTCGCCGTGGCAGTGCGCGGCCACCTTGCGGCCCCAGTGATGCGCCTCCTCGACGATGGCGTTCATCTCCTCCTGCGACAACTCCGGCGCATCGACCGGATCGGAGAGTGACAGCACCCCGCCCGAGGGCATGAATTTGATGACGTCGGCGCCGTACTTGATCTGGTAACGCACCGCGGCCCGGCATTCCGCCGGTCCGTTGCAGACGCCGTCGATCGGGCCGAGCGAGGGGATGCCCTTCGACGGCGGAATCGGGTCGCCGTCACCATGTCCACCAGTGGCGCTGATGGCGTGGACCGCCACCAGCATGCGCGGACCGACCACCCAGCCGTTGTTGATGGCATTCCGCAGGCCGACGTCGATGTAGTCGCTCGCGCCGACGTTGCGCACGGTGGTGAAGCCGGCGTCGATGGTCTTGCGCGCGAACGTCGTCGCCAGGAGAGCCTGCTCTGCCGGCTGGCGCATCAGGTTCTGAAAATAGTTGAGGTAGTAGTTCTCGCCGCTCTGGTCGGTGAGATGGACGTGCGCATCGATCAGGCCGGGGAGGAGCGTGACGTCGCCGAGGTCGATGACCTGCGCGTCCGCCGGGATGGTCACGCTGCCGCCGGCGGCGACAATGCGGTTGCCCTGCACGACGACCGCGCCGTGTTGGATGACGCTGTCCGAGGTGCCGTCGAACATCCGCGCGGCGCGAAGTACGAGCGCTTTTGGTGCCGCGGCGGGGGCGCTCGGTTGCGCGAGTGCATGGGAGGCGGCGAGGAGAAGGGCTGCGGCAATCGTCGTTCTCATGGAGGAAAAGTAGCACACAGCACTTCCTGAAACCTTTTCGCTGAACTTACGAACAACTTCGTACAACGGAGGGGTGAAGGAAATGAATCAGCTACGGCGAGACGCTAACTTTCGGCTGCACGATGCGTCTCAACGAACCATGAAGACAATCCGCCGGGTGGCCTGGCTCACACTATTCGTCTGTCTGCCCGCCGTCGCGTATGCGCAGACGCGCGAGCCGGCCATCACGTACGACATCAAGCGGGCCACCGGTCCGATCACCATCGACGG
>DATMNC010000086.1:0-140262 GCA_035569395.1 Thermoanaerobaculia bacterium | reverse complement strand
TCCCTCAACCCGCTCAACTCTCGCTCAATTTGGACAGCATCTGAGGGGGTCGATCTCACTTTCCCGTCAAAATGACTCGTACGCTCAGGGGAACCAGCGCTTTCTCAACCTAATTTGGACAGCTGTGGGCTGTGCCACATTAGTCGTCGCTAGTGGCCTCAGGCCTCGTGGCTCGTCAATGTGGCGCGGCACAGACTGTTGGCCAAAGCGGCGGCCAATGTGGCACAGACGGCACAGACACTCTTGTCTGTGCCTGGCGGCGAAGCCGCGCATTCGCCCGCTGAAACCAAGGGCTACGGTTCTCACATGGCGTCTCGCCCCCGGTCTGGCAAGACTCCATACATTTGCTTATAACCTCCGCAGCGGCGAGACGCCGCTGCACCAGCCGGCGAGACGCCAGCGCTCCGGCCGCGAATCGCTTAAGTTAAATCCCATAGCTCATCACGATCTTCGCCACCGTCTGCGACACATTCGGCACTAAGTACTCCGCCGGCGGCGTCCAGGGCGATTTCATCAGCGCGATGGCCACGGCGCTCTCGATGGCCGCGCCATCGCCGCCGGTCAGGATGTTGCTGCCGCACTCGATCGTCTCCGCGCGCTCGGTGACGTCGCGCAGGGTGACGTTGGGGACGCCGAAGATGCAGCACTCCTCCTGAACCGTACCGCTATCGCTCAACACGCAGGCCGCTTCGATCTCCAGGCGGACGAAGTCGAAGAAGCCGAGCGGTTTCATCACCCGGATGTGCGGTCCGAGGTCGATGCCGAAGTGTTGCAGCCGGTCGAGCGTCCGCGGGTGAAGGCTGATCAGCATCGGCAATCCATGAGTCTCGGCGACGCGGTCGAGCGCGGTCACGAATCCCCGAAGGCGCTCCTCGCCGTCGACATTCTCCGCGCGGTGCAGCGTGGCCAGGAAGAAGCTTTGCGGCGCCACAGACAGCCGCGCCATCACATCCGAGGTGTCGATCTGCGGGCGATAGAACTGCAGCACCTCGAAGATCGGGTTGCCGGTGACGGCGATCCGCTTCCTCTCGAACCCCTCGGCCAGCAGATTCTCCTTGCTGCGATGGGTGTACGGCATCAGCACGTCGCTGCAGTTGTCGATGATGCGCCGGTTGATCTCCTCGGGGACGCGGTCGTCGAAGCAGCGGTTGCCCGCTTCCATGTGAAAGACCGGAATCCCCAGCCGTGCCGCGCTGACGGCGGCCAGACCGCTGTTCGTATCGCCGAGGATCACCACCCGGTCGGGACGCTCGCGCGTGAAAAAGTCGAACGACTTCTCGATCACCTGCGCCGCCTGCGCGCCGAACGAGCTCGCCTCGATGCCGAGGTGAACGTCCGGCTGGCGGATCTGCATCTCCCGGAAGAAAACGTCGCTCAGATTCTCGTCGTAGTTCTGCCCGGTGTGGACGACGACATGCTCGGCGCTTCGGTCGAGATGGGGGATGACCCGGCTCAGCCGGATGATCTCGGGACGCGTACCGAGCCAGGTCATGACTTTCATCGATGCTCCATGAACGGTGCCAGCGCATCGCGGAGCGCGGCCCCTTCGAGATTCACCGCGGACGACGAATACTCGCTCGTCAGCGCCGGCGTGAGCGCCTCCGGATCGCGAAGCTCCGGCAACATCGGAAGGATGACGTAGTACTCGCCGCGGGAGATGGTGCGGTGGCACTCCTCTTCCGACACCATGATCTCGTGCGTCTTCTCCCCCGGCCGGACGCCGGTGATGGTGATGTCGATGCCGCGGCCGTCGATCAGCGTCGAGGCCACATCGATGATGCGCGCAGCGGATACGCGCGGCACATAGGTCTCGCCCGGGCGGGCACTCTCGATCGCCGCGAAGACCGTTTCGACGGCGCGGTCGAGCGACAGCAGAAATCGCGTCATCTCCTCTGTCGTGATCGTGACCGGACCTCCGCGCGCGATCTGGTCGAGAAAGAGCGGCACCACCGAGCCGCGCGATGCGATGACGTTGCCGTAGCGCACGCAGACGAACCGTGTGGCTTTGCACTCGAGGTTCGCCTCGGCGAAGATCCGCTCCATCAGCGCCTTGGTCATCCCCATCACGTTCACCGGCTTGCAGGCCTTGTCGGTGGAGATGCCGGCCACCACCTCGACATGCGCGCCGCTCTCGCGGATGGCCCGCACGATGTTGCCCGCGCCGAGGACGTTCGTCTGCACCGCCTCGATCGGGAAATACTCGCATGACGGCACCTGCTTGAGCGCCGCCGCGTTGATGACCACGTCCGCCTGCTCGACCGCGGCGCGGACGGCGGGATAGTCGCGAACGTCGCCGATGCGAAAGTGCAAAACCTGTTGCAGGTTCGCGTAGATCACTTCATCCGTCGCCGCCGGACGGTTGAGGAACGACAGGCGCATGTCGTTCTGCTTCGCCTCGTCGCGCGAGAAAACTGTGATGCGTGCCGGCCGGCCCATGTCGCCGCGCAGAAGAGCGCGCACCACCGTCGCGCCGAGCGACCCGGTGCCGCCTGTGACCAGCACCCGTTTACCGTCGAGGATCATTCTGTCGTTCTCCAGCGCTCATACTGCGGCGACTCCGCGGCCAGCGCGGCGATCATCTCCCGCCATGCCGGCGGACCCAATCCGGTCGCTTCGCTAAATCGCGCAGCGTCGAGAGTCCGATCGATGACGACGCTGTCGTCAGCCGTGATGGCCGCTCCGGCGCCGAACGCTTCGTTCAGCATGACCAGCAGATCGTACTTGGTGATCGCCGCCCCCGCCACGTGATAAAGCCCGTTCAGATCGGGATGATGCTCGATCACGTCCGCCAGCGTCTCCGCCAGCGTCGTCGTCGTCACCCCCGAAAAGACCGCCTTCGTGAACCCGCGCACCGCGCCGCCGCGGTTCAACAGGAACCACTCAACCAACCCGTTCGCTGTCCGCAGCTCCCGTCCGATGATCGACGTCCGGATGGTCAAATGTGGCACAGACACTCTTGTCTGTGCCTCCGTGACGACCTCGCCGAGCAGTGAATGTGGCACAGACACTTTTGTCTGTGCCTCTGTAACGACCTCGCCGAGCAGTGAATGTGGCACAGACACTCTTGTCTGTGCCTCTGTAACGACCTCGCCGAGAAGTTTCGACCGGCCATACAAATCCGCCGCGTCGGGGGCATCGCTCTCGCGGTAATTGCCCCGCGTCCCCGCAAACACGCAATCGGTCGAGATATGAATCATCCGCGCCCCAACCTCCCCACACGCCCGCGCCACAACGTGTGGAAACAGCGAGTTCAACGTGATCGAAGCAATCGGATCATGCGCCGCCGCCAACTGCTTCACCACACCGACGCAGTTGATCACCGCGTCCGGCCGGACCTTCCCGATCAGCCGTGTCACGCGCTCGAAATCGGCGGCGTCAATTCCCGCCATGATGCGGTCATCATCGAACAATGCCAACGGCAAACGGGTACGCACCGCCGCCCGGCAATCGAACCGATCACGGAAGATCTGCCACACCTTGTGGCCGAGCATTCCCCCCGCGCCAAGGATCAGAACACGCATCAGCCGACAGGATACGTGCTCGGCACTTCACGTGCACCTCACAAATGTTCTCCTCAAAGTCTCCCTGAGCAACTCGGATTTCTCTGGTCAATAACTGCACACTTCACGGGTCAATGAATGCTCGCGTGGTCAATACCAGACCACCCGCTGAATGAATGAATGGAGGAATGATGATTCAACGGACTCTCTCGGTTTTCCTGGTCACCCTCATGGTCCTGGTGGCATCGAGTGCCGCCGCGCAACAGAAGACGATCCTCTTCGACGCCGCCCACGCCCAAACCGCGGGCAACGCCGACTGGACGCTCGATGAAGACACGTGCGGAACGGCGCAGCGCTTTCCCACGCCCGATCAGTCGGGCATCACCTCCACGACCCCTGAGACCTACTGGAACGGCGCGCACTCCGCCATGGGCGTCGATCTGGTCAAAAAAGGTTTCCACGTGGAGTCGCTTCCGGTCGGCGCGCGCATCAGCTACGGCGACGGAACGAACGTCCAGGACCTCAGCCACTACAACATCTTCGTCATGCCCGAGCCGAACATCGCTCTGACCTCGACCGAGATCGCCGCCATTCGCAACTTCGTGCAGAACGGCGGCGGCCTCTTCATGATCGCCGACCACGCCGGCGCCGACCGCAACAACGACGGCATTGACGCCGCCGGCGTCTTCAACGCCTTGATGGGCAGCCCGAGCCTCTTCGGGATCACCTACAACGACAACTCCGCCGACAAGACCTTCGGCTGGTTCGACGATCATCCGGACGGCAACTTCACCACCGACACGAGCTCGCCCATCATCTGGACCGGCGCCTTCGGCGTGCCGTCATCCAGCCGCGGCCTCGGGCTCTTCGGCTCGTCGTCGATGACCCTCACCGGCGCCGCCAAGGGGCACGTCTGGAAGACGACGTCGACGCACGACACCTCGACCGGCGTTACCTTCGCCACCTCCACCTACGGCTCCGGCCGCATCGCCGCCATCGCCGACTCCTCCGTCACCGAGGACGCCACGAACAGCTGCGGCCACTCCACGTTCCTCGGCTACAACGATCCGAGCTACGACAACGGCCTGATGGTCGCCAACGGCATCGCCTGGCTGGCCGGTGCCGGTGGAGCTGACACGCAGCCTCCGACCGTTTCCATCACCGCGCCGCTGAACGGCGCCACGGTCAGCGGCACGGTCTCGGTGACCGCCACCGCCTCGGACAACGTCGGTGTGACCAAGGTCGAGTTCTATCTCGACGGCGTGCTGCAGTCGACCGATACCACCTCTCCATACTCCTGGAGCTGGGATACCACCACCGCCACCAACGCCTCGCACTCGCTGACCGCCAAGGCCTATGACGCGGCGCTGAACGTCGGCACCTCGACCGCAGTCTCCGTAACGGTCAACAACAGCGGAGGCGATGTCACGCCGCCGACCGTCTCCATCACCGCGCCGCTGAACGGCGCCACGGTCAGCGGTACGGTCTCGGTGACCGCCACCGCCTCGGACAACGTCGGTGTGACCAAGGTCGAGTTCTATCTCGACGGCGTGCTGCAGTCGACCGACACCACCTCGCCATACTCCTGGAGCTGGGATACCACCACCACCACGAACGCATCACACTCGCTTACGGCCAAAGCCTATGACGCCGCGCTGAACGTCGGCACGTCGACCGCCGTCTCCGTCACCGTCAACAACTCCGTCGCCGGCACCGACATCTCCGGCTGGACGGTCACCCAGGCCAACGCCGCCGTCGTCTACACCATCCCTGCCGGCACGGTCATCCCCGCGAACGGCTACGTCGTCATCGGCCGCGACGCCACCAAGGCCGCTTTCCAGACCTTCTGGGGCGTCACGCTCGGCGCGAACGTCGTCTATCTGACCACCGCCGGCGCCTTCCCGCAGATCAACGGCAGCGAGAATTACACCCTCAAGAACGCCGGCGGCACCGTCATCGACGGCCCCACCATCTCCGAGGCCTCCGGCGCGAACCAGGACCTGCAGCGCATCGATCCCTGCACCGCCGCCAACATCGCCTCCAACTGGCGCGTCGGCGCCACCACCCTCGCCAACCCCGGCAGCGGCGCCGGCGCCGGCTGCGCCAAAGGCGTCGTCATCAACGAATTTTCCGACGCCGCCGGCTCCGGCAACTTCATCTACGAATTCGTAGAGCTGCATAACGACAAATAGTTCCCCTGGGAGCGCGGGCGTCCCGCCCGCGCTCCACGTGCGGCTTCGTCGCACGGCACAGACAAGAGTGTCTGTCTGTGCCACATTGCTCGTCTGTAATTGCTGAAGTGTGAAGATTTCGCCGGATCCAATGTGGAACAGGCACATTGTCCCTGGTACATGAGAGAAGGCCGCGATAAGCAGGACCAATGTGGCACAGACACTCTTGTCTGTGCCCGGCGGCGAAGCCGCGCATTCGCCGGATTAAGCCGGGGGCTTCCATCGAAGCCCCCACCGTTCCACCCGCGACAACCGACAACCGACAACCGATAACCGACAACACCGCAGGTCATCTGCTATAACCCCCGCCTCCATGCCCCCACCCGTCCTCCTATCCTGCGAGCGCCTAACCAAGTCCTACACCTCGCGCCCGCTCTTCAACGATCTCTCCTTCTCCCTCTTCGAAGGCGACCACGTCGGCCTCGTCGGCCCCAACGGCTCCGGCAAGTCGACGCTCATGAAAATCGTCGCCGGCGTCGAAGAGGCCGACTCCGGCAACCGCGCCGTCCGCAAAGGCGTCCGCATCGGCTACGTCCCCCAGGATCCCATCTTCGCCCCCGGCTTGACCATCGAGGACGTCCTCCTCGAAGGCCTCGAGAACGACCACCTCCTCGACGACTACGACAAACAAACGCGCGTCGCCATCGCCCTCGGCAAGTCCGGCTTCATGGACCGCACCCAGGACACCGCCACCCTCTCCGGCGGCTGGCGAAAACGCCTCGCCATCGCCCGCGAGCTGGCCCGCCAGCCCGACGTCATGCTGCTCGACGAGCCCACCAATCACCTCGACGTCGAAGCCATCCTCTGGCTCGAGGCGTTACTGAAGAGCGAACCGAAGGCCTTCGTCGTCGTCAGCCACGACCGCTACTTCCTCGAGAACACCGCGCGCCGGATGCTGGAGCTGAACCGGATCTATCCCGACGGATTGCTCCAGGTCAACGGCCACTATTCGGATTTTCTCGAACGCCGCGACGAGCTCCTGCGCAACGAAGCCGCCTACCAGGAGACGCTGGCCAACCTCGTCCGCCGCGAGGTGGAATGGCTCCGCCGCGGCCCGAAGGCGCGTACGACGAAGGCAAAAGCGCGCATCCAGAACGCCGAGGGGCTGATCGGCGAGTTGGCGGAATCGCGTTCGCGCAGCACCACCAGCACCGCCAAAATCGACTTCACCGCCTCCGAGCGCAAGACCAAGCGCCTCTGGCTCGTCCGCGGGCTCCGCAAACAACTGGGCGACAAGCTCCTGGTCGACGATCTCGACATCCTCCTCACCCCCGGCACCCGCCTCGGCATCCTCGGCCCCAACGGCTCCGGCAAGACCACGCTCCTCCGCACCATCACCGGCGAGCTGGCCCCCGATGCCGGCACCATCGAGAAAGCCGACAAACTCCGCGTCGTCTACTTCGAACAGAACCGCGAAAGCCTCGACCCCACGCTGACGTTGAAACGCGCCTTGGCTCCGGAAGGCGACCAGGTCGTCTACCGCGACCGTACCCTGCACGTGGCATCGTGGGCCAAACGCTTCCTCTTCCGCCCCGAACAACTCGAGACGTCGGTATCCCGCCTCTCCGGCGGCGAAAAAGCCCGCATCGTCCTGGCCCGACTCATGCTCCAACCCGCTGACTTCCTCGTCCTCGACGAGCCGACCAATGATCTCGACATCTCCACCCTGGAAGTCCTGGAAGACTCCCTCCTCGATTTCCCTGGCGCCTTAGTCCTGGTCACCCACGACCGCTATCTCATCGACCGCGTCTCCACCTCCATCCTCGCCCTCGACGGTCTCGGCGGAGCCGAATACTTCGCCGACTACGCGCAATGGGAGTCCAACCGCCCCCGCGCCGCCGCCCGCGACGCCGCCCCGCCCCCTCCCAAACCGCGCTCCAAACGCCTCTCCTACAAAGAGCAACGCGAATGGGACTCGATGGAGTCAACCGTCCACGCCGCCGAGGAACGCCTGGCCGCCGCCACCACCGCCGCCCACGACCCCGCCATCGCCGCCGACGCCCCCACCCTCCAACAACGCTTCGCCGAGGTAACCGCCGCGCAAGCGGAGGTCGATCGTCTGTACGCGAGGTGGGCGGAGTTGGAGGGGAAGTTAGCCGAAGTACGCTAATCTAACGGGCTCTCGCAATCGCTCGGACGTACCACAACGACGCATGATCTGCGACGAAAATCGCCGCGATTCACGCGAACGAGGTTTGCCTCCGCGAGACCTCGCCATGTTCGGATCGTTCGTCAGCGGCGACGCTACTGACGGATAGAGCGTATGCCGCCCTTGGGCTCCGAGCGTGACATCCATAAAGGATTAAGCGATAATACCCGTTCGTATGAATGCTGGGAGCGCTGTGGATTGGCCGTCATTTACACTCGGTACGATGGTTACGCTTGTCGCGATCGGAACTGGCATCATAGTTCGACGCGTCACCATCGCGCGATCCACAGATATCGAAAAGCCCAAACAGCATCCTCAGATTGTGGTTCCCATTTCGGCTCCGATTCCGACTCAGACACCGGAAGACCGCGAAACTCTCGACGCTCACTCCCATCTCGAGATAATGTCGGGTCCAAGCGGTTGGAAGTTCGCTCTGCGCGCGCCCTGGCTCTTATTCCTGGTACTGGCTATTATTGGTGCGGTATTTGGGTATTTCTGGCTGAACCGGGATAATTCCGCAATTGTTGCGCACCGGCCAGTCGTCGACGAACCGATTCCGCCGATTGTGGTGATAGTAGGTGCTCTTCACGTGAAGATGGACAGCGGTCTCGATGAAGCAAAATTCAATATCAGACGCCATGCCAATAACGAGGTGATCAAAGGGAATCGAGGCGCCTACTACATGGTCGATTTGAAGGATGCCCAAGCAAGCGAATTAGTGTTTTTCCGGCCTGGCAAGTATTTGAAGGATGAATTTGGCGAAGAGTTCCGTAGCGCACTAGCAGCGTTCCAGAACGACGTTACTGCAGTACTCGCAAAGGGAAGAGTTCCTTTTAGAATCTATGTTCGGGGCAGTGCGGACATCGTCGGCAACACCGAGCCTATCATCGGCGCTCTGGTTGGCGATGCCCCGAAGACAATCACCTATTATCCTGCCGCCGGGGCTAATGTGAATCAGTTCATTCCCGAGCTACGTCAGAAGACAATCACGAGGTCATTTGCAAACGACGATCTACCCGATCTTCGGGCATCGTATATTCAAGATCGATTGGCCGACGTTGGTTTTCAGTCGACGGTTCTCCAGGGTTGTGTGACAACTCGGGAGAACGAAATTGATAGGAACGCCACGATTCTGCTTTTCGTAGATTGGCCTGCGCACCACTGACGTATGAACCGGTGAGTGTCGAGTCAAAATAACCGCGTAATTTAGATTTCAGTGACTTTGCGCTCGCGTTTACTCTCTTTGTTGGTGTTCTCGTACATAGAAGAAAGATCGCGATCGAGATTGCGCCGTACGGACAGAAACATACCAAGTATCAGACCCAACACGAGCCCCATTGCGAGGGCATATCCCAAGGGTTGATACCCACGCCCAAAGCTCGCTATCATACCAAAACCGATCAGTGCTATCGCCAAGCCGGACGTGATGCGTTCGTATAGCCGCGTACGGCGTGTTAGCGCTGGGATAGCAAAGGTAAGCACGATCGCCGCAACTATTAGCAATGACCACGCGAGAGCCCCGCCAGATGCTATCTTCTCAGTGGTGACCATATACATTTCAAACCCCCACCCAACTAGCGCGATCAGCCAGAACATTACTGACAACCAACCTGGCTTTTCGCCAGATGGCCGCCGCGCCGCAATCGTATAAAATATGAATACGCCGATGATCGCGACTGTGGTGTAAAAAGCGTCAGACCACGACAGCCCTTCTAGGATTGATTTTGCGGCCTCGATTGGATTCAGTGGTCGATTCATATGGGATATTCTCCGTTAAAGGTTGACACAATCTCGTCGAGAGTGGTTTCGTGAATTGTCCCGCGCTCTACCTTGTCGGCTAGCCACAAAACGAATCTGGTACGAAAGGCCAGGCGGCCATCGGCCAGCTCACGAGCGAGGTCGAGCGCGAGCAGCAAGCCGACCTCAATCATGCGTAAATCGTGCGCAGCCTCTGCGGAGACGACCGCAGTAAAACCATCGTAAGCCAACTCGACATCCACCTCTGCGCGCCTCAAAAGGCTTACGCCGCGCTTCACGAACGGCGACCGAACCAGGCTTAAGTCGATGTCGTCCAAGTCCAGCGCCATGACGGTCTCGATGGCTACCTCTTGTATGTTGTAGAGATCGCTGGGGCTTCGCATATCCAGGTACGATTGAGGCCGGGCCGCCAATAGACCGCACATGAATATCAGGCCATCGATAGCAATCGCCACGATCAATGATCCCAAGGCAAGAATGTTTCCGCGCCTGAGCTCCCCGTAGGCAAGCGCGAACGGATGCACATCGGGTCCACTTAGATTGTCTATGTCATCGACACGTTGAAGCATTTGGGTGCGAGCGGGTAGATCAAGAACGGTGTTAGCGCGCACTCTCTCAAGCAGTTCCCCCTTAATAGAGTCGACGCTTGTTGCGGCGGCCACGGTCGCAGTGGCATCCTGTGCTGGTGCCCCGGTTGTTAACCTCTCGATGTCCGTCGATTCGGAGAGTAGATTCGCTGGAATGTCAGGCGCTGATATTGGGCCAGAAGCATCCAGGCGCAAGAGAGCGAGAAAACGTTCGCGGGCGCTGGATAGTTCTGCTACGTTGGCTGGTGTGACCTCTTCCGTCGACCGAATCATCTTGTCTGTCAATGCGTCAACTTGCCCTGCCGCCGCTAGCATGTCTGCGAAGGTTTTCTGAGCGGGCGCGAGCGTCTTAAACAAGTAGGTATCTGCCTCGGACTCATAGCTGCGAGCGTAATCTCCATGACCAGAGGGCGTAACCCACAGTCGGCCGTTGATTGTTACCCGTGTGCCACCGGTGTCAGTCTCTCGTTGGGCTGTGCGAAGTAATAGATCATGTTCGCTGTTGACGCGCGCTACTTCCGATGCCTTACGAGCGAGCAGGCCCGATGTCGCGCTCGTTGCAGAAGTATGCCATTGGGAGAGTAAGGCTCGAAATGTCTTTAGTCGCGCGTTGGCGACTGCCTCTTGCCGTTTCGCCAAGTCTGCAGCGATAATGCTGCCGGTCAATCGACCGCGCTGCAGTTGATCGTGCTCTCGCGCCTTGGGGCGGTAGACGTTATCAAGGAGTGCGGCGTATGAAAAAAATACAGATGTAACGACAGTTACAACAAAAATGATCAGCAAAGGGATCCGAAATGCCCGGGTATTTATCGATGCGCCAAGACGCCATGAAGAGGCGAAGACCAAACCTTGCAAGCCTAAAGTAAGAAAGAAAGCGATTAGGCCGGGGACGTACGCATCGAGGCCGACCCAAGTCGTGTAGCCAGAGGCTATGGTCAAGAAAATCGTGGCTACGACCAGCGTCTTGTTAAGAGATCGTTCGCGATCGGAGTCGTAGCCGACCCCCAACAGAGAGGCGAAGTACGAACGAACAAGCGGGCTGTTAATCAATTCGCTCAGCTTACGCAAGGGACCGCCGATGTAAAGGTGTCAATCAGGATTGGGCTCGAATTGTTCCCGGTATTATTGCACGAGGACGGAGTACACCAGACGCTTCACGCGAAGCAGAGCTAGACGCACTTCCAGCCGGAATCGGACGAGAAGTGCATCTCATGACGTTCTGGATCGCTTCCTAGGTAGGAGTGACGCAGACGCGTATTTCTCTACCACTATTTATGGAAGGTCAGCGTCGAAAGTGTTTAGTCAACGGGTTGTGGGGCACATGACCGGCACGCCTTCTTGCCTCAGGATTGACAGATCTATGTTTACGATTATCCATACGTCGAATCTAGCTGTGAGCCCCCGGCAATCCTATCCCCTCACCCCACAGCCCCCTCCTCCACTCGCACCACCCCCGCATCCGCGTCGAGGGTGGCGCGGGCGCCGATCGGGAGGACCAGCTTCTGCTCGATGTGGCCGAAAGAGAGGCCGGAAAGGACGGGGACGGGTAAGGCAGCAAACCTGTCGCGGAGGATTTCTTCCAGGCTGAAGCTCGGTCCCTTTACCCCGCAGTCGCTGCAGCGGCCGAAGAGGATGCCGGCGACTTTGTCGAACAGGCCGCCGAGGGAGAGGGTGGTGAGCATGCGGTCGATGCGGTAGGGCTCTTCGTGGACGTCCTCCAGGAAGAAGATCGCGTTCGTCGTGTCGGGTTGGTAGGGGGTGCCCATCAGGGAGGCGATCATGGTCAGGTTGCCGCCGATGAGGGGGCCGGTGGCGGTGCCTTTGGTCAGTTTCAGGATGCGGTTGGTGCGGTCGACCAGCTCGTTCGGTTTCTTCGACGGTGTCGGCAGGACGCCGGCGGGGTCGGGGGTCATGATCACGCGGCGGAAGTTTTCGAGGGTCCAGGGGTCGAAGGTCGATCCGCCGACGGGGCCGTGGAAGGTGATCAGGCCGGTCTTCTTGTGCACGGCGTTCAGGAGGGCGGTGATGTCGCTGTAGCCGATCAGGACCTTCGGCTTCCGGGCGATGAGGTCGTAGTCGAGGTAGGGGAGGACTCTCGGTGAGCCCCAGCCGCCGGTGTAGCAGACCACGCCGGAGACGGTGTCGTCGGCGAACATGCGGTTGATGTCATCGGCGCGGTCGCGGTCGCGGCCGGCGAAGTAGCCCCATTTGTCGAAGGCATGCGGGCCGATGACGACTTTGAAGCCGATGGCCTCCATCTGTTCCTTGGCGAACTCGATCTCGTCCGCTTCGAAGGCGGCGCTGGCGGGGAGGACCAGGCCGACGGTGTCGCCGGGGGAGAGGCGCTTCGGTTTGATGATGTTCGGGCGCGGCGCGGCGGCGGCGATGCGGGGGGAGGTGGCGGCGACGGCGGCGGCGGTGACGGAGAGGCGGGCGAAATCGCGTCGGTTCAGCATGGGACGCGATTGTACGTAAGTCGGACTTCGGGCCGATGCGTTCCGTCATACAATCCTCAAGCACGCTTGGCGCCGCCGCACCCTCACGCTCACCACTACCCACTGACAACTGACTCTCGAGGGAGGCCGAGTGCGCGGCGGATTCCGGAGTCCAGTACTGACCTTGTGTAGTCCAGTACTGACCTTGTGGAGTCCAGTGCTGACCTCGTGGAGTCCAGTACTGACCTTGTGTAGTCCAGTACTGACCTCGTGGAGTCCAGTACTGACCTCGTGGAGTCCAGTACCGACGTCGTGGAGTCCAGTACTGACCTCGTGGAGTCCAGCACTGACCTCGTGGAGTCCAGTACTGGCCTCGTGGAGTCCAGTACTGACCTCTTAGAGTCCAGTACTGAGCTCTGGAGTCTAGTAGTGGACTCGCGGAGCCCACTCATGGACTCACCGGCGCTTTGAACTTCCCTTTCTGGTTGGTTGTTCATATCACGAAGCTCCCGTCCGTAACCTTCAGCATCGTATAGATGTCTAAATAACCCGGCTGCACCAGAAGCCCGATCAGGCTGCCGAGGAAAAGGCCGAGCGCTGGACGCTATCTGCGCCGCCGCAAACCGGGAAGAACCGCTGGCGATCAAGAGGGCTGGAACCTGCTGCCACTGCTGGAGCTCTTCGAAGCGCGGACCCAGTTGCTGGGCAACGCAGCAAGCTTCCACGGAGAGAAACCGTTGGCTCTTCCGTCGAATCCGAAGTGTTAGCTGCGTCCTGACTTATGGCCATGATGATGGTGCTTCTCCAGGTGGCTCCCCGAGTCACGGTTCGCATTCGGATCGCTGTCCTCGGTAGGCTCCCTGGCCAATGTAACGAGCAATAGCGCGATCGCTACGAATGCGCCACCAGCGAACAGAATGGTCGGCAACCGGAAAATCGGAGGCCAGACATACAGCACCCCGTAATCTGCTGCATAGGCAGTGGCAATCACCGCGACAACAACGACCACCCAAAAGGGACGTGAGCCTGGCGGTTGCCTGCGACGGACTCTTGTATCGTGTTTCATGTGCCGTAGGCTCATTGGAACAGCGTTGCAGGAGGCGGTTGGTTCATCGTTGCCGGTTTGCGGCTGCGTCGCGAACAGTCCACGTCGATCGATCCTCTGTTTCTCCGCCGAACGGATCTGCGCTTCAGCGGCGCCAGTCCTCACGCCCAGGGTAGCACTCTGCGATGCGGCGACGAGCGGGTTGGTGCAGGGCAAACCAGCTCTCCCCCCGACCGCATCACGCCGTGAGGGGTGTCCACCCCTTCCAACTCACCGGCTTCCATCCCATCCGAGAACGTCCGCAGGTCGAAGGGCGGATCAATCTCCATTGATGAAGTTTATGATCCGGACATCAACGGATGCTGTACTGTTGAGATCGTCCAGGCAAGGAGACACTTATGGCAAACGTTCGTTCCGTGGATCAGCTTCTCGCGCGCGGGAGACAATCGGCCCTTGCCCGAATGGAACCGACCATCATTCCTCTGGCCCCACCGTCTGCCGGCAGGAGTGTGATCATGGCCAGTGGTCGCGGCGTCGTCCCACGTGGCGGCGGCGGAGATGTCCCGAAGGGAGGCGGCGGTGCAGGATCGGACACGGGAGTGGCCGCCACCACGTTCAGCGTGCCCGGAGATCCTCCCGCGGGCTCGACCGCAGTCCCCGTCAAAGGCAGCGTGATTCCGCATGTCTCGCTGCAGATTCTCTTCTGGGGCGCGGAGTGGGCACAGCCGTCCACGACACCATCGACGACGTCGGTGATGACCGCGGTTGATCAGATCCTTGCCAGTCAATACCTATTCGGGCTCGAGCAATACGGTGTGCTGAGCGCGGTCCTTGCCGGGCCCGGCGGGGTGGCCATCTCTGACGAACCGCCCAATCCGTTCCTCGACTCCGATATTGGAAGCTTCATATGGCGGGTCATTGGAGCAACAGACAATAATCTTCCGGAGCCCACCATGGGAGGGCCGAATCTCTACATGGTGTTTCTGCCCCAAGGGGTCCTGCCGGTCAACATCAAGAACATAGGAGAGCATACCTTCGCCCATGGCGGGGATAATGAAAACGTATGGTTCGGATGGATCAAGAACGACGGCAACCTACAGAACATTATGACGACCTTCAGCCATGAACTGGTGGAGGCGGCAACCGATCCGGAGGGCTCCGGGTTTCAGATGACCCCGCCAAATTCGACGAACTGGAACGAGATCGGAGATGCTTGTCAAAACAGCGTAGGGCCGCTGGACGGTGTCGCCGGAGCGCTCCAGGTCCAGGCGTATTATTCAAATGGCAATCATGCCTGCATCATCCCAAGCGCGGCATTGCTGGCCGAAATCACCACGCCAGGGTTGGCGCCTGGTGACTACCAGATCACGTCCGTCACCAGGTCGAGTCACAATGGCAAGCCGTTCATCTTCGCGGTGAGTGGCAACGACGGCGGAACACCGTGGATCCTCGGCGATTACACGGCGATGGGCAAGATCCTGAGCGGCGACTATACGTTCTATACGAACGAAGACGGGGAGCGCGCAGACGTAAGGGTGGTGACGTCACCAAACGGGCACTTTCATCTCCAGACCGAAGCAGACGACACCAGACTCAATAACCTCTCCAGTCTGCCCGAGACGCCGGCGTCCGTCTATTCCGATCCACTGACATTTATCGAGATCTGATTCCTGTCTACAGAACGCGACGCCAACGAAAAGCTGAAATGGTTTTAGAGATTCTTCGGATACCGTCTTTCAGTACCAGCTTTGATTTCAACCACGACTGCGCGCCCCGCCTCACCGTTCTCCACTGATCTTTCGCCAGAGCGCGGGGGCGCCATCCTTCGTCCAGAGGCGGCGCGAAAAGGGGAGAACCTCAACGGGCGCGCCGAGCGATCCATCCTGTTCCTGCCGGAGGATGACGGCGAAGCCGGCGCGTTCGTCATTGCCGAGGAGGCGGATCATGCGCATCCGCGAGGCCAGCGCGAACAGCCGGGTTACGCCGATGAGCAGGAGGCCGGCTCCGCCGGTCATGACGATGACGTCGAGCGGGCGAAGGGCGAGCGAGATCAATCCGGCGCCGAATAGCAGCATGGCCAGCGCCACCGTCATGCGCAGCGGTGGCACACCGGTCAGGTACGATCGAAGTTCTTCCCGCTCGTGCTCGTCGAGGGGACGCTCATGCGCGAACACCCCCTCGAGACCTTCGAGCGGCTTGACGAAGTTGGCGGCCATCCGTGCGTGCTGTGGCGCCGCCGAGGTGCGCGAGCGCGCCACGAACATCGGCTGAACCGTGCGCCGGCCGTTGTACGTCCAGAGCATTCCGGAGCGCTGCAGCACCTCCACGCTCAGCGCTTCCTGGTCGTCGAACACCGTCAGCCGCTCCGGCCCGCCAATGGTCAAGACGCTGATGAAGGATTCGGCAGCCGGCCCGAGACCGATCAGGACCACCGGGTCGCGCGCGTCGGCCCTCGTGTCCCGAAGCCAGCGCAGCATGGCCGCCGCGCGAATGCCGCCCCCTCGGGCGATGAAGAGCAGGAGAACGAGGATCGGCGTCCAACGGAAGAGGGGGGCGATCGTGATCCACTGGGTCACGGTGGCCCATGCCAGGAGCGCCAGAAAGCCGCCATACGTCCTGACCACCGCGCTCGTGAGCTCGCGTTGAAATGCGCTCAGCCCCTCCAGTTCCTCCTCGGTCAGGCGCCGCTCGCCGATGGCCGGCACGCCGGCCAGCCAGCGCTGTCCGTCGTTGCCGCTGCCAGCCTCCGGCAGAACGCCGGTTCCGTTTTCCGAGATGTCGCCCATCGCCGGCAGTCTACCGTGCTGAGGCGCCTCCGACTCAGCTGCAAATGATGGTCTAAGAACCGTGAGTTAGCGCGTCGTGTTCTGGTTCCTGAGGGCGTGCTGCCATTTTGGCCCCGGAAATTCAGGATGCCTGGTACCTGGACGGCGCTAGCGTGCCGCGCGTGCGCGCAGCAGGTGTGGAGCGGTAATGAACACACGTTCGGCGTCGCCGTACTCAGGCTCGACGCCGACGCGCGTGTAGGTGATGGCGATGCTGCCCGTTCCGGTGACGATTAATGAGACGTCAGGATTCGAGCTCAGGCTGACGACCGCCTGCGGCGTGAGGCTTTCGAGCGCTCCCTGGGCGGCCGTATGAGTGACGTAAAGCGCGGTGGGGAACCCGTTGTGCGTCGCGGTGAATACGACGTCGTATTGGAGGCCATCCCAGGCGATGCCTCTTGACTTGTCCGGCAATGAGGCGAACGCCGTTGGTCTGTGCCAGGGAGCGCGCCGTACCGCGAAATCCTTTGGGCGAAAACACTGTAATCGTAGGGGTAGGATGTGTAGCGCGACCAGGCGATAAGAAACCCGTCGCCGTCGGATGCGGCGATCGGCCCGCCGTCCCCGGCGGGCGTGTCCAAGACCGACGATCGGTGTCGGATCGAGCAGCACCAGTTCGGCGGACAGGCGGGCGGCATGGATCACCATATTCGAGGCATGACGATGGCGGGTCGCAGTTGTTCGGAACCGGAGGTGGCAACTCCTTCACCCACGTCAGAAGCCACTCGGATCCGTTCCAGGCTGCCGAGATCGCGCCGCCGCCGACCATCTCGGAAGGGTTGACGGTGACCGCTGGACCATGCGACAGATCACGGCTTAGGATCGTGGCGACGACGTTTTTGCCTTCTGACCACGCCAGGAGCGTTCCGTTCGCGCCCGGTGTGAGTGACAACTCATAACTGTTCTCAGTGATGGCGATGCCGCCAGGATCGAGCAACGCGCCGCTGCCGGGGACGAAACGCGCTACCTTAAGGATGACCGTGTAGGGAGCCGTCGGAGTGTGCTCTCTCCAGCCGATGATGTAGTTCTCTCCATCGAAGACAATTCGCGGTTGGGTGGCGCTCAGAGGGCTGACTCGGATGCCTCGGCCATCCAAGAGCTGCCCATCGAGCGTGAGCCGCCCGACGTACAAGCCGTCGTCTTCATTCCAGACGATGGCTGTGTTCATGCCGCTCGATGCACCGTCTGGTGCGATTTGCGCTGTTGCGGCACGAGCGATCAAGAACGGTTCCGATGGCGCAAGGGACGGCACCTCGATCACAGAGCCGTTGAAGCGGTTTCCCCATTGCTCCACCCATCCCGCGAGGGCGATGGATCCGCCGGACGCCATGGTGGCTGTGAACGAAGAAGTACTCCCGGAGTTGGAGGCGCTCGCGATCGGGCTGTATCCGCCAACCGGCTGACCAGTTCGTGTGAGCCGCCGGATGCCAATCGAGTTTTGCACGGGATCGCCGTCCATGAGCAGGTATGAGTCACCCGCAAACACGAATCCCCGGGAAACCTGCTGGAGAGGAATCGCCGAGGTCTCCAGGATCTCGCCGTTCGGGCCGAAGTGTTTTGCGGCCATCTGTCCGGGAACCCCGAAGATGGCTACGTAGCCGTCGCCATCGGAAGCGAGATCGGAGACAGTTCCCCACAGAGTGCCGGTGCCGGCCAGTGCACTGGAGAGGGTGGTGCCGTTGGCGTCGAGTGTGGTCGCGTAGGTGGTGTTCGCGAGCGTCCGGACAACGAGAAAGCCGTGTCCGTTCGATGACGTCATTGCGGTCTCGTTCCCCGAGCCGGCGGGATTTGTGAGCGCCCTGGGACCATCGACGATATTGCCGTCGCGGTCGAGGACGGTGACCGTCAGGCCTCCGCTGTTGGAGACGATGATGGTTCGACTACCGCTGCTGGCCACGCTTCCCAGACTCAGGCGCCCGTATTGGACGATGACACGCGTGGAATCGAGCAACTTTCCCTCGGCGCTGATGCGGACGCCAACCAGGGGAGGTGCCGGGATCGTGGTGCTGCTGCCATCCCCTTCGTTCCAGCAAACGAGGTATGCGTTACCGAGATAGACGACGTTGAATTGCGTGGGATTCGTCGTGAGCGTCGGGATGCGAATTCCGAGAGGGTCGAGGACCTGGCCCGCGGCGTCGACCCGCGTGGCGTAGACCCGCATGTTGCCGTACCCCCGGTTGCGATACTCGTCGCGCCATACGACGAGAAAGCTGTGTCCGTCAGATGCCGAGGCGGCTCCGACTCGCTCCCCCCATGGCGACCCGTATGCCGGGGAAGCCACGGGATGTTCGCCGGAGATTTCGGCGAGGGAGGCTGCTGCCACGAACAGGATCGGAATTGCTGCGAAGACGGAACGCCTCATCGGGTCTCCATTCGCATCGCGTGTCGGCGCGCGGCACAGGAGCGTTTTCGAAAACAGCGGAACATTATGCGATTAGACCATACAGGCTGGCAAACGCATTGGCGTTCCCGATTTCGCTACAGAAGCGCGATACACCAGCTCCTGTGGCGGCCGCCTCCGCGGCCGCACTTCACATCCCTACCGATACCCCGCGCTCGCGCTGCGCCGAGCGCGGGGCTGAATTGTGCGGCGCGCCTCCGCGCGCAACCGAAATCTTCGCGTCGCGCGCAGAAATTAGGAGTTAGTTACTAGTACAGAGAACAAAAAAACAAGGGAGCGCCGCCGCCTTCGGCGACGCTCCCTCACCGTGGGTTAGTCCCTTTCGAAACGATCCATCCTCTCTTCGCTCGGCGCCGAGGCGCCGGGGGTGCCGCCGTTGGCGGCGTCCCACTTCGCGCGGGTCAGGGGGGTGATCGGGTCGAGCTTCTTCTTTGCCAGGCCGGCGTTGATGGACGGCAGCTCCTTCGCTGTCCAGCCATCGAAGTCGTGGACGACGTCGCCGAGCTCGCGGCTGAGGGCGTCGCCGCGCTCGACTTCGGTCTGGGCGGGGCGGCCTTCGAAGAAGTTCACGTTGCCGTAGAGGTCGGTCAGGTTCTCGCGGAGGCGTTCCTCGCCGGTGATCATGCCCCCTTCCTTTGTCGCCACGATCTTGCGGCGAAGCGCATCGACGTCAGACGATGCGGTGTTCAGGCGCTTGGCCAGCGCGTCGGCCGCCGGCAGCTTGGAGGCGCGGTCGTCGAGGGCGGTGCGGACGCTGTTGATGCGGTCGACGGCGAAGGTCATCTCGCCGAGCTGCGCGTACAGCTTGTTGGCCAGATCCCACTGCGCCTGGCGGTCGGCGGTGGTGTATTTCGAGCGTGGATCGGTGGCGATCGCGAGCGGCGTCGTGTAGACGTTCTTGTCCTTCGTCATCTTGATCGTGTACGTGCCCGGCAGGACGCGCGGGCCGATGGAGGCACTGAACGCGGCGATCGCGGCGGACGGCACCTTCGGGGCGGGGAGACGCATCGACCAGGTCACGCGATTGAGGCCGCGGCGTTTGCTGCTGGGGATCGTGCCGATCTTCTTGCCGGAGGCGTCGGTCACATCGATCGAGAGGTCTCCGAAGATGTGCCGCGTGCGCTGGTAGTAGGTGATGACCGCGCCGTCGGGAGGATTGGGCCCTTCGAAGGCGGCGTCGCCGTTGGCCCAGCCGCCCTGGGCGGGGATGCGCTGCACGACCGGCATCGCCTGCAGGAAGACGATGTCTTTCGCCAGCACGTCCGGCGTCAGGGCGCGCAGCGGCGTGATGTTGTCGACGATCCAGATTCCGCGGCCGTGCGTGGCGATGATGAGGTCGTGATCGCGCGGATGGATGGCCAGGTCGTCGACGGCCACGTTCGGCATGTCGCCGCCTTTGTACTGCGCCCACTGCTTGCCGCTGTCGAGCGTGACCCAGAGGCCCTGCTCCGTGCCGAGGAAGAGGAGGGAGGGGTTGACGAGATCCTCTTTGATCACGTGGGCGAAACCGTGGATCTGCGCGTCGGCGGCGATGACCGGCGTCCAGCTCTTCCCGAAGTCGGAAGTCTTGTAGGCGTACGGTTTCATGTCGCCGAACGTGTGCAGGTCGAAGGTGGCGTAGGCCGTCCCGTCGTCGAAGTGTCCCGGCTCGACTGATGACACCCAGGCGTTCTTCGGCAGGCCGGTGATGTTGGCGGTGACGTTCGTCCACGACTTGCCGCCGTCGCGCGTGACCTGAACATTTCCATCGTCGGTCCCGACCCAGACCACGTCGCTGTTCTTCAGCGACTCGGCGATGGCAAAGATCGTGGTATGCATCTCGGCGTATGAGTTGTCGACGGTCACGCCGCCCGACAGCTCCTGTTTCTGTTTCTCCGGATCGTTCGTGGTCAGGTCGGGGGAGATGCGCTCCCACGTCTGGCCGTGATCCTTCGAGCGGAAGAGGAACTGGGCGCCGATGTAGAGGGTACCGGCGGGGGAGACGTGAATGGGGGTGTTCCAGTTGAAGCGGAGCTTCCCTTCCTTGTACTGCGGCAGCGGTTTGATCGGCCGGGTCTCGTGCGTCTTCCGATTGACGCGTCCGATCTCGCCCCCCTGGGCCTCGGCATAGATGTAGTCGGGATCGCTCGGATCGGCGAACATCCAGAACCCGTCGCCGCCGTAGAAGTTCTCCCAGCGGGCGCTGGTGATGCCGCCGGGATACTGCGAGTCGCCCACCCAGGAGCTGTTGTCCTGCAGGCCGCCGTAGACGTGGTACGGCTGAGCCATGTCGACGCTCACGTGGTAGAACTGCGAGACCGGCAGGTTGTCGGCCTTCCACCAGCGGTTGCCGCCGTCATAGGAGTACCAGAGTCCGCCGTCGTCGCCTGCGATGAGGTGGTCGGTGTTGGCGGGATCGATCCAGACGTCGTGCCAGTCGCCGTGACCGCCGTTGCCGATGCCGCTGAAGCTCTTGCCGCCGTCGTTCGAGGCGATGAGACCGCCGCCGGCTTTGTAGACCTTGTTCGGGTCCTTCGGATCGACGATGAGGTTGGCGAAGTAGAAGGGACGCCAGATCATCATCTGGCTGCGGTCGCGTGCCTGCCAGGTCTTGCCGCCGTCCTGGGAGTAATAGAGCCCGTTTTTCGGCGGCTCGGCTTCGATGAGCGCGTAGACGATGTTCCCATTCGACGGAGCCACGGTCACGGCGATGCGTCCCCACGGTTTGGTCGGCAGGCCTGCCGCCGACTTGTCGTCGAGCGACTGCCAGGTCGTGCCGCCGTCGATCGACTTGAACAGGCCGCTGCCGCTCGGCGCGCCCGGTCCTTCACCGCCGGAGCGGAAGGTCCAGCCTTTGCGGCGGAAATCCCACATGCCGGCGTAGAGCGTCTTCGGGTTGGCGCGGTCGAGGGTGAGCATCGAGCAGCCGGTCGAGGCATTGGCTCCCTTGAGGACCTTTGTCCACGACTTGCCGCCGTCCGCGGTCTTGTAGACGCCGCGGTCGTCGCTGTCGCTCCACAGTTTTCCGGGGACGCAGACATAGACGGTGTTGGTGTCGCTGGGGTCGATGGCGATCTTGGCGATGCGCTCGGAATTGGGCAGGCCGAGGTTGGTCCAGTTGTCGCCGCCGTCGGTCGACTTGTAGACGCCGTCGCCGTAGGAGACGGAGTTGCGCGTCCAGGCCTCGCCGCTGCCGACCCATATCGTTTTCGGATTCTTCGGATCGACGGCGACGGCGCCGATCGACTGCACCGGCTGCTTGTCGAAGACCGGCTTGAAGGTCGTGCCGCCGTTGACCGACTTCCAGATGCCGCCGCTGGCCGCGCCGACGTAGACGGTGAGGCGGTTCCCTTCCTGCACGGCGTCGAGTGCGGCGATGCGGCCGCTCATCGCCGCCGAGCCGATGTTGCGCGCGCCGAGGCCGGAGATGGTTTCGGAGTCAACCTTGACGGGGGTCGGGGGGGTGGAGGGTGGTGGGGTGGTGGGGGTGGGGGTTGCTTGCGCTACAGGCGTCGATGGCGGAGGAGCAGAAGCGGCTGGGGCACTCACTGCCACCCCTCCACTTCCTGGTTTCGCGAACAGCGAGCCGGCCATCGGCACATTCGCTTCGATCTTCGTGTAGGTGACCTTTTGCCTGTTCGGGCTCCCCTTCGTTCCGTTCTCGACGGAGAAGGGGAGGTACCAGCCGTTGACCTCTTTGTAATCGCCGAGGATGGTCTCGTAGACGCGCTCGGATCCGCGGACCATGCGGTGCGTTTCGATCTTGGTCGGCACATTCGAGCTGGTGTCGATGAAGTACGTCCGCACGTCGCCTGACGCGGTGGTCACCTTGATCTTGTAGGCCTCGGAGCCTTCCACCGGCTCGGTGCCGGTGTACTCGACCTTGTTGCCCTTCTGGGCGTAGTTGACCAGCGGCCCGTCGAGATCGGAATCCTCGATGATCGATTTCAGCTCTTCCTCGCTGAGGGCCTCAGGGTCCTTCTTCCCTTCGAACGGGTCGATTTTCCAGCCGGTCGTGCCGTCGTAGGCGTTGACGGCGGTCATCCCCTGGATGGCGAACTCCTGCCGGACGCTGTTCGGCCGCTGGTTCTGTTCGAACACCTGGGCCTCGAATCCGCCGCCACCGGTGAATTTGCCGGTGCGCCGGAGCGATTTGACCGCGGCGATGCGGTCCTTGCCGCCGACCGTTGCGATGTACTTGGCGATGATGTCGTCCGCGCTCTGCGCGAACCCGTTCACCGCCACCAGAAGGATGATTCCAATTCCGAGCAGTCCTCGACGCATGCAGCTCTCCTTTTCGAATTCAGAGACGAATTCCCGGTGGATGATACGCCGCAGGCGGGGATGGGTTGCATCGGAGTGGTTGCTGGGTTGCTGGGTTGCTGAGTTGCTGGGTTGCGCGGTTTCGGGGTCTCGCGGTCTCGCGGTGGGGTTTCAGGTCACGAATGCGAGTCTCGAATAGAAACACCGCGAGACCGCGCAACCCCGAGACCGCTCAACCCAGTCACTCAGCAACCCAGCAACCCAGCAACCTTCTCACGGCATCCGGTACACGAAGGCGTTGATGTGCATCCCGGCGCCGACGGAGGCGAACAGGATGATCTCGCCGGGATGGAAGGTGTAGCCGTTCAACTGGCCTTTCGCGATCAGATCGAAGAGCGTCGGCACCGTGGCCACGGAGCTGTTGCCGAGCCAGGAGATCGTCATCGGCATCACGTCCGGCGGCGGGGTCATTTTCTCGGCGTCGTAAAGCGCGGAGACGATGGCGTCGTCCATCTTGCCGTTGGCCTGATGGATGAGGATCTTGGAGACGTCGCGGAGGGGGATGCCGGCTTTGTCGAGGCATTCCTTCATCGATCCGGCCACGGTCTGCAGCGCGTATTTGTAGAGCTTGCGCCCTTCCATCTTCAGGAAGAGAGCCTCGAGGTGGATCTCGTCTTTGATCGACGACGGACCCATCGTCAGCATGGTGGAGTGGTCGAGCGTGTCGGAGCGCGTGGCGTGGGCGAGGATGCCGGCGTTGCCGTTATCGCGCGCCTCCAGGATCGTGGCTCCGGCACCGTCGGCGTAAATCATGCTGTCGCGGTCGTGCGGATCGGAGATGCGGGAGAGCGTGTCGGCGCCGATGACCATGGCCCGGCGGATGTCGCCGGCGCGGATCATGGCGTCGGCGGTGATGACCCCCTGGATCCATCCGGGGCAGCCGAAGATGAGATCGAACGCCGCGGCGTTCGGCCTGGCGATGCGCAGCCGTGCCTTGACGCGCGCAGCCAGCGAGGGAACGAGGTCAGGCTGCCCCCCCTCGCGCTGCACATCGCCGAAGTTGTGGGCAACGATGATGAGGTCAAGCGACTCGCGGTCGATGCCGGATGAGGTCAAAGCTTCGTCCGCGGCGGCGTAGGCGATATCGGACGTGACCGTCCCATCCGCGACATACCGCCGCTCCTTGATCCCGGTGATGGCTTCGAACTGGTTGACGATCTCTTCGTTCGTCTTGTGAATGCGCGAGCCGTCGGCGGCGCGGAAATCGCGATTCAGGAATTCCGAGTTCGGAACCCGGATCGGCGGGATGTGGCTCCCGGTGGCGGCGATGATGGAACGAAGCATGCGAACGTTGATTTTAGCCTGAGGCGCGCGCGTATTTCACATTCGAATCAAAAAGCCGGATCTATGAGGGGCTGGCCGGTGCGCCGCCATCGGCGTATCGTTGTCCTATTCCGAGACGAAAACGCAGAAGGAGGAGCACATGTCCCTGTCCTTTCCGCACGTGAACTACCTTGCCATCCTGACCAGTGCCGTGGCCATCTTCATCCTCGGCGGGCTCTGGTACTCGGTCATCTTCAAGAAGCCCTGGGTCCGGCTGATGGGAATCCCGGAAGAGAAAATGAAGGAAGGCTCGGGCGCGATGCCGATCCTCCTCTTTATGTCGTTCCTCTGCGGCCTGCTGATCTCCTACATCCTGGCCATAATCATCAACCACTTCCCGCCGATGACGCTCGCCCGCGGGGTCTTCGTCGGCACGCTGGTGTGGGCCGGCTTCGCCGCGCCGACGAGTTTCGCCACAGCCATCTTCTCGATGACCCCGAAGCCGCTCTGGTTCATCAACTCGGCATACAACTGGGTTTCGTTCGTGGTGGCGGGGATGATTTTGTCGGTCTGGCGGTAGAGGGCGGGGGCTGGAGTTGTCGGTTATCAGTTGTCGGGAGCCCGAGATGACGGGAGCCTCTCTGACAACCGATAACCGCCCGATCTGGCGAGAAGTCACGTCGAAGGGCAGCGCGACTGGAGCCATATACTCACTTCCGTGAATCCGAAATGGCTGTTGACGCGGCTCGCCGCCGGACATCTGCGGAACGTCAGTTTCCGTGATTTTTCGGTGCTCGTTGCTGCTTTCGGATTTCATCTCGCCAGAGTGGAGGGTAGTCATCACATTTATCGGCATGAAGTCATTGCAGAGCAGTTGAACCTGCAGGAAGTCCGCGGTGAGGCGAAGCCATATCAAATCCGGCAGTTTCTTCGGCTCGTCGAGCGTTACAACCTGCGAATGAAGGGGGAGTCGTGAAGGACTACCACATCAACATTTTTTTCAGCGATGAAGACGGCGGGTACATTGCCGACATCCCTGATCTCGAAGCCTGTTCCGCGTTTGGGGCTTCGGCTGAAGAGGCGCTTGCCGAGGTGGAGCGCGCGAAGGCCGCCTGGGTCGCCGCCGCCCGTGAGGCGGGCAAGGAGATTCCTGAGCCGCGATATCGGCCGATTATTTACCAGGTCTGAGACAAGCGGGTTCGGGGTCGCGAGGTGCGCGGTCTCGCGGGGGAAACAAACCTGCAACCGCGAGACCCCGTAACCGCGAGACCGCGCGACCTCAATTCACGAATCCAAATCCTTCAACTCCCTCCCCGGCATCGCCACGCGTAACGCGTTGAGAACGGCCAGAACGTCGATCACTTCCTGCGCGATCGCGCCGGGGACAGGGGCCAGCCAGCCGGCGGCGGCGGCGATCATGCCGATCAGGCTCAGGCTCATCCCGCCGACGGCGCTTTGCAAGGCGATGGCGCGCATGCGGCGGCCGATGTGGATCAGCTCATCGACCACGGCCAGCGACGGCTCGAGCACCACGGCGTCGGCGGCCTCGGCGGTGATGTCGTTTGCGTGTCCGAAGGCGATGCTGACGGTCGCGGCCTCCATCGCCGGCGCGTCGTTGATGCCGTCGCCGAGGAACATGGTGGGGGCTTTGGCGGTCTCCTCGCGGACGATGGCCAGCTTCTCCTCGGGACTGGTTCCGGAGCGCACGTTGTGAATGCCGACCAGCTCGGCCAGATGCTGCACCTCGGCGTCGCGATCGCCAGACACCAGCATCACCCGGCTGACCTGGTGCCGCGGCACGAGGTGATCGACGAACGAACGGCTCTCTTGGCGTGGAACGTCCTGAAACCGCAGCGTGGCCGCGTACTCACCGTTGCGGAGAACGATGCATTCCATGCCGGGAGCGACCGGGGGCAATTCCGAGGCGATGCTGCTCGCTGCAAGCCGTTTGCGTCCTGTGATCTCGACGACATCACCGTCAAACCGGCCCCGCAGTCCATCGCCGGGCTGCTCGCTGATTTCGGTGACCTGCACCGGTGCGATGCCCTCGGCGCGCGCGGCGTCGAGAATGCTCGTGGCCAGAGGATGCCGCGAGTACTGCTCCAGACTCGAGGCCAGGCGCAGGACGATCTCGCGGGTCAACCTGGGCGCGCAAAGGACGTCCGTCAACGACGGCTTGCCGTACGTCAGCGTTCCGGTCTTGTCGAAGATGATCGTCCGGCAGCGGTCGGCGCGCTCCAGCATGGCCGGATTCTTGATGATGATGCCGCGCGTCGCCGCCAGCGAGATCGCGCCGATGATGGCCACCGGAATGGCCAGCAGCAGCGGACACGGCGTGGCGATCACGAGCACCGCCAGAAACCGCCGCGGCTCGCCGCCGATGATCCACCCCGCCGCGGCAACGACGAGAGCCAGCAGCGTGTACCAGCCGCCCAGCCTGTCCGCCATCCTCCGGAACTGCGGCCGCTGGGACTCGGCCTGCTCCATCACCTGCACGATCTTCGCGTAGCGTGAATCGACCGGCAGCTTCGAAACGACGATCGTCATCGCTGCGGGGCCGTTGATCGCGCCAGATAAAACCTCGGAGCCGGGCGCTTTGGCGATCTGAAACGGTTCGCCGGTCAGGTACGACTCGTCCATCGCTCCGTGACCTTCAACCACTGTTCCGTCCGCGGGGCAGATCTCGTGCGGCAGCACGACCAGGCGGTCGGCGATCTGAACCTCCGCCGTAGGTACTTCGACGATTCCCGAAGACGTCAGCCGGTGGGCCTGGCTCGGGAGGCGTTTCGCGAGCGCGGAGAGGACGGCGGAGGCGCGGTGAGTCGCGTACAGCTCGAGCGCTGTACCGCCCGCCAGCATCAATACGATGATCGCGCCGGCCAGATATTCGCCGAGGATGGCGGAAGTGATGATGGAGATCCCGGCGAGCGCATCGGATCCAACCTCGAGGGCGATGAGCTTCTTCAACAGATCAAAGAGAAGGGGAGTGCCGGCGAGGAGCACCGCGATGAGAGACCAGTTGCTGATTCGGGGCGGAACGTGAAACAGGAAGCGCGCGACGAGATAGACGGCGATGCCGAGGATCGACAGGAGTGCGATCCAGGTCTCCTTGGAAAAGTGCCAGCGCCGCGGTGTCACGAAGCGACAGTAGCCCCCTCGATTCGAAGACTGCAAGGACGCTGCTACACGCACCGGTGACGGGGCGCACAGTGGTCTCTGGAGCGACGCCGCGGAGAGCAGGCATCCTGCCTGCTCCCGACGGGCGTCTCGCCCGGCGGTGGTTTCCGTGCAAGTTCCCGGGCTTGCGGCAAGTTAAACGGGGCTGCGTCGTTCTCTTTCTCAGCAATCCACGTAGTCTGCACGGAAACCACCGCCGGGCGAGACGCCCGTCGGGAGCAGGCGAGACGCCTGCTCTCCGCGTCAGCTCTTTTTCTTCTTCGTCGTCGGTTTCGGTTTGAGCGAGCCCACGTAGGCGTAGCTCCGATCGAAGTACTTCTTCAACTCCCGCGTCTTTGCCAGCAATGCATCGGGGACTTCGACGTATTCATGCATCACCGCGCCGTATTGCACCGGATTCCTGCTCGCGTATTTCTTGATGAAGGCATCCCGATCGTCTTCCGAAAGCCGGAGGATCAGCATCGCCTCCTTGGTGAAGAGGCTGAACATGTGACCGTTCAGCGACGTGTAGGGCATGGTGTCGCCCTTTCGGGTCACCTCGGGATTGGTGGCGACGAGTTTTTCGTACAAGGCCAGCTTCTCCGCGTATGCCGCGCTGGCTGGTTTCGGGCTCTTCGAGCGAGTCGTGCTCATCACGCCTCCGTTTTGCGGAAGGATACCGAAACCCGCTCCGGCCGTCCGTCACTATCAATTGTGAGGGGAATGGCGGAAACACGTCCCTCTCTCCGATCGGAGGAACAAACGCCATGGGCACCCGGAAAACCACGCGACCCCGCACCACGAAGACCGCCGCCGCGGATGACAGCAGCAGCCGCACCTCGGCATCGGTCGAAGAGATGCTGCTGGCCGCGCTCGGGCTCGCGGATGACAACTTCCAGACCGGCCGTTACCTGGCCACGTTCAAAGAGGGGGCGATGGATGCCGGCGCGAAGCCCTTCGCCGCCTCGCAGGGAATGCGCGTCGCCGACGCCCGCGATTTCGCGAACCAGGCGATTGCGATGGAGAGCGTCGCCGACGCCGACGCCGTCGTCTTTCCCGCGATCGGCGTGGCCCTCATCGGTGGTGGCGCGGCGCGCGCACGCGGTTTGACCGCGGCCGCGGAGGTCCCGGCCGACAGCAACATCGCCTCGATCGATCCCGAGTACTTCGTCTTCTCCGATGGCGTGACAGACGCCTGGTTCCGAGCGCTCGATGCAGGCACCGGCAGCCCGAACCCCGGCGAGTACCTCCGCGGTTTCCTGCGCGCGGCCGAGACGATCGCCAAAGACCTCGGCGACATGGCACCGGCGCCGGCATCACAGAACGAAGAGCAGGCTCTGGCCCTCGGCGCGACGTGGGGATTGATCGCCTGCAATGTGCCGTCGGCCAGCCGGAGCGGCTCCGGCATCAAGGTAGCCGTGCTCGACACCGGCCTCGACCTCGGCCACCCCGACTTCGCCGGCCGCACGGTCGTGAGCGCCACCTTCGCCCGTCAGCCGGTGCAGGATCTTCACGGTCATGGCACCCATTGCATCGGGACGTCGTGCGGTCCGAAGTCACCCGCCGGTTCAACGCCGCGCTACGGCATCGCCTACCGCGCCGCCATCTACGCCGGCAAGGTCTTGAGCAACAGCGGAAGCAGCGTGGGAGGCAGTGTCCTGGCCGGGATGAACTGGGCCGTCGCCAACAAGTGCGACGTCATCTCCATGTCCCTCGGCTCGCCCCGCACTCCTGTCCAGCCGTACTACACCGCTGCCGGTCAATCGGCCCTCAACAATGGACTGTTGATGATCGCCGCGGCCGGCAATGACGCCGGACCGACCGGCGCCCCGGCGAATTCTCCGACGATCATGTCGGTGGCCGCCGTCGATACCAATCTCATCCCCGCCACGTTCTCGGATCTCGGCAAGGTCGAGATCGCCGGTCCGGGCGTGAACATCTTCTCCTCCGTTCCCAGACCTACGCGCTACGGCTACAAGAGCGGCACGAGCATGGCCACGCCGCACGTGGCCGGCTGCGCGGCGTTGTGGGCCGAGACGTCGGCGACGCTGCGCGGCATGCTTCTCTGGAACAAGCTGCTCCAGACGGCGAAATCGTTGTCGTCCCCGGCGTCCCTCATCGGCTCCGGACTGGTGCAAGCGCCGTAACTGCTCACGGGTACAATCGGAGGTACGCATGGCTGCCGGCAAAAAGGAGTGGGTGGTGACGACTTCCGGCGACCGTCCGCTCGAGGATGTGGCGGAAGACTTGAAAAAGAGCGGCTTCAAAGTCGGAGAGATCCTCCATGAGATCGGCCTGATCACCGGCGAGGGGGAAGACGACGTCGCCGAGAAGCTGCGCAGGGTCAAAGGCGTGACCGATGTCTCCGCCAACGTAGGCGCGGACGTCGGTCCGCCGGATTCGACGGATACGTGGTAGCGGGTTGGTTGTCCGTTATCGGTTGTCGGTTGTTCCGTTTCGACGCCGTTCTGACAACTGATAACCGACAACCCAGAACCAATCGGATCACGATCGGCTCAATGACGAAAGACGGTGTTCGCCACGCCGACGAACGCTACCGCCGCGGCAAGGAGCGCGATGCCAGCCCCCTCGTAATGTCCGGCCGTGCTGCTCGACGCCGCCAGGAGTAACGCGGCGATGCCGGTAATCATCGCGCAGACGATCGCAGTGCCGCCGACGCTCGTTGCTCGCGATTCGCTGCTCATGGACTTCGCAATGCTACATCGAAAATCGTGCCGGACAAAAGTCGGGCGGGATCTGTGCCCGTACCTCTGGAGGGGTGGGTAGCGAGACGCACAGGTCATCCCGCTACCCGGCAACTCTCAGCGAACGGTCACCGTCACCAGGGGCTCGGACCGCTTTCCATTGTGTTGTTGAGCGATGGGATGGTCCGCTTTCCGCCGGAAGCGTAGCAAGAGCGATAAGAGCGCGCTCGCCTCTTATCTGCGTTCATCTGCGACATCTGCGGATGGGTCTTTCAATCGACTCGCGACGTTCCGCGTGGTCCTGCCGGGATCAGCGTCTTCAAGGCATGCGCGACGTAGGAATCGATCTCCTGTTTCTTCGACAGGCGCAGATGCAGCGCGCCGATGTAGGCGGTGTAAGCGAGCAGCGCCCGGGCGCGGGCATCGGCAGGCTTGAGGCCGGCCTCGGCGTACGACTCGATCAGGAACCTCAGCCGGCGGTTGGAGATGCGCCGGATGATCCGTGCCGCTTGCGGGGCCGCGGATGAGGCCAGGGCGATGTAAAGACCGTGTGCCTCCCGTTGTTCCATCGCCTGCTCGAAGAGCGTGGCCAGGCGCCGGCGCGGGTCGGCGATCTCCCGCAACTCGTCGAGGGTGATCTGGTCCCTCTCCTCCCACCGCCGCAGCGACTTTTCGACGAGCTCCTGCAGGCTGGTGAAATGCCAGTAGAAGCTTCCCTTGGTCACGTTCAGGGAGCGGGCCAGCTTCGGGATGGCAAGCGAGGCCAGCCCTTCCTTCGCGATCGCCGCGAGGGCGGCATCCTCCCAATCCTGAACTGTCCGGTTCACCATACCGGCCGGTATTGACACTCGCTCACGGCCGGAATTATAGTCCATACCGATCGGTATGGTGCGTCAAATGAGATGCCGGCTGGCCATGGACGACGACAGGCCCGCCATCTACGCTCTTCGCCATCAGGTGTACGCGCGCGAGCTGGGGCAGCATTCGGAGAACGCCGAAGGGCGGCTTTCCGATCCGCTGGACCGGGACAACGTCTACATCGTGGTCACGATCGACGGCGGGATGGCCGGATTCGTCAGCATCACCCCGCCGAGAATTGGCCGGTATTCGGTCGACAAATATCTGCGGCGCGAGGAGATTCCGTTCGCCCTCGATGCGCGGACGTACGAGATCCGCATTCTCACGGTGGTGCCGGAACATCGCGGAGGGATCGCCGCGGCGCTGCTGATGTACGGCGCGCTTCGCTGGGTCGAGGCGCATGGCGGTACGCGCATCATCGCCATCGGACGGCGCGAGGTCCGCGACATCTACGTCAAGGCCGGCCTGCAGCCGCACGGCGCCGAGTTTCGCTCCGGCGCGATCCGCTTCGTGCTCATGAGCGGACTGGCGCCTGCGATTCGCGAGCGCATCGATCCGGCGTTGCTGGCGCGCCTGGAGCAGGAGGCGGCTTGGGATCTGGCCATCCCGTTTCACAAACCGGCGGAATGCTTTCACGGCGGAGCCTTCTTCGAAGCGATCGGCGAGGGCTTCGAGCACCTCGAGCGCGGCGCATCCGTCATCAACGCCGACGTGCTCGATGCCTGGTTCCCGCCGTCGCCGCGGGTGATCAGCGCGTTGAGCGAACACCTTCCCTGGCTCCTGCGCACGTCGCCGCCCGTTGGATGCGAGGGGATGGTCCGGACCATTGCCCGCACCCGCGGCGTCGATTCCGACTGCATTCTCCCCGGCGCCGGATCATCGAGTCTCATCTATCTCGCCCTTCGCGAATGGCTCACGCCTCGATCGCGCGTGCTGCTTCCCGACCCGACTTACGGCGAGTACGCCCATGTGCTCGAAAAGGTCATCCGATGCCGCATAGACCGCGTCGCCCTCTCGCGCGATGATCAATACCGTCTCGATCCGCTGCGGTTGGAGTGGCCCGGCTATGACCTCATCGTTCTGGTGAACCCGAACAGTCCAACCGGCGCGCATGTGCCGCGCCAGGAGCTCGAGGAGTTTCTCCGGCGTGTTCCGGCGGCGACGCTGGTCTGGATCGATGAGACATACGTCGATTACATCGGCGCGGATCAGTCGATCGAGCAGTTCGCCGTCACCCGCGAGAACGTCGTCATCTGCAAGTCGCTGTCGAAGGTGTACGCGTTGAGCGGCGCGCGTTGCGCCTACCTCTGCGCGGCCCCGCACCTGCTCGAGAAGCTGCGTTCGATCACTCCGCCGTGGGCGGTCAGCCTGACCGGACAGGTGGCGTCGGTTGCCGCCCTTGACGATCCTGACTATTACGCGGAGCGATACAGGCAGACACACGCGTTGCGCACACGGTTGAGTGACGGCCTCACGGCGCTCGGGCTCGACGTCATGCCATCGACGGCGAACTTTCTTCTCTGTCATCTGCCGGCGGACGGACTGCCCGCGGAAGAGGTCGTTGCGAAATGCCGTCAACACGGACTGTTCATCCGCGACACCTCCACGATGGGATTGCGCAGAGCAGTGCGGATTGCCGTGAAGGACCGGCCGATGAACGAACAGATCGTCGGCATCCTGAGTAGAGCGCTGGCTATGCAACTCGCCTGAGCCCCAGCGAGTACGGATGAGAGCGGCGCGTTTCATGCAAAGAAACGGCGTGCGAGCCCGCCCGATGGCCGCCTCCGCAGCCGCACGCAGGATCAGGATTGACAGGAGTCCCCAATGAGGAGCACACCCAGAACCATTGCGTCCGCGCTCGGATTGTCCGCGGCGCTGCTGCTCGCCCCGGTTGTACAGGCGTACGCACAGGACGCACAGCAAACTGAGGATCAGAAGAAAAAGGACGAAAAGGACAAGAAGAAGGATCAGAAGCAGGAGCAGAAAGATCAGAAGAAGGATGAGAAGGCGCAGCAGCCACAGGGGAGGGGGAGGGCGGTGCAGACTTCGACCGCGCAGACGCAAACCGCGCCGCAGCCGCAGCCGGTGCCGGCGCCGCAACCGCAACCCGTGCATCAACCTCGGCCGGTGCCTCAGCCACAACCCGTGCCGCAACCGCAGCCCGTCCCGCAACCCCAGCTAGCGCCGCAACCTCAACCTCAACCTCAACCTCAACCTCAACCTGGGCATCAACCTCGGCACGTGCCGCAACCGCAACCCGTTCCGCAGCCCCAGCCTGTGCCGGTATACCAGCAACCTCCGTCGCCTCAACCTCCGCCGCAGTGGCAAAACAGGCCCCAGCCGCCGGCCGTCTATCAGCCTTCACCGCAGCCGTCATTTCAGCAACCGCAGCGTCTTCCGGCGCAGCGGCAGCAGCAGATCATTGAACAGCAGCGGCTATGGCGATCGCAGTACAACCAGCACCTGCAACAACAGCAGAACGTTTTCCAGCAGCGCTCTCGGAGCCTCCAGCAACAGAAGCGCACGGCGCAGTACCGCTTTCAGCAGCAGTATCTCCAACACCTTCGCCAGCAGCAGCTTGCCCTTCAGAATTCGTACGATTACAACCGCGATCCGTATTTCTACACCGCTCCGAGCTTTCGCTATTCGCGTGAGGGGCGGTATTACGAGGTGAATCGCTACGCCGCGCAGATTCTGCAGGACGCTGTGAATTACGGGTATGAGGAGGGCTTCGAGACTGGCCGGGCCGACCGGGAAGACCACTGGCGCTTTGATTATCGAAACTCTTATGTCTATGAGGATGCCAACTACGGGTACGCCGGCCTTTATGTAGAACGGGACCAGTACAACTATTACTTTCGCGAAGGCTTCCGCCGCGGATACGAGGACGGTTACTACAGCCGTTATCGCTACGGGGTCCGCGTGAGCGGCAACCTCCGCATCCTCGGCGACACTCTGAAGGTGATCATCAACCTGCGGCCGCTGCACTGAGTCCCTGGCTGAGCTTGCAGCAAGTGTTTGGAGATTGGAAGCTACGTTCTTTGCGAACGTGACCGCGTCGGCGGTGCCGTTACGACGCCGCGATAGCGGCTCAAGACGGTAGCCAGGGGTGCGAGCGTTTTTTGCGAGCACCCCTGGAACCCGATGCGATCAGAAAGCGTGCCGCGTCAGCGGCGCTGGATGGAGTCCCCGATTACTCAAGTGCCGCTGACGCGGCACCGGACCATGCATCTCTTTACCAGGGGTGCTCGCAAAAAACGCTCGCACCCCTGGCTACCGTCGCGTTGCCGCTAACGCGGCAAATCCGCCGGCTTCGCCGTCGACTCACCTGCTGATCTGCAGCAGGTGCAGCGACGCTTTTGATTGGGCGGCCGGCATCGGCCGGTCGCCTTTGATCATCAGCCAGAGCAGCTCGTTGAAGCGCGCATCGTCGATCCGGTCCGGTCCGCGGAAGTCCATCCCCTCGGACAGTCTCGCGGCCGCGGTCTTCGGGGGGTTCATCTCCTCGAGACTCGCTTCCGGCGTGATCGCGGCGTAGGGAGTGAGATCGGGCAGCGCGCTGAAGACCTCGGCCAGCGACCGGCTGAAGTAGTCGAACTTGGAGAGGCGATCGAGACCGAGGATGTCTTCGATCGCGGCGACGACGTCGGTGGTGTTCGCGAAACGGTGGATCGTCCCCGGGCGGTTGTAGGCCGAGATGACCAGCAGCGGTCCGCGATGGGAGTCGACGTGATCGGGGCCGGCCTGCGAATCGTCCTCGAGCACGAACACGACCGTATCGCGCCAGTACGGCGATTTCGATAACGCCTCGATGATGCGCCCGAGGGCGAGATCGTTGTCCGCCATGTAGGCCCGCGGCGAGTGGTACTTCGGGTTGCCGCCCGCGGTGTGGTCGGAGGCGAGGTGCATCACCTCGAGCGCCGGCATGTTGCCATCGGCGACGAAGCGCCGATGCTCTTCGATCCAGGCATCGGCGCGCTTCTGGTCGGGGATCTCGACATTGAACGGCGGATAGATCGGACTGATGTCGCCGCCGAGCTCCGCCTGCGTCTTCGGCCAGCCCTGCGGTCCGTTCACCATCTCGCCGTAATCGCGGAACGATACGCCGGCCTTCTTCGCCAGCGTCCAGAGGAAGCCGTTCTCGGGCTCGTCGATCTCTTCGCCGTCGATGGCGCCGCGGCGGTCGGAGTAACCCGAGGGTACCGTTTTCTCGCCGAAGTCGGTGACGTACGCGGCAGTCGACCAGATGTGCCCTTGCGAGCTGACCTCGGCGTTGGTGAAGAAGCGATCGAAGAGCCCGAACCGAAGGGCCAGAGCACGATGATTCGGCGTCGAGGTCCTGTCGAAGAAGACCAGGCCGGGATCGCCGTCGCCTTCTTTCAGGTCACCGAAGAGCTGATCGTAGGTGCGGTTCTCTTTGATGATGTAGAGGACATGCTTGAATGACGGATAGCGCCGCGGGGGACGTCCGGCGTTCCAGTTGTTCGCCACCGCGACGCGACGCGAATACGCGGCCAGCGCGGTCGTCTTCGCGGTGATGCGCAGCGTCCCGTTGAGCTGCCCGAGCGCATAGCCGAGCGGGCGCTGAATCCCCAGGCCCGGTGTCGGGCCATCCGGATTGGCGTGACTGCCGTGTCCCTTGCCGTTCAGCACGAGCAGGTCGCGGCCGGTGCTGGCGACGGCGGTCGGATACCAATCGGTGGGGATCCGCCCTGCCAGTTTCCAGGTGTCGAGGTCGAAGACGGCCACGGCGTTGTTGTCGCCTTCGGCGACGTAGAGCCTCGTTTCGTCGAGCGCCAGCGCATTCGGCGTGCTCCCTTCCGGCGGCCCGCCCGGCGCACGATCGCTCAACATCCGCGCGATCTTTCGGGAGTGTGTGTCGACGACAGCGATGCGGTCGCTCCCCGCCAGCGCGACGAAGAGCCGCGAGCCTGACTTGTTCGTTGCGAGAGCCGACGGATGACGCCCCACGTGCAGCCGTGCTTTGCGAAAAAGCGTTCCATCCGGGCGCGCGTGGAAGATCGAGACTGTGTCGGCGCCCCAGGCCGAAACGTAGACGTTCCCGTCCGAGGCCAATTCGACCGCATACGGGTAATGGTCGGTCGGGAGTCGTTCGATGGCGGAGGTGGCCAGATCGACGATGGCGAGCGCATCGCCGACGTTCTCGGCGACGTAGAGATAGCGGCCGTTCTTTGATACCGCCAAACCGGCCGGATAGCACGAGCCGGTCTTGTCCTCTTTCGGTTTACCGAGGACGATCTTCCGTTCCAGCACGGCGACGCCGTCTTTCCACGTGTAGCAGAAGATCGAGTCGTCATTGCCGCCGGAGACATACAGATGCGCCCCGTCCGGCGAGAAGGCGATGCCGTAGAACGCCGCCTCCTGCTTGATGGTCTGCGTGACAGCGCGCGACTTCAGGTCGACGATCTGCAGGCCCTGCTCGCGCCATCCGCTCAGCACGACGGCGGCCTTACCGCCGCCCGGCGCGAGCGCCATCCCCAGCGGCATGCTGCCGAGGTCGATCGACTGGCCGGCAGGATCGAGGCGCACCCCGGTCGCCAGCGGAGAGGTGAATTGAGCGTGGGCAGGGAGGGCCGCGCAGAGGAGGATCGAGGCGCAGAGTGTCTTCATCGTCGATGACCTGACGAAGGATACGACCCATCTAGAATGGCGAACGTCATGATTGCGTCACGAAGGTTCTTGCTGTTGCTGGCCGGTTCCCTGGCAGCATCGTCCGCGGCTGCCGATCCGCTTTCCGATCTTCGGGAAGTTCTCCGGCGCTATCCGGCGAAGGCTCCCTTCGCGGCAACCGTTCAGGTCAGCGGCGACACGCAAGGTGCCTCGGCTGCACGCAATGCCGCGACGACCTTCGAAGTCGAGGACGGCCCCGGCGGGTTGAACATTCACGTGCCGCCAACGGCGCTCGCGGCCGCGGAGGCGGAAGCGGAGAAGAAGAAGCGCGATCCGGAGATCCTCACGCCCACCCGCACGGCGATGGTGGCGCTTACGGTCTTCGATGTCATCGATGCGCTGGATGCTTCGGCCATGCTGCTCGACAATCTCAACGGCGCGACGCTGCTCGAGCAGAAGCCATCGACGCGCGACGGGAAACCGGCGATGTTGCTGCGCATCAAGGTCAAACCGACGCTCGCCGTCACGCGTGGCAGATTCGTGAACGAGCCGGAGGTCGAGCTTCGCGTCTGGGCAGACCTCAACGGCGTCCCGGTCGCGGCGGAGCGCGATTCGAATTACTCAGCGTCGGTCCTCTTCCTGAAGGCGGGAAACGTCAGGACAGAACAGTGGAAGTTCGCCATCTTCGGCGATCGCCTCTACGCATCGCGCAACGAGCAGGACGATCGGGCAAGCGCGCTCGGCAAGAGCGTTGTTACTTCCCGCTCTGTGACGTATTCGCCGAGGTAATCCGCGGCATGGAGGCGTATCGTAGGCGGTAATTTAAGGAGGATCCTGCCTTGAAACGAAGCGTACGATTCCGGCTCAACGGGAAGCCCGTGGCTCTCGACACCGATGATGACCGGCACCTGCTCTGGGTGCTGCGCACCGACCTCGATCTCACCGGCACGAAATACGGTTGCGGTGAAGGCGTCTGCGGCGCCTGTACGGTCGCCGTCGACGGCGTGGCGGTCCGCTCGTGCCAGACGCCGCTCGCCGCCGTGGAGGGGAAGAACGTCGTCACGATCGAGGGGATCGAGCATGACGGGCATCTTCATCCATTGCAGCAGGCGTTCATGGATCACGGCGGATTCCAGTGCGGCTATTGCACGTCGGGGATGCTGATGAATGCCTGGGCCTTCCTGCAGAAGCAGCCGCACCCATCGCGCGACGCCATCGTGCAGGAGATGGACGGCAATCTCTGCCGCTGTGGCGCGCATCAAAGGATCATCGCCGCAATCCAGGAAGCGTCGGTGAAGGGAGGTGCGCGATGAGCAGCCGCAATACAGACGTTGCCGTGGACGATCTTCATCGCGCGGTTCTCTTCGCCGCTCCCGAGACCACGATCCCGGGCACCCGCGAGGGTCGCGGCTTCTCGCGCCGCCTCTTCTGCAAGCTCGTCGGCGGGGGAATCGTCGTGCTGATCACCACCAAGCCTGCCAAGCTGTTTGCGCAGCGGCGCGGCTACCCGGAGGATCTGAACGCCTACCTGCGCATCGATGAAAACGGGGCGGTGACGCTCTTCTCCGGAAAGATCGAGATGGGCCAGGGGATCCACACCTCGCTGGCGCAGATGGCGGCCGAGGAGTTGGGCGTATCGCTCGACGCGGTCACTATGGTCATGGGCGATACCGACCAATGCCCGTGGGATCAGGGGACGTGGGGATCGCAGTCGACGCGGATGTTCGGTCCGGCGGTGCGCGCTGCCGCGGCTGAGGCGCGCATGGTGCTGATGAACCTCGCGGCGAAGAAGCTCGAGGTGGGACGCGACAAACTCGTAGTGGAGAAGGGCGTCGTCTCCGTAGCCGGCGACAGCGCGCGCAAGGTGACGTACGGCGAGCTGGCGAAGGGAAAGCAGATCGCCCGCCTCGTCGACGAGAAGGCGGCTCTCAAGTCGTTGAAGGAGTTCAAGGTGATCGGGCGGCCGACCAAGCGCCGCGACGGGCACGACAAGGTCACCGGGCGTGCGAAGTACGCCGGCGACGTCCGCCGGCCGGGCATGCTCTACGCGCGCATCCTGCGTCCGCCCGCGCACGGCGCGACGCGGAAGTCTCTCGATACCTCAAAAGCAAAGGAGATGTCGGGCGTGACGGTCGTGGAGAAAGGCGACCTCGTGGCGGTTCTGCACACCGACCCGGAAGCGGCGGGCCAGGCGCTTGCCCTCATCAAGGCCGAGTGGGATCAACCGGCGGCCGCGTTCGATACGGAATCGGTCGGCGACTACTTCCTGAAAAACGGCGGCGACGGAGAGGTGCGCGCCTCGCACGGCGACGTCAGCAGCGTTACGGCGAACGTCGTGCATTCGACTTTCCGCACCGGATACCTCGCGCACGCGCCGATGGAGCCGCATACCGCCATCGCCGAATTCAAAGACGGCAAGATGACGGTGTGGGCGGGGACGCAGAGCCCCTTCGGCGCGCGGACGCGCATCGCCCAGACGCTGAGCCTGGATGAGAAGAACGTTCGCGTGATCACGCCCTTCGTCGGCGGCGGATTCGGCGGCAAGAGCGCCGCCAATCAGGCGGTTGAGGCGGCGCAACTGGCGCAGATCACCGGCAAGCCGGTCATGGTGAACTGGACGCGCGGTGAGGAGTTCTTCTTCGATACCTTCGGTCCTGCCGCGGTGGTGACGATCGCCTCGGCCGCCGACGACCACGGAAAGATCACGAGCTGGGATTACCACGTCTATGCCGCGGGCGACCGTTCGGCGGAGATGTTTTACGACGTGCCGAACGTCAGCCTGAAGACGTACATCGGCCGCGGCGGACCGCGTGTGCATCCGTTCGGCACCGGTCCCTGGCGCGCTCCCGGGGCGGGGACGAACGTCTTCGCACGCGAGTCGCAGATCGACATCATGGCCGCCGCGGCGAAGATCGATCCTCTGGAGTTCCGCCTGAAGAACGCATCGAATGTCCGGCTGCTCCGTGTGTTGAAGGCGGCCGCCGATGCCTTCGGCTGGAAAGCGGGGGCAGGGCCGTCCGGACAGGGCCGCGCCATCGCCGCCTGCGAGGATGCGGGAGCGTACTGCGCGCTGGCCGCGGAGGTGGCCGTCGACCGCGCCACCGGCACCATCACGGTCAAGCGCGTCGTCGCCGCGCAGGACATGGGCATCGTCATCAACCCCGAGGGGGCGAAGATGCAGATGGAGGGCTGCATCACCATGGGGCTCGGCTACGTGCTGAGCGAGGAGCTGAATTTCAAAGGCGGCGCCATCGCCGACAACAACTTCGATACCTACGAGCTGCCGCGTTTCGCCGCAGTACCGCGCATCGAGACGCTGCTCATCTCCAACGACGACCTCGCGCCGCAGGGAGGCGGCGAGCCGGCCATCGTCCCGATGGGCGCCGTCATCGCCAACGCGGTGTTCGACGCCACTGGCGTGCGGATGTTCCGTCTGCCGATGACGCCGGCCAGGGTGAAGGCGGCGATGAAGGCGTAGGGGGTTCACCGCCCACTGGCACAGACACTCTGTCTGTGCCCCGGCGCGCAGCGCCGGAGTCGCGACCACCGCCCCTCCGGAGGCCCCATGAGCGATGACCGTTACGCGAATTTCGATTACAGCCGGCTGATTGCCTGGGACGATCGTCTGAAGCGCGAGTGGCCGCTGTTCGAAGAGCTGTTCGGCAGCGCTCCTTCGAAGCGCATCCTCGACCTCGGGTCGGGCACCGGCGAGCACGCGCGTTTTCTGGCATCGAAGGGATTCGACGTCACCGGCGTCGATTCTTCGCAGGCGATGCTCGAGAAGAGCCGCGCCGGGGACGAGGCTGGCGTCCGCTTTCTCGAAGGCGACATACGTGACATCGCCTCGGTCGCCGGGACCCAATTCGGCGCGGCATACTGCATCGGCAACGTCTTTCCGCACCTCCGCGAAGAGGACGATCTCGCCCGCCTGGCCGCCGGCCTGCGCCGCGTGCTCCTGCCCGGCGCGCCGTTCCTGCTGCAGATGATCAACTACGACCGGATCGAAGCAAAGAAGGAGCGCGCCTTGCCGCTGACCTTTCTCCCCGATCCCGACGACAAAGAGGCAACCATCATCTTACTCAGAACGATGGACCTCCAGCCCGATTGCCGCGTCATCTTCATGCCGGCAACCTTCCGCCAGCGCAGCGACCGCGACCCACCCATCGAGCTGCTCTCCACGCGCCGCGTGGAGATCCGCGGATGGCGACGCTCGCAGATCGACAGCATCTTTCGCGCCGCCGGCTTCGCCTCGGTCGAGGCGCTCGGGTCGTATCTGAAGGCACCGTTCGATCCGGTGGAGTCGCGAGATTTGATTCTCATCGCGCGGTGAGGGAATCAAGAGCTCTCAACCACAGAGGCACAGGGACACAGAGAAGAACCTCTGTGATCTCTGTGTCTCTGTGGTTGGTTGGGTTTTCCGTGGACTGGCGAACCGTTCGTGGCTATGTATCTGTTCGCTCAATAGTTGCCGTTACTGGTGGTTATCTCGTCATAAGACACGTAACAAGGTCATTCGTAATCTATACGTTTCTGATTAAACCGGATCACTCCATCGCAGAGGAGAAGTTCTGCTACGCAGAGCAGAAATCTTGCTACGCAGAGCAGAAGTTCTGCTACACAGAGCAGAAGTTTTGCTACGCAGAGCAGAAGTTTTGCTACGCGGAGCGATGGACCTGGTCGACGGGAGCCCGATTTCGTCAGCGCGGCGGGGGCACCGGCCTCTCGCCCGGCGGGCGGCGAGACGCCGGCGTTTCGCCCGCGCGTCAGCGTGGATGCCGTCACGGCGACCCTTGGAGCCTGGTAAGCCGCGCGACGAGCCGAAGACGAAACCTTTTTTGTCATGAAGATCTGACTCATAACCGTGACGCGCAGGACTATAATTAACGCCCTACCCACGCCAAGAGAGTCGTCAAGGAGTGTGCGGCTATGGCCGGCTTGCGGGAGGATTTCTGGGACAACCTCCTGGACTACATCCAGGACCGTACCGTCATTCCGGTGATCGGTCCGGAGCTGGTCACGGTTCAGGAAGACGGCCGCGATGTGCCGCTCTGTCGTTGGATAGCGCGGCGGCTGGCGGGCGATCTGAACCTGCCCACCGCGGAGCTTCCCGAGGGCTTCGATCTCAACGACGTCGTGTCCTTGCATCTGCGCAGGCGGGGAGAGCGCGAGGAGCTTTACGCGCAGATCCACAGAATGCTGCGCAACGCCGCGCTGAAACCGTCGGAATCGCTGCGGACGTTGGCCGGAATCCCGGGCTTCGACCTCTTCATCTCGTTGACCTTCGACTCGCTGCTCGCCGACGCGATCGGCGGTGCACAACAGATCGCCTACTCGCCGAACAGCGTCCGCGACCTCCCTTCACCAAAGGCGGACCTCCGGCAGCCGGTGGTGTTCCATCTGCTGGGGCGGGCCTCGGCGTCTCCCGACTACGCGATCTGCGACGACGACCTGCTCGAGTTCCTGCACGCGATGCAGGACAAGCAGCGGCAACCGAAGACGCTCTTCGACGAGCTGCGCGGCAACCATCTGCTCATCCTCGGATGCAGCTTTGAGGACTGGCTTGCTCGTTTCTTTCTGCGCACCGCAAGGAACCTCGAGCTGTCACAGAAGCGGGGGCACTGGGATGTTCTGGCAGGCGACCAGATCGCACATGATGACAAGCTGACGCTGTTCCTCGAAAGCTTCAGCTCCGACGCCCGGGTGGTCCCGATGAACGCGGCACAATTCGTCACGGAGTTGGCGCAGCGCTGGCACGTCGCACATCCCGTCGCGGCTCAGAGCACGGAGCCCGCGGCAGAGGAGGCTGGCACAGGCGGAAGGAGCATCCCGAACGGGGCGGTCTTTGTCAGCTACGCAACCGAGGATCTCCATGCCGCCAGCCGATTAACCGATGATCTTCGCGCGGCGGGCCTGGAGGTGTGGTTCGACAAGGACGCCATACCTATGGGAGCAAACTGGGCGCGCACCATCCGGCGTGGCATCGAGCGATGCTCTCTGTTTCTGCCCGTCATCTCGCGCCGAAGCCTGAGCGAGGAAAACCGGCGTTCATACTTCTGGCGGGAGTGGAGAGTGGCAGACGACTTAGCCTTTGGGATGGCACCAGACGAGGCTTACATCGTGCCGGTGGTGATTGATGACACGCGCCTCGATTTCGATTCCCTGCCAGATTCATTTCAAAGAGCGCAATTCAGGAGCCTGCCGGACGGGAAAGTCACCCCCGACGCCGCCGCGCTGCTCGTAGAACTCGTGCGCGCCTTCCACCGCCGGCAACGGGCCGCGTGAGCCAGCGATGGTAGAGATTCAACGCCAGGTCCTGAGCCGCGACAACCCTTGGCCGGGACTCGATCCCTTCGACGAGGCGGACCGCGAGTACTTCCACGGCAGGTCGGAGGAGTCAGGCGAGTTGCTACGCCTGGTCAGGCGCGAGTTGCTGACCGTAGTATTTGGCCGCTCCGGGTTGGGCAAGACGTCGCTGCTCAAGGCCGGGTTGTTCCCCTTGTTGCGCGAGGAGGATTGCCTGCCCGTCTACGTGCGGCTCGACCATGCCGAGGGAGCGCCGGCGCTGCGGGAACAAATCTTCGGCGAGCTACGGGCGGCGTGCGATGCAGACGGGGTCCAGTCGGCTCAACCTGCCAGTGACGAAACTCTGTGGTCGTTTTTCCACCGGCGCGACGCGGAATTCTGGAGCGAGCGCAACCGACCGGTTACTCCGGTGATCGTCTTCGATCAGTTCGAGGAGATCTTCACCGTCGGCCAGGAGATCGGGGAATCGCGGGCCAGGTCGGCGGCTTTCCTCGCCGAGCTGGGTGACCTGGTGGAGAACCGGCCGCCCGACGCGGTCCGGGAGGCGCTGGAGGCCGAGCCGACGGAGGTGCGACGCTTCGACTTCAAGCGCGTAACCGTCAAGATGGTGCTGAGCTTTCGAGAAGACTTCCTGGCCGAGATGGAGGGGCTCAAGGAGGCGATGCCCTCTCTCATGTACAACCGCTTTCGCCTTCTGGCGATGAGCGGCACGCAGGCCTATGAGGTGATCAGCGGCGCGGGCGGCCATCTCGTTGACGACGACATCGCGCGGCGGATCATCCGGTTGGCCTGGAAGAACGAGCCCAGCCCACCGGTCGACCCGTCGGACTTCCCGAGGATCGAGATCGATCCGGCGCTGCTCAGCGTGGTATGCAGTGAGCTGAACCACAAACGCCAGCAGGCGACTCTCGACCGCATTACAACCACTCTTCTGGAAGGCGCCGACCGCGAGATTCTCTCCGGCTTCTACGAGCGCGGCATGGCCGGCCTCGATCCACGCGTGCGTGCCTTCGTCGAGGACGAGCTCATCACCGACCGTGGCTACCGCGATAGCCACGATTTCGAGGACGCGCTGGCCCTCCCCGGCGTCACCGCCGAAGCGCTCGATGCGCTGATTCGTCGCCGCCTGCTGCGCGTGGACGAGCGGCAGAGCATGCGCCGGATCGAACTAACGCATGACGTGCTGGCCCGCGTGGTCAGGGAGAGCCGTGACAGCCGTCACGCCCGCGAGGCAGAGGAGTCGGCAAAGGCCAGGGAACGGGCAGCGCTCGAACAGCAGCGGCGCAACCGGCGCAATGCGGCGTTCGTGGGAGCAGCAGCGTTCGTCGTGATCGTTCTCGCAGCCCTTACCGGATGGTCCATGTGGAAAGCCAGCCGTGCGGGGAAGCAGGCAGCTGAGCTGCTGCGCGAGGCGGAGAGCACGCGCCTGATTGCCAACGCTGATCGGATTCAGAATGCAGCCTACGATGCATCCCTCCTAGTCAACATGGAAGCGGTTCGGGTCGTGCCGACACTTGATGCCCAGGCTGGGATGCTGCGCCGCTTCGTGAGCCACCCGCAGCTATCCGCGTTTCTGCCGGGACACAAGGACGGGGTCTATGGCATCGCCTTCAGCCCGGACGGGAAGAGGCTGGCCTCGGCGAGTGGGGACAAGACCGTAATCTTGTGGGACGTGGACAACCGCAAGCGGCTGGCCACCATGGAAGGGCATCAGGGCGAGGTCCATGGTGTCGCCTTCAGCCCGGATGGGAAGCGGCTGGCCTCGGCGAGTTGGGACGGGACCGTGATCCTGTGGGACGGGGAAAGCGGCAAGCCGGTGGCCACGATGGAGGGGCACAAGCGCGGGGTCAATTGCGTCGCCTTCAGCCCGGACGGGAAGCTGCTGGCCTCGGCGAGTTGGGACAAGACCGTGATCCTGTGGGACGTGGACAGCGGCAAGGCGCTGGCCACGATGGAGGGGCACAAGGGCAACGTCGTGAGCGTCGCCTTCAGCCCGGACGGAAAGCTGCTAGCCTCGGCGAGTTGGGACAATACCGCGATCCTGTGGGACGTGGATAGCCGTAAGCCGCTGGCCACGTTGAGGCACAAATACGGGTTCTCGGGCGTCGCTTTCAGCCCGGACGGTAAGCGACTGGCCTCGACGAGTGTGGACAATGCCGTGATCCAATGGGACGTGGACAGCCGCAAGCCGCTGGCCACAATGGAGGGGGCCAAGAACGCGGAGAATGCGGTCTGGGGCGTGGCCTTCAGCCCGGACGGGAAGTGGCTGGCCTCGGCTAGTGACGACAAGACCGTGATCCTGTGGCACGTGAACAGCCGCAATCCGATTGCCATACTGGAGGGTCACAAGGGCTCGGTCAAGAGCGTCGCCTTCAGCCGGGACGGGAAGCGGCTGGCCTCAGCTAGTGCGGACCAGACCGTGATCCTGTGGGACATCGACAGTCGCAAGCCTTTGGCCACGCTAGAGGGGCACAAAGCCGAGGTCTCTGGCGTGGCCTTTAGCCGCGACGGGAAGCGGCTGGCCTCGGCGAGTGGGGACAATACCGTGATCCTGTGGGACGTGGACAGCCGCAAGCCGCTGGCCACGCTCGAGGGGCACAAGGAGAAGGTCTATGACGTCGCCTTCAGCCCGAACGGGAAGCTGCTGGCCTCGGCGGGTATGCAGACCGTGATCCTGTGGGACGTGGACAGCCGCAAGCCACTGGCCGCGCTGGGGAACGAGAGCGGGGTCTGGAGCGTGGCCTTCAGCCCGAACGGGACGCTGCTGGCTTCGGCGGGTGCGGACCAGACCGTGATCCTGTGGGACGTGGACAGCCGCAAGCGGCTGGCTACTCTGAAGGGGCACAAGTTCGCGGTCTGGGGCGTCGCCTTCAGCCCGGACGGGACGCTGCTGGCCTCGGCGAGTTTTGACAACACCGTGATCCTGTGGGACGTGCACAGCTTCAAGCCACTTGCCAAGCTGGAGGGGCACGAGCAAGGGGTCTGGAGCGTGGCCTTCAGCCCAGACGGTAAGCTGCTGGCCTCGGCGAGTGCGGACCAGACCGTGATCCTATGGGACGTGCACAGCCGCAAGCCGCTGGCGACGCTGGAGGGGCACAAGAACGCGGTCTCTGGCGTGGCCTTCAGCCCGGACGGGAAGTTGCTGGCCTCGGCGAGTCAGGACAATACCGTTATCCTGTGGGACGTGCACAGCCGCAAGCTGCTGGCCACGCTGGAGGGGCTCACGAGCGTTCTCTTCAGCGTGGCCTTCAGCCCGGACGGGAAGCGGCTGGCCTCGGCGAGTGGGGACAATACCGTGATCCTGTGGGATCTGGACTTGGATCATCTCGAGGCTGAGGCCTGCCGCACCGCCAATCGCAACCTGACCTGCGACGAATGGCGAACCTATGTCGGCACGGACAAGCCCTACCATAAGACCTGCGAGGCGCTGCCGGGACCACCCGAGAAGTGCAATTGACTTAATCGCCCGATCTGATCCTGATCGCGCCTTGACCCGCGACGTTCGTCATCGTCCTCTGACGTTCTCGACGCCGCTCTCGCTGTACTGTTCCAACCAACATGTCTCGCTGGTTCGCGCTTGCAGCACTCCTGATCCTCCTCGGTGCCGGGCAACTTGCGGCTTGCACGATGACAGGGTTGGGTCCGAACGATCTCGTCGAGAACACGCCGGTTTACTCAGCCAACGGACGATTCTGTGTCGTCGTTCGCTGGCATGAGGGGCTTGCGGACTTCACCAGGCAGTCGGCTGGCACGTTTTTCCACATGGACGACCCCGAACGCGACGTTCCTGCACCGCAAAAGACCGTGATCGCGGCGCTGTACGAATCAGGGACGAAGAGCCGCAGACTCATTGCAGAGATTCCTCTCGACATCGATAAGACCGGCGACGTTCTCGTCCCCGACTCGGGCCGATACCTCGTCGTCCGCAGTCCCGCCTCTCACGGCTGCAACCCAGGAACATTCGAGGGCGATACGCTGGTAACCATCTACGATGCCGAAGGATCTCGAGTCGGCGCGCTCAAGGTGGGGGACGTATTCACTCCATCCGACGTCCTGCAACTCTCCCTCGGCCATGTCGTTCCGGATTGGCAATTGCGGCACGAGAGTCAGGATCAGGAAGTCGTCGTTCTCTCGGTTCCAGCACGGAGGAAAGAGGGGACCGAGCCTCGATACGAAGAGCGGCGTATCGACATTGCCACCGTCGTGCTGCTCGATCCCAGACGCGACATCTATCCCGTCCCCCGAAGTTACGCCACGCCTGCCACCGACCCTCGGTATGCGGGACGACCCTACGATCCGCAGTCGCCCGATTGTGCAGCGGCCTACGCCAAGGCGGACCTCGTGCGGATCGACCCGAGGCGATTCTTCTCGCAGGCGGTCCTCGGACCGGCGCCGGAGTTTCCACCTGTCGCGATCAAGGTCCGCATCCGCGGAGTCGTGTCGGTCGAAGTGGTCGTCTCCGAGAGTGGGGACGTTCTGTGTACGCGAAACACACGGCTACCGTTTGGCCTGGACCATGCCGCCGTCGAAGCCGCCCGGCGCTGGAAGTTCCGTCCGTTCATCGTAAACGGCCATCCTGTAAAGGCCGTCGGTGAGCTCCTCTTTCACTTCCAGGATGTGGATGAGGAAACATGGCAAGCGTTGCTTCGCAGTGCGCCGCCGTTGGGCGAATGACCTCGGGCCCGATTCTCAGGCGTCTGCTTCCGCTTCTCGGATCACTGCTTCAGCCGCACGCTTTGCAGCCGCCTCTAGTGTTTTCTCATGCACAAATTGAAACTGGCGAACAAGCGCGGGGATGTCGCCCGGAGAGGACTGGAACGATACGCTTTCCATCCGCCAAGGCTGCGCCAAGTTCGAAGAATGTCGAGGGACGTTGAACGCTATCAGGTGTGATCACGATGATGAGGACTCGACTCTGGCGAAGAGCTTTCCCGATTTTGTTTTGCCAACGATCACCGGGCAGAATCTCTTGAGCGTCGAGCCATGTGGTTATGCCCGAGGCGATGAGCGCGTCTGTAAACTTACGCACCTAGGGTTGACTAGCCGACGAGTACGAGAGAAATACCTCATATGGGCGACCCTTCACATCACGAGGGGTTCTTGTCGCCTCTATCGTGGTCTTAGCCATTGCTCTTCTACCCTCGTTCAACGCGTGAACTGAGGCACATGATCGTATCTCAGACGGTATAGGTGGAATTGCCGACTGCCGACGCGCGGCTGCGCCGCGGGCACAGACAAGAGTGTCTGTCTGTGCCACATTCGGTCCCGCAAGACTCCACTCTTCTGCAAGTACCCCCACATGGACTGGCGCTGCTGTCGACGCTTTGCCACGGAGAGCAGGCATCCTGCCTGCTCCCGACGGGCGTCTCGCCCGGCGGTGGTTTCCGAGAGACCACATGGATTCGGAGAAGGAGAACTACGCCGTCCCGTTTACCTCGCCGCAAGTCATGAGCTTGCGCGGAAACCCCCGCCGGGCGAGGACGCCCGTCGGGAGCAGGCGAGACGCCCGCTCTCCACGGCGACAACCGACAACGCGGCGCGTCAGGAGAGGGACTCTCGACGAAACGGAGTGGCGAGAAATAACAGCTTGCGGTCGATTCCAATTTTTAGGGTGAGAAATGCGGGTACCGGTGGGCTACCGGTTATCTCGCGGTCAAACTGGCACTCTCCCTCGCCTCCCCCCTCGTCAGCAGCGGCGGCGGTCTCCACGCGTCGAATTCCGGCGGAAGCAGTTGCAGGATTTCGCCGGCGCGCATGCCATACAGGTCGTAGTTGAAGTCGAGCTGTTGGATGACGGCGATGAGGCGGCGGAGGTTGCCGGGGCGGTTGGAGGTGGTGGCGCCGGGTTTGGGGCGGTGGCGTTTCGTGTCCCAGTAGAGGAGATCGATCGCTTCGATGAGGCCCTTGTTCGTGATGAGATCGCGGCGGAAGCCGAGGTCGTAGATGAACCTGCCGTGCTGGTGGACGGGGGGATGGAGGAGCAGCCGCGCGTTCTGATGGTGCAGGGTGAAGAGCCGGTACGGGTCGGCCAGCAGATGGCGGCCACGCCCCCAGCCGCCGCTCTCGGTGGTGGGGATGTAGTGATAGTCCTCGCGCGGCCGGCGTTTCCCGCTGGCGTCGATCGGCGAGAGCTGATCGAAGTAGAAGAGAGCCAGCCAGCTCCAGAGGCCGGCATCGTCTTCCGGTGCGGGAACGTCTGCGAGGACGCTTGCAAGGTATTCAGCGGCGTCGAACTTGGTGGTGAACTTCCGCGGCTTGATCTCGACGGCACGAGGGAGGCTGGTCGAATAATCGTCGAGATAGAGGATGGCAGGACTGGACTGGAACTCCTCGCCGTCGCGGATGCGCTGCAGGAATCCGCGAAACTCCTCGATTCCCTTGGCGTTGAGGATGCGGAGCTTTGTCATCAGCGTTCCCGTTGCGCCGCGCGCCATCCATCGATCAGCGTCTGACGGTTGCAGAAGGCGTCGACTACTTCGTCGATCCAGAACGGTGCATCGTCGGCGTCGTCCGGCAGCGGAGAGGTCGCGAATTGCCCGGCCCACTGCAGCCAGAAGTTCCACCACTCGTCACCTGCCTCGTGCGCATCGTGCCCATCGATCAGCAGGATCTGCGTGAGCACCTGCCGCACCGCGGCGGGATAGACGAGAGCGAGGAATGCGGCGTCGGACTTGGCGACGTCCTGGATGTCGTCGACGCGGTTGTTCAGCTCGAGCACCGGACCGTTCGGTTCGAAAGCGATGCGCCACGCCTGCTGGCCCAGCGCGCCGGTGAAGCTGACCGGCAGCAGGGGCAGCCGTCCGGTGGCCTCCGGCTTCTGTTCCGAAACGATGATGTCGTCGGCCACCGCGACGACGCGATGTTCGTCATCGACCAGCTTCACGCGGAAGTGAACGAGGCTGGTGCTGTCGATCTCGCTCAGCCGGCGGTCATCGGGAGGAGCGAAGTGCGCGACCGAGCCGCAGTCGAAGCGCATGAACGACGTCCGGTAGTAGGCCTCGATGAAGACGCGCGTGGAGGGAGCGGCGCCGATGCCGTCGAAGGAAAGGCGTGGATCGAAGAGCAGCGTGCCGTCTGCGTCGCGACGCAGCGTGACGCGGATGTTGGCGCGCGGGATGCGGGCGCGCTCAGTGAAGTTCAGTTTCCGCAGCATTGTCAGGATCGTGCAGGGGATCGTGCAGGCGGACGACGAGGTCGCGCCGCGGATCGAATCCTCTCATCGAGACCAGGAACTTCGCCGCCGACGGGACCAGCTCGAAGGCGTTGACGGACGTCGGCCGCAGACGGACGCCGTCCGCATGCATGGTAATGCCGGCGTCGGACGTCAGATCAAAATCGAACGGGCTGTGTTTGCGGAAGGGATTGCCGGCGCGGACACGGTAGGCGATCTCGCCTCGCAACGGGTGGCCGACCATGGCCGGGTCGGATGCCTTGATGGTGAAGCCCCCCTCGATCCTGGCGATGGTGACGCCGCTCGATGCCGGCGTTGCATCGGTTGAGGCGGTGCCTGGCTTGCTCTCCCCGGCGGCGGCGCGCACTGGAGACGGAGCCATGACATCGTCGTGCAGCGACTCTTCCGGCACGTCGATGGAGAAGAGATCGGCAAGATAATCGCGGACACGGCCGGCGGCGGCGCGGGACAACAGTGACGCCAGGAACGACGCGCTGTTCTTCACGAAACGAAGCGTCGATGGACCGTGGTCGTACAGTGTGCGGACCTTGTCGGCGCGCTCAGACCAGTCGGTATGCGCCGGGTTTTCGGCGTCGCCGAGGAAGGTGGAGAGGGGATGATCATCGATGACGATGAGAGCACGCGCGGCTTTTTCGGTGCTGACACGCACGTCGGGGATGGTGATGCCGCGGCGGATGAATCGATGCTCGCCCTTGCGCAGGGCGTCGTCGTGCTCGAGGTAGACGTCGAACCAGGAGCTGGCCGCGCGGACGCGTTTACGCTTGACGAGAATGGGGACGCGGAAGGCGATGCGCTCGCCGGAGCTGAATCGCTCGCGCAGCGATGCCAGCGTCGCCGCGTCGAGGATCGATTCATCCCACCTCGGCGCGGCGGCGTCGCGCTCCGGGAGAACGATTCGGGCGTCGTCGTTCTGGGCCAGCGACCAGCGGGTGAGCGCGCAGAGCCTTGCGGCGTTGTCGTTGTTTATCGACAGAGTCTCGATCGTTTCGGCGTCGATCCGTTGGATTCGCGCCTCATCGCCGACGTCCACGACCAGATCGCCGCGCAGGATCGGATAGAAATACTGCCGCACCACCGAGTCGGTGACCCGCTCGGGCGACAGCTCGTTGTCTCGGAAGTAGGGGACGACGATGGAGAGGCCGGGCTCGACGCGGTTGACGCCGAAGTCGTCGGCGAAGCGCTCCAGCAGGATGGGATCCTCGATCGGCAGCGGCTGGCCGTTGCGCTTTTCGAATCGCGCGAAGAAGCCGTAGGGATAGATCCGCTGGCCGTCGAGGACGTGCGTCTTCAGAACGGATTGCCCGAGAAGCAGAGCGCGATTGTCGTCGAAACGGCGGGTGATGCCGAAGATGGTGCGGTTGCGCGAGGCGACGGTGAAGACCGCTTTGCCGAGCCCCCAGCGGCCGCGGTCGACGTCGCCCTTGCTGGAGCGGCCGACGTTGCGCCAGAAGTAGTAAAAGTCGTTTTTCCGCTCCTCGCCGGGATGGTCGAGCTCTGGATCGGCCCGAGGATCTCCGGTGAGGCCGCGCGTCCCGGAATCCTCAATGAGGAGATAGGGAACGGATTCGTCGTCCCGCGGCAGGACGGTGTGAATCGATTTCGCCGCCGCCCGGAGGTGCCCCTCAAGTCCTTCGAAGTACTCCCTCACCCCCTCGGCGGGAAGCGCCTGGGCCCCCGACGCGAACCTGAACCGGACGCTCACCGGCGAGCGGCTTCGCGGCAGCCGGGCATCGAGCGAGTTCTGGATCGACTCGCGCACGAGCGCGTCGGCCAGATCCTGCGCCTTGAAGAATTCGTCATGAACCGGATCGACGTGTACTTCGCCGAGGTCCATCGACCGGAAATGCCAGGGAGGAAAGCGGGACATGCCAAATCATTATCACCACAGAGGCACAGAGGACACAGAGAAAACAAAGGATGAAATCTGAAGGCCTTCATCCTTGACCTTTCTCTGTGATCTCTGTGTCTCTGTGGTGATAATGATTTTCAGAACTTCACTTCCTGGCTCGACGCCCGCACGTTGCATGTCTCGCAGAGCCAGCCGTGGGAGGTGAGTTTGAATGGGCCCTCATTCTCGTCGCGGAACAGCGTTCTGGTCTCGTGGCACCAGTCGCAGCGGACGACGTGCGGGTTGCCGAAATGAGGATTGGCCAGGAGGAACGCCGCGGCCACCTCTTTTTCACCGGCGTTGAGGTCATCGCTGCGGAGCACTTTTCCTGCCGTCGCTCGAACGATTTGCCGTGTCATGAAATCCTCCTGGTGGTCATGCCGCCGGCGCGGCGACGGCCGCATCGATGGCGCGGCGCGGGGGCATCATCATGTGCCAGCGCGCCACGACGTCATTGGCGATCACGAACTCGAACACCTGGCTGAAGCAGCGCAAGCGCAGGACCTTGCCGCCGTCGACGGCGAGGCCGGTGGTGAGTTGCGTGTCGTATTCGATTTCGCGGACCCACTGCAGGTCGAGGGAGGCCTGCATGTCGGAGTTTTCGTAGAAGAACATCGACTGGGTGACGGCCAGGGCCACCGGCAGATGCCGGTTTCCGTCGACGAATTCGCCCGGGCTGACCATGCGCGAGGTGGCCCGGCGCTTGTCGTTGAACTGCGCGATCCGATCGGTTCCGAGCCGGCGATAGAGGGTCCATCCCAGAATGGCAACGGCGATCAAGGCCGCGATCGTGAGGTAGGTCATCATGAAGTGCTCTCCTTCGTAGGTTGGGTGCGGCGACAAGCCGCCGCACCCGGGGGACTGCAGTCAGAGGCGCGGCTTGGATTCGTTGACCTTCAGCGCCTGACCGTTGACGTCGCGGCCGTCGAGGCCGGTGATGGCGGCGCGGGCCTCGTCGTCATCACTGAAGTCGATGAAGCCGAACCCCTTCGATTCACCTGACTTGCGCTCGACGGCGACGTTGGCCGAGATGAGCTTGCCGAAGGGGATGGCCAGATCGTTGAGCTGGGCATCGGTGACCTGTTTGGAGAGATTTCCCACGTAAAGTTTCATTTGGAGCTCCTGCCCAGCCGCAGCCGGCAGCTCTCCCGATGGCGAGGTACCGCGTCGGAAGATGGGAAGCTAAGAGGGGTGAGTCCAGAGGTTCTGACTTAGTTCAGAAGGACTGAAGAGCCGAGGAAGTCTCCCCGACGAGTGGCTACCATACGCTGTTTGGGAGGAGGTGTCACGGGGCAATTTGGGAGGAGGGAAGGGGGTTACCATCTAACGGTCGTCGTCTAACCGCGTCAGCGCCTTTCGGGCCAGTTCGAGCCACTTCCAGGCATCTGTCCTGACTAGGGACGCCAACCTCATCGAGTTCTTTCCGCGCTGGTGCTGGTGTGGGTCCCGGAAAACAAACGACCCGCCGGGGTAGGGAAACAGGCGTCTCTGTCACTCCCAGGTAGGGAGATGAAGTGGCCCACCGCTCCCGGTGCAAGCGATGAAGAGATGGGAGCGCATCGGACAAGCAACAGGCAGCGTGTTTTCGGAGAACACGATAACTAAGGATTATCGATGACATCGGCTGTCGTGTCGCACGATGTAGTCGTGCTCGGATCGGGTGTCTCAGGACTGCTCATCGCCGGCGAGCTCGCTAGATCGCACGATGTGCTTGTGATTGAACAAGCGGAGAGAATCCCGCGCACAAAGTACTGGCTCACGGACAACGGCAGTGCCGCGGCTAACGAATGGCTCACGTCAGCGGTTGACACGCATTACGCTGAGATGGCATTCACGGCTTCTGACGGAACGTCGTACATCGCCAACGGCGACTACGTCTTGTGGCACACCGACAAACTCATAGACTTGCTGATCTCTACTGTTCAATCACGTTCGGGCACGATTGCCCTTGGACATCGTTTCGTCAACCTGGCCATGTCCCACGACGGCCCGATCGTCGTCGCCAATGATAAGCGCATCCGGTGCAAGCTCATCATCGACTGCATGGGTCATGGCTCACCCATTATTTACGCAAAACGCGCTATCGACATTCTCGGTTACTATCTTCTTTATGGTGCGACATTCCCTTGCGCGGAAATGCTCACTCCGGTCGCACTGCACAACCTCATGCTCAGCGCCCGACCCGGCTACATTGAGGCGTTCCCTACTAGCGATGGGTTCCTCCATATCGTGCTCATTGTACCGTTACGTGGAATATCAGACAAAAGCGATATCCGATCGGACTTTCAGTTCATCGTCACCAAGAGCTCTTATGCTCGGCACATCAGCGATTCACAGAACCGCAGTTTTCTCGGTGGAGTTGTTCCGGTAGGACGGATGCGCCGGCATGCTCTTGACAACGTCTTCTTTTTCGGTGAGGCTGGACAGGTGAATCCAGCGGCGAGCGCGACGGCTCTGACACGGATGCTCTACAGTTATGAAGCTGTTGCGGCGAGGCTCTCTGCATGCTTGCGAGATGGACGCTTATCGGCGCGCGATCTCTCGGCGGCCGCGGAGCCAACGGCAAATCGGCTCAACGAGCGGTTACAACGCGCATTATTCCGTAGCATTCTGACGTGGACCAGCGACGACTACAGGAAGGTCATCGAGGAGTTGATTACAATCGACGATCCGGAGTTCGTCAACGGCTTGATTTTCGGTAACATCGACGAGCGTTGGGCGGCGCTCGCCAGACGCGCGGGCGAACTCGTACGAACGCGAAGTACCAAGTTACTCGCGGCGCTCGTCCGCGGTCTCCTAGTCAGTTAAAGAAACGATTCAGAAAACCCGCAACTACAGAATCCTTCTGTGCGACAAACTGAATGACGATGATGATGGACATCGTCAGACTAGGGGCGTCGCGAATGCCTAGTAGCGGTACGATCCGGCGATCATTTGCAATTTTTTCCTTGACGTCTAGAACCAGCTTGCGAAATTCCAACCTGGCCTTAAGACCGTCGAAGGTTTCATTGATGCACTGTTGCTCCAACTCCCTAATAAGGGCAAGAGTGTCGGACTCGGAGATCTGACGGAGAACATAGCGCGGATACAGACTGTAAAAGAGCGTTGCCGGGAGGTAGAATACGAGCGGCAGGACCATCATCTTTCGAAAGAGATCACTGTTGCCGACAAAATTGGCCGTTAGCGTACCGCGAAACCCGAGGTAGATCGCGAGAACGCCGAGGGTTGAACTGATGACAAAGAAACTGTCAATGTTTTGCAGGGCGAGCGATGCGAAGGAACAATTCAGCCGGAATCGCGAGGGCCCATCGGCCATCTCGATGTAACGGAAGGCCATGATCGTGTAGATAAAGAACGCAAGAATTGATGACGCGACGACATAGATCGAGATCGTGGCCGTTAGAAGACAGTACTTAGGAAAACCGGCAAACGGTACTCCTGCTTTCCAAATCACGATTCCGCCGACGATCGTCAACGGCCCGGCGATGGCGATGACCCATCGCCACGACGTCGCCCGCTGAAGCTGAGCTGCCCAGGAGGCGGAGTGTTCGTCAGGCGTGATCAGAACCTCGTTGAGTTGTGCCAGTGTGGTCCTGCCCCAGTTCCTGACGAATGCGAGCAGCCCATACCCCACGCCTCCGACGAGAACGCCGTTGAACTTGATCATCGAGGCTTGCCAAAATTGGGTCGCTATCGGTTCGCCGTAGAGGAAGTATGTAACGAGCGTACAAACCACGCCGACTACAGCAGTCACGACACCGGCGATCACAACGTAGATAAATGCGCTGGCGATCATTTGCGTACGGTCCGCCGATAATCCTTAGTTATCAGGATCGGAAGGTACCCGGCGAGTGTGGTGGGATGCCGCCTGGCGAGGTGCGGCAAAATCAGATAAGCGTGGTTGAGTCAGTGCGGTAGGGCCTTCGTTTTTCGCCGTGATGCAAGCGATTGAACCAGCATGACTTTATCGCCGCCGGATTGCGCTTGATGGTGGGCGCGATAGTTATTCGACCTACACCGTCCGCCACTCCGAGTTGAACAGGTCAGCAGAGGACCCGTAGGCGTTCGCTTCGCGAAGGACGGCGGCTGCTTCTCAAATGACGATTGCTGTCACGCGAATGACGACGTCTGGCTCGACATTCAAACCTGCTGCCTTCGTATCAGGAACGTCCGCCGCGATATCGAGAATTTTTACCGCCAAACTTAGAATCTCAGCCTCGATAGCAGCAACGGATGGCTCGACATTCAAAACGGCTGCTTCGTGAATGACGGAATCCAGATACGAGAGTACCGCGGCGTCATTCTCGAAGCAGCCGTTTTCAATCTCGAGGCAACCGTTTTCAATCTCGAGGCGCACGTTTTCAATGTCGAGGTAGATTTCGCCGTTCGCGAGGAAGCTCGCGCCGGGAGCGGGGCGCAGATCGTCAATCACGAGGCAAGGCGGGCTGATTGACTGGGAGAACCGGCCACTCGTGCAAACCGCGAAACCTCCTGTTGTTACAACTTCAGGAACCGCTAACGACCTCTTGACTTCGCCTGATTCTGGACCTAAATTCAAAAACCAGGCAGAGGCGACGCTTGAGTCAGGGTGTCCGGTTCCCGAGCCAGAGGCGGCGGTGGTACAGGGCCGTTCTCGAATGAGGTACCAGGTTCTTCAAGCTTGAGTTAGGGCGCGATGGACCGGGATGCAAGTGGAGTTGAGCGATAGCTCCTCCAGCCTCATAAAAACATACGATCCCCCGAGGTCCGCGGCCTATGGGGGCAGGCGAGCGAACGATTTGCGGCGTTTCGCTCAACGTTCCAACCCGGAACGGCGCCCGAACTGCGCACTCAGTCCGAGCGCCGTCCCATAACCACTTGCCCTTTGGGGCAGGAAAGGAGATTCATCATGTCCAGTAACAATGCAGTTCAGACAAACGCCGCCGCGGCGGCACAGGATCCGGCCGTGACGCCGGAAGCGATCGTGGAGCAGCTTCGCGTGTTGCGCGGGCAGATCCCGGAATTCGTGCAGTTGCCGGCGGCGGACGCGAAGTCGATCCAGTCGGTAGCCAGCGTGCATCCGGAATTTGCGCAGGCGGCCATCAATGCCATCGGTGCATCCCCGGTGGTCCTGAGCGTCGTCGGCAGAACGCCGGAGGATCTGCAGCAGGAGAGGGAGACGGCAGCGCGGTGGTCGAAGGTGGAGGACGAGCTGAAGGCAATGCTTCAGGGCGTCTCGTCAGCGAACCTGACGCGTCGTCACCGCATCGGCACCGCGGCTCTGCTGACGTACTCGCTGAGCAAGAGCCTGGTGCGCTCACCGGAGCATTCGGCTCTGCTGCCGCATCTCGCTCTGATGCGGAAAGCGAACCGCTTCGGACGGGCACACAAGCTGGCGCAGCAGCCGCAGGCACCGGCGCCCGCGCCGGCACCCAAGACCCAGGTTTGACGTAATCAAGTAGTTGGCCGGGCGCGTCTCTTTGGCGCGCCCGACCATTTGGGAGGATTCGAGAGCAAACAGAACTGAGTTGTCGGTTGATTGCGCTGCGGCGCGGTGGGGATACGCGCGGCTGCGCCGCGGGGCACAGACAAGAGTGTCTGTGCCACATTGGGCCTGCTTTTTTGGCAACGGGCACTCCTGCTCGGTCGGTGCGTAAGTCGCAGACAGCGAGAAATATCCGGGCTTATCTCGTGCTCACGATCCCCCTTCTGGGATGCCTCTCCGTAATCCTCACCTTCAGTGCCGCATCCGCAACGTGCGTGTAGATCTCCGTCGTCGAGATGCTGCGGTGGCCGAGGAGGCGTTGGACGTAGCGGATGTCGACGCCCTCCTCCAGGAGGTAGGTGGCCACCGAGTGGCGGAACATGTGGGGGGTGACGCGGTCGCGCACGTCGGAGCGTTCGCCGTGGAGGCGGATCAGGCGGCGGATCATTTGAGGGGAGGCGGCGGCGCCGCGGGAGTTGACCAGGAAGGTCTCGGCGGTTGTGGCGCTGAGATCGCGGGCAGTGCGGTAATCGCTCAGGAGGGACTTGATCTCGTCCGGGACGAAGACGCGGCGCTCGCGGTTGCCTTTGCCGATGATGGTGATCGTGCCGTCCTCCACGTCCACCGAGGCGTCGCGTAGGGAGGCCAGCTCGCTCACGCGCATGCCGGTGGCGAAGAGCAGCTCCGTGGCGATGTAGGCGGTCAGGTCGGCGAAGGTGAGCTGGCCGTCGTGACGGAGGAGGCGGCGGAGGTCGGCGCGGGCGATCACCCGAGGGAGGCGTTTGGGCATGCGGATGCGGATGCGCGCGCCACGGAAGGGGTCGTCGATGCCTCGTCCGTCTTCTTCGAGCCAGTGGAAGAACGAGCGGAGCGTGGCCAGGTGACGCTTGACCGACGCCTCCTTCAGCGAGCGTACGTCGAAGAGGTGGCGGACGTAGTTGTGAATCACGGTGCGGTCGCACGACGCCACGGCCGCGCTCCCGCCGAGAAACTCGGAGAAGCGATTGAGATCGAGCTCGTAGGCTCGGGCCGTGTGCGGCGAGAGCTTCCGAATGGACTGACAGTGGCGAATGAATTCGGACGCCGCGCCTCGAAACTCCACGTGCGAGCCACCTCCCAAAATTGACCGGTTTGCGGACGTTATCCGAGGTGGGGCGGTTACGCGACCGGAGTTCTGTAGGTATGGCGGGGTGCGGGGGGTTGTCGGTTGTCGGTTATCAGTTATCGGTTGTCGGGTCGCGCGGTCTGCCGTTGCGCGGTCTCGGGGTGTTTGGCTCGAAGGGAGCGCCGAGCCGCCGAACAGCCGCGAGATCGCGCAACCGCGCAACCGCGAGACCCCGCAACCCCGACAACCGATAACTGACAACTGACAACCCGATAACCACCGCCAACAGCGAACCCCCCAATCACCCCAGCAACATCTCCAAATCCTCCACCTCCAGCTTCCGGAGCACGCTGTTGTCCTCGGAGATGATCGATTCGGCCAGCTCGCGTTTCCGGGCTTGCAGCTCGAGGATCTTCTCTTCAACGGTGTCGCGGGCGATGAGGCGGTAGGCGACGACCGGCTTCATGCGGCCGATGCGGTGGGCCCGGTCGATGGCCTGGGCTTCGACGGCGGGGTTCCACCAGGGGTCGAGCAGGAAGATGTAGTCGGCGTTGGTGAGGTTGAGGCCGAGGCCACCGGCTTTGAGGCTGATGAGGAAGAGCGGCGGGCCGCCGGCGGGCTGCTGGAACTGTTCGACGAGCGTCTGGCGGTCGCGCGTCTTGCCGTCGAGGTAGAGATAGGAGATGCGATCCTTGTCCAGCGTGTTGCGCACGATCTGCAGGAACGACGTGAACTGGGAGAAGACCAGGGCGCGGTGGCCGGAGTCGAGCACCTCGCGCAGCTCCTCCATGAGCAGCTCGACTTTCGCGCTCGGCGCGTCGGTGCTGGGGTCGATGAGGTGCGGATCGCATGCGGCCTGACGCAGACGCAGCAGCGCTTCGAGGATGTGCATGCGGGCCTTGTCGATGCCGCCTGTCTTGATTCGCCCCAGGAGCGCGAGCCGGTAGTGATCGCGCAGCTCCTCGTACTGTTTCTTCTGCTTCCCTTCCAGCTCGCAATAGAGCGTCTGCTCGATCCGCTCGGGAAGCTCGGGGGCGACCTGCTCTTTCGTACGGCGGAGGAGCAGCGGACGCAATCCGCGCGCGAGCGCATCGCGGCGCTCGGGCGGCGTGTTCTTGCCGGCGAAGGTGCGGTTGAAGGCGCGCGCGGGGCCGAGCAGGCCGGGATTGAGAAACTCGAAGAGGCTCCAGAGCTCGCCGAGGTGATTCTCGATCGGGGTGCCGCTCAGCGCCAGACGGTGGCGTCCGCGCAGGAGACGGCTCGCTTTCGCCACTTGGCTGGAGGCGTTCTTGATGGCCTGCGACTCGTCGAGGATGATGGTTTCGAACTCGGTCTCGGCGAGACGGGCGATGTCGAGCCGCATCGTGGCGTAGGTGGTCAGCACGAGATCGACGCCGTCGAATTCGTTCTTGGCGCGCTCGCTTCCGTGATGTTCGATCACGCGCAGTTGCGGTGCGAAGCGCTTGGCCTCGGCGGACCAATTGAAGAGCAGCGAACGCGGTGCGACGACGAGCGATGGGCTGGTGTTCCCGCTCGCCCGCAATCCTTCGAGCAGAGCCAGCGCCTGCACGGTCTTGCCGAGACCCATGTCGTCGGCGAGACAGCCGCCGAGGCCTGTCGTGCGCAGAAACTCCAACCAGCCGAGGCCGGCGCGCTGGTATGGCCGTAATTCGGTCAGGAGCGTCGGCGGTTCCTGCCGCGGCTCAGGCGACGCATCGGTGATCCGTTGGCAGAGCTCGAGGAAGGCATCGTCCATCGTGCGTGCCTTCGACTGGAGCAGAGAATCGATGAGGAGCGCCTGCGAGGTGCGGAAGCGCACGCCGTCGCCTTCGCGCTTGCCGAGGTCGAGCACTGGCGCCAGCGATTCCGCCCATGAGGCGGGGATGATGCCGTAGGAACCGTCGGGGAGCCGCAGCAGGGAGCGATTGGCGTCGGCCGAGGCAAGTAGCTCCGGGAGACCGATGCGCACGTCGTCGAAGGAGGCGTTGACATTCAGGTCGAACCAGTCGATTCCGCTGGAGATATCGATGTCGAGGTCGCCGGCGATGCGCACCGTTGCGGCGTCGATCTCGATGGTCCATCCCTCGTCGGTCAATGTCCGGGCGACGTTTTCGACCTGTGCGAGCCGGACGCGGTAGCCGTCCCAGGTCGAGATTACGCCGAGTGAGCCGAGGCGGCCGCGAAAGCCGGCTTCGACGTCACGGTTGCGGCGAATCAGCTTGCGCCCCAGCGTCGCCTGTGACTCCTCGGAGCGGCTGGAGATGCGCCATTCGTCGTAAACAAAGAAAAGGTCCCCGGTCAGCTCCGAGGTCCAGGGCTGGCTCTCCAGCGCAAGAATGGGGTGCGGGCGGACGTCGACGAGCGACCATCCGAGCTCCTCGGGGAGTGCGATGTTGGCGATCGGCGCGCGGAGAAGCGCCTTCCGGAAGCGGTCCGCGTCGGCGTGCGGAATCTCGACGGAACGGTTCGCCCGTAACGCGCGCAGCCACGGTCCGCGTCCCCCGTCATCGAATCGCGCGGCGCGCCCACCGGCGATGAGTATGCCGGGGAAGGTTGAATCGACGTCTTCAAGCGGCAGCGAATCCCCCTCGCGCTCGATCGTGGCCACGACGCGGTACTTCGATGCCGCGGCGTCGTTGACGATGGCCACGTTCAGCGTCCATGGCGGCCCGTCGTCCCAGGCGATCATCCGCGGATCCTCCTGCGTCTTATCGAGGATGCCGAACTTACCGGCGCGTGCGAGCCGCTCGATCCACCACGCCGCGGTCGTCGAGGGGATGTTGACCATCCGCTCCACGGTGTGCGCCCAAGTGTGCTGATTGAGGAGCGCCAGGCTTTCGCGGTCGAAAGGATCGAGGAGGTGCAGATCATCGAGCCGGATCGACAGCTGTTTCCACTTTCCCCACTCGCCGTTTTTCTTGTGGGAACGGCCGATGATCTGGAAGGTCAGTCTCTGCGATGCCGGAAACGCTTCGATGGCGTAGACGATCGTTTCGGGGACACTGCGGGCCGGGGAGAGGTTCACGGGCATTGCGGGGCCGATGGCGTCGAGGAAGCTCTGCCACGGCGGTCGTTGGGCGTGAAGCCCCAGGCCCCGAGGAGTTGTCAGCTCCTGAGGCTCGTAAGCGTAGGTCTCGTCGTCGATGTCGTCGTCGAGATCATAGGGGCCCTCAAAGCTGGTTGCCAGGAAGAGCGAGCGCTCCGGGAGCATACGCCGGGCACTGGCGGAACGAATGACGGCCCAGATATGCTTGCACTCCTCCTCGTTGTCGAGGAACCAGGGACAGGTACAGTCCACGTGGAGCTCGTTGCCGTCGATCCGCAGCGTGACGTAATAGAGCTCGCTGCCCTGAACCTGCGCCTCGATTGCTCCGTCGCCGACTTTCTCGATCCGGCGTACGCGCCCTTCCGCGTAGTAGGCATCGCCGCGTGAGAGCGTCCGTGGCGCGATCAGCCTTCGAAGCGCATTTTCGGCGAGCACGGCGGCGGAAACGAGAGGGGAGCAGTGGCGATTCCGTCAGGGGTCCGTTTACACTCACATAACCCTGACAAAATCCGAACCCGGCGGGCATGTCCGATCGCTATCGTCTATCCATTGGAGGACGCAATGCGATTCATTCTTTTTCTCACACTCATGACCGGCTTCATCATCAGCGGTAACCACAGCTCGTTCATCACCCGGCACATGGTGGTCATTTCGGACCAGGGGCCTGGCATCGATCCGGATGGCCGCAACACGACTGGCACCGGCGGTACCGGCGTCACGCCGGACGCGGGACCGCGCATCGATCCCGAGGGTTAAGAGATTCACGGTCGGAGCGTTGGCGAGACGCCAGCGTTCCTTCTACACCGCCTTGAACCTTCCGTACTCCGGCGGGAATCTTACCCCCGCGTGCGCGGCGATTCGCGAGATGGCCACCAAACCCGACTCGAGCGCCCCCTCCATGAAGCCGAACCAGGGCGGCGAGGTGTGCTCGCCGGCGACGGCGATGCGGCCGGCGATCAGTTCCGTGTAGGCCTTCTGCTTCGTCGTCACCTCGCCGACGGCTGGAGTGGAGTAGCCCATGCCGATGCGCTTCGGCCAGTTTTCGAACTCCGTCGTGAACGCCTCGTAATGCGGAAGCAGGGCCTTGAGGCGCGGCGCAAAGTATGACGCTCCGCCGCCGGCGTCGATGGCATGTTGCGCCGGCCGTCCGCCGGCGAAGACGCTCACGTCGAAGCGGGCCGTGTCCATCTGGTTGTCCGTCCCTTCCCACATCATCCCGAGCTGGTCGGACATCCCGCTCGGCGCGAGTCCTTCCCGAATCCAGAAACGGTGCTCGACGCCGGAGAGGTATTTGACCGCCGGGCCGTGCGCGATGGCGCGATACGGGAACGGCCTGTCGTCGATGGTGATCTTCTCCATGACCACACTCGGCACGGCCACGACCACGTAGTCGAACGGTCCATCCTTCGCGCCGCCCTCGATGTCGATGAAGATCCGATCGCCGCTGCGGATGTTGGTGGCCCGTCCCTGGTTGAGATCGAGACCCGCGGAAAGCCGGCTGGCCAGCGCCTGATTGCCGGCCGAGCAGCGGAAGACTTCCGTCTCTTCGAAGAATTCGTAGCCGCCTCCGCCGGCGAGCTGCGCCAGCGCGCCGAGCCAGCTCTGCTGCTCGGCTGGCGTGCAGTTGTCGAGCTCGAACTCGAGCAGGATGGCTTTTCTGGTCAGCGCGCTGACCGTCGACGGAATGTTCGCCGCCAGCGACTGCGCGTCGAGCTGCGCCGCCCCATCCGCGGTCCACGGCTTCCAGGGATCCCGAACGATCTTCGATTTCTCTCCCCAGAGCTTGAACACCTCGTCCATCTCATTGTGCAGTGCTTCCTGCTCGTCCTCGGAGAGATGCCGTCCGTCGATGATGAGTGGCATCTCCAGCCCCGCCGCCGCGTAGTTATCCTCGGAGGAGATGACGCTCATGGCAAATCCGAAGTGCCGCGCCAGCTCCATCCAGAGCGGGTGATTCGTCCCGATCAGCTCCGCTCCCGCCTCGAGGATGCGCCCCGGCACGAGCGTGCTGGTCGACGACACCCGCCCGCCCACCACGCCCGGCTCGACGATCGTCACCCCGAATCCCGCCCGCGACGCGAACCACGCCGCGCTCAACCCCGCGAATCCCGCGCCGAGGATGGCTACACGGGGACTGGTCGTCGCAATCCGTTGCGGCGCGCCGACAAGGCCGACCGGCATGGCGTCGCGGAGACGTACGAGATGCTGCTCCGCGCGCTGGCGCCGTTCGTCACCGGAGATGCGCCGGCCATAGCGGCGATGGAGTTTCGCGAAGAGGGAACGGCCCATCGGGGAGATCCTCCTTGTAGGGACAAGGATACCTGCCCGGTATTGAGGTTAGGTCGAGAGTTTCTAACAACCCAGAGGCACAGAGAACACAGAGCGTGTCATCACTCTCTCTGTGACCTATGTGCCTCTGTGGTCAAAAGCTTTTGGATACCAGCGTCCGCAACTCCGCCACACTGAACGCCGGCCGCGAGCAGCGGTTGCTGCTGCAGACGAATGCGGCAGCCTTGCTCATCGCCGGATACTCAACCTTCGATCCCGGCAGCGGTCCCTCAGCGCGGTCAAGCCATTCCAGCTGCTTGTAGCTCTGCGGTAGGCTGGCGGCGGCAAGAAACAGCGCGCGGGCGTTCGCGTCGTTTTTCGCGCCGACCACCGTGACGTGCAGTGGCTGCTCCCGCAACTCCAGATCGGCGAGGAGGACGTTGCCGACCGGCGCCGGCGTCGCCACCTGTGGCGCGGTGAGGTAGCGCATGGCGTTCTTGGCCATCGACTCGTGTTTGACGTCGCCGTCATAGTGGTGGAGGAGGTTGGCGAAACGAGCCACGTCGCAGTTCTCGTCGCGCTGGCGGGTGGCGTGGGGGGCGGTGACGTAGCCGGGGTTGGCGCGGAACCTCAGCTCGATGAATGCGGCCGCCTCCTGCGCGCGACGCAACCAGATGCGCTCGCCGGTGGCGGCGTAGAGCGCAAGGAAGGCGCGGCCCATGGAGAGGGTGTCGGCGAGGAAGGGGCCGCCGGCGTTGGTGGCGGGATCGAGGCCGTGTTGGAACCCGCCGTCGGGGCGATGCAGATGGGCGGTGACCCAATCCGCCGCCGTGCGTGCCTCGGAGAGAGGACGCGAATCGCCGCTGCTCGTCGCCAGCGTGGCCAGCGCCTCGATGGCCCAGCCGTTTTCGCGGGCGTAGACGTGCTTGTCGATCCGCGGGATTCCTTTCGCGCGGCGTTGGATATCGTTGAGCGCGAAATAGTCGGCGGCGTGGCGGCCATCGACGAGATCGGCGTTCTGGCTGGTATAGAACGTCCCCTCCGGCGAGCGGAGGAACGTCAATAGATAGCGCCGGATGGCCTGCGCCATGGCGAGGTCGCGCGGCTCATGCCACAGCGCATAGGCGAGCGAGGCCACGCGCAAATTGCCGGCCTGCATCGACATGATCTTCTCGAAATGCGGCTCGTTCCAGACGCCGCCGGTCGAGTACTGATAGACGCCGCCCCAGGCCGGGTCGAGGAGATTCCGCTCGCCGTCGATCGTCTGCCGGGCCATCTTCGCCGCCGCGGCATCGCCGCGCCGCGCGCGGGCCAGCGCGTACTCGACGCTCGGCGGATCGAGGTACTTGTGCACGAAGCCCCAACCGCCGTGCTGCGCGTCGTAACGTTCGGCGTATGTCTCTTCCAGTTCTGTGTGGAGTTTTGGGACGAGCGCCGCGCCGTTACTGAACACCGGCGGCGGTTCCTTCACCACGGACGGTCCGGGCGACGGATCGTCGATGATGGCCTGGAGCATCGAGGCCATCGGCATCGGCGGGATGTAGCCGGAGCGCTTCACGATCTCGCTGCCGTCAGCGGCGAAGACGATCGTGGCCGGCCAGCCATAGTCCTCGTAGCGATTGGACAGATCGGGCCGTGAATCCTGATCGACGCGCACGGCGATGTAGCGCCGATTCATGAGCGCGATCACGCGGTCGTCGCTGTAGGTCATCTCGTCCATGACGTGGCACCAGTGGCACCACACCGCCTCGAGGTCGAGCAGAACGAAACGATGTTCGCGTTTGGCCTGGGCGAAGACATCGGGGGACCACGTCTGCCACTGAATCGCCGGTTTGGCGGAGAGCGGAAGGGCGATGGCGAGCAGGAGCAGGAGACGTTTCATGCTTCATCTACGCGGAAACGGTCACTACAGATTGGCGCCGCCGAGGCCGGCACGGCCGGCGGCGATGGTTGCCCAAGGCTCGGCCACCATCTCCGCCCGATCGTTCTACCGTGCCGGCTTCCCAGGGATCACGGCATCGCCAATCGAGCACGTCCTTACTCGTGACGGCGCAGATGTTCAGCGTCCCAGCGTCCGCTGTGCTGCCGGCCACGAACCCAGACTTTGTCGCCCGCGCGAAGGTCGGAATCGCGGATGCCGTCCCAGCGGGTTCCCCGGCCGTAATAGATCACCCTCGACTCCCGGACGCCGCCGTCGTAATAGTCGAGGTTGATGTAGCGCGCGCCGGGATCGACGTAAGTCACAGTCCCCCAGAACTCGGGAGCGACGGCGACTTGCGTGCCGTAGCGGTCGTGATAAACGGCGCAGGAGCTCGCCAGCAGTAGAAACAGCGCGGTCAATGCCAGTTTTTTCACTTGATCACCTCCGTAATCGGTCGGTCAACTCCAATTGAGCAAAAGGTGCGCCGGTTTAAGGCTGGTTCTGATTTTGCTGCCGGCATGACCAACCGCGACGCTACGCGCGCGGTCCACAAGAACGTTCATCGGAACGCACCTTTCATCGGAGGTCTGGTCATGTCGCAGGAACGGTTTCGGGACCGGGTCGAGGCGGGGCAACTCCTCGGCCGCGCCGTGGCCGAGCGCGTTTCTGACCGGTCGAACCTGATGGTGCTGGCCCTTCCACGCGGCGGTGTTCCGGTCGGATACGAGGTGGCCCGCGCTCTCGCGATACCGATGGATGTCTTCATCGTCCGCAAACTCGGTGTTCCCGGCCATGAGGAGTTGGCCATGGGGGCGATCGCCAGCGGCGGCATTCGCGTCATGAACGACGAAGTCCTGCGCTACGTCCCCGTGTCGAAGAAAGCCATCGAGGCCGTCTCCGCGCGCGAGCTGACCGAACTGGCGCGGCGCGAGCGAAGCTACCGCGGAACGAAACCGCCGCTCGACGTCCGCGGCAAGACCGTCATCGTAGTCGACGACGGTCTCGCCACCGGATCCACGATGCGCGCCGCAGTCCGTGCCCTTCGCCAGGAGAACGCCGGCGCGATCATCGTCGCCGTTCCGGTTGCGGCGCGAGAGACTTGCGAGGTGCTCCTCCGTGAGGTCGACGACGTCGTCTGTCTTCGCTCGCCGGACCCCTTCCAGGCCGTCGGACTCTGGTACGACGACTTCAGCCAGACGACGGACGAAGAGGTTCACAGACTGCTGGCCGTGTGAGGCGGCAGGGACCAATGTGGCACAGACACTCTTGTCTGTGCCGGCTCTCGCCATGACTCAGATCGTAAGCCCGCACGGGCAGGCGGCTTCGGCCGGGCACAGACAAGAGTGTCTGTGCCACATCGGTTGACTACAGCGCACGGTTCATCACCCAGTCGGTTTGAAGATCGCCGCCTAGAAGAAACGGCTGCGTTGCGCATTGCACGAATCCGGCCTTCCGATAAAACGCAATCGCTCGGAGATTGCGCTCCCAGACGCCGAGCCAGAGCCTTGTGCCGCCAAGCGCGCGGGCGTGGACATCGACGGCTTTCATCAATGATTGTGCGATTCCGCTGCCGTGAAAGGGGCGATCGACGTAGAAGCGGGCCATCTCCACCTCACCGTATGCCGAGCCGGGCGTCTGGCGGAGTTGCGCATAGGCGATTGCTTCGCCGTTTTGTTCGCCGAGGAGCGTAACGATGTTGGCAGTCTCGAGCTCGCGCCGCTGCTGCGCTTCGCCGAACGCCTCGTGCGTGTACGACTCCATATCCTCGGCGCGATTGTAAGCGCCGAATGCGTCGACGAATGTCTTCAGCGACAGAGCCGCCAGCGTGGCGGCGTCGGCCGGCGCCGCCAATCGGATGATCACGGCTTGGCGGCCTTCTTCACGTAAATCACCTTCTCCACCGCCGCGTGAACGACTCCTGATTCATCGACCAGATCGACGTGATACGTCCGGTCGACTGAATGACCGCTCGCCGTCGCGGCACGGATCGCGTCAATCTCCGCGTCGTCGATCAGGAACGTGGCGTAGAGCGTCGTCCGGCCCGGCTTGCGGAAGCGGATCGTGGCCACCTTGTCCCAGACGATGTAGTCCGGGCCTAGGATCCTGATCAGCATGATCATGAACATCGGGTCGACGGCGCCGTACAGGCTGCCGCCGAAGATCGTGCCGACGACGTTGCGCGTCCGCCAGGAGAGCGGCAGGCGGATGCGTACCTCGCGGAAGTCGGCGGCGATGTAGGTGACGCGGGCGCCTGTGCCGCGGTAGGCGGGGAAGAGGTTGAACTTCCAGCGCATGAAACGGGAGCTCGAGGACTCAGGCATTGGTGACCCTCATCCATGGCGGGTGGAGACGGGCGATCTTCTTGAAGACGGGGCATGACTCATCGTGCGCGCCGGGGAGGTAGCCGATGCTGAGGAGGAACGAGCCGGTGATCTCGCCGCCGGTGAAGACGAAGGTCTTCTTGAAAAGCTTCACCCACTCCTCGCTGCTTCTCGGATGATGAGACTCCAGCCATGCGGCGAACGAGCCGTGCGACTTGCGGAGCTGGATGATGCGGCGCGCATTCTCGATTGCCGCATCGATCTTCAGCCGGTTGCGGATGATGCCTTCGTCCCGCAGCAACCGCTGGCGCTGCTTCGCCGTGAAGCGTGCCACGCGGTCGATGGCGAAGCCGCGGAAGGCGGCGCGGAAGTTCTCCTGCTTCTTCAGAATCGTCAGCCATGACAGCCCCGCCTGATTGATCTCCAGCACCAGGCGCTCGAACAGCCGGTCATCGTCCGTGATCGGAAAGCCGTACTCCTGATCGTGGTACGGGCCGTGGAACGGATGCCCGCGGGCGATATCGCAGTAGCTGGTCATCCCACCATTCTCTCCTCCACCGTCGTCGAAAACGACTGATTGTCGACATCGAGATAAAGCTGGCGTTCCGTGATCGTCAGGGAAAGAGACGCTCGCCGCGGCAGGATGGCCGCGACCTTTTCGATGAATCCGCGGCCGAAGGTATAGATCGGGATGGCCGCGCCGCTATGAATCTTTTTGCCGGCGAGCTGTTCGAGCACGATGCGGGGATCGCGATGCGTGTAGACGGCCACCCGGCCGGCCAGCTTGCTGCCGCGGTGAAGGCGGTCGGCATCCGGCGCGCCGACTTCGATCCAGGCGGTGATACGCCCCGTCAGATCGCGCACCAGTACGGCCGGCTCATCGCCTGCCGCCACCCCCTCGGTCAGGGCAATCCCTTCGGTGTATTCGAGGCACCACGCCAGAACACGGGTCAGCATGTACTCCGCCGTTTCCGAGGGCTGCTGGGCTACACGCAACTCAAGCGTCTCGTAAACACCGCGGTCGACGTCCGAGAGCTGAATGTTGAAACGGTACATCGTCGCGGTCAGTGCCATGAGCGACGCAGCATATGCGGTCTCGCGGTCTCGCGGTTGCGGGGTCGCGCGGTCTGGCAGGAGTGACAATCAGGAACTCAGCAACCAAGCAACTTAGCAACCATCCCACCGCGAGACCCGCAACCGCGACACCGCGCAACCGCGTCAAGTCCCTTCTTCATCGATGTGGAACTTGTGCATGGCGCGATGGAAAAACGGGGCGAGCAGCACGCCGAGAAGGCCGACGAAGACCAGGCCGGAGAAGAGGGCGTAAAACGATGCGAAGATTTTCGCGCCGTCGGTTTTCAGTGGGTCGACGGGACCCATCCCGCCGAGGATCATCGACGCATTGAGGAGCGAATCGACCCAGTTCAGTCCACCCAGGAAGTGATAGCCGGCCATCCCCACGTACAAAGCGATCGCCGCCGCGCCGACCGCGACGCCGATGTGGCCGATCACCCGTCTCGCGAACTGAGCGGGGGTGAGCAGCGGTTCCATCCGGCTTTCGTACATGGCGTGATTAGACCACTACCGTGCGGCTTCGCCGCGTTGTCAGTCATCGGTTGTCGGTTGATTCCGTTCGCGGTGGTGGGTTCAACTAACCGACAACCGACAACGCGCCCAACCACCTGGCAATAGATTCCCCGGTTATTTGTTATCATCCGTCGTCCACGTTCCAATCGGAAACCATCAATGAAGCGACTGCTGCTATCGACCGCCGTAGCCCTTGTGTTCGCCGTGCCGATGCACGCGGCGGGCTCATCCGACCGCCTGGTCTCCTCGCTCGTCAGGCAGGCTCCCGGCTTACGCGCGAATGTCCTGAAACTGGCGCTGACCGCGGCCACGCGCGCTGAGGACCAGGGGCTCGTTCCCCGGCGCGAACTGCTGACCGTCATCGACTACTCGCTGCCATCATCCCAGCCGCGACTCTTCTGCTTCGACCTGACCGCGCACAAGCTGCTCTTCCGGGAGCTGGTCGCGCACGGCAAGGGAAGCGGCGGCGACGTCGCCAACTTCTTCTCCAACAGTCCCGGCAGTCTTGCAACCAGCCTTGGCCTCTTCGTCACCGCCGATACCTACGAAGGGGGCAACGGTTACTCGCTCCGCCTGCGCGGCTTGGAAGAGGGGATCAACGACATGGCGTGGGACCGCGCCATCGTCATGCACGGTGCGTCGTACGTCAGCCAGGAAGCGGTGAAGGCGCTCGGCCGTCTGGGCCGAAGCTGGGGTTGTCCCGCTGTGCGGCCGGAGATCTCGCAGAAGATCATCGACACCATCCGCGGCGGCAGCCCGGTCTTCGCCTACTACCCCGACAAGAGCTGGCTCTCGACCTCGGCGTTCCTGCAAAAGGTAGCCGGCGCAGTCGCCTCGGTGCGCTAAGCCGGCACGCGAAGATTTCTACACGGTCGTTGAATTGCGGGAGAAGCCGTCCGCGGGAACTTCGACAACGATTGCGCGCGCCCTCACGCGCATCCGGGCGAGGGCTCGCGTCACGTTGATTGCAGAAGTGCCAATCGCCGGCCGTTCTACGGCTTCACAAATCGCACCCGATGGTTGGCCGGATCGAACGTCACCACAAGATCCTTCAGGAAGCGAAAGCCGAGGTTGCCGACTGGGAAGATCTCGACGAAATCGATGCGGGGGTCGGTCAGCGTGATTGCGCCGATATGGGCTTCGCCCTTCAACGGCGCCGCGTAGATGTCGAAGTCGTTGCCGACCGTCCGGCCGTGTCCGACCACCTTTGGCTCCTCGGCGAGCGGCAGCGATTTGGCGATCGATAAGGGGACGGAGAGCTGAGCCGGGCTGCCGCTGTCGATGTCGGTCTTCACCTTTACGCCGGCGACGTCGACTTCGATGTTGGGAATGCCGTGGTCCGCGTTGTAGGAGAGGATCTTCGATCCGTCTGCCGGCGGGAGGCTACCGCCGTCGACTTCGAAACGTGCATTCGGGTAGTCGAACGTCACGATCAGGGAGTTGAAAAGGTGCAGGCCGATGATGCCGTCGGCATTGTCGAGATGAGGGCCGCTCTGCTCGCCGACCTCGACCTGGCCGAGGTGAAGCTCGGCGATGTCGACCGATTCGGCACTGAGGATGCGAATTGCTTTCTGGTTCTTGCCGCTTGGATCGGCCGAGATCCCCTCGCCGATGACCGGCAGCGATAGTTGTTTCGACAATTCCGGGCTGATCTGCATCATCCCGCCGAAGCCGCTGTCGACGGCGAAACGGAACGGCCCTTTGCCGTTGACCTTCGCTTCGATGACCGGCACGTGATTGGTCAGATCCATCGGGATCCGCACGCGGCCGCCGATCATCACTTCACCCGGTCCTTCCGGTCCGGGCCGTTTGCGCTCTCCGCCGCCGCCGATCCCCAGCGTTTTCCGTGCCTCGCGCGCGATCTCTTCGGCGGACGGTGGGTCGAAGTTCGAGAGCACGACCAGTGTGTACGGTGGCTCGATCTCCAGCACGGCGTTGACGCCGGGCGAACCGCCGGCTACACCGATGTTGCGCTTGCCCGCGCCATCGAGGCTGCCTGTGAAAAGCCAGTCCGTCCAGCGCTTCGGCATCAGCTGGTCCGCAAGAAGTGCCTGCGAGAGACGTAGGAGATCGGGAGTGGTCGAATAGCCGCCGCCGGCGGAGCTGCCACGCGCAGGGAGCGTGTTGACGTTGCTTTGCCGCGCCGGCAACGGACCTTCCGGGCCGCGTTTGGTCTGCCCGACCGCGCGGTTGGGTACGCTCTCGTCGATCGCATACGACGCCGTGTCGTTCATACCGGCAGGCCTGGTGATGTGATCGCGTACGTAGTCGTAGTAGCTCTGTCCGGAGACCTTTTCAACTATGAGCCCGAGGACGACGAAGCCGGCGTTGGAGTAGCGCTGGTCGGAGCCCGGCTCAAACTCGAGCGGCTTGTCGACGAAGAGCGGCAGGTAATCGGAGACCTTCCGCAGCGAAGCGTGCGAGGCCAGGAACTTCGGCCCGAAGAAGTCGCCGAGTCCCGAACGATGCTGGAGCAGTTGCTCGATGGTGATCTTGTCCGCCACCGGCGACGGGTAGTCGGAGAGGTGCTTGCGGATGGTGTCGTTCAACGACAGCTTGCCCGCCGCTGCGAGCTGACCGATGGCGATGTGGGTGAAGAACTTGTTGATCGAGCCGAGGTTGAACTTCGTGTCGGGACGGTTGGCGATTCCTTTTGCGGGGTCGGCCATCCCCCAGGCTCGTGACAGGATCGGTGTCCCGTCCTTCGCCAGCAGAACAACCCCCGAGAATCGATCCTCGGCCACGGCTTTGTCGACCGCGGCGGTGATTTGTGCAATCGGCTCGGCCGCGACCAGCGTTGATGCGATCAGCAGCGCGAATATGGAAATGAGAATCTTCATGGAAGCCTCCTGTCGTCAAACTACGCGGCAGTTGTGAAGCGATGATGAAGATCGAAGAGGCAACGTGAACGAGAACACCGACCCCGCCCCCACCTCACTCTCTGCCCACACCCTCCCGCCCTGTGCGGCCACGAGCTGGCGGACGATCGGCAGGCCGAGGCCGGCGCCGCCGGTGGCGCGGGAGCGGGAGACGTCGACGCGGTAGAAGCGCTCGAAGATGCGCGGAAGCTCCTCGGCCGGAATGCCGGTGCCGCTGTCGGCGACGCGGATGATCGCTTCTCCGCCGCTCCGTTCCCAAGTGATCCGCACCTCGCCGGGCGTTGCCATGTGCGCGACGGCGTTGGCGAGCAGGTTCGTCACGATCTGTACCGTCCGGCGGGCGTCGGCGAGAACGATGACATCGTCGCCGCCGTCCCAGCGAAGGGTCACGCCGCGCTCCCGTGCTCTTGCCTCCATGCCGGCGGCGGCGCGCCGCGCCAGCGCGGCGATAGCAACCGGCTGTGCGTCGATCTCCAGCCTGCCGGCCTCAGCCAGCGCCAGATCCTGCAGATCGTCGACGAGATGGGCCAGGTGCATGGTCTCGTCGTGCAGCGACGCGATCCGTTCCGGTGTCGGCTCCGTGAGGCCGTCCTGCATCGACTCGAGGTCGCAGCGGATATTGGTCAGCGGTGCACGCAACTCGTGGGCGACGTCGCTCACCATCCGCCGCCGTTGTTCTTCGTTGTGATCGAGCGCGGCGGCCATGGCGTTGAATCCGCGCGCAAGCTCCGCCAGCTCCGCGCCGCCGGCAGGCTCCACGCGCACGGCCAGATCGCCGGACTCCATGCGCCGGGCCGCCTCGGTCAGCCGCTCCACCGGCACGCTGATCCAGCGGGCGATGGCGACGGCCATCAGGACGCCGAAGATCGTTGCGCCGAGAAAGGTCCAGAAGAACGAGCGATCGAGCGAGCGGGTTGCCGGCAGCTCGAGATTTCCGCGTTGCGGGGGGAGGATGAAGATCGATCCGACGATGACACCCGGGTCATTGCGCACGATCATCTGCGGACCGCGAATCAGCGCGCGCGCAAGTCCCTGCGGAGTGCGGCGTTCAATCGTCAGAGTCCCATTCGCTGCTAGATCGAGGTGCGCATCGCGCAGCGCCCTATTCGACGACGCGACAAGGTGGTTCTGACCGTCGAAGAGGAGGACGTCGGCCTGGGCAGTCTGAGCCACACGATCGATCTCCGACTGAACACCATCCCATGAGCCATGCTGACGGTAATAGTCAGCGATTGCGGCGGGCATGCGCGGCGCGCGCCCGGCGTGCACCTCGACGTCGAACTTGCGGATCTCGTAATGCGCCACGCGTGTGGAGATGACCGCCACACTGCCGATGATTACGGCCAGGAGCGCCGCGACCATGGCAATGAGACGGCTGCGCAGGGTCGCGAAGAGCTGCATCAGGCCACCAATTTGTAGCCGACGCCGAAGACGGTGACGATGATTTCCGCCCCCACCTTCCTCCGCAGGTTCTTGATGTGCGCATCGATGGTCCGGTCGAGCCCTTCGAAATCGTCGCCGAGCGCCAGGCGCGCCAGCTCATCGCGCCGGAAGACGCGGCCGGGAGCGCGGGCCATCGACAGCAAGAGACGCAGTTCGGTGGCGGTCAGAACGACGGACTGGCCGGCGACGGTTACTTCGCAGCGCTCCGGATCGATGGTCAATGCGCCGGCGATGACGCGTGGCGTCTTCCCGGCCGTCCCCGTGCGGCGCAGCACGGCCTCGACGCGGGCCACCAGCTCGCGGGGACTGAAGGGCTTGGTCAGGTAGTCGTCCGCCCCGAGCGAGAGGCCGGTGAGCTTGTCGTGCTCGGTCGTCTTTGCCGTCAGCATGATGATCGGGATGGCCGAGGTCTCCCGCAGGGTCCGGCAGATCTCCAATCCTCCGATGCGCGGCAGCATCAGATCGAGCACGATCAGATCGGGCGCAAAAGTCTGCACGATCTCCAACGCTCTCGCGCCGTCCAGCGCGGAGGCGGTTATGTACCCGGCATGCGCGAGATAACGGTCGAGCGTCTCGCACACTTTGGGGTCGTCGTCGACGATGAGGACACGGCGCACGGCTACAGCTTATGGGGAGATGTGAATTTGGGATGAAGAACGGGGTCAGATGAAGACGGAGTAAGAGGCGTTACGCTGCCTTCGCGGTCACGGTTCCGATCGCAAGCAGAAGCTCTCTGAGCTGATACGGTTTCATCAGCGAGAGGATACGATTCTTCTCGTCGGAGAAATTCAGCTCGACGTGACCGGTCGACAGGATGATCGGCAGATCTTCGTGCTCCGCGCGCAGAAGCGGAATGAGATCGATTCCATTGCCGTCCGGGAGATTGACATCGATGATTGCCAGGTGCGTCCGCGTCCGGCGGGCGGCGCTGCAAGCATCCCCCGCGGTGCGTACCCATGTGGCCTCGTATCCTTCCGAATTCAGGAGCTTTTCCAGACCAGCTCCCACCGAAAGGTCGTCTTCGATGAGCAGAATGCGGGTCACACCCGGTGTGCGACCGACGAGGTGTGGCATCCATGGCGATGATGCATCCGCGGCCGGAACGATCAGATGAAAGGCCGATCCCCCTTCCGCGCGGTTTTCAGCCGTGAGAGTGCCTCCCTGTCCCTCCATGAGACGGCGCGCGATGGCGAGACCCAATCCTGTGCCGTTCCGCTTCGTCGTGTAGAGCGGTTCGAAGATCCGCTCGATCGTCTGCGGCGGAATCCCCGGACCATCGTCATATACGGAGATGCGCACGAGATCCTCGGCGGTAAGCGAGACACCGACGTGGATCGTGCCGCAGCCCTCGATGGCCTCGCGCGCGTTGAAGACGAGGTTGGTGATCACCTGTTCGAGATGTTCGCGGTCCCCGTTGATGAAACGCACGCCCGGGTCCATCGAGTTGCTGAGACCGATCGAGGAGGGAAGTGAAGCGGCCAATTGCCCGAGGAGGGTCGGCAGCCATAGCGAGGCATCGATGGGGGAGAGCTGCGGCTCCTTCGGATTGGCGAAGCGAAGAACTTCCTGAGAGGCGCGTTTGCCGCGGCCGATGGCCCGCGTGATGTGGCCGAGGGCGTTGCTCACGGAGGGTTCGATCGAATTGTTGCGCCCGATCACCTCCACGAATGGCTGGATACCCATGAGCACGTTGTTGAACTCATGTGCGAGCGATGCCGCGACCTGTCCAAGGCTGCTCATCCGCTTCGATTCTTCGAGCTTGCGGGCGATGGTCCGGTGCTCCGTTACGTCGCGGGCCATGCCGATCGTGCCCGCGACTACGCCGTCAACGTAGCGCGGCTGCCACGATACCTCGACTGTGACCACTGCTCCCGAGGCCGACGGGAGGTCATACTCCCTGAGGATTCCGTCCTTTCCGCCGAGTGCCTGTTCGAAGTGATCGGTTGCCGCCGGAACCGAGTGCGGCATGAATAGCTCCGCGAAAGGACGGCCGATCCACTCCTCGACACGATATCCGGTGCTTCGCTCGAAGCTGCGGCTGAGCGACAGGAACCGCCCCTCGCGGTCGACGGTATAGAGGATTTCGCTGACGTCTTCGACCAGCTCGCGGTAGCGCTGTTCGGATGCTTCGAGTGCCTGCTGCGCGCGAACGTTTTCGGTGATATCACGCGCGATCACCTGGATGGCGTCGCGGTTTCCATAGCGGAGCGGGAGCGCGGCAACCTCCACATCCAGAGGCGAGCCGTCTACACGACGGTACGTTTCGCGACAGTACGGCATGCTCTCTCCGGCGCGGAGCCGCGCCAGCCGCTGGCGTGCGCAATCCTGGCTCACCGGATCAACGAACGAGAACGCGTTCCGGCCGATGATCTCCGCTTCGCTCCTGGCCCCGAGTAGTTGAACGAAGGCTTGATTGACGTAGACATAGGTTTCATCGACGCAGACGCCGATGCAATCGGGCGATAGCTCCACCATCCGCCGAAAATTCTCGCGGTTCTCCAGCGAGGCCGCCTCGGCCTCGCGCTCGCGGGTGATGTCAACCATGACCCCGAACAGTTCGACCGGCACTCCGTCGACACAGTGGACATTGACGTAGTCGCGAAGCCACACCGTGCGGCCATCGGCGGCGATGAGACGGTAGACCAGCTCGTGATCGCGTCCAGCCAGTGACTCGTTGTGGCAGATCATGGCCACGTGCCGGTCATCCGGATGGAGATGCCCGGCCCAGAAGTTGGGCTCCAGCCAGCGCTCGGCTGGATAGCCGAGGAGCGTTTCCGCCGCGGGATTGACGTACGTGAAGAGAAAGGTCTGCACGGAGGCGGACCATGCGATTGCAGGCATGGCGTCAAGCAGACGCGACCGGCGCTGATCGGGGCAATCTAGAACAGGGTTCATTATTGCTGAGCTTCTTTCTGTAATGTTAGTTGTAACTCTACCAAGGGCGGAAGTATTTCCTGTCAACGGACGTGTCTGGTGAGATCCTTAAAGATCAGTCAATAAGCACATCCATCCAGTCAGTTACAACAACTGGGCCAGTTATTGCATTTGGACATTATTATGAGTGAATAGGAGATCGAACCATGCCATACGTTGCTTTGGAGTGGGACCACAAGATCGGGCGGCCGGTCATTCAATGGCTGGTGGTGAAGTGCAAGAGCGTTGGACAGAAGTTCGGAGGACCTCAGGCGCAGCCGCCGCGCCGCGACGTCGCATACTTCGTCGATGAGGAGTCCGCTGAGCGTGATGCCAAGGCATTTGCCGATTACAAGACTCGGCAGGATGAGGGACGCGCCGGGGAGGAAAAACTGGGGACGGCGGAGGCCTACAGCAAGAGGCACGCTGCCTTCTTCTGGGATCACAACATCTTCAACCCCCTCGTGCGGTGGGCGGTGCTGGAGTGGAACGGCGAGAATCCGAAGGGTGCCAGTTACCGCAACGACGTGGCCTACTTCCTCGATCCGAAGACAGCCGAGTCGGACGCCCGCGCCTTCCGCGTGCTTCGTGACGAGCTCGTGGCTGAGAAGCCCGTCGCCAGGAGATCCGCCGCGTAAAGTAAGCCCGCAGTCTCGTGGCGCTGGCTGCGAGACTGCGTAATTGCGAGACCCGCGATCGCATACCGCCCTCATCCATGGTCTGAAATCTGCAACTCGCTCGGCGGCACAACTGCCGGGTTCAGGAGGAACAGAGCGTCATGACCACCGGGATTGGTATCGATAAAGCAACCGAGATTTCTCCGCGAGACTTCGAGCGGCTGTTGCTGCGCACGCTCACGGCGATGAAGAAGGGCGACTTCAAGGTGCGGATGCCGGTGGAGTTCACAGGCGGCGCCGGGAAGATCGCCGATACGCTGAACGACATCCTGGAGTTGAGCCAACGCTCCGCGGAAGAAGTGGAGAAGATTGCCACCGTCGTCGGCAAGGATGGAAAGCTCAACCAGCGCGCGCAGATCCCGGCGGCTGGTGGCCAGTGGGTGGTCATCGCCGAGTCGGTGAACTCGCTGGTCAGCGATCTCGTCCAGCCGACCAACGAAATCTCCCGGGTGATCGGCGCCGTGGCGCGCGGCGATCTCTCCCGGACGATGGCCATCGAGTTCGATGGGCGTCCGCTGAAGGGTGAGTTCCTCAGGACCGCGAAAACGGTCAATACTATGGTCGACCAGCTCGCCTCATTCGCCTCGGAAGTCACCCGTGTGGCGCGGGAGGTCGGCACCGAGGGGAAGCTCGGCGGACAAGCGGACGTGAAGGGTGTTGCCGGAACGTGGAAGGACCTCACCGACTCCGTCAACTCCATGGCCTCCAATCTCACCGGTCAGGTTCGAAACATCGCCGAAGTCACCACGGCGGTTGCCCGCGGCGATCTCTCAAGGAAAATCTCAGCGGAAGCCCGCGGCGAAATCCTCGAGCTGAAGAACACCATCAACACGATGGTCGACCAGCTCCGGTCGTTCGCATCAGAAGTCACCCGCGTGGCGCGCGAGGTCGGCAGCGAAGGAAAACTCGGCGGCCAGGCGGATGTCCAGGGGGTCTCCGGTACGTGGCGCGATCTCACCGACTCGGTCAACTACATGGCGGCCAACCTGACCAATCAGGTGCGCAACATCGCCGCCGTCACCACCGCGGTCGCGAACGGCGACCTCTCCAAGCAGATTACGGTCGACGCACGTGGGGAGATCCTCGAGCTGAAGGAAACGATCAACACGATGGTCGACCAGTTGCGGTCGTTCGCGTCGGAAGTCACCCGCGTGGCGCGCGAAGTGGGAACGGAAGGGAAGCTCGGCGGTCAGGCTGAGGTCAAGGGCGTAGCCGGAACATGGAAGGACCTCACCGATTCGGTCAACTCGATGGCGTCGAATCTGACGGGCCAGGTGCGAAACATCGCCGAGGTCACCACCGCGGTTGCGAACGGTGATCTGTCGAAAAAGATCACGGCCGAGGCGCTGGGCGAAGTGCTGGAGCTGAAGAACACCATCAACACGATGGTCGACCAGCTCCGGGGTTTTGCCTCGGAAGTTACCCGCGTGGCGCGCGAAGTCGGCACGGAAGGGCGGTTGGGTGGTCAGGCCGAGGTGCCGGGAGTGGCCGGAACTTGGAAGGATCTGACGGACTCGGTCAACGCCATGGCCTCGAATCTGACGGGCCAGGTGCGGAACATCGCCGATGTCACGACGGCCGTGGCCATGGGCGATCTGTCGAAGAAGATCACGGCGGAAGCGCTGGGCGAAGTGCTGGAGCTGAAGAACACCATCAACACGATGGTCGATCAGCTTCGTGCCTTCGCGTCGGAAGTCACCCGCGTGGCTCGCGAGGTCGGTACGGAAGGGCGGTTGGGAGGCCAGGCGGAAGTGCCCGGCGTTGCCGGCACCTGGAAGGATCTGACCGACTCGGTGAACTCGATGGCCGGCAATCTGACCGGCCAGGTCCGGAACATTGCCGAGGTCACCACTGCCGTGGCACTTGGCGATCTGTCGAAGAAGATCACAGCGGAAGCCCAGGGCGAGATCCTCGAGCTGAAGAACACCATCAATACGATGGTCGATCAGTTGAACTCCTTTGCTGCCGAGGTCACGCGCATGGCGCGCGAGGTCGGCACGGATGGGCGGTTGGGCGGACAGGCCGAAGTGCCTGGCGTAGCCGGCACGTGGAAGGATCTGACCGATTCGGTGAACGCGATGGCCGGCAATCTCACCGGCCAGGTGCGAAACATCGCCGAGGTGACCACGGCCGTCGCTCTTGGCGATCTGTCGAAAAAGATCACCGTCGACGTTCGCGGCGAGCTGCTCGAGCTGAAGAACACCATCAATACGATGGTGGACCAGCTCAGCGCGTTCGCCTCGGAAGTCACCCGTGTGGCCCGTGAGGTCGGAACGGAAGGGAAGCTCGGCGTTCAGGCGGAAGTGAAAGGGGTGGCCGGCACGTGGAAGGATCTTACCGACTCGGTGAACGCCATGGCCGGCAACCTGACCGGCCAGGTGCGAAACATCGCTGAGGTGACCACGGCGGTCGCTCTTGGCGATCTGTCGAAGAAGATCACTGCCGAAGCAAAGGGCGAAATCCTCGAGCTGAAGAACACGATCAACACGATGGTCGACCAGCTCGGCGCGTTTGCGTCCGAAGTCACCCGCGTGGCGCGCGAGGTCGGTACCGAAGGGCAGCTCGGCGGTCAGGCCCAGGTCAAGGGCGTCGCCGGTACGTGGAAGGACTTGACCGACTCGGTCAACTCGATGGCGTCGAACCTGACCGGCCAGGTGCGAAACATCGCCGAGGTCACCACCGCCGTGGCCATGGGCGACCTCTCGAAGAAGATCAGCGCCGAAGCACGGGGCGAGATCCTCGAGCTGAAGAACACGATCAACACGATGGTGGATCAGCTCCGGTCGTTCGCCGCGGAAGTCACGCGCGTGGCGCGCGAGGTCGGAACGGAAGGGAAGCTCGGTGGACAGGCCGAAGTCAAAGGCGTTGCGGGAACTTGGAAGGATCTGACCGACTCGGTGAACTCGATGGCTGGCAATCTGACCGGCCAGGTGCGCAACATCGCCGAGGTGACGACCGCGGTCGCTCTGGGCGATCTCTCGAAGAAAATTACCGCTGAGGCGCAGGGCGAGATGCTCGAGCTGAAGAGCACAATCAACTCGATGGTCGATCAACTCAACTCCTTCGCCGCCGAGGTCACCCGCGTGGCGCGCGAAGTCGGCACGGAAGGAAAACTCGGCGGCCAGGCGCAGGTGCGCGGTGTGGCCGGTACCTGGAAGGACCTTACGGACAACGTCAACTCGATGGCGTCGAATCTGACGAACCAGGTGCGGAACATCGCCCAGGTCACCACGGCGGTCGCGAACGGTGACCTCTCGAAGAAGATCACCGCCGAGGCGCTCGGAGAAGTACTGGAGCTGAAGAACACCATCAATACGATGGTGGATCAGCTCAACTCCTTCGCCGCCGAGGTCACCCGCGTGGCCACGGAAGTCGGTACGGAAGGGAAGCTGGGCGGTCAGGCGCAGGTGAAGGGCGTGGCCGGTACGTGGAAGGATCTGACCGACTCGGTCAACTCCATGGCCGGCAATCTGACGGGCCAGGTCCGCAACATCGCCGAGGTGACCACCGCGGTCGCCAACGGCGACCTGTCGAAGAAGATCACCGCCGATGCGCGGGGCGAGATCCTGCAACTCAAGAACACGATCAATACGATGGTGGACCAGCTCAACACCTTCGCCGGCGAGGTCACGCGCGTGGCGCGTGAAGTCGGCACGGAAGGGCGGCTTGGCGGGCAGGCGCAGGTCAAAGGAGTCTCGGGCACGTGGAAGGATCTGACCGACTCGGTCAACTACATGGCCTCCAACCTGACCAATCAAGTGCGCAACATCGCCCAGGTGACGACGGCGGTTGCGAATGGCGACCTTTCGAAGAAAATCACCGTTGACGTCAAGGGCGAGATGCTGGAGCTGAAGGACACCGTCAATACGATGGTCGATCAGCTCAACACGTTTGCCGCCGAGGTCACCCGCGTGGCGCGCGAGGTCGGCACGGAAGGAAAGCTCGGCGGCCAGGCACAGGTCAAAGGCGTTGCCGGAACCTGGAAGGATCTGACCGACAACGTCAACATGATGGCCTCGAACCTCACCAATCAGGTTCGCGGCATCGCCAAGGTCGTGACCGCGGTCGCCCGCGGTGTCCTCAAACAAAAGCTCAACGTGGAGTCGCGTGGTGAGATCGCCGAGCTGGCGGACACGATCAACGACATGATCGATACGCTGGCCACCTTCGCCGATCAGGTCACCACCGTGGCCCGCGAAGTCGGTGTGGAAGGGAAGCTGGGCGGTCAGGCCAACGTCCCCGGCGCATCGGGGACGTGGCGCGATCTGACGGACAACGTCAATCAGCTTGCTGCAAACCTTACGACCCAGGTGCGTGCCATCGCCGATGTGGCCACGGCCGTCGCCAAGGGTGATCTCAGCCGCAACATTACCGTTCAGGCCGAGGGGGAGCTCAATGCTCTCAAAGGCAACATGAACGAGATGATCCGGAATCTCCGCGAGACGACGTCGCGAAACACCGAGCAGGACTGGCTGAAGACGAATCTCGCCAAGTTCACCCGCATGATGCAGGGGCAGAAGAACCTGACGAACGTCTCGCAGCTCATCCTCTCCGAGCTGGCGCCGGTGGTGGGGGCGAAGCACGGCGTGTTCTACGTCATGGATTCGAACGGCGGCGGCGAGCCGATTCTCAAGCTCACGGCGACCTATGCGTACAAGGAGCGGAAGCACCTCGCCAAACAGTTCCGCGTCGGCGAAGGAATCGTCGGACAGGCTGCCTTTGAGAAGCAGCGCATCCTGTTGCAAAACGCGCCCGATGACTACATCACCATCAACTCCGGCCTCGGCGAGTCGAAGCCGATGCAGATCGTGGTGCTGCCGATCGTCTTCGAGGGTCAGGTGCTGGCGGTGATGGAGCTGGCCACGTTCATGGCCTTCACCGACACGTATCTCTCTCTGCTCGATCAGCTCACGGAATCGATCGGGGTCGTGCTCAACACGATCCAGGCGAACATGCGAACCGAGGAGTTGCTGGCGCAGTCGCAGTCGCTCGCCGAGGAGCTCCAGGCGCAGCAGGAAGAGCTGACGGAAACCAACAAGCGCCTCGAACAGCAGGCCAAGTCGCTGCAGGCATCCGAGGAGTTGCTCAAGACGCAGCAGGAAGAGCTGCAGCAGACGAACGAGGAGCTGGAAGAGAAAGCGCGGCTGCTGCAGACGCAGAACGAAGAAGTGGAGCGGAAGAACCGCGAGGTCGAGAATGCCAAGCGTCAGCTCGAAGAGAAGGCGCGCCAGCTCTCGCTGACTTCGAAGTACAAGAGCGAGTTCCTGGCGAACATGTCGCACGAATTGCGCACGCCGCTGAATTCGCTGCTCATCCTGGCCAAGCTGCTTGCCGACAACCCCGAGAGCAATCTAACCGGTAAGCAGGTCGAGTTCGCCTCGACCATCCATTCGTCGGGGGTCGATCTGCTCACGCTCATCAACGACATCCTCGATCTGTCGAAGATCGAGTCGGGCATGATGACCATCTCGCTCGGCGATCTGCCGTTCACCGAGCTGGCAGATTCGATGGACAAGACCTTCCGGCAGGTGGCCAACGACAAGCGCCTCGACTTCCACATCGATCTCGATCCGAGTCTGCCGCTATCGATTCATACGGACGCCACGCGCCTGCAGCAGGTGCTGAAGAATCTGCTCGGCAATGCCTTCAAGTTCACGGAGAAGGGGGGCGTCACGTTGCGCGCGGCGACCGTTGGCGAGGGTTGGTCTCAGGGCCACGAGACGCTGGACCGCGCGTCGTCAGTGATCGCCTTCACTGTCTCCGACACCGGTATCGGGATTGCCGACGAGAAGCAGCGGATCATTTTCGAGGCCTTCCAGCAGGCCGACGCGTCGACGACGCGCAAGTTCGGCGGCACAGGCCTCGGTCTCTCGATCAGCCGCGAGATCGCCCGCCTCCTCGGCGGCGAGATTCGCGTGACGAGCGAGGAAGGGGCGGGCTCGCATTTCACTCTCTATCTGCCGCAGAGCTACGTGGTGCCGGTTCGTCGCCGCGATGAGGAGCGCATCGGCGCAACGCTGGAAGCGGAGCTCATGTCAGGGAGCCGCGGCGGCAGTTTCGATGCGCGGGGGCATACGACGATCGCCGTGCCGTCGCTAGAGGCGCGCCGGACGCGCCGCGAGGATGGAGCGCCGGCCGACGATTCGCAGGTTGTGGTCGAAGAGCAGGTGCCCGACGACCGCGGCACGATCGGGGAGGGGGACCGCGTCGTGCTGATCGTCGAGGATGACGTCACCTTCGCCGGCATCCTGCTGGAGATGGCGCACGACAAGGGATTCAAAGGCGTGGTGGCCACGCGCGGCGAGAGCGGGCTGCAACTGGCGAGACGCTATCGTCCCGACGCCATCACGCTCGATATCGCGTTGCCGGACATGGAAGGGTGGACCGTGCTCGACCGGCTGAAACACGACAAGACCACGCGCCACATCCCTGTGCACATCATCTCCGGCGACGACGAGAGCGGGCGTGGCCTGAAGCTCGGCGCCTTTGCCCAGGTGCAGAAGCCGGTCACGAAGGAAGCGCTCGATGAGGCCTTCGCCAGGATCAAGGGTTTCGTGGAGCGGCCGAACAAGTCGCTGCTGGTCATCGAAGACAACGCCGATCAGCGCTCGGCGATTGCGGAGCTGATCGGCGGCGACGGCGACGTCGACATCACTCCCGCGGGCAGCGGCGAAGAAGCGTTGCAGATCCTGCGCGAGCGCCACTTCGACTGCATGGTCCTCGACCTCGGATTGCCGGACATGAACGGTTTCGAGTTCATCAGCCGGATGCGGAACGAGCTGGGTATCGACGACATCCCGATCGTCGTCTACACGGGCCGCGAGCTGACCAAGAAGGAAGAGACGGAGCTGAAGCGGATGGCCGAGGCCATCATCGTCAAGGATGCGCGCTCGCCGGAGCGGCTGCTCGACGAGACGGCCCTCTTCCTCCACCGCGTCGAGGCCAATCTCCCTGAGCAGAAGCGCCAGATCCTGGAGCAGTTGCATGAATCCGATCCGGTGCTGGCCGGCAAGAAGGCGCTGATCGTCGATGACGACATGCGCAACATCTACGCGCTGACGTCACTACTGGAACGCCACAAAATGGATGTGCTCTACGCCGAGAGCGGCGCGGACGGCATCGAGCAACTCCGCAAGAACCCCGACATCGACGTCGTCCTGATGGACGTGATGATGCCGGAGATGGACGGCTACGAAGCGATGCGCCGTATCCGCTCGACGGAGGAATACCGCAACCTGCCGATGATCGCCCTGACCGCGAAAGCGATGAAAGGCGACCGCGAGAAGTGCATGGAGGCAGGAGCGAGCGACTACATCACCAAGCCGATCGATGCGCAGCAACTGGTTTCGTTGTTGAGGGTGTGGTTGTATTTGTAGGAGGCCCAAAAGCCTCTAACGACAGAGGCACAAAGGACACAGAGGCTCTGTCGTCTCTGTGTCCTCAGTGTCTCTGTGGTGAAAAGCTTTCGACGTAACGACATGCCCGGGGGCTGGATGATTTTGAGCACGCCGTTTGCTCTGTAGCGGCCAGTGGTCACGCGCGCTCTTCCGGAAGCCGAGCAGCAGGAGAAGGTCGATCTCGAGGCGATCGAGGTGGATCTGCTTACCCTGGGCATCTACCAGCACTACGGATTCGACTTCCGCGATTACTCGCTCCCGTCGCTCCGGCGCCGGCTGTGGAAGCGCGTCTATGCGGAGGGGCTGGCCACCATCTCCGCGCTTCAGGACAAGGTCCTGCACGATCCGGCCTGCATGGAGCGGCTGCTTCTCGATCTGTCGATCAACACCACGGCCATGTTCCGCGACCCGTCGTTCTACCTGGCCTTTCGGCAGAAGATCGTCCCGCTGCTGCGCACGTATCCCTTCGTCCGCATCTGGCATGCCGGTTGTTCCACGGGGGAGGAGGTCTATTCGATGGCCATCCTTCTGCAGGAGGAAGGGCTGTACGAGCGTAGCCGGATCTACGCCACGGACATCAACGAGGCCGTTCTGCAGCGCGCCAAGGATGGCATCTTTCCGCTGAGCTCGATGCAGGAGAACACGGCCAACTACATCGCCGCGGGGGGGAAGGGGACGTTCTCCGAGTACTACACGGCGCGCTACGACTATGCGCTATTCCGGCCGTCGCTGCGCGAGAACGTCGTCTTCGCCCAGCACAACCTGGTCACCGACGCCTCATTCAATCACTTCAACGTCATCTTCTGCCGCAACGTCCTGATCTACTTCAACAATCAGCTCCAGGACCGCGTACAGGAGCTCTTCCTCAACAGCATGGAGTTGTTCGGCATCCTCGGGCTGGGCAAGAAGGAGACGATCCGCTACACCGCGGTGGCCGATCACTATGAGGAGCTGGATGCCGCGGAGAGGTTGTATCGGAGGATTCGGTGAGAAGCGCTTCGCGCGTTGTCGGTTGTCGGTTAATTGCGGCTTCGCCGCGTTGTCAGGGAACTCAATTCCGTCAAGACGCAACCAACCGACAACCGATAACCGACAACCCGCGAAGCGCAGAAGGCCGCCATGCTTGAGCGTCGCCACAGATGGTCTCCGGTCATCGAGTCGCGCACCCGCGCAACCCCGAAACCGCGCAACCGCGCTCCCCAGCTCATCGCCATCGGCTGTTCCCTCGGCGGGATGAACGCGCTGCAGGCCATCCTCAGCCATCTCACGCGCGACTTCTGTGTCCCGATCGTGGTCGCGCAACACCGGCACCGGAGTTCGAGCGACGCGCTGCCGGAGTACTTCCGCAGGCAGACAGACCTGAGAGTCGTCGATGCCGAAGACAAGCAATGGATCGAGCCCGGCCACGTCTATCTCGCGCCGGCCGACTATCACCTGTTCATCGAGCGCAACGGTGAGCGCGGAGAGCTGAGCCTTTCGGTCGACGAGGCCGTGCGCCACTCGCGGCCGTCGATCGACGTCCTCTTCGAATCGGCCGCGGAGGCCTACGGCGACCGGCTGCTCGGCATCGTCCTCACCGGCGCCAATGACGACGGCGCGCGCGGGGCGGCCAGGATCAAAGCACTGGGCGGCATCGTCGTGGCGCAGGATCCCGCGACTGCGGAAGCGCCGGCGATGCCCCGCGCCACGATCGACGCCGCGCAAGTGGATCGAATCTTGCGTCTTGAAGAGATTGCCCCATTCCTGATCGAGGTCTGCCAAACCTCCTTGAGCCATTCATGACGCCCGCTCCCGATGAAAGTGTGAACATCCTGCTGGTCGATGACCAGGACAGCAATCTGCTCGCGCTCGAGTCGATCCTCGACGGCATGAATCTCAACCTGGTCCGGGCGGAATCGGGCCGGGCCGCTCTTCGGGCTCTGCTGGACCGCGAATTCGCGGTGATCCTGCTCGACGTGCAGATGCCCAACCTCGACGGCTTCGAGACGGCGAGCCTCATCCGCGAGCGTGACAAATCGCGCGGAACGCCGATCATTTTCCTCACGGCCCTCAGCCGCAGCGAGACGCATGTCTTCCGCGGCTACGAGCTCGGCGCCGTCGATTACATCTTCAAGCCGTACCAGGCGGAGATCCTTCGCTACAAAGTCAACGTCTTCGTCGAGCTCTTCCGGAAGACGCAAGCCCTGACGCGGCAGGCGCACGAGCTGAAACGACTCAGCCGGCAGAACGAATTGATCCTGAACGCGGCCGCCGAAGGTGTGTTCGGCGTCACCCTCGACGGCCGGGCTACGTTCGTTAACCCGGCCGCGGCGCGGATGATCGGTCACAGCGCCTCCGAGGTGATCGGGCACGAGGTCCATCCGCTGATTCATCCGTCGTTCCCCGGCGTCTCCACGTGCGACGCCGCGCGCTGCTCGCTCGATTCCGCGCTTCACGGCGATCACCTGCGGGACGAGATCGTCGACACCTTTTTCCGCGAAAACGGGACCAGTTTTCCGGTCGAGTTCTGTGCCTCGCCGATGCACGATGATGAGGGGAACACCGTCGGTTCCGTCATCACGTTCCGCGACGTCACGGAGAAACGCGCCGCGGCTGCCGCGGCCGAGAACGAGCGGCGTTATCGGGAGGCCGAGGCGCAGAACCGCGCCAAAGACAACTTCCTGGCCACGCTCTCTCACGAACTGCGCACCCCGATGACCTCCATCCTGGGTTGGGTGCAGTTCCTCCGCTCCGGCGACTACTCCGACGACGAGCTGCGCGAGGCGTTGCACATGATCGAGAACAGCGCTCAACTGCAGAAGCGGCTGATCGACGACATGCTCGACGTCTCACGCATCATCCTCGGCAAGTTCCAGGTCGACCTGCGGCCGACGCATCTGTCGGAAATCGTCGAAGCGGCGGTCACGAACGCGCGGCCCGACGCCGCCGAACGCGGTATCCGTCTGACCTCGGATGTGGTCCGTCCGCCCGACGACGTGGTCGAGGCCGACGCTACACGCCTCCAGCAGGTCATCGGCAACATTCTCTCGAACGCCATCAAGTTCACGCCGCCCGGCAAGCAGGTCGACCTGCGCCTGAAGCGCGTGGACCACATGCTCCAGATCAGCGTGCTCGACGAAGGAGAGGGCATCGAACCGTCGTTCCTCCCGCATGTCTTCGAGCGCCTCCGCCAGGCCGACGCCTCTGCCACACGCAGCGGCCTGGGCCTGGGTCTGGCCATCGCCCGCCACATCATCGACCTCCATCACGGTGAGATCCGCGCGGAGTCGGAGGGCCTGGGCAAAGGGGCGCGGTTCATCGTGACGCTGCCGGTGATCGACCACGCGCAGACCATGAGAGAGCAGTCCGTGACATCAATCGCGTGACCAGACCCTGATCACAACAAGGTGCACGCCTCTCCAAACGCGAGCCGGGGATGGCGCGGCTGGAGCTTGGCAGGATCGCCATAGCCGAGGTTGATGAGGAAGTTCGACTTCACATGTCCCTCGGGGAAGAACTCCTGATCACAACTCTCGCACTCGCGGCCGGCATCGAAGAACTCCCGGTCGAGCAAGGCGTTGTCGAAACCGGACATCGGGCCGCAGTCGAGGCCGAGGGCGCGGGCGGCGATGATCAGATACGCGCCCTGGAGCGATGAATTGCGGCGCGCCGTCATCTCGACGAGCTGGGGATTCGAGGCGAACATCGCGCGCATCGACGGACTGTGCGGAAAGAGCCGCGGCAGCTTCTCGTAGAACTTCAGGTCGTAGGCGACGATCACCGTCACCGGCGCCGCCATGGTCTTGGCGACGTTGCCCGGCGCGAGAGTGGGAAGCAGGCGCTCCTTCCCCGCTTGCGTCCGGATGAACACGAAGCGCGCCGGATTCGCGTTCGCGCTCGTCGGCCCCCACTTCATCGTGTCGTAGAGCTCCTGCAACAGCTCATCGCTGACCGGCTTGTCGAGCCAGGCGGAGTGCGTCCGGGCATTGCGGAAGATGAGATCGAGACACGGTTCGGTTGCGGTTGTCGTCATGGATTTCGCCTGGGTGCACGTCTCACACCGATCCAGCCTCAGGCTCTTTCCATTTTCAGGAGGTCTGACGTGGCACAGGACACTCCTGTCTGTGCCGGTACTTGGCAATAACTCTGTTCACTTCGGCTTAACTCATGATTCATCAGGGCACTTCGTGGATGGTTTGTCACCGTCATCGGAATTGGCTCGCCAACCTCATCGAATAGGTCGCGGACCTCATTGAATAGGTCGCGGACGTCATCGAATGGTTCGCGGACGTCATCGAATGGGTCACCCAACCTCATCGAATGGGTCATTCACCTCATCAAATGGGTTCCGGAACTGGCCGAATTGGCCGTCCGCCCCGCCGAGGAGAGCGCCGCGTTAGCGGCAACGAGACCGTAGCCAGGGGTGCGAGCGTTTTTTGCGAGCACCCCTGGTAAAGAGATGCATTGATTGGTGCCGCGTCAGCGGCACTTAGGTGCCGCGTCAGCGGCACTTGAGTAATCGGGGGGCACTCCATCCAGTGCCGCTGACGCGGCACGATTCCAGATCGCCTCGGGTTCCAGGGGTGCTCGCAAAAAACGCTCGCACCCCTGGCTACCTTCTTGAGCCACTATCGCGGCACCATGAGCCGCTATCGCGGCACCGTAAACGTCCAATCTCCAGTGCCGCCAACGCGGCATGGCACAGACAAGAATGTCTGTGCCCACATGGGCCCACGCTCACTCCGCCGCGGCGATCTGGTATTGCTCGATCTTCCCGTCCGGCATGATGAAGGTCGTCAGGCGCAGCGTCTTGTTTGGGAACTTGATCCGATAGCGGCGCAGGGTCATCCCGCCGCGGAGGGACTGGGCGGACTGGACGAACTCCTGCGGGGTACCGAGGGGGCCGAGGCTGGAGGCGAAGTCTTTGATGGCCTGATCGTCGAAATAGGCGTTTGCGTTGGAAGTGAACTGCGCGCGGTCGAGGCGGCCTTTCTGCAGCTCGTCGAAGATCTTGCGCATCTGGTCGGTCGTCTTCGGCGTGGCCGGGTCGGTTGAGGCGAAGATCGTTTTGGCGATGCCGGAGGCGATCTGTTCCGAGGCGCCGGTGGCGTCGAGATTGGTCAGGACGGCGATGGCCACGCGGTCGTCGGGATAGACCTCGTTGCGCGCGGTAAAGCCGGAAACCTCGCCGCCGTGCGAGAGGATGCGCCGACCGTCGGCCATGCCGATGCCGACGCCGAGGCCGTAGTGGGAGCCGACGCCGTTATTCAGCTCCACCTCGGTTTCCAGCACCCGATACGACTCCGGTTTGAGGATGGTCTGATCGATCACCGAGATATCCCACAGCGCCAGATCGTGCGCGGTCATGGCCAGCTCGCCCGCGGCAAACATCCAGCCGCGGCCTTCTTTCGGTGCGGGGCGAAGCGGCCCGAGCGCGTAGCGGAGGTAGCGCATCGGATCCTCGGGGCCGAGGGGAGCGGCGTCGGTGTTGGAGACGGTCGTCATCTTGAGAGGGACGAAGACCCGCTTCTGCAAATAGTCGAGCAGCGGCATACCGGCCACCTTCTCGGCGATCATCCCGGCGATGACGTAGTTGGTATTGCTGTATTGCCACTTCGCGCCCGGCTCGAAGTCGAGCGCCTTCTTCGCCCAACCTGCAGCGATCTCCGGCGCCGTCACCGGCTGCATCATCGTCGGCATGACGTAGTCCTGCGGCCAGAAGTCCTGGTAACCGGAAGTCATCGAGAGGATCTGGCGGATGGTGACGTCGCCGGCGCGCGTGAGATCGGGCAGCCAGCGGATGACCTTGTCGTCGAGCGACAGTTTCCCTTCCTCGGCGAGCATGAGAATCGCGGCGGCCGTGAACTGCTTGCTGATCGAGCCGATCGAGTAGCGCATCTCCGGCGATGCCGTCAGCTTCGTCTCCAGGTTCGCGATTCCGTACGCGTGCGTGTAGACGATCTTCCCGTCGCGCACCACGGCGATCGACGCGCTCGGCGCGCCGGTCTTGGCCAGGATGTCGGCAGCAGCCTTGTCGATGCTGGCCCGCATGTCGGCGGGGAGCTCCTGCGCGTGCAGGGAGGCGGAGAGGGCGAAGGCGAGGAGTGCGGTAACGATTCTGCGCATGGCGCGGATTTAATCACGCGAAGACGCGAAGACGCGAAGGTCAAAGCCTCCGCGTCTCCGCGTGAACCCCGTGGTTACTTCGCTGCCGGCTCTTCCTTCAGTCCCCGCTCGATCAGCAGCGGCTCGACGATCGGGTCGCGGCCGCGGAAGGCGCGGTACATCGCCGCCTCGTCCTGCGTGCCGCCGCGCGAGAGGATCATGTCGCGGAAGCGCTGGCCGTTGGCGCGCGTCATTCCGCCGTGCTCCTTGAACCAGTAGAACGCATCGTCGTCGATCAACTCCGACCAGAGATACGCGTAGTAGCCGGCCGAGTAGCCGCCGCCCCAGATGTGCGAGAAGTACGTCGTGTGATAGCGCGGCGGCACTTCGGTCATGTCGATCTTGAAACGTTTGAGCGCGGCCGGCTCGAAGACGTTGGCGTCCACCTGTTCCGCACCGGGCGCCTGCGTGTGCCAGGCCATGTCCAGCAGAGCGGCGGCGAGGTACTCGACGGTGGCGTAGCCCTGGTTGAACGTGCGCGACTTCTTGATGCGGTCGACCAGCGCCTGCGGCATCGGCTTGCCGGTCTGGTAGTGCTTCGCGTAATTGGCGAAGACCTTCGGCTCGAGCGCCCAATGCTCGTTGAACTGCGACGGGAACTCGACGAAGTCGCGCGGCACGTTGGTGCCGGCCAGCGTCGGGTACTTCACGTTCGAGAGCATGCCGTGCAGCGCGTGTCCGAACTCGTGGAAGATCGTGTTGACGTTGTCGAACGACAGCAGCGCCGGCTGGCCGGGAGCAGGCTTGGTGAAGTTGGTGACGTTGAAGACGGCCGGCTTGGTGCCGATGAGGCCTGACTGGTCGACGAAGCTGTCCATCCAGGCGCCGCCGCTCTTGTTCGAGCGCGCGAAGTAGTCGCCGTAGTAAAGCGCCAGCGACTTACCGTCGGCGTCGAAGACCTCGAAGACCCGGACGTCCGGCTGGTAGACCGGGATGTCGTGGCGCTCCTTGAACGTCAGTCCGTAGAGCTGATTGGCGGCGTAGAAGACGCCGTTCTGCAGGACGTTGTTCAACTCGAAGTACGGACGGACCTGCGATTCATCGAGGTCATACTCCGCCTTGCGCACCTTCTCCGCGTAGAGCTCCCAATCCTGCGGGCCGAGCTGGAAACCGCCCTTCTCGGCGTCGATCACCTTCTGCATCTTCGCCGCCTCGGCGCGCGCCTTGGCCGTCGACGCGGGAACGAGATCGCTCATCAGTTTGATGGCGATCTCCGGCGTCTTGGCCATCTGATCGTCGAGCGAGTAGGAGGCATAGGTCGGGTAGCCGAGGAGCTTGGCCTTCGTGGCGCGGAGCTGGGCCAGACGGGTGACGATGGCCTTGGTGTCATTCGGGCCGCCGTGATTGCCACGCTGGATGGAGGCGTTGAACAGCCGCTCGCGCACGGCGCGGTCCTGCAGGTAAGTGAGGGCCGGCTGCTGCGTGGTGTTCTGCAGCGTCAGGACATACTTCCCTTCGAGCTTGCGCTCCTTGGCACGGTCGGCCGCCGCGGCGATATCGGAGTCGGGCAGGCCCGCCAGCTCCGCTTTCGTGTCGACCACGATGGCGGAGGCGTCGGTGTCGGCGAGGACATGCTCGCGGAACTTCGTGGTCAGCGTCGACTCTTCCTGATTGAGTGCGCGCAGGGTGGCCTGATCGGCATCGTTGAGCTGCGCGCCGGCGCGGATGAAGTTCCTGTAGTAGCGCTCGATCAGGTACTGCGATTCGGCGTCGAGCCCGCTGCCGGCACGCTTGTCATAGAGAGCTTTGACCCGCGCGAACAGCTTCGGATTCATGTAGATCGAGTCCTGGTGCGCCGACAGCTTCGGCGATTCCTCGGCCTCGATCTTCTGGAAGGCGTCGTTCGTATTCGACTGGGTCAGGTTGAAGAAAATCTTCCCGGCGCGCGTCAGCAACTCCCCTGAGCGCTCCATCGCTTCGATCGTATTGGCGAAGGTCGGCGGAGCGGGATCGTTGGCGATGGCGTCGATCTCGACGAGCTGACGCTTCATCCCTTCTTCGATGGCGGGCTGGTAGTCGGTGTCTTTGATGACGTTGAACGGCGGCGCCAGGAACGGGAGCGGGCTGGCCGTGAACAACGGGTTCTGGCGTTCCGGCGTGGCCGCCGGTTGCGCCTGCAGGGCGAATGCGGCCAGCACGATGACTGCCGCAAAGATTGACGGGTTGCTCGTTTTCATGGGCAGAGGAACAAGGGAGGCGGGCGGTGTCATCCCTTGTTTTTGCGGCTGTCGGTACGTAGGTCGGACTCTCCAGTCCGACCTGAGCTTGGCGAGCTGTATCTCGTCAACACCGCGCAAGTACCGGTCGGACTGAGAGTCCGACCTCTGGAGATTGGACGTTTACGACGCCGCGTTAGCGGCTCAAGAAGGTAGCCAGGGGTGCAAGCGTTTTTTGCGAGCACCCCTGGAGCCCGATGCGGTCTGAAATCGTGCCGCGTCAGCGGCACTGGATGGAGTCAGCGGTTACTCCAGTGCCGCTGACGCGGCACCAAACCATGCATCTCTTTACCAGGGGTGCGAGCAAAAAACGCTCGCACCCCTGGCTACCGTCTCTTTGCCGCTAACGCGGCAGTGCCGCTAACGCGGCAGCGGTCGGACTGAGAGTCCGACCTATGTAGCCGAGTTCGTGACGGCAGCCAATGCTTCTCGGATGACTGCGGCCACTTGTTCGCTAACGTTCGCGTCCCGAACCTTCGTTGGAGCAGTCCACGTCCCCAGCACCCTCCAGTTCATCGTCGTCAGGATCTCGACGAGCGACGCCTGTGCGAACTGTCCGCCGATGGGCGACGCGCTGAGGATCGCCACCGGTTTGTCGACCAGCGCGCCGTCGGAGACGAGCCAGTCGAGTGCGTTCTTCAGCGAGCCGGGGAGGCCGTGCGCATACTCCGGCGTCGAGATGAGGATGCCGTCGGCGCTCGCAAGCAATGCCCGAAGCGCCGCGACAGGAGCGGGTGCTATGGCGCCTTCTTCGTCATCGTCGGGATTGAAGTGGGGGAGGGAGGCGAGGCCATCGTAGATGGCGACCTCCATCCCCCCGGATGCGATCGAGGCGGCAGCCCGCAGCAGAGTTAGGTTCGAGGATCGCGCGCGCAAGCTGCCGGAGATCGCGATGATTTTCACTTCCCCGTCAGCCCTCTCTCCTCCAGCAACGGCTCCACCTTCGGATCGCGTCCGCGGAAGGCGCGATACATCGCCGCCGGATCCTCGGTGCCGCCTCGCGACAGGATCATCTTGCGGAACTTGTCGCCGTTCGCACGGGTCATGCCGCCGTTTTCCTTGAACCAGTAGTAGGCGTCGTCGTCGAGCACTTCGCTCCAGAGGTAGGCGTAGTAGCCGGCCGCGTAGCCGCCGCCCCAGATGTGGGAAAAGTATGTCGAACGGTAGCGCGGCGGGACCTGATCCAGGTAGACCTTGTACTGTTTCAGCGATTCCGGCTCGAAGGCATTCACATCAAGGAGCGGCGCATCGGCGGGAATCGAATGCCAGGCCATGTCGAGGAGGGCCGCGCCGAGGTACTCCGCCGTGGCGAAGCCCTGGTTGAACGTACGTCCCTTCTTCAGCTTCTCGATCAACGCCTTCGGCATCGGGGCGCCGGTCTGGTAGTGCTTCGCGTAGTTCGCGAAGACAGACGGCTCCATCGCCCAGTGCTCGTTGAACTGCGACGGGAACTCGACGAAGTCGCGTGGAACCGCCGAACCGCCGAAGGTCGGGTACTTCACGTTCGAGAACATGCCGTGCAGCGCATGGCCGAACTCGTGGAACATCGTCGTCACTTCCGTGAAGGTGAGTAGGGCTGGCTGGCCAGCGGCCGGTTTCGTGAAGTTCTCGTTATTCGTGACCACCGGCTTCGTGCCGAGAAATCTGCTCTGGCCGACGAAGCTGCTCGTCCACGCGCCGCCGGCCTTGTTCGGCCGTGAGTAACAGTCGATGTAGAAAAGCGCCAGCGGCTTGCCGTCGACGTCGAAGACATCGAAGACGCGGACGTCCGGCTGGTAGACGGGGATGTCGTGCCGTTCCTTGAAGGTGATGCCGTAGAGTTTCGTGGCGGCGAAGAAGACGCCATTCTGGAGGACGTTGTCGATCTCGAAGTAGGGCCGGACCTGTCCCTCGTCGAGGTCGAATTCGTTCTTGCGCACCTGCTCGGCGTAGAACTGCCAGTCGTACGGCTCGAGTGTGAAGCCGCCTTTCTGTTCGTCGATCAGTTTCTGCATCCGCGCCGCCTCGGCGCGCGCCTTTGCGGTTGCCGCGGGGACCATGTCGGTCATCAGCTTGATGGCGTTCTCCGGCGTCTTGGACATCTCATCGGCCAGGTTGTAGGAGGCGAAGCTGGGAGATCCCAGAAGCTTCGCGCGCTGGGCGCGGAGCTGGGCAAGGCGGGTGATGATGGCCTTCGTGTCGTTGTCGCCGCCGTGATTGCCGCGAGCAATCGAGGCCTCATAGAGTCGCTTGCGGAGGTCGCGATTTTTCAGGTAGGTCTGCGCGGGCTGCTGCGTGGTGTTCTGGAGCGTGAGGAGCCACTTTCCTTCGAGTCCGCGGCCCTTGGCGCGCTCGGCGGCCGCGGCGATGTCGGAGTCGGGCAGGCCGTCGAGCAGCGACTTGTCATCGATCACGATGGCCGAGGCATTCGTATCGGCCAGAACCCGGTCGCGGAACTGGTTGGTCAGCTTCGACTGCTCCTGATTCAACGCCCGCAGAGCGGTCTTGTCGGCTTCATTGAGCTGAGCCCCGGAGCGGACAAAGTTCCGGTAGTAGCGCTCGATCAGGAACTTCGACTCGGTGTCGAGGCCGAGCGTATCGCGGCGGTCGTAGAGCGACTTGATACGCGCGAAGAGTTTCGGATTGAGGGTGATGGCGTCGCGATGCGCGGCCTGCTTCGGCGCCAGCGCTGCCTGCGTTTTCTGCAGCGTCGGGTTCGTGTTCGACTGCGTCAGCCCGCCGAAGACACGCTGCACGCGGCGCAGCAGCTCGCCCGAGCGCTCCATCGCTTCGATCGTGTTCGCGAAGGTCGGCGCCTCGGGGTTGTTGGCGATGGCCTCTACCTCCACCAGCTCCCGCTTCATCCCTTCTTCGATGGCCGGCTGGAAATCGCCGTCCTTGATGCGATCGAACGGTGGCGCCTGGAAGGGGAGCGAGCTCTTTTCAAAGAATGGATTTGCGGCTGGTGGTTCGTCTGCGAAAGCGGCGAGCGGGAGAATGACGAGGATCGTGGCAGCGAGGTAGCGCAATTTCATGGCGACCTTATACACGGGGTTGCGGGGTCTCGCGGTGACGAGGTCGCGAAGTGGGTTGCTGGGTTGCTGCGTTCCTGGGTTACTGAGTGCAGTTCCTACCGAATTGTTACAACTCGGCAACCGAGCAACCCAGCAACTCAGCAACCGAGCAACCCAACCGCGAGACCCCGCAACCGCGGATATCATGCGCCCCCATGCCATTGCTTCTGCGTTCTCTTGTTCTCTCACTCGTCGCCGTGAGCTCGTACGCCGCGGTCGATCCAACTCTCTTCCAGGATCTCCACTGGCGCCTCCTCGGCCCGTTCCGCGCCGGGCGCGTCCTGGCGGTTACCGGAGTGCCGGGCGAGCCGGAGCATTTCTACTTCGGCAGCGTCAACGGCGGCGTGTGGGAGTCGAAAGATGCCGGACGGACGTGGCAACCGATCTTCGACGGTCAGCCGGTCGGTTCGATCGGCGCGATCGCGGTGGCGCCGTCGAATCCGCGCGTGTTGTATGTCGGTAGCGGCGAAGCGGACATGCGCTCGGATATTGCTCAGGGCAACGGGATGTACAAGTCGGGCGATGGCGGCAAAACGTGGTCGCGCATCGGGCTGACCGACTCGCAGCAGATCGGGCGCATCGTGGTGCATCCAACGAACGCGGACGTCGTCTACGTCGCCGCGCTCGGACATCCGTACGGTCCGAACGCGGAGCGCGGCGTGTTCCGCTCACGCGATGGGGGAGCGACGTGGCAGCGGGTGCTCTCGCGCAACAACGACAACGACACCGGCGCGATCGATCTGGCCTTTGAGCCGGGCAATCCGAACGTTCTCTACGCCTCGCTGTGGCAGACGCGCCGCACGCCGTGGAGCGTCTATCCGCCGTCGAATGGTCCCGGCAGCGGTCTCTTCAAATCGACGGACGGCGGCGATCACTGGACCGAGATCGTCGGACACGGTTTTCCGGCGAAGCCCGGCCACATCGGCATCGCCGTTGCGCCGTCGAGCCCGCAGCGCGTCTACGCAATCGTCGATGCTCCCGAGGGTGGCATGTACCGGAGTGATGACGGGGGCGCGAACTGGACGCGCGCCAGCAGTGACGCGCGTGTCTGGTCGCGCGGCTGGTACTTCGGCGGCGTGACCGTCGAGCCGAAAGATGCCGATACGGTCTACTCGATCAACGTCAACGTCTACCGTTCGACCGACGGCGGAAAGAACTTCGTGCCGTTCAAAGGCGCGCCCGGAGGCGACGATTATCACCAGCTCTGGATCGATCCCGATCATCCGGAGCACCGCATTCTCGGCGTCGATCAGGGAACCGTCGTTTCGGTCGACGGCGGCCGCACTTGGAGCAGTTGGTTCAACCAGCCGACCGGCCAGTTCTACCACGTCATCACCGACAACCAGTTTCCTTACTGGGTCTACGGCGCGCAGCAGGACTCCGGCGCGGCGAGGATTCCGAGCCGCACCAGCACGATCGACGGCATCACGCTGATGGACTTCCGCGAGACCACCGCAGGAGGCGAGAGCGACAACATCGCCCCCGATCCGAAGGATCCCGCCATTCTGTACGGCAGCCGCGTCGAGCGTCTCGACACGCGCACGCATCAGACGCAGTCGATCGATCCGACGCTGGCTTATCCCGGCAACGACCGCCGCACCTGGACGTTGCCGCTCATCTTCTCGCCGCGCGATCCGCGCGTTCTCTACTTCGCCAACCAACGCCTCTTCCGCACGGAAGACGGCGGACAGCACTGGACGGTCATCAGCCCCGATCTCACGCGCGAGAATCCGCCGGTCCCACCGAATCTCGATCCGGTCACGGCGGCGGACAAAGCTCAGCCAGGGCCGCGGCAGGGCGTGATCTACGCCATCGCGCCGTCGCGGATGATCGATCACGACATCTGGGCCGGCACCGATGACGGCCAGATCTGGCGGACCCATAACGAAGGGGGGGACGAAGGGGGGCATTGGGAGAATGTGACTCCGGCGGCGCTCACGGCCTGGTCGAAGGTCGGCATCATCGATGCCTCGCATTTCGACGGCCAGACGGCGTACGCGGCCATCGATCGTCATCGTCTCGACGATTTCAAGGCCTACATCTACCGCACGCACGACGGCGGCAAATCGTGGCAGCTCGCCGCGTCGGGGATCGGAGAGACGGTCAACGTCGTCCGCGAAGATCCGGTGCGGCGCGGGATGCTTTACGCCGGCACGGAGCGCGGCGTGTATGTCTCCTTCGATGACGGCGATCACTGGCAGACGCTCCAGCTCAATCTCCCGACGACCTCGGTGCGCGACATCGATATCCACGGCGACGATGTGGTCATCGCCACGCACGGGCGCGCCTTCTGGGCCATCGACAACGTGACGCCGCTGCGGCAGGACGTGCCGTCCGGTGACTTCCTTTTCAAGCCGGCAGTCACGGTGCGCGAACGGCCGGCCGGCTTCACCGGCTCGCCGATGCCGAAGGATGAGCCGATGGCGCCGAATCCTCCGTTCGGTGCCTACATCGACTATGTGATTCGCAGCGCCGCGGCGCAGCCGGTAACCGTGGAGATTCTCGATGCAAACGACGCGCTCGTGCGCCGCTACAGCAGTGCCGACGTCCCGTCGGCGATGGACCCGAAACGGCTCGGTACCGCGCCCGAATGGTTCACCACGCCGTCGACCGTGTCCGCTGGCCCGGGGATGCACCGCTTCATCTGGCCGCTGCACTATCCGGCACCGGCGGGAGTTACCGGACGCCGCTCGGGCAGCGGCGCGTTTTCCGACGGCATTTGGGCGCCGCCGGGCAACTACAAAGTCGTGCTGACGGTGAACGGCCAGAAGTTCACGCAGCCGCTGACCGTCGTTCCCGATCCTCGCGTCCATCTGCCGGCAAACGCGTACATGGAACAATTCACCTTCGCTCGCGAGGTCGAGCAAACACGCGCCACAGTCGCTGCCGCACTCACCGACGCCGCGGCATTCGTGAAACGAACGGACATTCCGGATGCGTTGCGCCGCAAAGCAACCGAGGTTTCCGGCACGATCACCGGCGACGACTTCACCGCGCCGCCGCCGGCGGAATCGTCACTTCGTTTCATCGGTCAGGCGCTCTCCAAACTGGCCGGCGCCATCGACGGCGCCGACGCGGCGCCGACCCAGGATGCGCGTGCCAGCTGGGCAACGCTGAAACCGGCTGCCGATGCTGCGCTGGCGGCGTGGACGGCCGTGAAGGGAGAGGCGCCGCCAGCGAAATAGACCGGTCAGATCGGCCCGGGCGAGACGTTGCGGCGGGCCGATCTTCCGTCGCGGTGGATCGGCCGTTCCGCGTGTCCCGCCGACCGGCCGATGATCTCGAGCAGATCGGATGTGGTCACGATTCCGGCGAGCTTCCGATTCCTCGTGACGATGATCGAATGAATGCGGTGGCCGCGCATGAGGTTCGCCGCCCGGCTGATCAATTCGTCCGATTCGATCGTGACCGGTTTTGTGCTCATGACGTCGCGTACCCGTATATAGGGATTGACGCCGGCACAGTCACTTCCCGACAACATGCCGGCCACTGCTCCGCCGTCGAGGACGACGAGGTGCTCGATCCGGTACTGACTCATGAGCTCCGCGGCCTCTCCCACCGGCTGATCTGGTGTGACCGTACGAACGGGATGCTTCATCACTTCTGTGACGCGCATGGTTGGCTCCTTCTGATACGAAAAGGATGCAAGCGTGTGGCCGGGAATTGTGGATGGGCACGGTCCAGCGTTGGCAAGCGGGTCCGTCACATCCCTGAGTTTGCCGGCGAAGGCGCGGCTTCGCCGCCGGCCACAGACAAGAGTGTCTGTGCCACATTGGATCCGCCGAATACTCCACACTGTCAGCAAAACCGACGGGCAGTGTGGCACAGACACTCTTGTCTGTGCCGTGCGGCGAAAGCCGCACGTTGCCGTGTTTCGCCTACTCCTCGATGGCGCGCAGGAGTCCGACGAGCTTCTTCCGCAACGGTCCCATCAGCGGCAGCGACGCGATCTGCATGAGGCGCACCATGAGATCGAGCGTACCGTCGATAAGGAGCTTCGTCCGGCGCTGCCCCTTCGATTGATCGAACATCCAGAAGAGGATCAGCGCCATCTGGTACATCCACAGCAACGTCGGCAGGTCATCGTGGATGTCCTTCGGAATCTTCGTCGTCGATCCCTCGATGGCGGCGCGGAAGGTGTCGATGCTCTCCTCGCGCATGGCCCGGGTCTCCTGACCGAACGGCGAGAGTGGATGCAGCGGATCGATGCCAATGCGCACGATGGCGATGAGAAGCCGGCGATGCTCAGCGAACTGTTCGAACTTCATGTCGATCACCGCACGCAGCCGCTTGCGCAGCTCCTTCGAGCGTTCGATGGCCGGCGGCAGAAGCGTCCGCGCCTCCTCCGCGGTCCGGGCGTAGAAGGCCATCACCAGCTCTTCCTTCGAACGGAAGTAGTAGTACGCGGCGCCCGTGGCCACGCCCGCCGCGGCGGCGATGTCACGCATGGTGGTCTCGTCGAAGCCTTTGTCGCGAAAGAGGGTCAGAGCGGCGTCGACGATCCGCTCGCGGGTCTCTTCTGCCTTCGGCGTGGTGATTTCGCGGCGGCTCACAGCCGCATCAGTGTACTTCGCCGTTTCACCATGTTCCGCCCCCCGCCGTTCGCGTCGCCGCCACAATTCCTGCGGGCGCCACGGCCGGCGTGCCGCATAGATCGCGCGCGGCCTCGGGCCACGACGGAAAGGTGAACTCGAATCCGCGCGCCAGAAGCCGCGCCGGAACCACCCGCCGGCTCTTCAGAATCAGTTCGGGCTCGGTGCGCAGAGCCCACGCGCCGGCGGCCAGCATCCACGGCGCGGCCGGAAGTCCAAAGCGGACGCCGCACGCCTCACGGATCGCGCGCATGAACGCGGCGTTAGGCAACGGCTCGGGGGCGGCGATGTTGACGATGCCGGAAATGTCGTCGTGATCGATCAGGAAGCCGATGGCGCGGACGAAGTCGCGATGATGAATCCACGACATGTACTGGCTGCCGCTCGCGGCACGGCCTCCCAGGCCGGCCCGAACCAGATTCCGCAGCGTGGCGAACGCGCTGCCCGGCCGCGGCGACATCACGATCGCCGTCCGCAGAATCACCCGGCGCGTGCGTGGTACCGCCGCGGAGTTGATGGCCGCTTCCCACTGCGTGGCCACATCGATGCTGAACCGCCACGACTCCGGGACGCCCTCCTCGCTGCCGATGATGCCCGTGAACTCATCGTTCGCGGCATCGGTGCGGTGCGCGTAGATCGTGGCCGTGCTCATCTGCAGCCACACCTTCGGCGGCCGTTGCGCGATGGCGATGGCCTTGCGAATGGCGCTCGTCGAATCGATCCGCGACCGCAGGATCTCCTGGCGATTGTTCTCGTTGTATCGGCAATGAACGCTTCGTCCGGCCAGGTTCACGACCACATCCGCTCCGTCGATCTCGCCGGCCCAGGTGTCGAGCGAGTGCCCGTCCCACTCGACGACTCGCCAGGGTGAGAAAACCGGATGCCGGCTGAGAACGACGACCTCGATCCCCTTGCCGTGAAACTCGCGCGCAAGCAGCGATCCGAGAAATCCGGAACCTCCCGCGATGACGACCTTTGCCGGTTTCATGTTGTCTCCTTGTTCATGAGTTGAACGTGTTCAACTTCAATGTAGGCCGCGAAGAGTCAAACGTCAAGGAGATTTATGAACATGTTCAGAAAAGCCGTCAAGGAAGGATGAAGGCGGAAGGATGAAGGGTGACGACGCGGTACATACTCCTCATCCTTCAGCCTTCATCATTCATCCTTTGACGGAGCGCAGGCGAGACGCCGGCGCTCCGTTGTGCTTCTCGTGACACCTGTCACATGCCAACGTGACTACCCTCGCCCCGCGAAACGGCGTACAACCGTACTCTCCACTCGGAGTCAGCCATGACCGCAGCCGCATATCCCATGCAGTTCGAAGCCGATGTCGTTCTCAGGACGGGACATACGTTGCACCTTCGTCCCGTCCGTCCCGATGATCGGGAGCGGCTGCTTGCGTTTTACGGGCACCTCTCGCCGGAGTCATTGCACGCGCGGTTCTTCGACCTCTGCACGCCCGAACGGGCCATGACCTACTCGCCGGCCGACGTCGACTACGACCGCGAATTCGGTGTGATCGGCGAGAACCTCGACGGCATCGTGGCCGTGGCGCATTACTTCGCCTCGCGCCGCCGGCCCGATGTGGCGGAGGTGGCCTTCGCCATCGCCGACTCCGGACAGGGCCACGGCATCGGAACGAAACTGCTCGAGGTGCTCATCGCCGCGGCGCGGACGCATGGCATCAATCGCTTCGAGGCGGACGTGCTGTCGGACAACGAGCGCATGCTGGCGGTCTTCGTAGACATGGGTTTCGTCACGGATACCGAGCTCGATGCAGGAACCATTCATCTGTCGTTTCCGATCGCGGCGACACCGCTGGCGGAAGAGCGCGCCGCGGAGCGCTCGCAGACCGCGGCGGCGGCCTCGATGCGCGCCATCTTCGCGCCGCGCTCGATCGCCGTCATCGGCGCCAGCCGCCGGCATGGCCAGCTCGGGAACGAAATCGTCAGAAACCTGGTCGCCACCGGCTATCAGGGATCGCTGTTCGTGGTGAATCCGAACGCCACCGACGTCGAGTCGGTGCCTGCCTTTCCGAGCATGGCCGCCATCAAAGACGAGGTCGAGCTGGCCATCATCGCCGTGCCGGCCGCGTTCGTGGAATCCGTTCTCGACGATTGCATCGCCAGGCATGTCAGCGCGGTCGTGGTCATCAGCGCCGGCTTCGGCGAGATCGGCCAGGAGGGGCGCGTCATCGAGCGGCGGCTGCTGGAGAAAGTGCGCGACGCCGGCATGCGCATGGTCGGTCCCAACTGCATGGGCGTCATCAACACCGACCCTGAGGTGCGCATGCATGCCACCTTCGCCGCGGCCTTTCCGCCGGCCGGCAACGTGGCCATGTCGAGCCAGAGCGGGGCCCTCGGCCTGGCCGTTCTCGACTACGCGCGCTCGCTGCACATCGGCTTCTCGACCTTCGTCTCCGTCGGCAACAAGGCCGACGTCTCCGGCAACGATCTCATTCAGTACTGGGCCGACGATCCGCGCACGAACGTGATCCTTCTCTACCTGGAGAGCTTCGGCAACCCGCGCAAGTTCGTGGAGATCGCGCGGCGGGTCGGGCGGCAGAAACCGATCGTGGCCGTGAAGGCGGGGCGGTCGGCGGGAGGCGCGCGCGCGGCGTCGTCGCACACCGGGGCGCTCGCATCCAGCGACGCCATCGTCGACGATCTCTTCCGGCAGTCGGGCGTGATCCGCACCGATACACTGGAAGAGATGTTCGACGTGGCCGCTCTCCTGGCCACGCAGCCGCTTCCGAAAGGGAACCGCGTGGCCATCGTGACGAACGCGGGCGGCCCGGGAATCCTGGCCGCCGATGCCTGCGACGCCAACGGCCTGGCGCTGGCGCAACTGGGCGTGGATACGACAGACCAACTCCGCGCGCTGCTCCCCTCCGCCGCGAGCGTCGGCAATCCGATCGACATGATTGCCTCGGCCACTGCCGATCAGTATCGAGCGGCGTTGCGGCTGCTCCTGGCCGACGCCGAGGTCGACGCGGTCATCGCCATCTACATCCCGGTGCTGGCAACGGAAGCGGCCGCGGTCGCGGCGGCAATCCAGGGTTGCGCGAAAGAGACAGAAGGAAAAACGTTGCTGGCCACGTTCATGGGAACCGCCGGCACGCCGATGCCGCTCGATCCCGTCCCCGCGTATCCGTTTCCCGAGCGTGCCGTGCAGGCGTTGGCCGCGGCAACGCACTATGCCGCGTGGCGCAGGACGCCAGTCGGGACTGCCGTCCGGTTCAACGACATCGACCCCATCCGCCTTCGCGCGATCGTCGATGCCGCGCTCGAGTGCGGCGGCGGCTGGCTCGATCCGATGGACGTTGCGGCCGTGTTGACCGCAACCGGTATCGATGCTCCGGCCATCGCCCTCGCGCGCAGTGCGGCAGAGGCGAAGGAAGCAGCGATCGGTATCGGTTTCCCCGTGGCGCTGAAGGCCTATGGCCCCGAACTGCTGCACAAGAGCGACGTCGGCGGCGTGAAGCTGTCGCTCCGCGACGAATCTGCCGTCTCCACGGCGTACGAGGAGATGGCCTCCTCCCTTGGCGGCCAGATGACCGGCGCGGTCATCCAGGCGATGGCGCCGGATGGCGTGGAAATGATGATCGGTGTGACGCTCGACCCGGCCTTCGGTCACGTCATCGCCGCCGGCGCCGGCGGGACGCTGGTCGAGCTCCTCGACGACGTCGCCTTCCGGCTTCTCCCGCTGACCGATGCCGATCCGGACGCCATGCTGACCGGCCTGCGCTGCATGAAATTGCTCCGAGGCTTTCGCGGTGCGAAGCCATCCGACATGGCGGCCCTGCGCAACGCCATCCTCCGCGTGTCGTCATTGGTCGAGATTTGTCCCGAGATCCGTGAGCTCGACCTGAACCCGGTCAAAGTCCGCCAGTCGGGCACGCTTACGGTCGACGCGCGGATCCGGGTGGAAAAGCCGGTCCGGACGCAGCCTTCGCTGAGGATTGCGTATTGATCGTCACCGCCTTGAGGAACGCTGGCGTCTCGCTAGCCGAACGGCTAGCCGCCAACCCGGCAGACTCCACACATTCGCTGGTAAACACGGGCGTGAGACAACAGCGCTCCGCCTGGAATGCGGCCGGCATCGTGAACTTCACCTTCCGCTCGTGGTGCTCTCCCCGGCGGCCGCTCGCCGGATCGTGATGCCTGTGAAGCGAGGCGCGGTGGCGTTCAGGTCACACGCGCCTGCGATTTTGCGACCGCGATGGCCTTCAAGATCAGACGCGCATGCGATTTGCGACCCGCGATGGACTTCAAGATCACACGCGCATGCGATTTGGGACCGCCGATGGTATCGAGGTCATGCGTGTTTGATATTTGCCCCCATGCGATGTGATATCGAGGTCATGCGTGTTTGATATTGACCCCCATGCGATGTGGCCTGAGGTCATACGCGTCTGATATCGGCCCCCCGCGTGGTGGCCGTCACCGGTGCTGAACTGGTATGGATGCGGCCGGACAGTCAACCCCTACCCGCCCTTGATGCCCTCCCTACCCCGTTGGGTGGCATAGGACATCACATCGACATGTGACGATGGTCGCACGAAAGATGAGGTGCGATATGCCTTCCCCCTACAACCTGGCCATTCACAACTCCTGCGCCGACTGCACGGTGCGCACGGATCACCTGTTCTGCAACATGAGCGCTTCGACGCTGGCGGCGATGGACGCCGTGAAGTTCACGAGCGTCTACCCGAAAGGATCAACCCTGTTTGTGGAAGGGGAATCTCCGCGGGGCGTATTCGTGGTCTGCAGCGGGCGGGTGAAGCTGACGACGTCCTCGAGCGAGGGGCGCACTCTCATCGTGCGGATCGCCGGTCCGGGAGAGGTCCTCGGTGCGAGCGGCGCGATTCTCGGCCGTCCGTACGAGCTCTCCGCGGAGACGCTCGAGCCCGCTCAGTTGAACTTCATCGGACGCGACGATTTCATGCGCCTGCTGAACGGTCATCCGGAAGCGTGTATGCACGCCGCGCAGCAGCTCAGCGAGAAGTATCACTCCGCGCAGCGCGAGATCCGTTCTCTCGGGCTGTCGCAGACGACCAGCGAGAAGCTGGCCCGGCTCATCCTCGACTGGTGTGAGAAAGAGGGCGACGAGACGCCGCGCGGCACTCGCCTCCAGGTGTTGCTCACGCACGAAGAGATCGCGCAGATGATTGGCACCACCCGCGAGACCGTGACCCGTATCTTCAGCGACTGGCGCAGGAAGAACATGATCGAGATCAAGGGCTCGAATTTTTTCATCCGCGAGCATCAGCAGTTGAGCGACATGGTCACGGTGTGAGACGAAACGCACCGTCTCGTGTGCCAGCGGTCACAGCGGCGAATGCAGGCTCCCCTCTATCTTCGCCGCTGAGGTGAGCCTGTGACGAACGAACTCGCTGTTGAAACCCATCTGCTCGAATCGACGCTGTTCCACCATCAGGCCATCGGGGTCTGGCCGGCGGGAAGAACCCTGTTTTATGAAGGGGAGGATCCGCGCGGCGTCTACGTGATTCACTCCGGAGCCGTCGATCTGATCTTCTCAGCGAAGGACGGCCGCGCCAAAACCCTTCGCGTCGCCCACACCGGCCAGATTCTCGGATTGAGCTCCGTTTTCTCGCACCGCCCACACGACTACACCGCCACGGTCCGTTCCACGAGCGACCTCGGCTACGTCGACGAGGCCACGTTCCACAAGCTCCTGGAGAGTTCGCCCACCCTGCTGTTCGGCGTACTGCGCCTGCTGAGCGAAGACGTGAACTCGTGCTACGGGTGCATGCGCGAGATCGCGCTGGCGAGGTGATTGCGCGGAGATGCGGAGCGTTTTCTCTGCATCTCCGCGTGAACCTCGCGGTGTCTTCTGATGCTGCACCGACGTCCCCAGATCGTATCCGTGTGGTCCGTCGCTGATCATCGCCTACAGCGCCTGCGTTGCCCTGGTCGGATCCGGCCAGTGGCTGCTCTATCGCTACAACCCCGACCGCGGCGCCAGGTGTGGGTTGGCTTGCGAAGCAAGCGAGAAAACGTAGGTGGCCGGACCCTGATCCACTAATCTACTAACCGACCCCTCACTTCTCCGCCGGATAGCTGTACATCTTCCACCGCGCGTCGACGTCGTGCTGCGCCGCGGCGATCACGTTGCGTGATTCCTCGGTGTCATTCTTCAGAAGCTGGTTGAAGCGATTCTCCATCCGCAGGAACTTCTCGACGGGGAGCTTGAGGGCGCGCGAGTCGTGCTGGAGCGGGTTCTCGAGGTCGGACTCTCTAGTCCGACCGGTGCTCGCGCGGGCCAACAGTTTAAGGCGTTGCGTCGACATGCTGCGTGCGACCCTCCGTTAACGGCCGTAGTGGCTCGATGAGGCCTCAACCACCATTCCTGGAGGGTTGCCTCACTCCCAGAACTGCGTTAGCTGACTCGCAAGCGTCTTGTTTTGAATCGGTTCCGTGCACGGCCGATCAGACTGGCGAGTCCGGCCTACGTTGCTGCGCACCCCCAGAGTGAGGTCGTGGAGTCGACTAGTGGACTCGTGGAGTCGACTAGTGAGGTCGTGGAGTCGACTAGTGGACTCGCGAAGTCCACCTAGTGAGGTCGTGGAGTTCACTAGTGGACTCGCGGAGTGCACCTAGTGAGGTCGTGGAGTCCACAAATGGACTCGTGGAGTCGACCTAGTGAGGTCGTGGAGTCCACCAGTGGACTCGTGGAGTCGACTAGTGAGCTCATGGAGTCGACTACTGGAGTCCCCACTCATGGACTCTACGAGTGTGGGAGCTCACCATTGCTGGTGAGTTACAGCCACGGTTCCGATCGACGCAGGAAAGAGCGAGCACACACATCCCCAGTGCGTTCAGGCACTTGCGGAATCAGCTCTCCAGTCGTCGATTCGCGCCCGCACCCGCCCCCTCCGGCCACGCCAACGCCATGGCCAGCTCCGGCACCACCCCAACTAGCTCCTCGGCGTGCGCCGAGGCGACGTCTTCCAGCTCCCGCCCGCGTCAGCACCGCATCGACCGACGTCCCCTCCCGCCGCGCCAGAGCCCGGAGCACGTCCCGCTGATACCGCGGAACCCGCGCCCGCAGCTCCACCAGCCGGATCGCCTCCGGCAGCACCGAAGGGGCATCCTTCCCGAGCGGCGCTTCGATGACGGACTGCTCCCACTTCAGCATCGCCACCGCCACCAGCTCCTCGCGCGTCATCCGCTCCCCGAGCGCCGTCCAAACCGCTACACGACGATTCTCCTGCGAGCGGCGGACGAGAAAAGGGAACGTAGGTGGTCGACGTTTTGGCAAATTGCGGACGAATGACTATCTGCAGATTGCGCAGATGAACGCAGATAAGACCGCACCTTACTCGGCGCATTAAAGCTCAGTCGTCCCAATGGTCGTACTCCCACATCGCGCGAGAGACGCCGTCAAATCCTGGAAACAGCGTGGCGCCTGTTGTTCCGTGTTTCGCGAGGAGTGCCATTAGCGCACCTGCCTCGGAAACGGGAAGGATGAACTTGTAGAGAGCCTTCGTATAGTCGATCACGCTCGCATGCACCCGTTGGAGCGCGTCATCAAAAGGGTCACGCCTAACGATGCCGGTCCGGCGCTGCGGCTCGCTGAGACGGTAAAGCAGGTGCACACCGCGCTGAGCAGCAAGATTGCGGTTACCACCGTACGGCGTAGTCACGACTTCGACGACGCCGTCGGGGCGTGACGTTTTATCCTCTGGATCTTCGTCGTCCGCCATCGCCGCATCCCGCCACGAGGCGTTGAACGCCCACACCACGATCCGTCGTGTTGCCCGTTCATCCGCATCGTCACATCGCAGGACCGATTCTGCGGCAAAGTACGAGGCGACCCAAGGCGAACGAGTCCAGTCGAGGAATCTTGTGGGCACGCCGTGATGCTGCGCCAAGGCGATCAGAGACCATAGGCGCGCCGGTGGCCACGCTTTCACCAGTTCGTCCTGATCGTTGTCGACATTGTCTAATTCAACGCGAACATCGTATGAGTCCTCCGGAATCGACAACCCGGCGTGATCGGCGGTCTCGTAGAATCGGCGAATCAACTGCAACTCGGCACGCACTTGCATCAAATACGTCCATCGCACCCAAGTTCGTGACTTCGCGGCGCTCATCCGATCTTCGCGGTAGGCCATGGGCAGTAATGGCCAGTCTTTGCTCTGCCCGCGAAAGATCCATTCTCCTTCGAGGAACGGTTCGATCGTGGGCGACAAAGCCGCCACGAAAGCGCTCGCATCGGTAGGGCGAACAACTTTATAGAATGGAGCCATTCTTAAACTCGGTACAAAGTTATCACGCGCAAGTACGGACCGAAGTGCGGAGTGTCCTACGATCCTCCCTAGCGGCGTGTAACTCCCACCACCTGCACCGGACATGGAGCCGCGGTTGCTGCATCGCTGGTGCGTTACCATTTGGCGTCGTGGTTCCAAGCCGGCGTGCTTGGAACGTTGGGCAGACGGAGGATCGAATGAGACGAAGCATTGTCTTTCTAATATTTTTCGCCGTTGGATGCGGTACGAATACGGGCGTCCAACCGCTAGGTAGCGATACCTTCAAGATCTTCAAGCAAGGATCAACGGGATTCGTGGGGTCGGACAAGATCAGGTCTGACGTCGAGTTGCAGGCAAGTCAGTACTGCGGGCAACAAGGCAAGTCGATGAAGGTCATCAACGTCATCACTGGGCAGCCGCCGTATATATTAGGCAACTTTCCGAAGGCGGAGGTGCAATTCAAGTGTGTCGATCCGAAGGAACTTCAGCTAGTCGGTGGAACAACAGACGGTGGTGGTTCCCAACTAGCAGCACTCGGAGAAGTCACGATCTCAAGTAACGTGGCGAATGCGGACGTTTCTGTCGACGGCAAGTTCATCGGCAACGCACCCATCACCGCGCTGAAACTCACGCCAGGCACGCATGTCTTTGAGGTAAGCGCGAAAGGGTATGTCACCTGGAAGCGTGACGTTACCGTAGTGCAAGGTTCGGCAACTCGTGTTGTCGCTGAACTAGAGTCGGTTAGGTAGGAGCCACTTGAACGTTACCGAGGGATCCACCACAAGATCGATCAGCGTCGCCGTCGATGCCGGGCCTCGAGCGCTTCGGCAGCCGAGTTGGGCTTGCGTCGCTCGGTCCTGCGGAGCAATCTCGAAAACCCCTACAGCCGGCAGGATCGTCAATGGGGCGACGCTCACGCTGTGCCTCCGCAAGAGCGGCTCGGCGAACAAAGGAGCTATGCGTCTCGCCTGCCTTGCGCGCCGCGGCGTGAATGACCTGGAGGTCGGTCTCGGCAGTGAAACGAGAACCTTGCGCATCCTAATAGTGTATCGAACGGATACCGTACAGGTGGGTCCTTCCGCTTCGCGCCTTCGCGGCTTCGCGTGAGATCGATGTGTCACGCGAAAACGCGAAGCGCAGATATCCACAGCCTCACACCATCGCGCAACGCGCTTCCGTCGCAATCGGATCCTCACCCGCTTCCGTGAGGATGATCTCGTACAGCGCGAGCGTGTCGGCGATGAGGGCGTCGTCGATGCGGCGTACGGCGTGGCCTTCATGTTCGAGGATGTAGTCGCCGACGGCGAGCTCCCCGTCGAGCAGATCGAGCTGGACTTCGCGCGTCATGCCCCAGAAATCACATTCGACGACTGTTTCATCGATGAACCGGACAACTTGCCAGGAGCTCCGAGACACATGACGCACCTCCGAGCCGTGACGTTCGCATGCGGCCGGGTTGGCGTCGAGATCGGAGCGCACACGTCCACGTGATTCCCGTCACGGGGAGGCGCGGAGATCGCGGAGGTTTACGTTTCGCGGATGAGCTTCGTCTTCCCCAACTCCCGTTCGTTCACACAGCGCGGCGAAGTAGTAACCAAACATGGATTCCGGCAAGGGCATGGCAAGCACCGCCCCCTCATCCGCCTTCGGCACCTTCTCCCCCGCTGGAAAGCGCGGGGGAGAAGGGCTCTCGAGGTTAGGAAGGCGCGAGCTCTTTTCGGGGCGACCGCACGACCGCCTGAGATTGGTGCTGTCGACATGAAAGGTTCTTCTCCCTCTGCGTCTCCGCGTCTCCGCGTGAAACCATCTACCCCTTCCCCATCACCCGCTCCAGCTCTTCCCGCCGGTTTCGGCTCAACGGCAGCTCGGTTCCATCCTTCAGCCGTACCGCGTAGTCGCCGCCGGAGGCGCGGAGGAGGATGTCGATGCGGTCGAGGCGGACGATGGCGGAGCGGTGGAGGCGGAAGAAGAGGGCGGGGTCGAGCTTCTCTTCCAGCGTCTGCATCCGTTCGCGGACGGCGAAGGTCTTGCCGGCGGCGTGCAGCTCGGCGTAGGGGCCGCTGGCGGTGATGTAGTCGATCTTCGACACCGGGACGACGCGCATCTGGCCGCGCTGCTCGACCGGGATGCGGTCGAGATACTGGCGCTTCGGAAGTTCCGGTTCGGCGCTTTCGTGCAGGAGCGTGGCCAGTTGTTTGGTCAGCCGTTCCACCTGGCGCAGCGCGATCGTCTTGCGGGCCCGGGCCAGCGCCTGGGCGAAGCGTTCGTCGTCGAACGGTTTGACGAGATAGTCGATGGCGGCCACCTCGAACGCCTTCAGCGCGAATTGATCGAACGCCGTCACGAAGATCGTCACCGGCATCCGCTCGGTGCCGATGGCGGCGACGACTTCGAAGCCGGTCATGCCGGGCATCTGCACGTCGAGGAAGACGAGATCGGGTGCGAGCTTGCGGATGGCCGCCACCGCTTCCGGGCCATTCGATGCCGTGCCGGCGATGACCACGGAGGGATCGTGAGCGAGCAGATCCTCGATGCGCTGGCGTGCCAGGAGCTCGTCATCGGCGATGACGACGTGCAGTGTCTTCGTCTCAGGCATGCGTGTCCGTCCGGAAGGGAAGGATCATCTCCGCGATCGCTCCTCCCTCGCTGCGCGATGCAAGAGTGAACGAAGCCGCGTCGCCGTACAACTCCGTGAGGCGCGCGCGGGTATTGCCGAGGCCGACGCCGGTCGCGGCGGCCGGCTCAACGCCCGGACCGTTGTTGATCACTGTGATGACCAGATCATCACCGCGCCTCTCTGCCGTGATTGCTACGATGCCCTCCCCGGTGGCGCGTGCGGCCCCATGCTCGAGCGCATTCTCCACGATCGGCTGAAGGATCAGGCGCGGGACGAATGCCGCAAGCGTTTCCTCGCCGGCGTCGATGCTCGTTCGCAATCGCCCCTGGAAGCGCACCTCCATGATGTCGATGTAGCGGCGGAGGAACGACAGCTCCTGATCGAGGGTGACCTCGTGCTCGGCTTCGCTGTCCATGGTCAGGCGCAGCAGCTCGCTGAGGCGCGCGATCATCCGCCGGACTCCGGCCGGATCTCGCTCCACCAGCGCGGCGATGGCGTGGAGGGTGTTGAAGAGAAAGTGTGGATTGAGCTGCATCCGCAGCGCGTCGAGTCGGGCGTCGGCAAGCTGGACCTGCAGCAGCGCGGCGCGCGCACCGAGGGCGTTCGCTTCCCGGATGCGGAGCTGATCGCGGATGAAGTACTTGCGCGCGTATCCGGCGACGAGGACGGCCACGAAGACCAGGTAGTGATTCACAAAACGGAAGCGGCCGATGTCGCGCAGCGGCGCGAAGAGCGCCGGCGTCGGGCGATGCGCCACGGCTGTCTCGAAGAACTGTTCGCGCACCTCGGCCAAGCCGGAGTAGACGATGACGGAGATGACCACGCCGATGGCAAGCAGAGCGGGGATGTGCACGACCCAGCGCGACCGCTCGATGCTGAAACGGCTGCTGAGCCAGAAGACGAACGGTGTCAGCGCTGCCCAGATCCACGACTCGATGAACGCCAGCGCGATCGGGCCGACGGGAGAGATGCCTCGAAAGCCGAATCCGCGCGGGTCGAGAAGGCGGTTGACCGACGCAAGCGTGGCCAGCGACGTCCAGAAGACGAAGATGAGAAACAGCTCGCGGCGCGATAGTCGTCTCCAGGATGCCGTCATCATGCTCGAAACTAGCACGAACGACGCCGTCTCCCGTCACGCTTCATTTCATCGGCGTGCAGTTCATGACACGCAGGTGCAGATTGATAAAATACCGAAAGGAAGGCCGCCGGCGATTTGTCGTGATGCGCGACTGGCAACCAGCAATCGATCGATCAAACCCAAACGCCAGCCAAGGAGAACCAACATGAAACGCACCAGTAAATGGATCACCGCAGCAGCCGTCCTCGGGCTCTCGGCCACCCTCGCCTTCGCCGGTACCGGCATGGGCGAAGGGCATGGTCATGGCTTCGCAGGCAAAGGGCGACATCATCACGGGTTCAGCAAGCTCGCCAGCAAGCTGAACCTCACCGATGCGCAGAAAGTGCAGTGGAAAGCGATCCGCAAGAGCTCGCACGAGCAGAATGCGGCGTTCTTCCAGCAGTCGCGTCAGACGAGGCAGGACTTCCATGCGGCCAAGAAGGCCGGCGACACGGCAAAGGCCGATTCACTCAAGCCGGCGATCGAGTCGCAGCGCGCGCAGATGAAGCAGATCCGCGCCGCCGAGGAGCAGCAGTTCGTCAAGATCCTCACCCCGGAGCAGAGCGCGCAGTACCAGACCCTCAAGGCCGAGCGGGCCGCGCGTCATGCCGCACGTGAGGCGCAAGAGAAGAAGTAAGCAGCAAACATCGCAGTAGTGAATGAGGAGGCGGCGACGCCTCCTTTTTTTGGCCTTCGGCGTTGTCGGTTGTCGGGCTGCGGTAGCGCGGTTGCGCGGTCTCGCGGTGGTTCGGCAATTCGGCGCTGCTTCGATACAAACACCCCGAGACCGCGCAACCGCGAGACCCCGCAACCCCGCCGCCGACAACCGAACCGATAACCGACGACCCTACCCCACTCAAAACGCCCCAGTGCACTCCATGCCACGCCCGTGCAACTCGCGTAAACCGCGCAAGCGGCGGCATTTGTGCAGTGTTGTAGAGCGCAACGAAGGGAGTAAGGGTCATGAAACGCAAATCGATCATCGCAGTCATCGTCGTCGCCGTCCTCGCCGCGATCGGCCTTTTCGTCTACCGCGACGCGTTCGCCAAGCCGGCGGCGTCGTTCCGGTTCGTTTCCGTCGAGCGAGGCAATCTGCAGCAGTCTGTCTCCGCAACCGGCACCCTCGGCGCGGTGACGACGGTCAGCGTCGGCACGCAGGTCTCGGGACAGGTCGCCGCACTGCTCGTCGACTACAACGATGTGGTGAAAAGGGGCCAGCTCCTGGCGCGCATCGATCCGACGCTGGCCCAGCAGGCCGTGGTCGATGCGCAGGCGAATCTCGACAAGGTGCGGGCGCAGCTCCTTCAGGGGCAGCGCGACTACAACCGCAACCGTGAGCTGACCGCCGACGGTCTTGTGACGAAGAGCGCCTTCGAGCAGAGCGCGTCATCGCTCGACGTGGCGCGCGCCGACGTGAAGTCGGCCCAGGTCGCGCTCGACCGCGCGCGGCAGAATCTGGCCTACACCAACATCTACGCGCCGATCGACGGCGTCGTCGTCGACCGCAATGTGCAGCAGGGGCAGACCGTCGCCGCCAGCCTCTCGGCGCCGCAGCTCTTCCTGATCGCCAACGATCTCGCGCACATGCAGATCCTGGCGCAGGTGGGGGAGAGCGACATCGCCCAGATCAAGGAAGGCCAGCCGGTGTCGTTCTCCGTGCAGGCGCTGCCGAACCAGAAGTTCAAGGGCACCGTCCAGCAGGTTCGCCTGCAGTCCACGATTGCAGACAACGTCGTCGACTACACCGTCGTCATCAACGTCGACAACGCCCAGAACAAGCTCCTGCCGGGCATGACGGCGCGCGTCGATCTCCAGACGCAGTCGGCCACGAACGTGCTCGAGGTCTCGAACGCGGCGCTGCGCTTCAAGCCGACCGATGAGCAGTTGGCGTCGCTTGGTGTGAAAAAGGCGGCAGTGTCTGCGCAGACCACGACGGCAACATCGACGATGTCCGCTGCCGACCGCGCGGCGCGCAGAGCAGCACGAGGCGCGGACGGGCAACGGCCCACGATCGCAACGCTCTATTACGTCGATCAGAATGGCGATCTGGCCGCGGCTACTGTCGCCACCGGCGTCAGCGACGGTACATCGACCGAGATCAGGACGCGCAACAACTCCACGATCAACTCCGCTATCAGGGAAGGAACGAAGGTAGTGGCCGGCATCGCATCGCCGTCGACTGCCACCGCTGCTACCGCGACCACCGGCTCGTCCGCCAGCCCGTTCACCCCGAGCGGTGGACAGCAGCGTCCCGGAACCAGGGGAGGCTTCTAATGAGCGACATCGTCATCGAGACTCGGCAGGTCACGAAGACATACGAGAGCGGGACGAATTCCGTGCATGCCCTGCGTGGAATCGACCTGACCGTCCACCGCGGCGAGTTTCTCGCCGTGATGGGCACCTCGGGATCGGGCAAGTCGACGCTGATGAACGTGCTCGGCTGCCTCGACACGCCGACGTCGGGCTCGTATCTGCTCGACGGCGTGCATGTCGAATCGCTCGGAAAGAACGAGCTGGCCGCCATCCGCAATCAGAAGATCGGCTTCGTCTTCCAGGGATTCAATCTTCTGGCGCGCACGAGCGCCGTGGAGAACGTGCAGCTTCCGTTGCTTTATGACCGCAGCGGCAGGAAGCGCGATACGCACGCGCTTGCCATCGCCGCACTCGAGAGTGTCGGACTGGGAGAGCGTGTCGATCACGAGCCGAGCGAGCTCTCGGGCGGGCAGCAGCAGCGCGTAGCCATCGCACGCGCGCTGGTCACCGAGCCGGCCATCATTCTCGCCGACGAGCCGACCGGCAATCTCGACTCGCACACGTCGGTGGAAGTGATGGCGCTGTTTCAAGCGCTGAATGACAAGGGCATCACCATCGTCCTGGTCACGCACGAAGCCGATATCGCCGTCTACGCGAAGCGAATCGTTGAATTCCGCGACGGCAGCATCCGCCGTGACGAGATCGTGAATGACCGCCGCAACGCGGCCGCCGATCTGGAAGAAGAGGAAAGGAGCGCAGCATGAAGATCAGGATTCTCGTGAAGCTCGCCCTCCAGGCAATCCGCAAGAACAAGATGCGGGCGGCGTTGACGATGCTGGGCATCATCATCGGCGTGGCCGCGGTCATCGTGATGGTGGCCATCGGCTCCGGCGCGCGCGCCCGCATCCAGTCGCAGATCAACAACCTCGGCACGAACATGATCGTCATCACGCCCGGTTCGGCGAATACGGCCGGCGTGAGCCAGGGAGCGCAGGCCTTTCCGACGCTCTCGCTGGACGACGTCACCAAGATCCGCGCCGAGGCGCAGTATGTGACGGGAGTATCGCCGGTCGTCGTCAGCCGCTCGCAGGTTGTGGCGGCGCAGGGAAACTGGCGGACCACGATCAACGGCGTCGATACCGACTACCAAACCATCCGTGACTGGCAGACGGACGATGGCGCATTCTTCGGCGCCGACGACGTGCGCGGCCAGCGTGCCGTGGCCGTGATCGGCCACACGGTCGCCCAGCGTCTCTTCGGCGACAACGAGCCGGTGGGTCAGGACATCCAGATCGCCAAGTCGCCGTTCAAGATCGTCGGCGTGCTTTCGGCAAAGGGCCAGACCGCGGCCGGAACCGATTCGGACGACGTGATCTTCGTGCCCTACACCACCGCCGCGACACGTCTCAACGGCAAGAACCGCATCCCGCAGATCGTGGCCTCGGCCGGCTCCCAGCAGGACATCCCTGCCGCGCAGGATGAGATTCGCGGCCTCGTGCGCGAATCGCACCGTCTGGCCAGCGGCGACGAAGACGATTTCACCGTCCGCAATCAGACCGACCTGGCGCAGGCGGCAGAGAGCTCAACACAGGTCATGACCATGCTGCTGGCGGCCATCGCCTCGATCTCGCTGCTCGTCGGCGGCATCGGCATCATGAACATCATGCTGGTGTCGGTCACCGAGCGAACCCGCGAGATCGGTATCCGCCTGGCCATCGGCGCCCGCGGCTCCGACGTCCTCACGCAGTTCCTGGTGGAGAGCATCGTCATGGGCGTTCTCGGTGGCGTCATCGGCCTCGCGGCCGGCGTCGCCGGCGCCAAGGTGCTCGGCCATTTCACCGGATGGGAGACCGTGATCTCCCCGATCGTAATGCTGATCGCCATCGGCTTCTCGGGCGCGGTAGGCGTGTTCTTCGGCTACTACCCCGCCAGAAAGGCGGCAGCGCTGAATCCGATTCAGGCGCTAAGGTACGAGTGAGGGCGGGCGACTCGCTGGCGCCTCTGGAGTTCGGGTGTTAACGACGCCGCGATAGCGGCACAAGAGGGTAGCCAGAGGGTGCGAGCGCTTTTTGCGAGCACCTCTGGTTGCGGTGTGCATTGGAATTGTGCCGCGTCAGCGGCACTGGATGAGTGAGACAAATGACGATTGTGACGGCTTCCAGTGCCGCTGACGCGGCACGAAATCGGTGACATTTTCTTCCAGGGGTGCTCGCAAAAAGCGCTCGCACCCCTGGCTATCGTCTTGTTGCCGCTATCGCGGCATCGGGCCCGCTCCGCCGGCATTGGCGCCTTGCCGGCGCACCTGATCTCAATTGTCAGGCTTCGTCGAAGAGCTCCTTCCGAAACACTTCCCAGGGAATCGCCTCGCCGCGGGCAGAGGACGCGATCGCTTCCTCGATGGCCGCATCGAGCTCTTCGTCGATTTCCACCATCTCGCCGGTCTCCTCCACATTGAACCTCGGTTCGCGCTTGCTTATGACGGAATTCTACCTCGGTCCTCGGCCACTTCCGGATGGGAGATCTTGATCTCCACATCGCCTAGATCGGCGGCCCTTTGCCGCGTCTCGAATGCCAGAAGGCGAGAATCTCCAGATATGGCGGTGAGCCGCTGACGCGGTAGTAGATGACGAATCCTACCCGGCGTAGAAACATCTGACGGACGTTTCGCGTCTTCGTGTACGTGGCGAGCCGGCCAATCCCGGGAGTGCTGGCGAGTATTTTCGCCATCGATTCGAAGTCTTCACGAATCGCGTTTGGCGCGGCAGGCCGGTTGATCCGCCACCAGGCATGGGCTTCGTCGAGCTGCTTGTCCGCTCTTGGCTCTACGACGATCGGGAGAGCCGCTCCTTCTCCCAGCGCTTCAGCATGACCTCGAGGGGAATCCCCTCGCCGCGGTCTGCCTCGGCGATCGCTTCCTGGAGGGCAGCATCGAGCTCTTCGTCGAGTTCCACCATTTCGCCGGTTTCCGGATCCAGATTGAACTGTGGTTCGCGTTTGCTCATGACGGAATTCTACCTCGGTGTTCCTACCGGACACGCACATAGCGTCCCCCCGGCAGTGCCTTGAGCCAGCCGCCGAGCTCGAGTTGCAGAACAGGCTCGGAGAGCACGGCTACGGGGCAGCCGAGCGTTTCGGCGGCGGTGTCGATATGCGTCCCCAGCTCGCGACGGAAGACTTCCAGCACTTCGCGCAGCGGCGAGTCGGGTTGTTCCGGCGCCTTGGACGGAACTTTCCAATCACCCCGAAGCTCGTTGAGGATGTCGTCGGTGGTGTGGACCAGCTTTGCGCCGCTTTGGATCAGCCGGTGCGTTCCCTCCGATCCCGGCGAGAAAATCGAGCCGGGGACGGCGTAGACCTCGCGGTTCTGTTCCAGGGCTGTCCGCGCCGTGATCAGCGAGCCGCTACGGCCGTTCGCCTCGATGATCACCGTCCCGAGCGTCAGGCCGCTGATGATCCGATTGCGGATTGGGAAGTTGTAGCGGAACGGCGGCGTGCCCGGCGGAAACTCAGTGAGGATCAGTCCGCGCTCTTCGATGTCGCGGAAGAGTCGCCGGTTCGCGCGCGGATAGACGATATCGATCCCCGTGCCGAGGACGGCGATCGTCTCGCCGGCAGCATCGAGGGTGGCTTGATGCGCCGCTGCGTCCACGCCCAGCGCCAGGCCGGAGACGACGGCCAAGCCGGCGGAGACAACCTCGCGGCCGAGCTGCGCCGCGACGCTGAGCGCGTACGGCGAGGCACGCCGCGAGCCGACCATCGCCAACGCCGGTTTCCGGGCCAGTGCGAGATTGCCGCGATAGAAGAGAGCCAGCGGCGGATCGACGAGTTGCCTGAGCAGCGACGGGTACTCGTCATCGGCCAGCGTGACGGTGGAGTCGCGCAGAGTTTCGACCTGTTTGCGAAGTTCATCGTTCCGCCATGGCTCGGCGGCATCAGGTCCGTCGATACTTAGCACCTGCCGCAACACGGCAGGGGATGCATTGCAGATCGTCGAAAGCGGGTCGAAGGCTTTGATGAGGAGACGGATGCGGGCAGGTGAGAGCGGTAACAGGGCATACGCGATCAAACGATCGCGGAGCGGGACTTCGGGCATGGGCGTGTTGGTGCCGCGGGAGGGAGCGATGCGTGTGGGACGCCGCCGTGACAATGGTAATCTCCCCGCCGTGTCCGGTAAAGTCCGAGATCCATCGCCTGCCGCCCCGGAAGGAGATCGACGATGAAAGGGATGTTTCGCCTCGGGACTCTGTTCATCGCGCCGTTGCTGGCGATCGGCTGTGCCCATCAGTCCGATCTGTCGCGGCCTGCGTCGCAGGACAACTTCGGCGTGCAGATGGCGCGGCTGAATCTCTGGCGCGAAGCGATGTTCCGCTTCGAGCGCGCTATCGAGATCAATCCCGGTGACGCCCAGGCGCACAACAATCTCGCCGTCGCCTACGAGGCGAACGGGGACTTCGAGAAGGCGCGCAAGGAATACCTCGAGGCGCTGCGGCTCGATCGTACGAATCCCTACATTCAGAAGAACTACAGCCGCTTCGTGGAGTTCCTCTCGCGCAACCGCAAGCGGCAGCAGCCGGGAGTGAACGCGGCTGCCCAGCCCAAAGCGCCGATGGCTGGCGCTCAGGGTGGCGGAACGGTTACCACCGCTCAGCCCGTGGGTGTTGAGGTGCCGCCGCCCTCTCCCGTGAGCCCGCCGGGCGCTACGCCGAGCGATCGTCCGCGGCCACCCACGCAGCCATCACCGCCGCCCACGCCGCCGCCAACTCTGCCTGGAGGTGCCGCATGAAGCGCATCGCTATCGTCGTCTTCGCCCTGCTCCTGCCGCTCACGTCGCCGGCCGGGGTGACCGAGGTCAAACTGAAGCTTCCGCTCAAGCCGAAGCTCTCCATCACCGGCGACGAGAAGATCGCCATCGCTCCCTTCGTCATCGCCAACCGCGAAAAGAGGAACGACCGCGCCTCGAAGGTGGACGTACAGGCGGAGTTTCAGCGCTACCTGAGGAAGCAATTGACCAAGAATACGAAACTGCGCCTCGTCGACGTGCCGCAGACCCGTCTGCCCGGCACAGACATGAAGGCCCTCGAGGCGAATCGCGACTACTGGAAGAGCCTGGGAGCGAAGACAGGCGCGGACTACATCGTCTCCGGCATCGTCGATTTCGACGTCAACGACAAGTCCGGATACAAAACCGAGGAGTATGTCTCGCCGGCGGACGGCAGGACGTATTACCGGCAGGTGCTCATCGAGACCACCGGCTTCGTCTTCGATATCGACATCGCCGTCTTCAATGCCGACACCGGCGAGAAAGTGCTCGAAGACAATTTCCGCGATTTCAAAGAGTTCGATCAACGCAATTACGACGAGATCCTCGGTTTATTCGAAAATCTCCGGTCCATGGAGACTCAGCTCGTTGGTATTTTCGTGCCCCAGGAGACCTCGGCTTCGAGATATGTATTCACGGAGTAGGGGGCGGGGGCCGGATGTCGGAGCATGAGCGAATTCAGCCCGCTCCGACACCCGACGCCCGACACCCGACTCCGTCATGGAGGCTCAATTGAAGCGAACGATCGCTCTGCTGTTCTTCGTCTCCATTCTGTTCGCACCGAGCGCATTCCCGTTCGGTCAGAACAAGATCGTCTACGACAAGTTCCATTGGAACATCTACCACGCCACGCATTTCGACATCTATTTCTACGATGAGGAAAAGCCGGCGCTGGAGAAAGTCGTCGATATGGCCGAGAGCGCCTACGACGATCTCTCGCGGAAGTTCAATTTCCAGATCTCCAAAAAGATCCCGATCATCTACTACGCCACGCACTCGGCATTCGAGCAGACGAACGTCGACCTCAATTTCATCCCCGAGGGCGTTGGCGCGTTCGCCGAGCCAACGCGAAACAGGATGGTCATCCCCATCGACACCACGGACGAGAAGCTGTTGCAGCTCATCCAGCACGAGCTCACGCACATCTTCGAATACGAAATCCTCTTCCAGGGCAAGCTCGGGAAAGAGGTGACTTCGAATCCGCCGACCTGGTTGATGGAAGGGCTGGCCTCGTTCATGGGGAACGACGAGGACTCGAAAGACCGGATGGTCCTGCGGGACGCCGTGGTCAACGATCAAGTTCCGCCCATCTCGCACGCGCAGGGCGGCGGATACTTCGCCTATCGTTTCGGTCACGCCGTCTTCGCATACATCCAGCAGAAGTACGGGTGGGAAGGTCTTCGCGATTTCATTTACGAGTACCGCAACACCCTCGGCAATTCCATCGACAAAGCCCTCAAGCGAGCCTTCGATCTCAAGCCGGACGAGTTCGACTCGCAGTTCCGTACCTGGCTTCGCAAGCAGTACCTGCCGGCTCTCATCGCCAAGGGTGAACCGCAGGAGTACGGCGATCCGTTCCGGATCGGGCCGGATATCTCCAGCGAAGACATCTCGCCGGTGCCGTCGCCTTCCGGCGATCTTCTCGCCTCGTATGCAACCTATAAGGACGCCGTCGACGTCATTCTCTACAATATCCCCGAGCGGCGCCTGCTTCGTAATCTGACGGCCGGCTATACGACGAAATACGAATACGCCATCGCCCAGGCGTTCACGGTGGGACCGGTCATGGGACGTGATCTGGCCTTCTCACCCAGCGGCGATCAGATCGCACTTTTTGCGAAAAAGGAACGTGGCCGCAACCTTCTCTTGATCAATGCCCTTACCGGCGCCATCCAGCGGTCGGTGAAGATGGAGTTCGAGCAGCAGCTCTCCCCCACGTACTCACCGGACGGGAAGACCATCGCCTTTGCCGCGTTCAAGGGCAACGTCCCTGACATTTATTTTTACGACATCGCCAGCGGAGAGATCAAGAACGTCACGAACGACAAATTCTTCGACGGAGCCCCCGTTTTCTCGCCTGATGGCAAATGGCTCGTCTATTCATCGGTCGTCAATGGTTACGCCAAGCTCTTCAAGCTGAGTCTCGCCAACTACAACGAGCGATACCAGATCACGACTGGTGCGTGGAACGATATCGACGCCTGGTTCTCTCCCGATGGGAAGCGGATTTTCTTCGCCTCGGACAAGCAGACCGGCCGCAATATGGAGCAGGCCGCGCAGATTCTTCAGAACGCCGAGGCGAAGGCAAAACCGGAGGGCCCCACGCCGCCGGTCGACATGACCAAGTACGCCGCCTACAACATCTATTCGCTCAACCTGAGCAGCGGCGACGTGCTCCAGTACACGGACGTCGTGGGTGGTTGTTTTACGCCGGTGGTTTTCACCGGCACCAACAATCGGGAGCGGATGGTCTACGCCTCCTACTACAAACGCCACTGGCACCTCTACTCGACGACCACCGACAAGCCTCTGCACGAGGCCGAGAAGACCACGCTTCCGTCGGCGCCGCTGCTGGCATCGGCGCGCACGCTCTTCCAGCCGCCGGTGGAGGTGACCATCGATCCGGAGAAGGTCGAGAAGCCGGGCGGGTTCAAGCTCTTCATCGACGACGTCGAGGTCAATGCCGGCATAACGTCGGATAATCTCATCGTTTCGCGTTCCGTCATCTACATGAGCGACATGCTCGGCGACCGGCGTTTCATCGCCTCGCTCGATTCCGTTTCCTCGTTCTCGAACTTCGATTTCCTTTATCTCGATCTCCACAACCGCACCAACTGGGGCTTCCGCGTCTTCGACAGCCGGGCCTTCTATTCGACGCTGAATACGGATTTCACGATCGACCGCCGTCAGCTCTATCGCGAGACCGGCGCAATCGGCATCCTCAGTCATCCGTTCGACCGCTATCATCGCGTCGATGCCGGCATAGGCTATGAGGCGCGCGACGTGAACTACCCGTTCGTGGATAGTGTCGGCAACATCTTTTTCGTCAATCGCCGCGACAATTTCCCGGTTGCCACGGCCAGCTTCAGCGGCGATACGGCCAGCTTCAAGGAGTTCGGGCCGATCTCCGGACATCGCTATGACATTGGGGTTCTTTTTGCGCCAAACGTTCACCGCAACACCGTCAACAGCATCGGCGGCAGCGGTGGGTCGGTGCTGACGAACGACTATACGCTCGACGCGCGGCAGTATCTTCCGATCACGTCGCGCTCCCTCCTGGCCGCGCGTCTTTTCGTCGGCTACTCGCGTGGCGACTTCCCGAACTTCTATTACTTCGGTGGATTGAACACCTTGCGCGGCTACGATTTCCAGTCGATCGTCGGTACGACCGCCGCGTATGCGAACGTCGAATTGCGCATGCCGCTGATCGACGTGCTTGCGACGCCGATCGTTACCTTCACCGGCATCCGGGCGAACTTCTTCTTTGATATCGGCGGGGCGAAGCTGCCCGGTCAGCAATATACGTTCTGGAAGAATCACCAGCTCGTAAACGGTCTTGCGTCAGTCGGCTACGGTCTCTCCCTGAACATGCTCGGCCTCGAGCTTCATTGGGACTTTGCCAAGCGAACCGACCTTCGCAACGTGACCGGCAAGTTCCGCACGGAGTTCTGGATCGGCGAGGTGTTTTGAGCGTTACAGCGCGTTGATGTCTTCCGTCTCGAGGATCGCCTTCGGCGCGCCGTTCCGCGCCGCGGCGATCATTGCCCGGCCGATCTGTTCGGTCGTGGACATGTACTTTGGCAGGAGGCGCTTCAGCAGCGGCATCAGCGGCCGCGCGATCACGTAGAACACGCGATAGAGACGGGTCTTTGACGTCTCGCCGTGCATCGGCTGAATGCCCGCGGGGCGGAACATATAGGCCTCTTTGAACGGGAGCCGGAGCAGCGCGTTCTCCGTGCTCCCCTTGACGCGCGCCCACATTGTGCGGCCGCGTTCGGTGCTGTCCGTTCCGCTTCCGGAGACGTAGATGAACGTCATCCCCGGATTGAGCGTTGCCAGAATCATCGCCGCGGCAATGGTGATGTCATAGGTCAGGCGCCTGTACTGGTCCTCGGTCTTGCCGGCCGCGGAGACACCGAGGCAGAAGAAGCAGGCATCGTACCCGGAGAGGTCTGAGGCGATGTCTGTGAAGTCGAACAGATTGTCGCGCACGATCTCGCGCAGTTTCGGGTGTTGCTGTCCGGTTGCGCTGCGCCCGATCGAGAGGACCCGATGCACGTCCGGGTCGAGAAGGCACTCCCGGAGCACGCCCTGCCCGACCATGCCTGTCGCGCCGAAGAGGATGACATCCATGCCGGCAGGATACAATCATCCGCCTCAGGCAACGCCAGATCGACAGGAGAAACAGATGCCCGTCATCCATCACGTCACCCCCCGCAACGGCGACGTCCTTTTGCTCGTAGGGACGATGAAAGGCGCGTTCATTTTTCGCGCGAACAAGAAGCGCGGAAAGTGGGATATGGGAGGTCCGTACTTTCCCGGCAGCGCGGTCTACGCCATGGCCTACGACGGCCGCGGCAACCGGCACCGCATCTGGGCCGGCCCGCAAAGCATGCATTGGGGAGCGCTCCTCCGATCGAGTGACGACTTCGGCGAGAGCTGGACCGATCCGGAAGTGGCGAACGTCAAGTTTCCGGAAGGAACGGACGCAGCGCTGAAGAACATCTGGCAGATCGCTCCCGGCCGTGAGACGGAGCGCAACACGCTCTACTGCGGCGTCGAGCCGGCAGCCCTTTTCAAGTCGACCGATTCCGGCAAGTCGTGGGCGTTGGTCGAAGGTCTCTGGAACCATCCGCAGAGGCCGAAATGGCAGCCGGGAGGCGGTGGGATGTGCCTGCACACGATCCTTCTCGATCCCGCCAACCCGAAGAAGATCCGCATCGCCGTGTCGACGGCAGGCATGTATGTGACCGAGGATGGCGGCGCGACCTGGCGGCCGTCGAACAAAGGGGTGCGCGCCGACTTCCTCCCGGAGAAGTATCCGGAGTTCGGCCAGTGCGTGCACAAGGTCGTTCAGTCGAAGCAGAAACCGGAGCGGATGTTTCTGCAGAATCATTGGGGTCTCTATCGCAGCGACGATGCCGGCGAAAGCTGGACCGACATCGCCAACAACGTGCCCTCCGACTTCGGTTTCGGCATGGCCATTCATCCCGAGGATCCCGAATGCGCATGGATCGTCCCGCTCGAATCGGACGGCTTCCGCTGCACTCCCGAGGGGAAACTGCGCGTCTACCGCACACGCAATGCCGGCGGGCACTGGAAAGCGTTGACGAAGGGATTGCCGCAGAAAGGAGCATACGAGGCTGTTCTCCGCGACTCCCTGGCCGTCGATTCGCTCGATCCGGTTGGCGTCTATTTCGGCACGAGGAGCGGAAAGCTCTTCGGCTCGTCCGATGAAGGGAAGAGCTGGGAGGAACTGGTCGACGGTCTTCCGCCGGTGGTTTCGGTGAAAGCGGCCCGCGTCTCGCTCTCCGGGAAGAAGGCGTGATGCCGTTCGTCTTCGTGATCCCGGGACCGTTGCGCGAGATCGCCGGTGGCCGCGCGGAGATCCGCGTCGACGGCTCGGCCGGCTCCGTATCCGAGGCGCTCGCGCTCCTCGGCGATGACTATCCCAAGGTTCACGACCGCATCGTCACCGAGCTCGGCGAGGTCCGCCCTCACATCAACATCTTCATCGACGGCGACAGTTTCCGCGACCTCGGCGGCTTGGGTGCATCGATTCGAAACGGGGCGGAGATCATCATCCTGCCGGCGGTGAGTGGGGGGTAGTCAGCGCTCCGTTTCGAATAATTCTCGAGGAAGTTGCGACTGTCGAACGATCGACTGCAGTGTTCCGATGCGAAGTTCCCTGTGATCAGGAACGGGGATCGTGATCGTTGTGGCGGCGCCACGTTTCTGCATGACGATATGACTTCCACGGCGTCTGACCTCTTGGAATCCGTGAAGCGATAACAGCCGGCAGATATCGGCACCCGAAAAGACTCGAAGCTTACCCAGCCCCTACCTCCAGGGATGTAACGTACACGGCGCCCTTGGCTCGGCCTTCGATTTCCGATGGGTCGGCGCTTTCGAGGAAAAGCTCCACGGCCTCTTGAAGATTGACTGAGGCTTCTTCCACGGAATCCCCCTGGCTTGCAACATCGAGCTCGGGGCAAAGCGCGACATATCCATCACCCTCGCGATAGATCATCGCTGTGAAGCGCTGAACGTTCATCGAGCCTCCCAGTTAGGCAACATCGTACATCGCCGGGCCGTTCCTGGCGGCGTCGCTTACGTCCCCCCATCCTCCACATTCTTCAGATAGAACGACAGCGACTCAAGGTTGATGCGGAGGTCGACGGACTTGACCTTTACGCCGGGGCGGGCGCGGAGTTGGGTGGGGGCGAAATTGAGGACGGCGTTGAGGCCGACGTCGGCGAAGGCGTCGTAGACGGTCTGGGCGGAGTCGGCGTTGACGGCGACGATGCCGATGTCGACCTGCTGATCGCGCACGATCGTGGGGAGATCCTCCCACGCCAGGACTTCGATGCCGGTGCGGGAGCGGCGTCCGATCTTCGTGGGGTCGTTGTCGATGAGCGCCGTGATCGCGAAGCCGTGATCGTTGAAGCCGCCATAGTCGGCCAGGGCCATGCCCAGGTTGCCGGCGCCGGCGATGAGAACGCGGCGGGTGCGGTCGAGGCCAAGCTCGCGCACGAGGTGGTCCTTCAGCCGCGTGACGTTGTAGCCGACGCCGCGCGTTCCGGACTTCCCGAAGCAGGCCAGGTCTTTTCGGATCTGTGCGGAGTTGAGGTGGAAGCGGTCAGCCAGCTCCGCCGAGGAGACGGTCGTCTGGCCGCAGGACTCGAGGAATGTGAGACAGCGGAGGTAGACCGACAACCTGCCGGTCGTCATCTCCGAGATCGTTTCGCGTTCGTTGGGGTTCAGCCGGTCGTTCGACATTTGTTGGGACTTACGGCAGGAGCGCGTGCGCCGCGGCTCCGGCGGCATCCAAAAGGGGTGTGGGAAAGAGGCCGATGGTGAAGATGCCGATGATTGAGATCAGCAGTGCTCCGGTGCCGAACATGTCCGCGTCGATGAGCGGGGAGGTGAGGGAGTGAGCCTCGGCGGCATTCGAATCCGCGGTTTCGGGCTCCTTCATGTACAGAAAGTAGACCACTCGCAAGTAGTAGTAGACCGAGACGATGCTGGTCAGGATGCCGATGAAGGCGATGGTCATATGGCCGGAGTCGACGGCGGTCTTGAAGATATAGAACTTGGCGATGAAGCCGGCGGTGGGGGGGAGGCCGGAGAGCGAGAACATGCAGATGGTCAGGGCCAGGCCGTAGAACGGGCGGCGGAAGCCGAGGCCGGCGATGTCGTCGAGCGTCTGCGGATCGTTCTGGTTCTTGGCCAGCATCGAGATGACGCCGAACGCGCCGATGTTCATCAGAGCGTAGGTGATGACGTAGACGCTGATCGCGGCCACCGACTCATCGCGCAGTGAGAGGAGCGCGATCAGCATGTAGCCGACGTGGGCGATGCCGGAGTAGGCCAGCATCCGCTTAAGGTCGCGCTGGGCGATGGCCACGGCGTTCCCGATGATCATCGAGAGGATCGACAGAGCCGCGACCATCTTCAGCCACGAGGCCTGCTGCATGACCGGCGTCATCGAGGCGAAGATGCGCACCAGCGCGATGAGCGTGGCTGCTTTCGGAGCGACGGAGAGCCAGCCGGCGATGGGAGACGGCGCCCCCTGGTAAACATCGGGCGCCCATCCGTGGAACGGCGCCACGGCCAGCTTGAAGCCGAGGCCGGACATCAGGAGGATGAAGGCGATCGTCAGAAGAGGGTTGCCGGGGTCGGCTTTGGCGAAGTAGTGGGAGAAGGCGGCCAGGTTCGTCGAACCGACGGCGCCGTAGAAAAGCGCTGTGCCGTAGAGGACAAACCCTGTGGCGAAGGCCCCCATCAGGAAGTACTTGAGGCTGGCCTCGTTGGAGACGGCGATCCTGCGATGGAAGCCGACCAGGATGAAGATGCAGATCGAGAGCAGCTCCAGCCCGAGGATGATCACCAGGAGGTCGAGCCCCTTGGCCATCATCATCATGCCGGCCGTGCCCCACATCAGCAGCGCGTAGAACTCGCCGCGCTCGAACCCTTCGCGCGCCAGATAGGCCTTGGCGAAGAGCGTGGCCAGGAGAGCCGCCAGCAGGAAGGTGCAGTCGAAGATCACCGTGATTTCGCTGATCTGGTAGGTGTGGCCGAAGAAGTCTCCGCCGACGATGAACATCTCGCTCCACCCCGCGGCCACGAAGACCATCACGGCCAGGGGGGCGGTGGCGCCGCGGAGTTTCGGTGCGAAGGCGTCGAAGAGGATCAGCACGATGCCGCCGAGCGAGAGGATCAGCTCGGGAAGGATGGCGTTCATCCAGCCGGCTTCGAGCAGCGGGGTCAGGTTCAACGGACACCTCCAGCGTCGACGAGTGATGAGGAAGGGAGGGTGTTCCTGGCGATCATCGCTTTGCTGGCGTCGGTCCTGTTGACGATCTGCAGGAGCTGCTGGACGCTCGGGGTCATCTTGCGGAGGAAGGTGTTCGGGCGGACGCCGATCCAGACCATGAGGATGACCAGCGGGACCAGCGCGGCGATCTCGTTCCAGGCGATCTCACGAACCTTGCGATTTTCTTCCTTCGTGATCGGCCCGAAGAAGACGCGCTGGATGAGCCAGAGCAGGTAGATGGCCGCGAGGATGACTCCCGTCGCCGCCACCACCGTCCATCGCGGCCATGCCTGGAACGATCCCGCCAGGATGAGGAACTCGCCGATGAAACCGTTCAGCCCCGGCAGGCCGACCGACGAGAGCATGGAGATGATGAAGAACGTCGCGAAGACCGGCATCGTCTTCGCCAATCCACCGTAGTCGGCGAGCAGGCGCGTGTGCCGCCGCTCGTAGATCACGCCGACGCAGAGGAAGAGGGCGCCGGTGGAGAGGCCGTGGTTGACCATCTGCAGGATCGAGCCTTCGATCGAGGTCTGGTTCAGGGCGAAGATACCGAGCACGCAGAAGCCGAGGTGCGAGACCGAGGAGTAGGCGACCAGCTTCTTCATGTCCGGCTGCACCCAGGCCACCAACGCACCGTAGATGATGCCGATGACCGCCAGCGCGATGAGCAGGCCGGCGTACTTGGCGGTGGCATCGGGGAAGAACGGCAGGACGAAGCGGAGGAAGCCGTAGGTGCCCATCTTCAGCATCACCCCGGCCAGGATGATCGAGCCTCCGGTGGGCGCTTCGACATGCGCGTCCGGGAGCCAGGTATGCAGCGGGAAGAGCGGGACCTTGATGGCGAAGGCGAGCGCGAATGCGAAAAAGAGCAGCGTCTGCGCGTGCGGCGCGAGCGCGGTGCCGTACAGCTCCGTGATGGCGAAGGTGATCGTGCCGGTGTCGTGGAAATGGGCGAAGGCGAGATAGATGATGCCGAGAAGCATCAGCAGCGAGCCGGCGATGGTGAAGAGGAAGAACTTGATGGCCGCGTAAATCCGGTTAACACCGCCCCAGACGCCGATGACGAGATACATCGGCAACAGCGTCAGCTCGAAGAAGACGTAGAAGAGAATCAGGTCGCTGGCGACGAAGACGCCGATCATCGCCGCTTCCATGATCAGGAAGGCGATGACGTACTCCTTCGGATGCTTGTGGATGGTGTTCCATGAGGAGAGGAACACCACCGGCGTCAGAAGGGTGGTCAGGAGGATGAGCCAGAGCGAGATCCCGTCGACGCCGAGCGAGTAGCGGATCCCCCACCGCGGGATCCAGGCCAGCGACTCGACGAGCTGCAAGCCGGCCACCCCCTCCTTGAATTGATCGAGGATGCTGAGCGAGGCGATGAAGGTGGCGATGGACGCGAGTAGTCCGAAGGCTTTGATCGCAGTCGCCGCCGTCTTCGGGAAGACCAGCAGCACTACCGCCGAGGCGATAGGGAGCCAGAGGGTGAGGGAGAGTACGTTCGTCATGCTTGCTCGCTTTGCGGCGTCTCTTCGCGGGGTCTCGCGGTCTCGGGGTTGCGCGGTCTCGCGGTGTTCGGCGTCAAACGCAGCGCTTGAAGGTCCCCACCGCGAGACCGCGATACCGCGAGACCCCGCAACCGCGCCGTCATGCCAGCACCCAAATGAACACGATCACTCCCAGAAAGAACATCAGCGCGTAGTTCCTCACGTTGCCGGTCTGGAAGAAGCGGAGCAGGTCGCCGATTCCGGCGACGATGTAGCCGGCCAGCGCCAGGATGCCGTCGATCAGGGCGTCGATGCCGCGCCAGAGGAATCGGGAGAACCCTTCCAGCGGGCGTACGATCGTGGCCGCGTACAGCTCATCGACGTACCACTTGTTCTCCATCCCGTTCGCGATCCTTGGCATGGCCTTGGCGAATTGTTCGTCAGCGGCCAGGCCGCGTTTGTAGAAGCGGGCGTACGCGGCCCAGATGCCGATGGCGGCGATGGCGGTGGAGACGAACATCAATCCGTACTCGAGGTTCGGCGAGATCTCATACTGGGCCTCGGGGAACCCGGCGATCGCCGGGAAGATCGGATGCAGCCACGCCGCGAGGAAGTGCCGGTGTGGCCATCCCAGAATGGCCCCGCCAACAGCGGAGAGTGCCGCCAGGATGACCAGTGGCACGGTCATCGTCCATGGCGACTCGTGCAGGTGATGCTCCTGCTCGTGCGTTCCGCGGAAACTACCGAAGAACGTCAGGTAGACCAGGCGGAACATGTAGAACGCGGTGCAGAACGCGGCCAGCGTGCCGAGGATCCAGATGGTGGCGTTGAACCACTGCGGGAAGTAGGGATTGGCCAGGGCCGAGGCCAGGATCTCGTCTTTCGAGAAGAAGCCGGCCAGCGGCGGGATGCCGGCGATGGCGAACGTGGCCACGAGGAACGTCCAGTAGGTGATGGGGATCTTCGACTTGAGGCCTCCCATCTTTCTCATGTCCTGTTCGCCGCTCATGGCGTGGATCACGGAGCCCGATCCGAGGAAGAGGCAGGCCTTGAAGAAGGCGTGGGTGACGAGGTGGAAGATGCCGGCCGTGAAGGCGCCGACGCCGACGCCGATGAACATGAAGCCGAGCTGAGAGACGGTGGAGTAGGCCAGGACTTTCTTGATGTCCCACTGCCTGATCCCGATCGTTGCGGCGAAGAGCGCGGTGAGCGCGCCGATGAGCGCCACGACCATCATCGCGCCGGGCGCGAGGCGGTAGAGCGCGTTGGAGCGCACCACCATGTAGACGCCGGCGGTGACCATCGTGGCGGCGTGGATCAGGGCGGAGACCGGAGTCGGGCCGGCCATGGCGTCGGGCAGCCAGACGTAGAGCGGGATCTGCGCGCTCTTGCCGACCGCGCCGAGAAAGAGCAGGAGGCAGATCGCGGTGACGACAATCCCGTTGTGGCTGACCAGGTCAGCGCCGCCGGTGGCCGCCATCTGCGAGACCTTGGCGAAATCGACGCTCCCGAAAAACGCGAACATCAGCAGCATGGCGATGAGGAAACCGAAGTCACCGATGCGGTTGACGACGAAGGCCTTCCTGCCGGCCGCCGGAGCGTAGTCGGTCTCGTAGTAGAAGCCGATGAGGAGGTAGGAGCAGAGCCCTACTCCTTCCCATCCGACGAACATCAAGAGATAGCTCGATGCGAGGATCAGCACGAGCATCTCGGAGAGGAAGAGGTTCAGATAGGCGAAGTAGCGGCCGAATCCATGCTCGTGGGCCATGTAACCGACCGAGTAGAGGTGGATCAGGAAGCCGACCCAGGTAACGACCATCAGCATGACCACGCTGAGAGGGTCAAGTTGGAAAGATAAATCGGCGCTGATGGAGCCGGATGTGATCCAGTTGTAGACGAGATCGACGTGCCGCTCGCCGGTGGGATAAGCGGTGTGGTACTGCACGACGGCGATCGTCCCGGCGATGGCGGCGCCGAGGGACGCCAGCAGCGCCACGGCGGTCACGAAGCCCTTGCCGAGGCGCTTGCCGAACAGCCCGTTCAGCAGAAAGCCGGCGAACGGCAGCAGGGGGATGAGCCAGAGTTTGTTGAGCATGTAGGGGAAGGCAGAAGGCAGAAAGCAGAAAGCAGAAGTGTGAGTCGAGAGGCCTCAGGCCGCTACGACTTCATCCTTCTGCCTTCTGCTTTCTGCCTTCATCCTTTGTTCTCTCCTCGCATCTGCCGATGCGGGGAGCGTCCCCGCATCAGCTCTGATCTTTTACGCGTTCCTGGTAATCATCGGAGGAGGCCGGGTCGAGCTCCCAGCGATGTTCGTCGCGGCTCCGTTCCTTTTCTCCGACTTTCAGCTCCTCGTCGTCGGCGTACGAGATTCCCATCGCCGCCGCCGTCTCCTCGGTGTCATTCTGGCCGGGGGTGGATTGACTCCCGGTCGCTGCCTCGTCGCCCTGCGACTCGGCCATCTCCCACTGTGCGTCGATATCGCCTCCGGACAGCGATGGATCGACGCCGTTGTTCTCGCGCAACCGTTCCGCGAGCCTCTGCGTCCCCGCCTCGACGTCCGGTATGGCCGGCTCGATGCGGTCATCGATGCCATTGCGATTCCTGTCCTTCCGCTCGTTCTCTTCCCAGTCAATGAGCTTCTCGGTCTTGTCCATTTTCGGCTCCTGTTGAGCCCGAAAATGCGACGTTCGTGCCGTGTTGAGCTGTCGGCTCTCGAAGACAACCGATAACCGACAACTCTCTCTCTTACCACCTCATCAAATTCGCCTCATCTACATCGATCGTGTGCCGGTGATGAAACAAGGAGATGAAAATGGCCAGGCCGACGGCGGCTTCGGCGGCGGCGATGGCCATGACGAAAAAGACGAAGAGGAGTCCATGGATCTGATGGTACTGGCGGGCGTAGGCAACGAAGGTCAGGTTGACCGCGTTCACCATCAGCTCGATGCACATGAAGATGGTGATGCCGTTCTTCCGCGTCAGCACGCCGCAGACGCCCAGGGTGAAGAGGATGGCGCTCAGGATCAGGAACCAGTGCGTCGGAATCATGAGGTCGTCCCTCCCGAGCCGCGGCTACTGAGGATCAATGCGCCGACGATCGCCGCCAGCAGAAGGATCGAGACCATCTCGAAGGGAAAGATGTAAGCCTCGAACAGCCGGATGCCGACCGTCCGAGCATCCGATACGAACGGCCCATCGGGCAGCTTCGTCACGCCGAATTTCGCCAGGTAGTAGATGAGCGCCAGACCGAACGCCGCGCTGGTGGTGTACCCGAGGAACTGCTGCACGGGTCGCGTGCGAGGCTCCTCCTGATGCTGCAGGTTCAGCAGCATGATCACGAAGAGGAAGAGCACCATGATCGCGCCGGCATAGACGATGACCTGCAACGCCGCCAGGAACGGTGCCTCGAGCAGCACGTACATCACCGCCAACGCAAAGAACGACGCCACCAGCGAGAGCGCCCCCACCACCGGGTTGCGGTGCAATACCACCACCGCCGCGAAGATCACGGCCACAGCGGCGAAGAAGAAGAAGACGGCGAAGGTGATCATGGGTTCTGGGTCTCGGAGTAATCACTGCGCGGCGAAGCCGCAACCAAACCTGGATGCCGGCGAGGGCGCGGCAAGCACGGCCCCCTCATCCGCCTATCGGCACCTTCTCCCCCAGCTGAAAAGCGCTGGGGGAGAAGAACTCTCGATTTTAGGGAAGCGCAAGCTCTTGTTCTCCCGGGGCGGCCACAGACTGCTGGAACCACTTGCCACGCCCTTTCGTCGAGAGTCCTTCTCCCCCCGCGGTTTCTTGCGGGGGGAGAAGGTGCCGACAGGCGGATGAGGGGGGCGCATACGTGACATAAACGATCTACCGACCATGGTTCCAGAGGGATTGAAAGCGTCGTCATATCCACCCCTTGGCGATGAACCATGCCACGATCACTACGTTGATCACCGCCATCGGCAGGAACACTTTCCATCCCAGTTTCATCAGCAAGTCGTACTTGAGGCGGGGGATCGTCCAGCGGACCCAGACGAAGATGAAGAGGAGGATGCTGACTTTGATCAGGAAGGCCAGCACCGACACCGCGAAGCCGAAGGCGTTCGGCGGCTCGTTGTACCACGGCACATCCCACCCTCCGAGATACAACGTGGTGATCAGCGCCGACATCGTGGCCATGGCCATGTACTCCGACATGAAGAAGAGCGCGAACTTCATCGACGAGTATTCGGTGTGGTATCCGGCCACCAGCTCGGCATCGGCTTCGGCGAAGTCGAACGGCAGCCGGTTCGTCTCGGCGAAGGCGGAGACGAAGAAGACGATGAAGCTCATCCACATCGCCGGCGAGCAGATGTTCCAGGCCGGGAGCTTGATGGTATTGAAAAGGACGAACGAGCCGGTCTGGCGCCAGACCACGTCCGTCAGCGAGAGCGATCCGGCCACCATCAGCGCGCTCACCGCGGCCAGCGTGAGCGAGAGCTCGTACGAGATCATCTGCGCCGAGGCGCGGATGCCGCCGAAGAGCGAATACTTGTTGGCCGACGCCCAGCCGGCCATGACGATGCCGTAGACGCCCATCGATGCGAGCGCGAAGATCAGCAGGATGCCGATGTTGACGTTGGCGATGATCGGCTCGAAGAGGCGGCCGCCCGGCAGCAGGAAGGGCCGGCCCCACGGCACCACGGCGATCGTCGTCAGTGCCGGGATCAGGCCGAACATCGGCGCGATCGTGTAGAGGACCTTGTTCGCCTTCGCCGGCAGCATGTCCTCTTTGAGCACGAACTTCAGCGCGTCGGCGAACGACTGGAAGAGGCCGAAGGGGCCGACGCGGTTGGGGCCGGGCCGGTCCTGAATCAGCGCGCTGCCGCGCCGCTCCACCCAGACCATGATCGGGGTGACGTTCAGCATCGCCCCGAGGACGATGGCGATTTTCAGTCCCGAGAGGCCAACGTCAACCCAGTCGATCCCGTGCATGTCGTCTTACGCCTGCACCGCCGCTGTCTCGGCAACGGCGAACTCGGGGATCTGTCCGAATCCTCGGAACTCTTCCGCCTCGGAGTAAAGCATCGCCCCGATGCGGCGATAGAGCTCGAGGTCGGTCACGGCCTGCCCTTTCGGCGGGTAGGCCTGATGAATGCGCTGCACTCTCCCTTGCAAATTCGTGAACGTCCCTTCCTTCTCAGCATGGATCGTCGACGGCAGCAGGACGTCGGCGACGTCGTTGAGCGGATGGTTGGCATCCCACGACATGACCACCAGGAACTTCGCCTTGCGAAGGTTGGCCACGACGGCGGGATCTTTGGCCCGTTCGCTGAAAGCGGCGTCGGTGATGAAGAGGAGGTCGATATCGCCGGCGCCGGTGGTCATCAGTTTGTCGATGAGGTTGTCGGTTGTCGGTTGTCGGTTGTCAGGGGTTCCGAGCGCTGCCGCCACCCCGCGGTAGTTCGGCGCTGCCTGCGTGCCGAGGAGCCACTCGGTCCGCGACTTCATCCGGATCGGCTCGATGGCGTCGACCATCACGCCGGTTGAGGCGCCCATCCGTTCGACGAAGAGCTCTTTGGCAAGCCACGCTTCTTCGTTGGTCATGTTGGCGGAGAAGATCGTAGCGGTTTTCGTGGCCTTGCCGGCGGCGTTGCCGATCGCCTCAATTGCCTCACTCCACGTCGAGATGCCGAGGTAGTCGTCATCAGTGCGGACCTTGGGGACGACCACCCGGTCGGTGTCGTAGCGCTCATACGAGAACCTGCCGAAGTCGCACAGCCAGTGATCATTGACCTCGGGGTTGACCCGCGGGCGATAGCGGAAGATCTGCCCCTGCCGGTAGCCGATGAAGATGTTGCACCCGACGTCGCAGCCGTTGCAGACCGACTCGGCTGACTCGAGGTTCCAGACCCGCGATTCGAAACGGAATTCGCGGGTGGTGAGCGCGCCGGTGGGGCAGACGTCGGTCACGCAGGCCGACATCCAGTTGTCGAGCGGCGTCCCCGGAAACACGCCCACCTCGGTGGACGCGCCGCGTTTGAAGAATCCAAGCTCCGCGGTGCCGGTGATCTCGGTGGTGAAGCGGATGCAGCGCGTGCAGTGAATGCAGCGGTTCATGTTCTGCACCACGTGCGGGCCGATCGGCGTCCGGTCCATGCCCGGGTAGGTGCGCTTGAACTCGCCGTAGCGCGAGGTCACCGTGCCGTAGTTGAAGGAGTAGTCCTGCAACGGGCACTCGCCGGCCTTGTCGCAGATCGGGCAGTCGAGCGGATGGTTGATGAGGAGAAACTCCATCTGCCCCTTGCGGGCCTCGTCGACCTTCTCGTTCCAGACATGGATCTTCATCCCGTCCCTGACCGTGGTCGAGCAGCCGGCCTGCAGCTTCGGCATCCCCTCGATCTCGACGAGACACATACGGCACTGGCCGACGACGGTGAGGGAGGGGTGGTAGCAGAAGTGAGGAACGTGGATGTCGGCGGCTTTGGCCGCCTCGATGCAGTTGATCCCTTCCTGTACTTCGACTTCGACGCCGTCGATGGTGATCTTTGCCATACGAGTTCTCGGGGCTCCGGAGGGATGCAGAATCAGCGCCGAGAAGCTGGCCGCCGGTGAGGTTTCACGTGAGCGAATCCGTGAAAGTTTTCACAAGCGCGGAGAATAGTTCGCGGGGGTGGTGCGCGTCAATGATGCGCTTCGCGCGTTGTCGGTTATCGGTTGCGGTGGTCGGTGTTGCGCGGTCTCGGGGTTGCGGAGTCTCGCGGTTGTCGATGACATGCTCCCGCGAGACCGCGCAACCACGAGACCACGCAACCCCACAACGGCGTTGCCCGCCCCGTTATAGACTTTGCCCACCTGTCGGGAGCCGCGATAACCGACAACCGACAACCGACAACGCGCGAAGCGCAGGAGCTACCTTGAGAAAAGACATCGTCATCGCCATCGCCGGCATCGCCATCGTCGCCGCGATCTGTTTCGGGCTGGCCATCTGGAAGCCGGACTTCAAGCCATTTTCCTCGCATGCGGCGGCCACTTCGACCGCGGACGCCGGGGCTGACCACGCCATCATCCATATCAACGGTGAGGCCATCACCGAGGCAGAGTTTCAGGCCGCCTACGCGCAGCTTCCCGATGAGATGAAGCAGCAGTTCGCCTCGGAGGCGGGCAAGCAGGCCTTCGCCGAGCAGATGGTCCGGCTGAAGATCCTGGAGCAGGAAGGGCGCAAGCTGGGCGTCGACAAGGATCCAAAGGTGGCCGCGCAGATTGCCGCCGACCAGACCAACATCGTTGCCGCCGCCACCGCGCAGAAGCTCGTGCCGCCGCCGACGAATGAGGCGGTAGCGAAGTACTACAACGACCACAAGACCAACTTCGAGGCCACGGAGCTGAGCCACATCCTCATCGCCTATCAGGGTGGCGGCGTCCCCGCGCGGAGCGGAAATGCCTTGAGCCAGCAGGAGGCGATGAAGAAGGCCCAGTCGATCGCGCAGCAGTTGAAGGGGGGGGCCGACTTCGCCGCACTGGCCAAGCAGTACTCCGACGACGGCGGCAGCGCCGAGCGCGGCGGCGTCCTCGGGCCGTTCAGCCCGGGCATGCTCCCGCCGGAGCTGGAGGCGCGGGTGATGCTGCTCAAGCCGGGCGTGGCCAGCGATCCCATCCCTTCACGCTACGGCATCCACATCTTCAAGACCGGCGCGCACACCGCCCAGCCGCTCGAGCAGGTCCGGCCGGGGATCACCCAGCGGGTGCAGCAGAAAGCGACACTCGACAAGGTCGAGCTGTTGCGCAAGGCCGCCAAGGTCGAATTCGATCCGAAATTCTTCCCCCAGGCCAATGCCAAGCCGCCGGTCCCGCCGGTCAAGGGTCCCATGTAGCCGATGGCGATCACCGAAACCGGCACGCGCGTCCTCGTCGTCGAGGACAACGACATGAACATGCAGCTCGTCGAGTACCTGCTCGAGGAGGGTGGCTACCAGATCGTCAAGGCCGCCAGCGGCGAGGAAGCGCTCTCGATCGCCCGCGGCGGCGATCCGGTCGACCTGATCCTCATGGACATCCACCTCCCGGGCATCGACGGCCTGAGCGTGGTCCGCGAGATGAAGACCGACGCCGTCACCAGCGCCATCCCCATCCTGGCCCTGACCGCCCACGCCATGCGCGGCGACAAGGACCGCTTCCTCGAAGCCGGCTGCGACGGCTACATCTCCAAGCCGATCGATGTGAAGACGTTTCTGTCGTCGATCCGGATGTACCTGCGGGGGTAGCGGCTTCGCCGCGTTGGGGATACGCGCTGCGCCGCGTCGACCGCGGAGAGCGGGCATCCTGCCTGCTCCCGACGGGCGTCTCGCCCGGCGGTGGTTTCTGTGAAAATAAGCAGGGTTTCGCAGAAAAGTACAGTTTGGTTTTCCTTGCGCAATTCGTGAATCTTTCACCGAAACCCCGCCGGGCGAGGACGCCCGGTCGGTAGCAGGCGAGACGCCTGCTCTCCGCTGCGAAGCTTCGACAAACGACAACCGATAACCGACAACCGATAACGCGGCTTACGCCGCAGCCTCACCTCTCTGCAATGTCCGTCCCGAAATCGCGACATCGACTAACTGTTTGCTCATTTCGAATCCTCCCAAATGGCCGGGCGCGTCATACAGACGCGCCCGGCCCACTACTTGATTACGTCAAACCTGGTGCGTTGGTACCGGCACGGGTGCCGGTGCCTGCGGCTGCTGCGGCTTCGCCTTGCGGCTCCGCCCAAGACGGTTCGTCTTCCGCATGTTGGCCACATGCGGCAGCAGATCGGCATGCTGCGGCACCTTGACCAGCTTCTTGCTGACCGTATACGTCAGCAGAACCGACTGACCAAGATTGTGGCGCATGGTGAGGACTGCCGAGGAAACGCCGTCGAGCGTTGCCTTCAACTCATCCCGCACCATGGACCAGCGAGCCGCTGTCTCGGCCGCGAGCTGCAACTCCTCGGCTGTCTGACCGACGGTGGCCACCAGCGTCGGTGACGCGCCGACCGCATGGATCGCGGACTGCGTGAACTCCGGATTGACACTCGACGCGGGCCGTAACGTCCGCGCCTCCGGGATCGGCAACTGCACGTAGTTGGGGATCTGCGCCCGCAACGCGCGGAGCTGCTCCACAACCGATTCCGGCGTCACCGCCGGATCCTGCGCCGCCGCTGCGGCGTTTGACTGATTGACTGCATTCTGACTGATCACGATGATCTCCTTTCCTGCCCCCTCGGGGGCATTCGGTTATGGAATCGGCGCTCGGGCTGAGTGCGCAGCTCGCGCGCCGTTCCGGGTGGAACGTCATAAGAACGGGCGCCGCACCGTCCGTTCGCCTCTCCCTCAGGCTCGCGCGGCCCGAGGCACTATCTACTTGTGGGGCAGGAGGAGCTAACGCTCAACTCCACTTGCACCTGACTCCGGATTGCCTTGACTCAAACTCCTCGGAACCAGCACCCCATTCGGAACCGGTCATCTACGTCCCACCGGCCCCTCGCTCGGGTATCGAACGCCTTGACTCAAGCGTTGCCTCCGCGTGACGAAAAATGTAGGTCTGGAGGTCCAGGATGTCAAGCTGTTCTCGCGCAATCGCCGTAAGTAATTGATGCACAAGGCAATTTCGCACCTCCCTCGGCCCCACCGTCGGAACCAGGTAAGTCGCAATTTGAGACTCGCAGTCGCAATTTAGGACTCAGAGTCGCGTGCAAGCGACTCGTAGTCGCAATTTGAGACTCGAGTGTCGCGTGCAAGGGACTCAGAGTCGCAGTTTGAGACTCGAGGGTCGCCTGCAAGGGACTCGGAGTCGCAGTTTGAGACTCGAGGGTCGCATGCAAGGAACTCAGAGTCGCAGTTTGAGACTCGAGGGTCGCATGCAAAGGACTCAGAGTCGCAGTTTGAGACTCGAGGGTCGCATGCAAGGGAC
>DATMNC010000085.1:0-96038 GCA_035569395.1 Thermoanaerobaculia bacterium | reverse complement strand
CTGGTAAGTCGGCGGACTCCGCGAGTCCATCAATGGACTCCATGAGTCCACTAAGTCGACTCCACGAGTCCACCAGTGGACTCCACGAGCTCACTAGTGGACTCCACGAGCCCACCTAGTCGACTCCGCGAGTCCACTAGTGGACTCCCCGAGCTTACTAGTGGACTCCACGAGCTCACTAGTGGACTCCACGAGTCCACTAAGTCGACTCCACGAGTCCACCAGTGGACTCCACGAGCTCACTAGTGGACTCCACGAGTCCACTAGTCGACTCCACGAACCCACTAGTGGACTCCGGGGGTGCGCGGGCATCTGCCTACGTTGACTGCAAATCGAGGTCTGCGATCAGCAACTCTCCATAAATCAGATGGTTACGTTCCTGCGGACGGAAGAACGTACGCCGCCGGGTTACCAGCGACTGTTTGGAGTCTTAGCGGGTCGGGGGCGAGACGCCCCCGGGGCCAGCCGGCGAGACGCCAGCGCTCCGTTTCGCTCCCGCTCACCCGAACGCGAACGTCCGCATCGACAGGTTGCCGTAGTGGAATCCCTCGTAAATCGTTGTCAGCTCGTCGGTAGGACGCATGGCGCCGAGGGTGATGAAGAGCGGCTCGAAGTGTTCGGGGGTGGGGACGGCGAAGGCGGCATTCGGGGCGATGGTGCGGTAGCGAGTAAGGGTGTCGAAGTCGCGGGCGGCGAGGTGGGTGGCGAACCAGGTGTCGAACTCGTTGGCCCAATCGTCGACCGGGGCAGCTTTGTCGCCGAGGTGAATGGCGCGGAGGTTGTGGACGATGCCGCCGCTGCCGATGATGACGACACCGCGGTCGCGGAGGGGGGCCAGCGTCTGGCCGATGCGCATCAGTTCCTCCGGCGTGGTCGGAAACGGCTGGGCGATTTCGACGATCGGGACGCGCGCCTCGGGGAGGAGGATGCGCAGCGGGACCCAGAGGCCGTGGTCCCAGCCGCGTGTCTCTTCGAGTGCTGCGCCGCCGAGGAGGGCGGCGATCTCACGGGCGAGAGCGGGATCGCCGGGAACTTCGTAGCGGATTCGATAGAGCGCGTCGGAGAAGCCGCCGAAGTCATAGATCGTCTCCGGGCGGGACACGGCGTTCACGCGCAGGCCGTGGGTCTGCCAGTGCGCGGAGACGATGGCGATGGCTCGGGCGCCGGCGAGCGTAGCGCCGTACGCGGCGACGGCACGGGTGAAGTCGTCCTGCTCGAGGGCGATGGACGGCGCGCCGTGGGAGATGAATAGGGCGGTCATGCGGACATGATGGCTGAAAAACGAGGGTAAGGGAGGGGCGGTTATTCGGTTATCGCCTATCGGTTGTCGGTTATCGGTTGTCGGTTATCGGGTTATCGGTTGTCGGTTGTCGGTTAGAGGGTCGGAGCAGCCGCAGGACGCTGACTCCACCGATAACTGACAACCGAACCGACAACCGATAACCGACAACCGATAACCGACAACCGAACCGACAACCGATAACCGACACCGACAACCGACAACCGATAACCGACCCCCGTCTGCCGCTATCATCCGCCTAATGCCTAAGCGTTGCCTCATCCTCATCCTTCTCATCACCGTCGCCAGCCAGGCCGCCGAGCTCCGGCGATTGCCGACCGGTGTTTCGCTCGATCCGGTCGCGGGGTCGCACCTCGTCGGCAACTTTCCGTTAGCGATGGCGTTGGCGCCGGGAGGGGAGCGCGTGGCGCTCCTGCTCGGCGGATGGCGGGAGCAGGGAGTGCAGATTGTCGATCGGAAGTCGGGTGCGGTCGTGCAGACGCTGCCGCAGATCGCGGCGTTCCTCGGCCTGGCGTTTTCTCCCGACGGCAAGACGCTCTACGCCAGCGGCGGCAACGACGACTCGATCTTCGTCTATCGCTGGAACGGCAGCGAGGCGGCCGCAGACGGCAAGATCGATCTGGTGGAGCGCCCGAAGCCGAAAGAGAAGCCGAAGGATACGGAAGAGAAGCAGGCGAATCCGAAAGAAAAACCGAAGGAGCCGGAAGAGAAGCCGAAGGATCCGGCGGGGACGCAATACCCGGCCGGCATCGCCGTCTCCAGCGACGGCCGCCTTCTGTACGTTGCCGAAAACCTCTCCGATACGCTGGCCGTCGTCGATCTCACCACCGGCAAGGTCATTCAACGCGTCGAGACCGACCGCTATCCGTATACGGTGATCGCCGATGGGCGCGGCAATGTGTACGTCTCCGCGTGGGGCGACAGCACGGTGAACCGTTTCCGCCTCGGCGCCGACGGCATCCTCCGCCGCAACGCCCGGATCGCCGTGGGACGCCATCCCTCGGCGATGGCGCTTCGCGGTACGCGCCTGTTCGTGGCCTCGGCCAGCACCGATTCGATCGCTGTCGTCGACACGGCCACCTCGAAAATGGTCAACACGTTGACCGATCCGCCGCCGGCCGGGCCGCGCGAGGGGAGCACGCCGAATGCGCTGACGCTCTCGCGCGACGGCAGCCGGCTCTTTGTAGCCGAGGCCGACAACAATGCCGTGGCCGTCTTCGACGTGGCCGCTGGGAAGATGCTCGGACGCGTTCCGGTGGAGTGGTATCCATCGGCGCTGGCTGCCGATGCGAACGAGCTGCTCGTCGTCAGCGCCAAAGGGCGCGGCTCGCGGCCGAATCCGGAGCGGAAGCATCCAGGGACGAAGAATCCGGCACACTCTCCCGACTACACGCTCGGCCAGCTCGATGGGACGCTGCTGTCGTTCCCGGCGAACATCCCCGCCACAAAGCTCGCCTCGTTAACGCATCGGGTGGCGCATGCGAACGGCTGGGATACCACGCGCGGGGCGCGGCGCTATCCGCCGTTCAAGCACGTCATCTACATCATCAAAGAGAACCGCACGTACGATCAGGTGCTCGGCGACATGAAGGAAGGGGACGGCGATCCGTCGCTGGTCTTCTTTGGCGAGGACGTCTCGCCGAACCATCATGCGCTGGCGCGGCGGTTCGGGCTGTTCGACCGTTTCTTCGTCAACGCCGAGGTCAGCGCGCAGGGGCATAACTGGTCGATGGCCGCGTACAGCGGTGACTACCTCGAGAAGACGATGCCATCGACGTACAGCACGCGCGGCCGCACGTACGACTACGAAGGAGCGAACCGTGACAAGGCGGTCGACGACGACGATGACGTCAACGCGCCGGCGAGCGGCTATCTGTGGGACCTGGCGCTGCGGAAGAAGATCTCGCTCCGCAACTACGGCGAGTACGTGGCCAACGGCGATGAGCTTCCTAACATCGTTGGTAAACAGTGGGTCGGGCTTCGCCGCGCGTTACGCGGTACGTCATCGCCCGATTACCCCTCGTTCAACATGGACATCTCCGATCAGACGCGCGCCGACGTCTGGCTGCGTGAGTTTCGGCAGTATGCCGGGCAGGGATCGCTGCCGGCGTTCGAGATCGTGCGCCTGCCGAACGACCATACGGATGGTGCCAAGAAGGGAAAGCCGACGCCGCGCGCGCACATGGCCGACAACGATCTGGCCCTCGGGCGCATCGTCGAAGCGGTGACGCACTCACCGTTCTGGCGCGATACCGCCATCGTGGTCGTGGAGGATGACGCGCAGGACGGGCCCGACCACGTCGACTCGCACCGGTCTGTAATGATGATGATCTCCGCCTGGAACCGTGGCGGTGTCATTCATCGCTTCGTCAACACGACCGATGTTCTGGCGACGATGGAGGAGATCCTCGGCCTCGATTCGCTCTCGCAGTTCGATCACTACGGCCGCCCGGTGCGCGAGATCTTCACCTCCGAGCCCAACCTGACGCCGTACGACGCGATCAAGCCGTCGATCGATATGAATGAGAAAAACCCCGACAGCCCGCAGGCGAAACAGTCCGCGGCGCTCGACTTCTCCCGCCCCGATGCCGCCGATGACGACACGTTCAATCGAATTCTGTGGAGCACGATCAAGGGGAATGTGCCGTATCCAGGGCCCACGCGGGCGGCGGTGGGGGAGATGTTGGATTCTGCCGCGCGTGTGGAAGGCCATTAACCACAGAGGCACAGCGCGGGCTTCGCCCGCAACCCAAAAATGGAAGCCACCAGTTTTGGGAGAATTCTTTGCGCCGTGCGAAGAAACTCGTGGTTAGTAGTACAGAGATCACAGAGTAGGATGAAGGCGGAAGGATGAAGGATGAATCAATAGCGCTTTCATCCTTCCGCCTTCATCCTACTCTGTGTCCTTTGTGCCTCTGTGGTTGAATGGGTTTGGTCACGCGAACCCTTTCGGTCGCTCATCCAGCTCCGAGGCGAAGTCGATCAGGCCGGCGGTGAAGATGGGGTTGCCGGTGCGGAGGCGGAGCGGTTTTTTCTGATCGCTCTTGATGACGATGGTGTCGTCATCGACTTCGACGGAGACGTCGTAGACCTTCGGCAGAGTCAGCTCGGTACGTTTCTTTTCGTCGACGATCAGGCGGCGGTTGGTGATGAACAGCATTCCCCGGTCGAGCGGCGCCTGGTGGATGCAGTACTCCTGAAAGGCGAGGGGGACCGGGCATTGCGCGCGCGGGAGGCCGGCGGCGACGGCGCGAAGGCTGCGGAATTGCTCGATGCCATTGCTTTCGATGGGAACGTCGTCATCGGCGATGCCGAGCCCTTTGCGCAGGGTGAGAAGCTCGGCCTCCTGCGCTTCGCCGACGCGATCGTCGGCCAGGAGATGCCAGACGACCGTGGCGTAGAGGTCGCGTTCGGCGCCGGTGATGTCCTCCGGGGTCAGGCCGGCGGCTTCGCCGGCGGCGCGGAGCAGGCTGGCGATGGCCGCCGATCCGGCGACGCCGCGGCTGGCCAGCTCCTCGAAACCGATTTGCAGAATGACGCGGCGCGCGGCGGAGCGGTAAATGTCGTAGGAGAGGTCGAGCGAGACGCGTTCGCCGCGGAGCGCGATCAACGCAGGCTCGCCGTGATCGACGAGCAGATGGTTGAGCGCCTTGGTGTACCAGCTCAGCAGCTCCTGATTGCGGGCCTCGGCGGCGGCGTGCTCGGCCCGCTGGCGCTCCTCCTCGTCGTGAATCTGCCGGCGCCGTTGCGCTGTCATGACCATCGGGATGGCGATGCAGATGACGCCGAGGATGACCTCGACCCATCCCTGCGGTCCTTTTCGGACCAGAACGCTGAAGCCGAGGAGATTGAGCAGCAATCCGAATGCGATCAGTCCGAGGAAGGTATAGCCGCGCGGCGTGCCGTCGGGCCGGAGCGATTCCAAGAACGGCGTCTGCGTGATGCTCGGCTTGACCGGCAGCGCGGGCTCGGTGTGCCGGGCGGAATCGCCGAAGAAGGAGCCCCCCTTGCCGCGCCGCACGAATTCGCCGGCCGCTCCTGTGCTGAGGGCGATGTCGCGGTCGATGGCGTCGAGTAGCTGGCGCGTCGACACGCCGAATCGGATCGGTCCGAGGGCGAGCGGCTTCTCGATATAGAACGTCATCGGTAGCTGACTCTGCGGTGTGCGGACTTCGTGCCTGATTTTAGGGGGCGGCGGTGTACCTGACGGAGCGCCGGCGAGACTCCAGCGATGCGGGCGCTGCGCGCTCGCCCTCGCGCTACTCCTTCATCAGCGGCTCGACCTTGCCCGTGATCAACCTTGCTCCGCGCTGGAAGGTCACGTAGGCCCAGGCCCATTGCAGGATCACCAGGAGGCGGTTGCGGAAGCCGATGAGGAAGAAGATGTGGACGCTGAGCCAGGCGGACCAGGCCAGGAAGCCACTGAGCTTGATGCGGCCGAAGTCGGCGACGCCGGCGGCGCGGCCGATGGTGGCCAGCGATCCTTTGTCGTGATAGCGGAAGGGGAGGGAGGGCTGGCCGGCGATCATCCGTCCGATGTTCTTCGCGGTGTGCGTCCCTTCCTGGATCGCGGCGGGGGCGACGCCGGGGACGTTCGGTACCGCTGCGAGGTCGCCGATGACGAAGACGTCGGAATGGCCGGGAACGCTCAGGTCGGGCTCGACGAGAACACGGCCGGCGCGGTCGAGGGGGACGCCGAGGGTGCGGGCGAGCGGTGAGGCCTGGACGCCGGCGGCCCAGAGAACGGTGCGGGTGGGTATGGTCGTTTCGCCGACGCGGACGTCGTGATCGCTGACGTTCGTGACGATGGCGTTCGTCATCACCTCCACGCCGAGGCCGCGCAGTTGCGTCGCTGCCTTCTCCGACAGGCTGGGCGGGTAGGGAGGGAGGACGCGGTTTACCCCTTCGATCAGGATCACGCGCGCGCTGGACGGATTGATGCGCCGGAAGTCGCGGATCATCGTCTGCCTGGCGATCTCCGATAGCGCTCCGGCCAGCTCGACGCCGGTCGGTCCGGCGCCGACGACGACGAAGTTGAGCCAGGCCTGTTGCCGCGCCGGATCGGTCTCGCGCTCGGCCGCCTCGAAGGCGCGCAGCACGCGGCGCCGGATCTCCAGCGCATCCTCGATCGTCTTCAGGCCGGGCGCGTTCTCCTCCCATTCCGGATGGCCGAAGTACGAATGCGTGGCGCCGGTGGCGATGATGAGGATGTCGTAGGCAAGGGCGCCGTCGGCGAGGTGGACGACCTTGCGATCGAGATCGATGCCGGTGGCGTCGCCCATGATCACGCTGACGTTCTTCTGTTTCCGCAGCACCGCGCGGATCGGCGCGGCGATGTCGCTCGGGTTGAGCGCCGCGGTGGCCACCTGGTAGAGCAGCGGCTGGAAGAGGTGGTAGTTGCGCCGGTCGACCACTGTGATGCAGACAGGCGCCTTCTTCAACGCCTTCGCCGCGTAAAGGCCGCCGAAGCCGCCGCCGATGATGACGATTCTGGTGTCCATGTCCATGATCAGTTCACCTGAGAGGCTGTGAAGAAATCCCCATAGGGCAATTTGTCATCCTGAGCCTGCCGGAGCGCTGAGCGAGCGTAGCGAGCGAAATGCGCGGAGGACGGCGAAGGATCTCAACTTCGCTGCACCTGCCACAGGCGCTGCCACTGGAGATCCTTCAGCGTCCTGCGCGCATCTCGCTCGCTGCGCTCGCTCGGCGCTCCGGCAGCTTCAGGATGACAGTTTTGCTCGATATCCGATTTCTTCTCAGCCTCTGACGATGCGAAGCAGCGTCAGGATTGATTTCTGAGTAGCACAAACTCCTCCCCAAACAGCGTAAACCCGCCGATCGTGCCGTCCGGCGAAAGCCGGAACTGCAGCGGCTCATCGATGTCTTCAACGGTGTCGATGGCGCTGAAGTTGTCGTAGTTCTCGTGGACGAGCGGCAACGTGATCCGTTCCCAATGAAGGACGAGCCCATCGCCGGCGGCGGAGATCGTGGCGTCGCCGAAGCCGGCATTGTGGAAGGTACCGGCGTACGCGGCGAGGTCGTGCGACGGTTTGGGAGCTGTGGCGCGCCTGGCAACGCGCTCGGCCAGCCTGGCCTCGGCCTTTGCTCCGTCGACTTTCTCGTTGTCGAGAAGCTCGCCGTTCCAGTCGCGCGCCGGGGCTCCGAGGAATTGATCGATGATCGTGTTCCGCAGCGCCGCCAGCGCCGTTCCCCGGCCGACGTTCTCCAGGATGGCGATGCCGAGGTTGCGCTTCGGCAGGAGCGCGACATTCGACCGGAAGCCGTTTAGTGCGCCGCCGTGCGCCACCAGCAGCTCGCCGTGATAGTCGGAAGCGTTCCAGCCGAGGGCGTAGGTGAGGAAGTTCGTGTCGGGATAGAGCTGGTGCGTGGCCGGACCGATGGGGATGATCGTCTGCGGCGCGTGGGTCTCGTCGAGCGCTTCCTGTGATAGCAGGCGCTTGCCGTCGATGACGCCGCCGGCGAGCTGGAAGCGGAGCCACTGGGCCATGTCGTGCGCGGATGACTTGATCGTGCCGGCGGGGGCGAGGGCGTCGTAGTTGCGCATCGGCTGGATGTCTGAGCGCTCGCCTTTCGAAACCCAGCGATGGCCGGTGGCGTGATCGGATTTCGGCCAGTCGGCGAAGGCGATCCGCGATTCGGTCATTCCAAGCGGCGCGAAGATGCGCGTGCGGATCAGATCCTCCCACGGCATCTTCGCCGCCGACGCCGCTGCCTGACCGGCAGTGACGAACATCAGGTTGTTGTACTGGTATCCGGCGCGGATCGGCCGCCAGATTTTCATCATGCCGATGCGGTGGATCAGCTCATCGCGGCCGAAATCGCTGTCGTCCCAAAGCTCATCGTGCCGCGCCACGCCGCTGCGGTGCGAGGCGATGTCGCGCAGCGTGATCAGCGAGTCGGTGCAGGCGTCGGCGATGTGAAAGCCGGGGAGGTAGTTGCGGACCGGATCGTCCCACGACAGTTTCTTCTCGTCCGCGAGCATGGCCATGACGGTGGCGGTGAATGCCTTGGTCGTCGAGCCGAGCTCGAAGAGCGTGTCGGCGGTGATCGGGTCGTTCTTGCCAACTTCCTTGATTCCGTAGCCTTTGACGAAGATGACGCGATCGTTCTCAACCACGGCGATAGCCAGTCCGGGCAGGTGCCACGCCTCGATCGTGTCGCGGACGTCTTTGTCGATGATGGCCTCGGTGAGCTGGGCGGAGGCGGCGACGGCTATGAGCGAAATGCTGATTGCGATGACGAAGCGGCGCATGCATGGCATTCTATCGGCCATGCGTATGGTGGCTGCGTTTCTCGTTCTGCTGACCCTCTCCTGCGCGGGCTTGGCTGTCTACGAGCAGCAGCAGATGGACACGCTCTACTTCGGGACGCAGAAGCCGGACGGTTCGGCCCCCGTCACGGACGCCGAGTGGCAGCAGTTTCTCGCCGATGAGATCACGGCGCGTTTCCCATCCGGGCTGACGACTTGGGAAGCCTCCGGTCAATGGCGCGATGAGCACAACGTGATCGAGCGCGAGCGGACGCATATCGTGCAGTTGGTGCACCCGGCCGGCGGCGACGTCGAGGGTCGGATCACAGCCATCATCGCGCTGTACAGGAAGAGGTTCGCGCAGGAGGCGGTCTTTCGGGTTCGGTCGGATGTTTTTATCCGCAGATGACGCAGATGAAACGCAGATAAGACGCTATCTGTGTGTATCTGCGACATCTGCGGATGAATGTCTTCTTTCCAGCCACCCCCGTACCACATAAAACAACGTCCCTGCCGCGATCACGTACAGCCCGCCGACGCGCAAACCCTTCTGCGGCGAGATGACGATGTAGCTCCACAGCCCAAGCGCGATGATCGCGGGCAGCGGATAAAGCCACATGCGGAAGGGGCGCGGGCGCTCCGGCTCGCGCGTGCGCAGGATCACCGCGCCGATGATTTGGGCCATGAACGGGATCACCGCCCGGATCGAGAGGATGGCCTGCAGGACGTTCTTCAGCGAGAGCGAACAGAAGGCGGCGGCCACGCATCCGAGAAAGAGAATCGACACATACGGATAGGCCTCGGTGGCATGCAGTTTGGCGAAGAGTCCGAAGAAGTTGCCGTCGCGCGCGGCGGCGTAGAGGATGCGCGAGTAACCGAGCATCAGCGAGAAGATCGAGGCGAAGGCCGTCCATAGGATCAGGATCGAGATCCATTGCGCGGCGCGCTGGCCGAGGAGCGCGGCCAGATAGTCCGCGACCACCGAAGGGGAGGTCATGGCCACCTTCATCGGCAGGACCGAGATCAGGCAGGCGTTCATCACCAGGTAAATCGCGCCGATGGTGAGGATGGAGATCACGATCACGCGGGGGATGGTCCGCGTCGGCTCGCGCACCTCGTCGCCGATGTAGCAGATGTTGTAATAGCCGAGGTAGTCGTAGACCGCATAGATCAATGCGGCGCCGAGGCCGGCGTAGCCGATACCGCCGTCGAGCCGCGGCGCGCGCCAGAATTCGAACGCGGCCAGCTTGAGGTGAGGCAGGCCGGCGCCGATGACGATGGCCAGCGTCGCCAGCACGCCGGCCCAGAGCAGGATGGAGAACTTGCCGATCGATTCGATGCGGCGCAGGAGCAGAAGCATCGTCACGATACAGACCACCGTGGCACTCAGTCCGATGTGATTGCCCGCCGCGGGGATGACCACCTTCAGATAGCTGGCGAATCCGATGCAGCCCGACGCCATCGACAGCGGCGCGGAGATGAGGATCTGGAAGAGGAAGAGGAATGAGATGAGCCGGCCGGCTTTCCCGTAGGCGTGGCGCAGAAAGACGTACGAGCCGCCGGAGCCGGGGATCTCCGCCGAGAGCTCGGCGGTGACCAGGCCGTCGCTGATGGCCAGGAGCCCGCCGAGAATCCAGGCCAGCATGCCCCGGCCGCCGCCCATGGCCGCCAGAATCAAGGGTATGGTGATGAACGGCCCGATCCCGACCATGTCGATCATGTTCAGGGCGATGCCGCGCCAGAGGCCTATGTCACGACGCAGCTCAGACACTGCGGGGAGTGTACTTTTCCGGCCCCGCACTTGCACGGGTTGCATTTCAAAGGAAGAAATCCGATGCGCACACACCTCATCGTTTCCCTGATGATTGTCCTCTTCGTTCCCGTTCTCGCCGCGCAACAGACGCCTCTGGTGTTTCACGCGGCGCTGACCGGCAACAACGTCGTGGGCGGAGGAGCCTCGGCGAACGGTTTCGCCACCGCCACCCTGACAATCAACGGCGCTCTGGGGACGCTCGACGTCACCACCCTCGGCCTGACCAACATCACCGGCCTGACCCTGTTCGTAGGGGCTCCCGGCACCGACGGCGCGGCCATCAAGACGTTCAGCGACGTGAATAACGGGTTCGTGAACGGCCACTTCAACGGGACGGCTTCGCTCGACCCGGGCGTGATCAATCAGCTCCTGGCCAATCCACAGAACTTCTATCTCGTCATCACGGCATCCGGGTTCCCGGCTGGCGCCGTGCGCGGCACGATCATCAGCGCCAATACGCTCTTTCTGGCCGGGAGGATCTCCGGAACGAACGGGTTGTGCAACGGAGGCAATGGTTCGTCCAGTGGCGCCGGTACTTTCGTACTGGCGTTGTCGCCCGACACCGGCGGCGTGACGTACACGATTCGCTACGATCTCGTCACCAATGGACTCGGCAACACGCTCACCGCGCTGGAGATCGGCGACAACCTCGGCGGAAACGGTCCGATCAGCGTCGGGACCAATCTGACCGGAACCGGCGGACGCTTCGCCGGAACGACCCAGATTGCGGCGTCACGCGTGCAGGCGTTGCAATCGCTGCCAGCCGGCGTTCGGGTCATTGCCAGAACACCTGACTCGGGCGCCGGCTGCGCGGCTGCCGGCGCGCCGCAGCCCGCTCACGAGATCTTCATTCCGGTTGCCGGCTCCGTGCACGGCGCCGGTAATACGAACTTCATGACCGATCTGAATCTCTACAACAACTCGGCTCAGGGCACGGCCGTCAACGCCGACGTCATGGTTCAGTTTTTCCCTGCAGGGACGGGGAGCGCGGCGGCGCAGTTCGTCGCCTGGGCCACGCTCCTTCCCCGCGGGATCGCTGCCTATCGCGACGTTGCCACCAGCGCATTCGGCGCGGAGATCAACGGCATCGGCGCGCTGCGTCTGATCACCGCCAACAACATCTTTGCGAACGCCCGCATCTACAACAACCAGGTCACGGCCGGCGCAGGGACGTTCGGCCAGTACGCGGCGGGGTTGCCGCGAACCTCGGCGCTGACCGATGGAACGCTGGTCGGTCTTTCGAACATCGTCAGCGTGCCGCCGGTCGGTACGCCCACGTCACGTACGAACGTCGGTTTCTTCAACCCCAGCGACAGCGCGTCGACGGCGGCGTTCGAACTGCTCGACGGCAACGGCACCGTCATTGGCACGCGCACGCTGACCCTGAATCCGTGGCAGCAACTGCAGCTCCCGTTGATCGGCGGGCTGATCACCGGAATCAACGGCGACGTGGTCACGTCATCGCTTCATTTCCTTAGCAGCAATCCGATCTTCGTCTACGCATCCATCGTCGATAACGTGAGCGGCGACGGCAGCTACGTCACGCCCGGCATCAGCTCGAGCGGAGGAACGACCGCGAACTGAATTACGTCTTCGGTTTCAGCGTCACCACCGCGACCCTCTCTCCGTTGGCGGAGTCGTTGATCAGCGTGGCCAGGCGGCGGGCGCGGGTCTCCTCTCTTTTCGCGCTCGTGACCCAGTAGATGCAGACGCGGCGGTAGGACGGCGCCTGGGCGTTGAAGAACTGCCAGGCCTTCCGGTTCGCGCGGAACGTCTTCTGATCGGCCGGATCGAGCGTCCGTACCGCGTTCTCGTAGGAGTAGATGGCCGACTTATCCTCGCGACGCTGTTCAAAGGCGCGCAGACCGGCGGGACGCATCAGGCCGAGCCTGGTCAGCTCGGCCACACGAGCGATGTTGATCGCGCTCCAGTTGCTGATCTGCTTTCGCGGCGTAAAGCGGATGCTGTAGCTGACGTCGTCGATCCGACGGCGCACGCCATCGATCCAGCCGAAGCAGAGGGCCTGATCGACCGATTCCGGCCAAGTGATCGATGGCTTGCCCGAATCCCTTTTGTAGAACCCGACCAGAAGCTCCCTCGCCGAGTCATGATTCGTCTCCAGCCACTTGCGAAAGGCGGCGGGCGTCGGGAAGAACGTCGGCTTCATCGCCGTCGAGGATAGCAAAGGCAGAAAATTTTTCGATCAGGCTGTCAATTTCGGGGCTGCCCGTTCGACTATGGAGCAAGGAGAAAGAAACCATGGAATACCTGCTGCTGATTTATGAAGGTGAGAAGCGTTGGGAAGGGCTGAGCAAGGGGGATCTCGACAAGGAAATGGGCGAGTACGGTGCGTTCGGCCAGGAGTTCGCGGGGACCATCAAGGGCGGCCACGCGCTGCAGCCGACCAGCGCCGCTACCACCGTGCGCGTGCGCGACGGCAAGCGGCTGACGACCGACGGGCCGTTCGCGGAGACGAAGGAGCAGCTCGGCGGCTACTACCTCATCGAGGCGGCCGATCTGGACGCGGCCATCGCCGTCGCGGCGAAGATTCCGGGCGCGCGCGCCGGCTCGGTCGAAGTTCGGCCCATCATGACGTTCTCGTAACTATCATGTCGGTCTCTTGACCGCCATCGAGGAGATCTTCCGCGCCGAGTGGGGACGGCTTCTGGCCGCCCTCATTCACCTCCTCGGCGATTTCGACGTCGCCGAGGAGGCCTTGCAGGAGGCCTTCGCCATCGCCGTGACCGAGTGGTCCGGCGAGGCCCCGCGCAATTCGCGGGCGTGGCTTTACGGTACCGCGCGACACAAGGCGCTCGATCGTCTCCGGCGTCAGGCGCGCTTCGCGGACAAACAGGCCGAGCTGGTGGCGCTCACGCCGGAGCCGGTGTCTGGTTTTGATAACGCTGAGGAGTCGGGAGTGCCTGACGAACGGCTTCGGCTGATCTTCACCTGCTGCCATCCGGCCCTGGCCGAGGAGGCGCAGGTGGCGCTGACGCTGCGGACTCTGTGCGGCCTGACCACCGAGGAGATCGCCCGGGCCTTTCTGGTTCCTGTGGCGACCATGGCACAGCGGCTGGTGCGCGCGAAGTCGAAGATCCGCGGCGCGGCCATCCCGTACCGCGTGCCTCCGGCCTCGGAGCTTCGCGAGCGGCTCTCCGCGGTCATGGCCGTCGTCTATCTCGTCTTCAACGAAGGCTACGCCGCGGCGAGCGGTGAGGCGCTGGTTCGTCACGATCTCTGCGCGGAGGCCATACGGTTGGCGAGGATGCTGCGAACGCTGATGCCCAATCCCGAGCTCGAGGCGCTTCTGGCCTTGATGCTGCTCCACGACGCCCGCAGAAACGCCCGCGTCGACGAGGCCGGCGAAATCGTGCTGCTCGCCGATCAGGATCGTTCGCGATGGGACCGGGAGGAGATCGAGGAAGGGCGGTCGATTCTGCGATCGTCGATGCGCCAATGGCGTCCGGGAACGTACGCGCTGGAGGCCGCGATCGCGGCGATTCATGCGGATGCGTCAACGCCCGGGGCGACCGACTGGCGGCAGATCATGGCGATCTACGAACGGCTGTATGCGCTGCATCCGACGCCGGTCGTCGCGCTCAACCAGGCGGTGGCGGTGTCGATGGCCGACGGTCCCGCCGCCGCGCTGCCGCTCGTCGACGCGCTTTCGGAACCGCTCGATGGCTACCACCTCTGGCACGCCGCGCGCGCCGATCTTCTTCGCCGCATGGGCCGCGTTGACGAGGCTGTCGAAAGCTACCAGAGCGCGCTCGTGCTGGCTGGGAACGAAGCGGAACGGCGTTTTCTGACGCGAAGGATTGAGGAGATGACGCTGGAGAAGGCCATCCGCAGATGACGCAGATGAACGCAGATGGAGATGGGTTCTCTACTTGCTGCCCCAGGTTTCTGCGCGTGACGCGAAGTTCTCTTCCAAACGGGCCGCGCCAAGAGAACAGCGCTTGCGATTCTCGACCTGGAGATTGGACGTTAGGACGCCGCGATAGCGGCTCAAGAAGGTAGCCAGGGGTGCGAGCGCTTTTTGCGAGCACCCCTGGTCTGCGTTGTCTCTTGAAAGCGTGCCGCGTGAGCGGCACTGGATGGAGTCCCTGATCACTCCAGTGCCGCTGACGCGGCACCAAACCATGGCATCTTTTTACCAGGGGTGCTCGCAAAAAACGCTCGCACCCCTGGCTACCGTCTCGTTGCCGCTAACGCGGCGACGAAAGGGCGTGGCAAGTGGTTCAGACAGACTGTGAGAATGCCGGTTAACAGGTGATCCGCAGCGTCAGTCACCAATGCCTGCGATCATGCGAACACGCTCCTGCGTTTCCTCGGAAAAGGAGCTCAACTCGCTCTCGGACATCATTCCGCGAGCCACCGCAGCGGCGATCTGAAGGATGGCGTTGGACCGGCGGCGGTTATTGAAAACAATGGCGATGTCCCGGTCGGATTCGCCGATGTGCTTGTACAGAGCCAGATACTTTTCGTGGCCTGAGGATTCCCCGGCCGAGAAGCCGGCAGCTTTGGCGACGACCGCGTCGCAGAAGCGGTTCAGGAGAGTTGGCGCCAGGTGTTGCCAGCGCTTCCAGTCCTGTTCTGGCAAGTGTTCGGGCATGTCGTGAGTCGCAGGCGAAATGGTAGCGCACCTGCGATTCCGGTCAGGCCGCCGGCTGAATCAGCTGGTGTTCGCGAATAAAGGCGATTGCTTCATCCATACCGGGAGTCAGGCCCGCGAACGAAAGGGCCCAGTGGCCCCAGCCAAGCCGTTGGTTGGCGGATGCCCATTTTCGTTTCGCTGCCGAAACGCGGGAAAGTATGCGGGCGGGATCGTGGAACGTGATGGCCAGGAAGTGGTTGCCTCTTACGGTCACGACCGCGTAGCTTTTGATCTCGGCCCACGGAAGCAGACCAAAGCTGCCGGTAGGAAATGTGATGCCGGAGAGATCGAAGACGAAGGGAACGCCACCGGAAAGCAGGCGTTTTGCCGCGATGACGATGCACAGGGCAAAGAAGCCGGCTCCGAGCCAGCCGATCGTCCGATAGACGACATCCGGATGCGTCACGGCAACAAACCATGAAACAGCAACAAGCGCACAGCCTACGCCGATGAGACCGAGCTGTCCCCGCGGTGAGTAGCGAAACTCGAGTCGCTCAGACATCGGAACATTCTCCTCCGATCTGGTGGCTGGCGCTGTTGGCTACGAGGCGCGCCGTTCAAACACGAACAGGTCCGCCGCAACCAACCGCTCGAACGCCTCCCGCGACCGGCGAAGGCGAGATTGCATCACCTGCATGACTACGACCTTCGTGAGCGCACCGAGAAGAAACACGATCACTACAAGGCTTCCGCCCGCGAGGTGTAATTTGCCACCGGAGCGCGCAAGGAGAGAGGCGACGCCGAGGCAGACGGCACGCGCAAATACGTCGAGGAAGCCGAAGTTCGGCCGTGCGAGATACCAGGAGATTGCCGACAGCACCGACCAGACGACGAGCGCCGGACGGCCTTGATGAACCGCAGTCCAGGCGAACGCAACGGGCGCCAGGAGAATGATGCCGGCGACGCTCGTGACGGCCACGGTCCCCATCCTTCCAAAGACCACGCGCACGGCTTGATAGAAATCGCGGACCCCCCAGACCCATTGCCGGTCGGTGGACATATCGACGAAGTCTGCGTGAGAAGGCATCCGGGGCTTGGCGTTAGCCGCCATTTCTCACAATCTGTCTGAACCGCCTGCGACGCCCCTTCGTCGAGAGTCCTTCTCCCCCCGCGGCCTTTTTGCGGGGGGAGAAGGTGCCGAAGGCGGATGAGGGGGCGGTTCTCGCGCTGAAGTTGAGTATTCTCATAAGTTTCCCACGCCCGTTCCTGAAAATGTTCCACTACTCGGCAAGAACCAGCGCCCTTCATCCGCCTGTCGGCACCTTCTCCCCCAGCTGAAAAGCGCTGGGGGAGAAGGCTCTCGACGAGTAACAGGGTGCCGACGATTCCAGTGAGAGTTGAGCAATACGGAGCAATACGGGCAAGACACGGGTTGATACTTCCTCTCAACGCCACTACTTGGGGAGAAAGATGCTCTTCGGCATCTTCACGTGGACGCCCATGTTCGGCTTATCGACCAACTGAGTGACGACCACGTGACCGGCCATGCTGACGAGCTGATAGGCCTGATGTTTGGTGAGGCTCCTCGTCGCGGCGAGGAAATCGACCATCTCCTGAATGGCGCTTTTGGTGGCGACCATCAGATCCGGGTCGGTGGCCATGCTGATGTATTCGGCTGGCGTCTCGGCGCGCGGCCAGGTCAGCTTCATGTCTTTGCGCACGGTGAGCTGCAGCCGGCCGCGTAGCGACGTTTCGATCGCGGTCTGATCGACTTCGCCGTCGCCTTGTGCGGCGTGCCCGTCACCGACTTCGAAGAGGGCGCCCGGTGCGAACACCGGGATGAACAGCGTCGTGCCGGCCACGAGCTCGCGGTTGTCCATATTGCCCGCGTGTCTGCCGGGTGGATTGCTGCTGACGCGCCCCAGCTCCGGCGCCGGCGCAACCCCCATGCTGCCGTAAAACGGCTTGAGCGGAATCACGATCCCCGGCGCGTACTGCGACGTCATCGTCTTCTTGTCGATGGGGAGGATCTTCAAGCCGGCCGAACGGTCGCAATTCTCCGGCACGATCCCGCTGCAGCCGTTGTAGCCGTAGTCGATGGCGAAATCGATCGACAGGATTCTGACCTCGAGAACGTCGCCCGGCTCCGCCCCTTCGACATAGACCGGCCCGGTCAGGATGTGACCGCCGGGACCCTTGCGATCGCCGGTGACCTCGGCCACGATCGTCTTCAGCGACTGCTGGATCTGGGCGTCCGCCACCCCCGCTTTCGCCAGACCTGCCGGCGTATTCGTCAGCAGCGTGTCGACGTCGATGATGTCCCCCGAGGCGATGCGCAGCGCCGGCTTCGCCTCCGACCAGTAGTAGCCGTAGGCCACGGTATCGGGCGTCGCCAGCAGACGGTGGGTAGTGGGAGGGTGGGTCTGCGCCGTGAGGGCGGATGTAACGCAGACGGAAAGAGTCAGCGCGAGAGACAATCTCTTCATATTCTGATCACGCTACCAGAGAAAAGACCTTCAGTCAGCGCTAACTCAAATCCCGCCACCGTTCCTCCGCCGACACCGCCTTGACTCTCCGCAGCATCCGCAGAAGGCCTGTCACGGAGTTCCCGAGGCGCCAGCTTCGAGACGCGAAGACCTCGGCGAGGAGTTGGTCGAGGATCGTGGCGCGCTGCCGTGTCGACCGCAGCGCTTTTTCCAGGTTCTCCATCTCGCCGAGGACCGCGAGCACTTCCAAGGTTCGGGGTGATGAGGGAGCAACGCGATCGTGAAGGACTGAGCCCGAACGTAAGCCATCGAGTAGCGAGCCTTGATCCGGATCGAGGAGGCTGTTGTCACGACTCGTCCCGCTGCGGTTGAAATCGGGGTTGACGATCTGGCGGATGTGCTGCTCCGAGGGAAGCGTCAACCCTTCAATGCCGAAGCCTGCCAGCGCATCGTGAAGGCTGCGCACCATGCGGACCGGATCGGCCAGCAGCTCTTCGTATGACACGAGCAGACGAGGGAGGCCCTCCGTGTCGCGGAGAAGCGTGCGGTTGTAGTGCTCCCACAAGGCGATGGATGAGAGCAGCGGGAGCCGGTCGCGATTGGCCACCGAATGCGCGACGGCCATCGGCTCCCGCCAGGGGATGACGATGATCGCACCGGGCAACGCCTCGCGCCAGATCGGAAACAGGAGCGAGATGCGCGGATCCTTGATCAGAAATGGCCCGCGCCCATGCACCGAATGCGCGACGTCTTTTGCGCGTGAGACGAAGTCGTTCGATAACGTCGTCAGAGCAATCGGGGTGACGTTCTTCCAGCTCGCGCCGAGCGTGGCCAGGATCTCGCGATTGATCTCCGCCGCCACGCGATGCTCCCAGTAGCCGGTGGGATTGAAGATGTCCGGCGGCGCCAGATCGCCCGGCTCGCCGGCATAGATTCCCATGGCATTGAGAAGCTCCGCCACCAGCGACGTGCCGGAGCGATGCATCCCCGCGACGACGACGGGAGGCGACTCCCGCCCCCGTGGCTCGTTCGATTCCGGCGCGAATCCTTCGGCGCGCATGCGGCTGTGAAAGGCCTCGATGCGGGCCTGCGCGGGGGGGTAGATACACGGCAGCAGGAATCCGTCCTCCGAGGCCAGTTGGTGATAGTGAATGATGACCGGATCGATCTCGACGAACCCGGGAGGCTGCGCGAGGTGCTGCGTGTTGATCTGATAATTCAACGCCTCCGGCAGTTGCACGCACGGCACTCCGGTCTCGGCCAGCGCCAGAGCGAGGCTGGCCTGATGCATGTGCCGCTGGCATGGCGCGGCCAGTTGCGGCTGCTCGGCCAGGGCCAGGTTGTACCGGCGCCAGACCGGGGCGAGGATTCGGGCCATCGACGTCGGAATGGCGATGACACCGGAGTTGAAGTAGGGAACCGTCGGCGTACCGCTCAACCCGGTGACGTAGGAGCGGGGAGGCTTGCTCAGTGAGAAGTGCGCGAACAGGCGCTCGAAGACTTCATCACTGACGGTCGGCGTCGGGGTGATCTTCGCCTGAAACACGTCATCAATCAGAAACGGTAACGGATCCTGGACGATGATCGTGTCGCAGTCGAGGACCAGGAGAAGCTTCTGCGGAGCGTCGAGCAATTCCGCGAAAAGCTGATTGCGGTTGCCGGTAGGATTGGTGGGATGGAACCGCGTGACGGTGCGGACCTCGGCGCCGAGCGATTCCAGCGTTTCGCGCGCACGCGATTCCAGCGGCCCGACGCCGCAGACGACCACGCGTGCGGCGGCAAGCTCGCCGCCGAACCAGCGGATCGAGCGAAGGAGGCGGATGGCCTGCGTGAGCATCCTGGGGGCGTTTTCGGTGAGAAAGCCGACGACGACGTCGGGGGGGCGGATTGGGGCGGGCATACCGCCGCAGCATAGCAATGTGGAGCCCAACCACTTAAGGCATCCTGGCCATCGCCATCGTCTGCGGATGGCTGGTCGATCGTTGGCTGCGCGCTGCGCCCGAACCGCTATCGCGATTCGAGGTTGTGGCCAGCGTGGCGGTGGCGCTGGCCGGCTTTGTGGCGGGAGTCGTTCAGATCATCCCACTGCCCGGCACCAGCTTCGCGCCGGAGTGGCACTTCCACTGGGAGCCGGACCGCGCCGGCATGGTGCTGTCGATGGTCTGGCGCGCGTTCGTCCCTCTTCCCAGGCCGTGGATCGAGTTCTGGAACACCAACCTGCTCGACGTCTGGCCCGCGCTGCAGCCAGCCGGAGGACTGCTGATGCTGGCTCTGGCGGCCGCACTCCTCTGGCGATGGAAAGCGGCGTTGTTTACCTTCTGCATCGGCACCGCCGGCATCCTCGCCTTCGGCTACATCAAATACATCGGCGTCATGCGTCACGAAGGGCACCTGTGGATTCTCTTCGCGGCGGCGCTCTGGCTGGGTGGTTTTCAGGACGACCGCCGATCGTGGCGCGCCCGGACACTCGTGGTCCTGTTGATCATTCACTGCATCGCCGGAGTCTTCGCCAGTTGGGTCGATCTTCGCCACCCGTTCTCGAATGGCCCCGCGGCCGCGGAGCTGATCCGCCACGAAGGACTCGACCGCTACCCGCTGCTCGGCCACCGCGAGCCGCCCGCCGCATCGGTCGCCCTTCCCCTCGGCCGGCCGCTCTACTCGCCGTCGAGACGCATTTTCGTCACCCATCCCGATTGGGGTCCCGAGCAACGTGAGCTCAGCGACGAGGAAGTGCGATGCGCCGCGCGGGACCTGGCGCGGCGCGAGGCCAAAGACATCGTTCTGGTCATGAACCGCGAGATCCCATCCTGGGAGGAGCTGACCCCGGCCGGCTCCACACGCGGCGCGATCGTGGCGACGGAGGACTATCACCTCTACCTGCTGCGATACGGCCGCCTTGCCACAACGGATCGAGCGGCGCAGTGTCCACAACGCCCCTGACCAATCGAGGTTTGATCGACGTTAATCACTTTTTATCGATGTCGATCAAGGTTCGATCGAAATGGATCCGTGTGCAAAATATGCGCTTATCTCTGCCGCGATAGCGGCGAAAGAGGGTAGCCAGGCGTGCGAGCGCTTTTTGCGAGCACGCCTGGAACCCGATGCCATCTGAAATCGTGCCGCGTCAGCGGCACTGGATGGACTCCCCGACTACTCAAGTGCCGCTGACGCGGCACTAAACCATGCATCTCGTTACCAGGGGTGCTCGCAAAAAACGCTCGCACCCCTGGCTACCTTCTCGTTGCCGCTAACGCGGCACGACTTTGATGGACATCGTTACCAGAGGTGCTCGCCAAAAAGCGCGCGCACCTCTGGCTACCTTCCTGGGGCCGCTATCGTGGCGCCGGTGCCGATTGAAGTAGCATCTTGCCAGATGGCCGGTGATGACGGCGAACGTCCGAGGGGAGATAGGCGGTCGAGGGGACATCGCCGTGCGCTCACCACCTCGCGCGAAGACATCATGCGCGAAGAGGTTGAGGACGCGCTGGCAGCGACTCCCGCGGAGCGGATTGAAGCAATGATCGCGCTGCTCGACAGCGTATACGACCTGTGGACGCAACGAGGACTCGATCATGGCCAAGGACTTTGCCGATTTCCTGGAATCACTCAACAGAGAAGGCGTGGCCTATGTAGTGATCGGGGGATAGCGGTACTCCCCCAGAATGAAGCGGGCCACCGGCAATGTGGAAAAAGACCTGCCGGATGTTCAACGTCTTGAAGCGATCCGAAAGAACCGCGAAACCGAGTAAGTCCTCCGACCTCCACACACAGTAGAAAACTTGCATTTCTCCGCACACCGAGGGAGCCTCGGTTTGAGGAGGCGTTATGGAAAAGGAGAACGCGAGAGTGATCGAGGTGCTGGCGCGGCACTGGGGTTTCGCCACCCTGCGGCCTCTCCAGCGGGAAGCGATGGACGCGGCGCTCGCTGGACGCGACACGCTCGTGGTCATGCCCACCGGCGGCGGAAAGTCGCTCTGCTACCAGGTTCCGGCAACCGTTCGCGGCTCGCTGACGGTCGTCGTCTCGCCGCTCATTTCGCTGATGAAAGACCAGGTCGACGGCCTGGTCGCATGTGGGGTTCCCGCGGCGCAACTCAACAGCTCGCAATCGGGGGCGCAGCAACGTGACGTGGAACGGGCGCTCACCGGCGGCGCGCTCCGGCTGCTCTTCGTCTCTCCGGAGCGTCTGGCACTCTCGAGCTTCCGGCAACTACTCGGGCGTGCCAGCGTCGCCTCGTTCGCCATCGACGAGGCTCATTGCATCAGCCAATGGGGACACGACTTTCGTCCTGAATACCGCCAGCTTCGCGAATTGCGTTACCTCTTCCCAAACGCCTCGCTGCACGCCTACACGGCCACGGCCACCGAGCGCGTGCGCCGTGACATCGTCCAGCAACTGGCCCTCCGCGATCCGGTCCAACTGATCGGGAACTTCGACCGCCCCAATCTCAGCTACCGCATCGTTCCCAAGCGCGACGAAATCGCTCAGGTCGAGGATGCCATTCGGCGGCATCGCGGAGAAGCGGGGATCATCTACTGCATCCGGCGGCGCGACGTCGACGGGCTCGCGGCGATCCTGCGAGGGCGCGGTTACCGCGTCGCGCCGTACCATGCCGGCCTCGCTCCCGAGCTCCGCCGCGCCGCGCAGGAGGCCTTCTCCAAGGAGGCCTGCGACATCATCGTGGCCACGGTCGCCTTCGGGATGGGCATCGACCGCTCCAACGTCCGCTTCGTCCTCCACACCGGAATGCCAAAGTCGATCGAGCACTACCAGCAGGAGAGCGGGCGCGCCGGGCGAGACGGGCTCGAAGCCGAGTGCACGATGCTGTACTCGCCGAGCGACGCCGTCTCATGGAATGCCATTCTTTCCGGCAGCGTGGAGGATCCCAACGCCGAACATCTCCGCGCGGCCTTGGAGAACGTTGAGCGGATGCAGCAGTACGCCGAGGAGCTGGTTTGCCGGCACAAGGCGCTGGTCGAATACTTCGGGCAGGCATACGACAGCGGCAGTTGCGGCGCCTGCGACGTCTGTCTCGATCATCACGAGTTGGTGCCGGACTCCCTGGTGATCGCGCAGAAGATCGTCTCCTGCGTCGTGCGGGCCGGAGAGTCGTTCGGCGTGAGACACATCGTCGCGATCCTGCGCGGCATGAACAGCGAAAAGCTCCTTCAGCGCCGGCACGACAAACTCTCCACCTTCGGAATCCTCGGCGGTTATTCGAAGGAGGAGCTGAGCGACTGGATTTCCCAACTCGTGTCGCAGCGCTTTCTCGAACGGACCGGCGGGCCGTACCCCGTTCTCCGGCTGACCCCCACATCGCGCTCGCTGTTGCGCGGCCTATGCACGGTGAGCCTCATGCGCTCCGCCGCACACGAAGACTCCCGGGACGATCGCGCATGGGTAGGCGTCGATCACGCTCTCTTCGATGAGCTACGCGAATGGCGGCGGCGCGAAGCAGAGTCTCGCGGTGTCCCGCCGTTTGTCATCCTCGGCGATACCACTCTGCGGCACCTCGCGGCGGTGCGGCCATCGTCACTCGATCGCATGCGCCTGATCTCCGGCATCGGCGACAGCCGCCTAGCCACGCTAGGACCGGCGCTGCATTCGGTGATCCTCGACTACTGCACGAAATCGGGCCTTACCTTCGATGCTCCGGCACCGCCGCCTTTGCCGCCGAGACAACCGAAGATCGTGACAGCCAGCCGCAGCCAGGCATACGCCGCCTCCGCCGCGGCGCGTTGATCGATGACGTCGTCACTCTCACCGGCCGCACCCGAAGCACCATCACCGGCTACTTAGCCGATTTCATCGTCACCGAGCGTCCCCGCACGATCGACCGATGGATCGATCGCGAGCACTACGACGCCATCACCCCGGTGGCCGCCCGCCTCGGCACGGAACGCCTCAAGCCGATCTACGACGAATTCGAAGGCCGCCTGTCCTACGACACGATCAGGGTCGTGGTGGCGCACGTCGTCGCGCAGACCGCTTCCCAATCGCCGTGAACGAAACGAATGGCGGCGATGGCCAGCCGCCATTCGTTTGAATCCGAGAGGTGTTTTCGCGCCGCGCGGAAAGCCTTGTCACTGGTGCGAGATGATGTTGCCTAGCACCATTCGCAGCAGCGGCAACAGGTTCTTCAAGGTGGTTCCTTCGCAGGTGATGGGCAGAGAGCCCGACCGGAGGAGCACCACAACCTCTTCGACGATGGCGTCGCCGCGCTCGTGCTCGAATGTGTCCTCGATTGCGCTGGCGAGGGCAGTGGCGACGTCGTCGCTCGACGCGCGTGTCGATGAGCTGGCGTTTACGGCAAAGCGGAATTGGCGCGAGGCGTGTCGGACCAGGACCGTCAGGCCTACAACGCCTGCCGCCAACCGCGCCGATGCGGCCACGCTCACGTTGAACAGCTCGGGGCGGAGGCCGAACCGGGAGATGGGGTTTATCGGGAGGTAATCGGCTGCGCGAGCGAGTGCCATCACCTGGGAGTGTCCGCCGGACGGCATTTCCCTACCCTGAATCTGGACCAGCCACGGCCGGGCGGCAGCAAGGTAGGGTTAGTATGAGCCGTCACTATCTCTTCGAATGGTCCGAAATCCTGGGTTGCGAGCTGCTGCTGGCAGACGCCTGCCCCGGCAGGCGCGCATGCTGCGCCTCGTCCGATTCGCGGCGCGATCGTCCGCGAGGCGAAGCATCTCCTATCGTGCACTGTTCGACCTCGCGCTCGAGGCCATCATGTTTCTCGATCCCGAGAGCGGTGTGGTCCTTGATGCCAATCCAGCCGCGAGCGCTCTCTACGGCTATACACCCGAGGAGTTGATCGGAACGTCGGCGCTGAGTCGCTCGCGCTCGGAGGAGCCTCTCTTCGATCCATTTGCCGGTTTGCGCGCCCGCGACGTCTCGATGCGGCACTTCTTCATGGTCGATTATCGCCGCGACGGCACCGAACTTTATCTGGAGATCAACGCCTCGATCGTCCGGCACCGAGGACGGGAGTTGGTCCTCGCGTTTCATCGCGACACGACACAGAAGGCGATGATGGCGCGGAAACTTGCCGAAGCGGGTGGCGACTGGCAGCTTTCGATCGACTCGATCCAGGAGGCCATCCTGCTCGTCGAATCATCCGGGCGGGTGATCCGGGTCAACGAGATGGCGGCGAATCTGATGGGCGACAGGCCTGGGAGAGGGGAACGACACCTCTCCGACTTCGGCGCGACGGAGCCATGGCGCCGTGCCTCCGAGCTTGTGGCCTTCGTCGCCGAGCACGGAAGCGCTCTCTCCTCGCAGGTCGATGAGGTTTTCACTGGCGCGACGTGGGACGTCGCCGCTACGCCCGCGACCTCGGCTTCCGGCGAGCGGAGGGTCATTCTGGTGATGCGGGACGTTACGCTCATGGCCTCGATGGAGGCGTCACTGCGCCGTTCCGAGAGCATGGCCGAGATGGGGCGGCTGGTATCCGGCGTGGCCCACGAGGTGCGGAATCCGCTCTTCACCATCTCCGCCACGCTCGATGCATTCGAGAAGCGGATGCTGGCCAGTGCGGTGACGCTCGCGGAGCCCTACTTCCTGCATCTGCGTGAGGCGATCGAGCGTTTGAGCACCCTCATGCGCGAGTTGCTGGAACTGGGAAAGCCTTCGTTGATGCAGGTTTCGACGGAATCGTTGTTGAACCCGATCGTGGACGCCATCACCGACGTGGCGCAGTTGGCCGCGGAGAAGAACGTAACCATCGTCAACCGCGTGACGCCGGAATCGGCAAAAATACTCATGGATCGGAGCAAGCTTGCCCAGGCGTTGAGCAATCTCCTCGAAAACGCCATCTACCACTCTCCGGCGGGCGAAGAGATTCACATTTCCGCGCAGCGAACGCAGACCATGGGGCAGACCTGGGTGATCTGCTCGATCGAAGATCGTGGCGCAGGCTTCGCGGAAGACGACCTTCCCCGCGTGTTCGAGCCATTCTTTACCAATCGTAAGGGAGGGACGGGGCTGGGTCTGCCGATCGTGCAGCGAATCGTCCAGCATCACGGCGGCCGCGTCATCGCCGAGAATCGTACCGATGGTGGAGCGCGTATTACCGTGATGATCCCGCATCTGGTCGAAGGAGAAGAGGGATGACCCAGCGGAGAATCCTGATCGTCGACGACCCTCTCCAGATCAAGCAGCTCCGCGCGGCATGTGAGAGGCCGATCGTCCACGATCGGGATTGAGTCTGAGATCGGGACGCTCGCATCTCACTGCTCCCTGCCGTTCGCGCCGTAACTGACGCCATTCCAGCGAGTTCGGACTAGCTGAGGACATCGGTATCCCTGGCACTCCGCTTGCGATGGAAGGGGCAGGGCAGGTCCAACTTCTTAAATGAGATTACTAATTGTCGATGATGAGCCGAATGTGCTCTTCGCTATCTCCTCCTACCTCTGGGGAACCAACTGGCTGGTCGATTGCGCGAGCGAGCTCGAGGAAGCGCAGGCGTTGCTGGCCAATGTCACTTACGACGTCGTGATCACCGATGTGCGCCTTTCCGAGGTGCAGCAGGCCGAAGGGCTGCACGTGATCTCGTTCGTCCGCGATCGGGCCATCGACGTTCCGCTGGTCGTTCTGACGGCGTTCGAGACGGAGGAGATCCGTCGCGAAGTCGAGCGACTGGGCGTGAACGCGCTTTTGTGCAAGCCACAACCCCTCGAATTGATCGTACGGCTGATCGACGAGCTGGCCGCGGCGAGAATCGTCGCCTGAGATTGCTCGACGATCTGCCGCGGGAGGGAAGTCTGTGCATGGACTTCCAGCCGATGTACTTCCCGACCGGTTGACCGGCATGGTCACTATGTTAAGGAATGCATGAAACGTAATCAGGAAGGAATACACTATCTGACGGGTCTTCATACGCAAGTGTCGTTCACCCGGTGTAGCCGCCGCTTGCGCTAACGCGTCCACGGTCAACAACGAACGGTCGTCCTCAGGGTCAGGCGGGAAATCCGTCATGCGTTCTCATTCGAGGCTCAACCTCGGCCTGTGGTTTCTGGCGATCGCGGGAATCCCCGCGCTTCTCCGTGCCATGCCGGCGGGTTCGTGCCCGGCGCCGCCGCTCCGGTCCGCGGCCAGCTTCGCGGTGCTTGGCAGAACGGTGATGAGCTCCGGCCCGTCCATCGTGACCGGGAATCTCGGCGTCAGCTCCGGTACGCCGGCCGGATTTCCTCCCGGGCGCGTGAACATCGGAACGACGTTCCACGGCGATTCAACCGTGCAGCAGGCTCAAAATGATGCCACCGCCGCCTACAGTCTCTCCTGCGGGACATGTATCCCCCTGACGAATCCCAATCTGGGCGGGATGACTCTGGGTCCCGGCGTCTATTGCTCATCGTCGCCGCTGCTGTTGACGAGAACGCTCACTCTCGATGCCCATGACGATCCCAACGCCGTCTGGATCTTCAGGACGACGAACACGCTGACGACCGACCTAGACGCGTCTGTTCTCGTGACCAACGGAGGCTGGAATGGCAACGTATTCTGGCAGGCCGCCGGCTCGGTCACGCTCAACGCATCCACCACGTTCGTCGGAAACATTCTCACGCCAGCGGATATCACCGTGGGCACAGGGGTGAGCGTCTCCGGCAGACTCCTGGCTGGCGGCGCGGTGACGCTGGATAACGACAACGTGTCGCTGTGCTGCGATCCCATCACCTTGTCGCCGGCGACTCTTCCGAACGGAACGGTATGCACGCCATACGGCAATACGACCTTCTCGGCCAGCGGTGGCACAGCGCCGTATTCGTTCAGCGTGACAAGCGGGGACTTGCCTGACGGACTGATGCTGACCGGCGGAGTGCTCTCGGGAACGCCGTCGAAGAAGGGGAGTTTCAGCTTCGCGGTCACGGCGACCGACTCTCGCGGTTGTTCCGGCACTCGGGTCTATGCAATCGAAATCTGGTGCCCGCCCGACGATCCAATTCCTCTGCCGCCGGCAAAGGCGTGCGATCCCTATTGCCAGAAGATCACACCCGGTTGCGGGACAGGACCGCTGACCTCCGGCGATCTTCCCGACTGGTTGACGCTGTTTCCCGACAGGATGCTCTGCGGGACACCGACTACGCCCGGCGATTACGTGTTCACGGTGGCCGACCAGACCTCCGGCTGTACCCGGCGTTACGTCGTCCAAGTGGCCGCCAACGTCATGATTTCGCCTGCGAGCCTTCCGCCAGGAGTCGTGTGTACGCCGTACATCAAGACGACGATCACGCCCAGTTGCGGAACACCGCCGTACACGTGCAATGTCACCTCCGGCTCGCTTCCTGACGGACTAAAGCTGACTGGTTGCGTGATCTCGGGGACACCCACCGTTGCGAATACGTTCAGCTTCACAGTCAGGGCCGACGATTCTGGTGGTTCTTTCACCTCCCAGCTTTACACGATCCTCATCATCTGCCCGAGGATTCCTGTAGAACCACCGGTCCTTCCCCCGGCCACGACCTGCCTGTTCTATACGCAGACTCTTACGCGCAGTTGCGGGACCGGGCCGTTTGTGTACAGCGTGACGAAAGGAGCGCTCCCCAATGGTTTATCGCTGTCCTCCGGCGGCGTACTGTCCGGGACCGCGATGACGATTGGCGACTACTCGTTCACGGTCACGGCCACCGATCCAGTCAGTGGGTGTCCGGCCAGTACCGACTACGCATTCGTCGTGGCCGGCGGGGTAACGCTCACTCCGGGCACTCTGCCGGGCGGTTGGCCGGGCGTCCCGTACAGCGAGGTGATCACGGCCAGCGGCGGCACGGCACCGTACACATTCGTTGTCGCCGGGACGCTGCCCCCCGGCCTGACACCCTCGACCACACAGACAACCCTCACGATCTCCGGGACGCCGACGACAGCCGGCTGTTTCCCATTCACCGTGACGGCGACCGATGCAAACGGCTGCTTTACCAGCGTCACCTACACAATCTGCGTGGCTACCGGCGGCCCGACGCTTTCGGGGTGGGGGATGGTGGTGCTTTCGATTCTGTTGGTAGGGGCGGGGTTACTCATGATTCGCAGAGTCTCTGGTCAATGATCCGGCCCAATTGCCTGCTTAAGGAGTTTTGATTATGGCGCAGGACACACAGCCAGCGGTCGACGAAAACCGATGCATCGAGTGTAAGAAAGAGCTCCCTGCACCAGGCACGAGGCAGTGCACGGTGTGCCATTCCTGGCAGCCGCCTTGTGAGCGGTGCAGCACCTGCGCGCGGACGCTCCCATCGGAAGCCGAATTCTGCAATGAGTGCAAGTCGTTCCAAAAAGGCTTGCGCCGTTACTTCAATCTATCCAGCACGGTCCTGGCGTTGATCGCCGCGTTGATTTCAGTACTGTCGGTCCTCATTACGCAAGGCGCCGCTGTATTTCATAAGCATTCGCAAACTGTGTTCAAGGTCACCGGCGCGAACGACATCCTGGTTCACCTGAAAGTGTGGAACAACGGGAGTGAGCCCTCGACTCTTCTCAGCTATCGGCTGAAGTTCGGCGAGCTACCGCTCAAAGCCATGCCTCTCTATCCAAGAGATGCCCAGGAGGGGCGGATCATCCTCCTCCCGGGGAAGCCTGTCGAAGTCGTTCTGGAGCCATATGAAAAGTTGACGACGACTTGTAGACCCGAATATGACCAACCGTGCAGGAGAGCGGAGCTCTTGACGCAACTGAACCGTACGAGTGTGACCTTGGAGATGGACGTTGAGGAATCGGGCCATTTCTGGAATCTCTTCACCACACGGCCGTTCCGGCTCACCGAAGCGGATACGTTTCCGGGAAACATCATTTATCAATTCGTGGAGAAAACACCGTGAAGAACAACCTGACCAGAAATTTGCGCACGTTTGCTGTGTGGCTACGAGGATCTGCGTTCTTGATCGTGATGACATTCGCGGCCGCGGCTCATGCGCAGTTTGCGAGCATTGTTGATGTCCAGTTCACCGGCCAGTGCAATGCCATTCCAGACACCATCGGCATCGTATTGCGCGGTGAGGAGGCCTATCAGTTTGACGCCTATAGGAAGGAGGACGGTCACTGGATCGGCGACATCCCTGTGACGCTGGGGATGATCGAAGCATCGAACACGATTGGAAGCGCGCGCGTCCATGGCTGGCGCACGGACTGCCAGCGGTCGCGCAGGGGTATGCGTAACAGTGCCAGAGTCGTGTCTTTTACATTCAAGTGCGATCCGTACAAAGCAATGAATGCCGATATCAGTACAGCTCCGGCAATCAATTTCAGCTATGTACGCCTGTTATCGTCGAATCCGACAAATGACGGCAGTTGCGACTGCCTGGAAGGCGGAGCGAGCCGCGGGAAACAGAAGATTCAGGACCTGCGATTCTCGAGGAGGTCGATCAGTACCGGGCTCGGTCCGATGAAGGCAGACCCAGGCACCCCGTTCGAGGAGTTGCGCCTGCAATTGTTCGCGGCGAAGCCTTCTCCCAAAGCCTGCGGAATGCTGGTCAATGATCCGGAAGTCATCGCTGCGGCGCGCAAAGGCCCGATCAACGTTCAGGGTATCGTCAAACTCCTGAGCTCGCAGCGGAACGCAAGCAAAGCCTGTCAGGCGCCGACTCTGTCCACGCCCGCAATCGCTATCGACGAGCGGACGTTTCCCAAGGGCGAGCTCGAGCTAACACTGAAGAAGGCTGAGTGATGCGGCGATCCCCCGCTTTGGCCTATTGGGCCCCCGTTCTCTTCATCCTCTTCATCGCAAGGTCTGCCGCGGCACAGCAGCGTCCCATCTTTGATCCTGACGATTTCGTTGACGCCCGACAGCATGGCGGAGCAGTATTCATCTCCAGTCTCGTACTCGGTGGCGTTAGCGGTTTCGTCAATGATTACCGCCCTCTCCATCAGAACGCCGCCGTTGTCAGTCTCGCGAACAGTCTTTACTGGGGGCATATCCAGCTCGACTACAAGATCAGCGATATGAGCGGGAAGAACAACCCGGCGAACGTCTGCGGCTGCGCTGGCAATCCGATCTATTTTCCGACTCCACCGTCCGCCGACTCCATACCAGCTGCGTCGCCTCCAGGTCTGAAGCACACGACGCAGGTCGCTGGCTATTACGCGGTGGGTGGCGGCCCCGCCGAGCCTCCAGTCATGCTGCGATTTCGTCTATCGGCGAGTTGGCAGGCGATCAATACCGACGTCACCTCGATCGCCACTGGAGAGACATCGCGTCTCTCCGGTCGCGAGCGGTCGATTGGACTCGATGCCGACACGTACTTCCGCATTCGCGGTCATGACGTGTGGGGGTCGCTGATTTACGCCAGAACGGTGCGCACAGGGACGACGGACGATCGTTCGCAGAACGAGCTGGCCTACATGAGCCGTTTTCCTGGAAGGGCGCTCGGGCCGATCCTCGTTCGCGCTACGTTGACCGTTGGGGGAGTCACCGGCCGCGGCGCTTCGGGCCTGAACATCGTCAATCCGGCGTTTGAGGCGTTCTGGCATAGTCGGAGAGCAAACGTAAACCTCCACCTCGTCTGGAGTCCCCTGGCGGCAAGAAGCGGAGCGGACGGTTGGCAGAACTTCCACCAGATCGCGTTCTTCGTCGACCGTGCGCTCTACGTGAAACTTTTCCGACCCCGCAAGGAATGAGCCCCACGCGCGGTTCAAACCTACGGCCTTCAGTTCCGGAGGCTGTGGATGTGTCGTTTGATGACTATGTGCAGCGGCCGGGATGAGTCGTCGCCAATCAGTGTCTGGCCGCGTGACGCCGCCCGCCCGGTTCCGCGCCCGGAACTACCATTAGCGTGACGCTCTGCTGCGGCAGGGTGAGGGAGATCGACGATCCGGCTGGCAGGTCCTGCAATCGGCGGATCGAGTTGGATGAGTCGAGCTGCCAGCGCTGAACGATCGCGCCCGCGGCAACGAAGCCGGCCAGTGTCACCGTGGCCGGTGTGTCACCGAGCAGCGTCTTGGTTACGATCATGATCGTCAATGCATGATCGTATGAGCGCACGGCGGCGAACGACGAGACTCGATCGACGTCCGGCCCAGAGGCGCTGACGTTCACGTCGCCGAACGTCGAATGGTTGCCATCGTAGTTCCGGTACATCCTGATGGCCTTGTACGTCGGCGTAGCGGCGTCAGGCGTCGTCCAGCGCGTGGCCAGGTCCAGCCCTTCGCGGCCGAAGATGCCGAGGATGTCAGCCTGCGCAGTGGCGCCGTTGATCGAGCCCTCGGCACCCCAGTTGTACTCAGTGATGGCGATTTTTGTGCCGGGGTAGTAGGTATCCACCCATTGATGGAGCCGTGGAATCAGTTCCACCTTCTCGTTGATCCAGGTCGGGTCGACGTACGCGGGATCCCAGAGTGAACGGGTGGATTGGTTGCGCCGCAGTTGCATGGCCGTGGAGACGTCGTCGCCGAACTCGCCGCCCTGCGGGTAGTAGTGGACGCTGAGCACGTCGAGCAGACGCCGCCCGTTGCGCTGATCGTTCATCCGGATCTGGTCGAGCAACCAGGGGATGTAGTCCTGATTGCTGTGCGCCGCGCGGTCGGGAAACGGTCCGTTCCACCCGTGGGCCGCTCCCCACTGCTGGTCGTAGCCGCTGTAGAAGTAGCCGCTCCAGCCCCACTCCTCGGGGCCGGCCACGAGGGCGGTGGGATCGACAGACTTCACCCTCCCGGCATAGTCGATCATCCTGGCCAGGATCTCATCCATGTTCGCTCCGATCGTGTGAACGTCGCGGTGGGTGGCGTGCCAGATGCTCGGCTCGTTGTCGAGCAGGTAGTAGCGCAATGGGCCATTCGCGGCGGAGCCCCATCGGGCCAGCAGGTGCTGCAACCAGCCGAGCTGGTACGCCGAGTCCGCGGGCTGGTTGGCGTCGTGGGGATCGTTGCCCGTGACCTCCGTGCCGTTGGTCCGAACGCCGTTGCCGGCGTCGGGCATCCAGTAGTCCGTGCTCTGCTGCGGGCCGTACGTTGCCACGGAGAAGCTGGCCAGCTTGGCGCGCCCGCTCCCGAGCCTGGCCACCCAACCGATCATCGGCACGGTGACCATGGCGTACGCGCCCGCCGAGGCGCTTTGGCCGATGAACGTGTCGGCAAACTCGCCCGGCGTCGCACTCGTCTCGCCGATGCTCTCGTAGTACCAGTCGGCGGCACGATTGCTGGAATTGCTCATCCAGTCATAGCGCGTGGTGGCGTTCCCACCCTGACGGTTGAGAGAAACGTTGAGGTCGGACAGTTGGGCCGCGCTGGCGAAGGCCACGCCGTAGATCAGTGGACTGATCGGATGCCGGTCCTTTGACGCATCCACGCTGATGATGACCGGCGCGTTCTGACCCTCGGCCACGGTCCCGGCCGCCAGAAGAAGGAGGATCGTCAGTCTCGGAATTCGCGTCGCATTCTCCCCAATAATCAAAACACCTCGGGCCGCGTACGCCGTCTCAGGAGTCGCGAGCACCGAGGTGTGTCGATGGAAGTGTAGGCGAGGGGTGGGGGCGGGGAGGTGATGGAACTCACATTCGAACGAAGCGCGTACTATCTCCGCATGTCGTCGCCCAACGTCGATTTCGTGACACCCGGCGAATACCTCGAGCTGGAGCGCAAGTCAGAGACCCGAAACGAGTACATAGCCGGACGGATGTTCGCCAGGTCGGTCAGTAACCATCGTCACAATCTGATCGTCGGCAACCTGCTCGGCCTGCTCAGCTCCCAGATGCGCGGCAGAGCGTGCGAAGCGTTCGCGGTCGCTATGCGCGTCAAGGTCAGCGCTACCGGGATGTACGCCTATCCCGACATCGTCGCCGTCTGCGGCGAGCCGCGTTTGGAAGACGAGCACTTCGACACCCTTCTCAACCCGCAGGTCATCGTGGAGGTGCTCTCCGAATTGACCGAGGCCTACGACCGCGGGGAGAAGTTCGCACACTACCACCGTCTCGACACGCTGCGCGAATACGTTCTCGTCGCCCAGGACAAAGTCCGCGTCGAACACTACGTGCGCGAAGGAGAGCAGTGGATTCTTTCGGAGATCAGCGACCCGGAAGGTACCCTCCACCTCGCGTCGGTTGACTGCCATGTCGGACTCGCGGCGATCTATGAGAAAGTCGAATTCAATCCGTTGCCGAAGGTACAGACAGATGAGAACGACGATCAATCTTGACGACGAAGCGCTCGAAGCAGCCATGAGGGTTTCCAAGGGCCGAACAAAGAGCGAGGTTGTGAACGAGGCGCTCCGCCAATTCGTCCGAACACGAAGCCGCCGTCAGCTTCTCGATTTCCGCGGCAAGGTCGAGTGGGAAGGAAACCTCGACGCTCTCAAAAAACGGGGCTGAGTGTCCTGGTCGATCAAGGTTCGTTTAGAAGATCGTCAAGTAACGGGGATGCCGAGCTGAGGACAATCTTCGTCCCAGTCAGGCACGTAGAAGCAGGCCGAAAACGGATCAGTTCTCGCTTTTGACACGATGAGACCTTGCTCGGGCGGAGCGATCCCGCCCGAGGCCTGATTACGGATTCGGATCGTCCTCCGTGTCGAGACAGCCCGTCGTGATATCGAGCATCGGACCGTCGAACAGCGGAGTCTTCTGGTCGAAGAAATTCGTCTCCCGGATGGTCGTCGACGTCCCATAGGTCTCGAGACTCATCTCCGGGAAACTCACGTTCACCTCGACGCCGCAGTTGCTGCTGCCGCGGAAGAGCACCGTGCGCGATGCCGCGAAGACGCCGCGCGGAACGTCGGAATCGAAATGGCCGCCGGTGAGCACCTGGTCATAACTCGGCCACGCAAGCGTCTCGAGGCGGCCGGTGGCGCCGCTGCGCGTCCGGAAGTTCTTCTGCCACTGGATCGAACGGTCCTCGTTCATCAACATCAGCCAGGGCTGTTTTCCCGCTTGGCCGCACACGGTATACGCGGACGTCGTCGGGAACGGTCCGGCGCCGATGATCACGTCGCGATGATTCGCAACTCTCTGGACGCTGACCGGATCGTTGCCGAACACCGGCTCGCTCGCCCATTCCACGTAGCCGAACTCATTCGTGAAGGCGATCATCGGACTGACCTCGTTGCCGGCCGAATCGTATTTGTATCCCACCATGCACCAGGCCTTGTCGCCGAGCGCGATGTCGGTCCAGCGAAGCGGGAACACCGGCGAAGCGTCGGTGTTGCGCACTCCGTCGAGGAAACTCAGCGTCCCGGCGTCGAACTCCATGCGTAACCCGCCGGTGGGCATGGTCGGGTCGAAGGCGTAGGTGCCGAGCGCGAAAAAGCGCGGATCGGGCGTGGAGCGCAGCCGTTGGATCGCTACCGAATCGAGCTCCCACGCCTTCTGCACGGATCCAATCTCGTTGATCTGGATGAGATACGACCGGCTCTGATGCGTGGCGGAGATGACCGAATCGCCAACGAACGCCATCTTCGCCATCGACGTAATCCGCGGAAACGGCGCGGCGGTGATGTCGCCGCTGTAATAGCGCCTGGTCCACACGTCGACGGGCGGATCGCCCACCATCGCCGGATCGTCGAAGCCGGCTCCGAACATCATGATGTCGCCGGTCACGGCGTGCACCGCGGCGCCGGAGAGATTGTGATGGACCGCCTCGACCAACGTGGCGTTCTCGACGATCCACTTGCCGCGCTCGGACCCGTCGGGATACGAAAGCTCCTTCGATGTCTGCCAGAGGACATTGCCCAAGGCATCGTATCGAAGCACGGAGAAGCCCGCGACGTCGACATTACCCGGCGTGCCGTACGCCCAGCTCACGACCACGACGGAGAAGCTGGCCGACGTCGTCATGACGTCGAGCACCTTAGCGAAAAGAAGAGGTGAGGTCGGCTTGTGCAGCCGATGGACAAAGTCCTCGCCAGGAATGGCCATGCATCCACATCCTTTCTTGTTCTGGGGAGGTGAGTAGCGTAACGGAAGCCCGGTGCCCGGGTGGAAAACTTCCTAAAACATCGGGCGATCGATGCGAGGCAATTCAGAGCGAAAGATCGGTGTACAGCACAGCGAGATCGAGCGTGGCCCCGGAGGCCAGTTGCACGCTCCCTTCCCGGACTTCGAAGTACTCCCACGTGCCCGATGACGTACGTCGGAAGATCTCGACACGGGCCTCCTGGCTCACCAGGACGTACTCCCGAAGCGAAGAAATGCGCTGATAGTGCATCCACTTGTTGCCGCGATCGCCTTTCTCAGTGGTGACTGAGAGGACTTCAACGAGGAGCGCCGGATTTGTGACCGTGGTTCGCGCGGCGTCCTCCGGATCGTATTCGATCGGACCGCAGACCATCGAGATGTCGGGATGCGTTGCGCGGCCGGTAGCAACGATGCGAATTCGCATATCGGACGTGAACACGGTGCATCCGGGCGCGCATGTGTTTCCCATTGCGGTGATCATTCTCGCGGCGAGCGCGCTGTGCCGCGCCGTTCCGCCGGACATCGCTAGGATTTCGCCCGCATCGAATTCGTGTTTGACCTCACTGTCGCGCTCGAGCACGAGGTAGTCCCGGAACGTGTAATCGTGATGCGACTGCGACAGAGAAGCTGTCATCAGGGCCTAGGATAGCGCACGGTTCAGCCATTCGAGGTTCCGCAGCCACTGTTTACGTACCGTCCGGCCGAGGATGGTCGAACGAGGCACGTTGCGATCGCCCTTGGTGCGCCCAGTAGGATTCGAACCTACGACCTTCAGCTCCGGAGGCTGACGCTCTATCCAGCTGAGCTATGGGCGCGCACGGAAGGAAAGCGATTGTACTACGCGGCGTCGGTCAGGTTGATGTGCAGGTGACGTTTCAGGGCTACCCGCAGCGGACGAGTCGAGTCGCGGAGCCAGTCGTACGTACGGCGTAAACGGTCGCCGCTGACCAGATCTTTCACCTTCGGGTGATCGTAGAGGAAAACGCCGGCGCGGCGCTTGATCTGCTTCGGGGTGCCGAGCCAGCGGACCTCTTTTCTGCGAACCTTCTCCAGCTTGGCATCCAGCTCGGCGTAGAACTCCTCGTCCACGCGGAAGTACATGTTCTTCAGCCAGCAGAGGCCGGGCTTCACGCAGACCTCTTTCAGGATCGTGAAGCGCTTCGGATCGTATTCGACCTTGCCGCCGCGGAGCAGGACCTCGCGCATCTCGTCGCGCATCTTCTGGAACGCCGGCCCGCGCCAGTGCTCGGACATCGACTTCTCGTGCACGTTGCCGAGGGGTGGGACATCGGGGTTCAGCAGGAGGCAGCAGGGGCGGATGTCGCCGTTGCCGGTGACGGCGGCGGTGTACCAGGCGAAGAAGCAGGCGCCGTTGCGCTCGCGGAACGACGGTGCGGTCGGGTACATGTTCGTCGACACCGTACCGGCGCGTGCGCGGACGCGGTCCATCATCTTGTTCCAGCCGTAGACCGCGAAGTCGATCTGGAGGAGGCCGGCGTCGGCATCCTTGCGCAGCACCTGCTCCACGTGCGGTTCGGCGAGCTCGGCATCCTCGGGGCGGAGGAGCAGTTCGCGGTCGATGCGCTCGCGGGGGATCTCCAGCACGGCGTTCACGGCGATGCGGTCGACGCCGAGGGAACGGCCGAGGTCGTACATCTCGACGATACGCGTGATGTTGGATCGGTCGAGGAGAAACTGCAGGACGATCGACGGATAGATCGAATCGCCGCGGACCGCGACCAATGTCTTGATCGCCGTGATGACTTTGTCGAAGAGTGCCGGCTTCACCTTCATCATCCGCGCGTAGTCGGCGGCATCGACGGCGTTCAGCGAGAAGATCACCTCGCGGGCCTTGTTGTTCACCAGATAGCCGGCGATGTCGTGATTCAGCGCCACGCCGTTCGTGGTCAGGTTATCGACCACGATGCCGCGCTTGGCGAGATGGGCCAGGACGTCGTTGATCTCGCGATGAAACAGCGGATCGCCGCCGCCGGAGAGGCGCACCGAACGGAGGCCGGTCGCGGCCAGCTCATCGATCAGCTCCGTCGTCTTCTGGATGGGGATTTGTTCCTTGGTGCGCAGGTCCTGCTGGTTGCAGAAGTAACAGGCTACGTTGCAGCGGTCGGTGAGGTCGAGCTCGGCGTGCACCGGCCCGGTCGTCGGCGTATTGGCGACGATGGCGTCGATGATCTCGCGCTTGCGTTCGCGCGATACTTCTGCCCACCCGTGCGTTCCTCTCATGGTTCGTGTCCCCTAACGGCAGCATCCAAGGGAGCATTCCGAAGTTCTGGTTCGCGTGGATCGAAGACGTGGGAGACGCAACCCTAACTACGGATCTTTGAAGGGATTGAAAACCTTCAGACCTGGCCGTCGGAAGTCTTTATCGTTGCCCGTCGCGATGGTCAGCCCATGTTTGCGGGCGGTCGCGGCGATGTAGCTGTCCAAGAGCCAGCTCAAAGCCTGCGCTTCCTTGGCAGTTCGCGGCGACGGGGAGGGAAGTCATCCATGGGCACAGGGCACTCGGCCAGCACCTCCATCCAGTCCTTCCTTTCCGGCAGGCGGCGATAAAATCACCGCATCCTCATCGGCATCGAACCGCGCCTCAAAAGACTGGCCGGGCTGCGCCGGCATCAGGGTAGTGGGAAGGGTGAGGCGGCGTTTGGAATCCAACGTTACGATCATGGTGGGAATGTCCCACCACGCATGGCCGGGGTCAATGCTCATGGAGTCCGGCTGGGGCCTGCACGCGCGATCGCTCCGGTGTCTATCGGGTCCATCACTGATCGACTGCTCCACGCCGAACCTACGTATAATCGCGCCGCCTTGTACGGTCCGCTCAAAGTTTTCACCGGCCGATCGCATCCCGCGCTGGCGCAGGAGATCTGCGACATCCTGGGTATCAACCTCGGCCGCGTGTCGCTCTACAGCTTCTCCGACGGTGAGAACTACGTGCAGATCGACGAAAACGTCCGAGGTGCCGACGTCTTCGTGATCCAGCCGACCGGGCCGCCGGTGAATGACAATCTGATGGAGCTCTTGATCATGCTCGATGCATTCAAGCGCTCCTCGGCCAGCCGGATGACGGCGGTGTTGCCGTACTACGGCTACGCGCGGCAGGACCGGAAAGACAAGCCGCGCGTGCCGATCACCTCGAAGCTGGTGGCGGATCTGATCACGGCCGCCGGCGCCGACCGCGTGCTCACGCTCGATCTGCACGCGTCGCAGATTCAGGGTTTCTTCAACATCCCTGTCGATCACCTTTTCGCCGCGCCGGTCATCGTTCGCCATCTGCGCGACCTCGGCCTTCCGGACCTGACGATTGTCTCGCCGGATGCCGGGGGCGTCGAGCGGGCCCGGTCGTATGCGAAGAGGCTCGGGGCGACGCTGGCCATCATCGACAAACGCCGCACCGGTGCCAATCAGACCGAGGTGATGAACATCATTGGCGACGTGAAGGAGCGGAACGTCTTCGTCGTCGACGACATCGTCGACACCGGCGGCACGCTGATCCATTCCGTCGATGCGCTCCTGGCCAAAGGGGCACGGTCGATCTCCGCCTCATTTACGCACGCCGTGCTCTCGGGGAAGGCCATTCAGCGCATCAACAGTTCCGAGCTCGTCCATGTCATCGCCACGAACAGCATGTCGATGTCCGACAAACAGGCCGAGTGCCCGAAGCTGACCACGCTCTCGATCGGCGATCTGCTGGCCCAGGCCATCAAGCGGATTCACGACGAGGATTCGGTGAGCTCGCTGTTTGAGATGTGATGATGGGATGAAGCGGTTGTCGGTTGTCAGTTGTCAGTGAACCGATAACCGACAACCGAGAACCAAACCCCTGACTCCGCGCAGGGAATACACTGCCCCATCAACGACTTAACATCGTTTCGCTGTCCACACCGGAAGAAGGAGTTTCTGCATCATGGCTGAGGTCACCTTGGAAGTCTCCCGTCGCGAGCGCTCGGGAAAAGAGTACGCGAAGAAATTGCGCCAGGACAACAAGATCCCGGCGGTCGTTTACGGCGGTCACAAAGAGCCGGTGGCGATCACCGTGGAGCGCAAGGCGGTCTCGGATCTGATCCAGAAGAGCGAGCACGGCATCCGCTCGATCTTCCTGCTCAAGATGGCCGGCACCGATCAGCAGCGCCACGCCATGATCAAGGATATGCAGATGGATCCCATCTCGCGCCGCATGACGCACATCGACTTCGTGCGCGTGGTGATGGATGAGGTGATCCGCGTGACCGTTCCGGTGCATCTCACCGGAAGCTCCATCGGCGTCAAAGAGGGCGGCATCCTCGACTGGCAGATGCGCGATCTCCACGTCGAGTGTCTCCCCAGCGCCATTCCCGACAAGATCGACGTCGACATCACCAACCTCGGCGCTCACCAGCAGGTCCGTATCTCCGACCTGACCCTGCCCGAGGGAGTGAAGATCGAGGAGGATCCGCACCGCGTCATCGTCGGCGTCACCACGGCCCGTGCCGAGGTCGTGGCCGAAGTCGCGGCGGTCGAAGTGGCAGCCGTGCCGGAGCCTGAAGTCATCAAGAAGGGCAAGACCGAGACCGAAGAGTAACGTTCGGATACCGTCAATTCGCTTACGATTGCGCCCCGCGGAAACGCGGGGCGTTTGTTTCTGGAGGAAGCGATGGCCCGGCTCACAAAGCTCACGAAAGAACAGGTCACGGACGAGATCCGGCAGAAGTTTCAGGAGATCGGCGCGCAGCGGGGCAATGTCCCGAACATGTTTCGGGTCTACGCGCACAGGCCGGAGATTTTGAAGACGATGATGGCCCATATGAATGCCGTCACGAACACCGGCACGGTTTCGGTGCGGACCAAGGAGCTCGTGGCAACGCTGGTCTCGCGTCTCAACGCCTGCGAGTACTGAAACCGCTCACATACCGCGCAGTCTGCGCGGCACGGGGCAACGGACGATCAGATGGACGCACTGCTCGACTTCGAGAACGGCCCGTTCGATGAAAAGGAAAAGGCCGCGCTGGCGTACGCGAAGCAGCTCACGCTCGACGCGCACGGTATCGACGACGCGTTGTTCGCGCGGTTACGGCGGCACTATGACGAGGGAGAGATCGTCGAGATCTCGGCGATGGCAGGATTGTTCAACTACTTCAACAGAGTGAATGACGCCTTGCAGATGGAACCGACCAACCCGGGTGAGGGACTGTGAACGGTCTGGCCGTAAGCGCGTTTCTGTTGTTCACGATCAAAACTCAAAAACGGTGACTATGACTATGAAATCGACCCTGGCAGCCCTCTGCACGCTTCTCCTTGTCGTCGCGTGCGCGAAACAAGAGACCAAGACCTCCAATCCAACGCAGCCGAAGAAGGCGCTTGCATCCAAATCGGCTCCATCATCAAAGACCGCGAAAGAAGAGCCGGCGGACCTCTCCTCCGCGCGAACGGACGTCGGCGATCCGATGCCGCCGTATTCGGCGAAGTATCTCGATGGCAAGGCCATGACCATGGCCGCTGAAAAGGGGAACGTCATCTTCCTCAACGTCTGGGCGACGTGGTGCGGACCGTGCCGCTTCGAGACCCCGGAGCTGCAGTCGCTGCAGACGCAGTACGCGGCCAAGGGTCTGAAAGTGATCGGCGTCAGCGTCGATGAAGGCGACACCGAGGCGGTGAAGACGTTTGTGGCCGAGCAGAAGATCACCTACCCGATCGCCGTCGACCCCGAGGGACGCATCGCCAATCTGGTGCAGACGACGGTCCTGCCGACGTCGCTTCTCATCGACCGGACCGGAAAGATCGTCTGGCGCCAGATCGGCGCCATCATGCCGAACGACGCCAAGCTGAAGGCTGCGGTGGAGAAGGCGGTCGGGGAGCGGTAACTGCGCCTTCGGCGCGTTGTCGGTTGAATTTGCGCTTCGCGCGTTATCGGTTGTCGGTTGTCGGTGACTACGCGCTTGTGACTGACCGAAGTTCGTGCAGGACGGACAACCGATAACCGACAACGCGCGAAGCGCCCGTTACACTTTCCGCCGGTCTCCCGTGGCGCGGTCGACGGAGCGGCGCTCGCGTTGACGCTCGATGAATTCACGGACGTTGCGGGCGATGTGAGCAAGCAGAAGACGCAACGGGACGTAGGCCAGGCCGATGGCGAGGACTACCGCCAGCGCGGCGATGATGAGGATGACGATCGTGGACATGCTTCCGATTGAGCAAAGTCCGCGCCGTCGCCCTGAATTTTTGCGAGGGCGGTAGAGGTTGGCAGGAGCACCGATGGCCGACGTCCCCGATCCGCTTCCCATTCCGGCGGTGCTGCAGTCTCCTCTGCGCGCGCTGCTGCGCGGCGAGCCGGCGCCGTGGCCCGCGGGCGCGGGAAGCGATGACGCCGAGCGATTACTCGAATCGATCCAGCAGCACGGTGTTGGCCCTCTGGTCTATGCGCGCCTCTCGGGCGACTCGTGGCCGATTCATGCGGCCCTTCGTGATGCCGCCATCCGCGCCGCGGCGATGGAGTCGCTACGCCTCGCGGATCTCCGTTCGCTGCTGGCCGCGTTCGCGGACCGCGGCATTCGCGTGGTCATCATCAAAGGAACGGGACTGGCGTACGACCTCTACGACGCGCCGGAGCAGCGGCCGCGCGGCGATACGGATCTACTGATTACCGAATCGGATGTCGATGCCATGCGCCAGCTCCTGCAAGGCCTCGGATACGAGTCGCGGCTCACCAGCGGCGACACGCTGGCCGTCCGCCAGCAATCGTTCGTTCGGGCCGGCCATGTCTACGACGTCCACTGGGATGTGTCCAACTCTCCGGTGGTCCGCGATGCGCTGCCGTTCGATGAGCTGATCGGCCGCGCCATCGCCGTGCCACGCATCGCCCCTGGTGTGCTGGCGCCATCGCGCGCCGACGCGCTTCTCCTGGCCTGCATTCACCGCCTCGCCCATCATCACGACAATGAGCGCCTGATCTGGCTGTACGACATCCACCTGCTGCGGGAGGCGATGAGCGCTGAGGAGCACGCGGGCTTCTGGCGCCTCGCCGCGGAGCGCCGCGTGGTGACGATCTGCAAGCGCTCGATCAATCTCGCGGACGCATGGTTTGCAACGTCCCCGCATGATCGCGCCGCCGACTGGCTGACCGATGACGAGCGTACACGGGTCGAGCCCTCGGCGGCCTTCCTCGATCGCAACCGCCGTCACGCCTCGGTCCTCCGAGGCGATCTCGAGGCACTCGGCTGGCGTTCTCGTATACGTAGATTGCGCGAGCTGGCTCTCCCGCCGTTGGCATTCATGCGTCAGAGCTTTCCGTCCGCTCCGGCTGTGGCGCTGCCGGCGCTCTACCTCTGGCGCGGAGCGCGGGGAGTGGTTCGATTGCTGAGGCGAGTGAAGTAGTACCGCGGTTGCGCGGTCTCGGGGTGCGTGGTCTCGCGGTCGCCAGGTTGTTCTGTTGCCGAGCTGATCGTCCAGGTGGCGTTTGCGTGACTGGTGGCCGGGCCGGCTGACCGATTGCACTGACCTCAATTGTGGACACGCGGATCAGTTGAGTGATGACGCTGATCAGTTGGGTGATTGCCCCGATCAGATGAGTGATCGAGCCGATCAGATGAGTGATCAAGCCGATCAGTTGGGTGATCGAGGCGATCAGTTGGGTGATCGAGCCGATCAGATGAGTGATCGAGCCGATCAGTTGGGTGATGGCGTAGATCAGTCAACTGATTGAACGGATCAGCAAGACTTGAGCGCCAGACACTCAGTTTCGGGCGGGCATCGACTAAAACCGGGCAACCGCGCAACCGCGAGCCCCCCCAACCGCTACTGAAACCACGACCCACCATTAATATCGATCGTCACGCCGTTCAGGTAATCCGCCATTGGCGAGGCCAGGAAGAGGATGACGCCGGCCACGTCGCCGGTGCTTCCGACGCGCCGCAGGGGGATCTGGCTGAGGATCTCCTCGCGGTGCGCTTCCAGCTCCGGCTTGGCCATCTCCGTCTCGATGAAACCGGGGGCGACGCAGCTGGCGACGATGTTGTCCTTGGCGCAGCCGCGGGCGATGGAGCGGGTGAGGTTGACCAGGGCCGCCTTCGATGCGCCGTAGTCGGCAAACTCGGTTTCGCCGCGGAAGGCCGCGCGGGAGGCGACGTTGATGATCTTTCCGCCGCCGCTCTGGCGCATGGCGCGCATGGCCAGCCAGGCGGCGTTCGCGGCGGCGAAGACGTTCAGATCGAACGTGCGCCGCCAGCCGGATTGCCACGCTTCGTAGTCGTCGCCGTCGAAGGGGTTGTATTCGAAGACAGCGGCGTTGTTGACGAGTACGTCGATCGATCCGAAACGCGTCACCACCGCTTCGATCAGCCGTTTCACCGCCGCCGGATCGGCCACGTCGGCGCGCATGGCGATGGCCTGATCGCCGATTTCCTTTACCACCGCGTTGGCCGCGGCTTCGCTGCCATGGTAGTTGACCACGACCCGCGCGCCGGCCGCGGCCATCCGCCGTGCCGTCTCCGCGCCGATGCCGCGCGAGGCGCCGGTGATGACGATGGTCTTCCCCTCGAGATCGAGCGTGGCGTTTGTTTTCACGTCCATCAGGTATCCTCGGCGGCGGAGTTTATGCGATGACTCATGAAGTGACTTTCTACACCCGGCACGATTGCCCGCTCTGCGATGCCGCGGAAGCCGCCGTGCGCGCGGCGGTAGTTCTGCATCAGTTGCCGCTCTCGATCACCCTCGTCGACATCGACGAGGATCCGGCGCTGCGGGCCAAGTTCACGGACGACGTGCCGGTCATTTATGTCGACGGAAAGGAAGCATTCCGGCATCGGGTGACCGCCGACGAGCTGGCGGCCTGGATCCGCAAGCGGGAGCCGCAACGGGCGCTGGCGGACGAGAAATGCATCCCCTGCAGTGGAGGCATTCCGGCGATGAAAGGGAAGGAGCTCGCCGAGCTGGCGCGGACCCTCGGCGGCGATTGGCGTGTCGTCGACGAACATCATCTCGAGAAAGAGTTCACCTTCCCCGACTTCGCCCAGGCCCTCGCCTTCACCAACCGCATCGGCGCCATCGCCGAGGAGGAAGGGCATCATCCCGATATCTACCTTGCATGGGGAAGAGTAGGTGTGAAGATCTGGACGCACAAAGTGGACGGGCTGACGCGGGCGGATTTTGTGCTCGCGGCGAAGATGGATCGGTAGGGGTCTCGCAGTCTCGCGGTTGCGAGGTCTCGCGGTGGGTTACTGGCTTGCGAGGTTGCTGAGCAGAGGGTTTCAGTCAGCGAACCAACTAACCCGGAAACCAACCATGCAACTTAGCGACTTCGCGCAACTCGGCAACCGCGAGACCGCGCAACCTCGAGACCCCGCAACCCCGTCATTCGCTACTCGTCTTCCACTCCTCTTTCTCCACCTTCCACGCGCCGCCTTCTTTGACCATCGTGATGGTGCCGTGGGAGACCTGGGCGTCGTCCTTTCCGGTTGCCAGGAGGGTGGCGTTGTTGCCGTCGATGGCGCCGCCGGTGACTTTGATGCCCTTCGGCTGCATGGCCTGGATGAGTGGGAACATCTTCTTGAAGTCGGGATCGGATGACGCTTGTTTGGCACGTTCCGCGGCGACGCTGCCGAGGAAGGCCTTCATGTCGCCGCCGGCGAGGAGCTTGAGGTAGGCCGTGTATGCCTTGCCGGGCTCGCCGCCGCCGGCGGGAAGGGGTGTTCCCTTCAGCACCGGCGGTGCCGGAGGACCGGCGGGCTTGCCGACGGGGAGATCGAAGGTAGCGTTGTACTGATACTTCTCGTCAAAGAAATCGTCGGGTTTGGCCATGGTGATCGAGCCGGCGATGTGCTCGCCGGTCATCGCCGTCAGGTTGGCCTTCTGCATCCCGACGCCGGAGAACTGCTTCATCTTCTTGAAGGCGGGGCTGAAGACGGTGGCGCTGATGACCGCCTTATCGGCGTCGATCGTGGCCGTGAAGCCGCTCAGTTGCTGTTTGTCCTGCGCCTTCATGAGCTCGAACTCGTCCGCGGCCGCAGCAGGGGAGAGCTCCTGATCGGTGACGATCACCTCGATCACGCTTTTCTTCTTGTCGAACGGATCTTTTTTCGTCTGCGCGTACGCATGTTTGAGCGCGACCGTCTTGCCGTTCGCGGTAAGCGAGCCGTCGACCTTGCCCTCGGCAGCGAGCGTGGGTAATGAAAACGAGATGAGTACGAGAGCCAGGGACGAGCGTAATCGATGCATGCTTCAAAACCTCCGGATGCGGTTGTGAGTGAGAGAGAGAAGTGGGGGCAAGATACGCTCGACGCAGGTTGGAAGCTGTGACGCAGGTCAACAGAGGCGCTGCCTCGGGCTAACGCCTCTGTGTATGATTTCGTGATGCGGCGCCTTCTGCTGGCAGCGTCTGTTCTTCTCTTTGCGGCGTCGGCGTTCGGTCAGGCGAAGGCCGAGTACACCGACGTCGTTTACCGCAGCGGGGCGTTGCGCATCGAGGCGTATCTCTACAAGCCCGATGGCGACGGCCCGTTTCCGGTCGTCATCTATAACCATGGATCGCGGGACGGGCGGGAGCGGGTTTCGGTTCCTTTTCAATATGTCGGCTCGATGCTGAACAAGGCTGGATATGTCGTGTTGGTGCCGGAGCGGCGTGGATACGGCAAGTCGGACGGGGTGACGTGGCGGGAGGAGACGCGGAATGACCCGTCACGCCTGGTGCCGCGGCTGCAGGCGGAGGCGGATGACGTGATTGCCTCCATCGACTATCTGCGAACGTTGCCCTTCGCCGACACGAAGCGGATGGGGATCATGGGGTGGTCATTCGGAGGAATCGTGACGATGTTTGCGTCGAGCCGCGGTAATACGTTTCTGGTCGCGGTCGATCAGGCTGGTGGATCGTTGTCGTGGGACTTCAACCCTCTGTTGCGCGCCGGGCTGACCTCCGCCGCGTCAAAATCGACGACACCTACGTTGTTCATGGTGGCGAAGAATGACCGGACAACCTCTTCGATCACCACTCTCGCCTCGATTTTCGAGAGGCGCGCCGTGACGCATCAACTGCGGATCTACGAGCCCTTCACGCCGAGCACGGGAGCCGAAGCAGTGGCTCCCGGACACCTCATCTTCTCCTCGCAGGGCGCGACCCTCTGGGAGAACGACGTCGTTCAGTTCCTGGACCGGTATCTGAAGAAGACGGAGCCGAAGTAACGTTGCGCGCCGCGATCTCCCTTGCGGCGATTCTTCTCATCGTCTCTTGCCGCGACGCGCAGCGCACATTCCGCGAGCCGCGCACGGGACTTCGTTTCGTTCTCATCCCGGCCGGGCGATTCGAGATGGGATCGCCAGCAACGGAAAAGGGACATCGAGGCGATGAGACGCTGCATTACGTCACGTTGACGAAGCCGTTCTACATGTCTGCGACCGAGGTGACGCAGGAGCAGTGGACGACGGTCATGGGATCGATTCCGAGCCATTTTCAAGGTCGCAATCTGCCGGTTGAAAGCGTCTCCTGGTTCGAGGTGCAGGAGTTTCTTCGCCGTCTCAATGCGTCGAACGAAGGATACTTCCGGTTACCGACCGAGGCGGAGTGGGAGTATGCCTGCCGCGCCGGGTCGACCGGTTCGTACAGCTTCGGCGAGCATCTGTCGGCCAGCGTGGCCAACTACGATGGTCGGGCCCCGAAACCGGTGGCGTCGTTTCCCGCGAACGCATGGGGGCTGTACGACATGCATGGCAACGTGTGGGAGTGGTGCGCGGACGAGTATTGTCCGTATTCATCGTCCGAGGTGTCTGATCCTTTTCAAGCGTGCGGCAGTCCGTACAAAGTGATCCGCGGCGGGAGCTGGTATTTCGGGGCGGACAGCGGGCGCAGCGCATTGCGGTACACGCACGAGCCTCGGCTGCGAGGGTTCAGCATCGGCTTCCGCGTGGTTCGTGAGACGCCTGACTCACGCGGAGACGCGGAGGAGATAAATAAAACGGCGGCCTTTGCGGGCCGCCGTTTCATCAAGTCGGTGTTTCCATGAACTTAGGGGACGCTGAAGCTGATGGTGTTGCTCCAGACGCCGTTCTGGAGGATCTGCGCGACGCCGCCGGTGGCGCCTGAGGCGACGCTGGCGACGACCTGCGTATCGCTCCAGCTCACCACCGTGCCGTAGGTGCTGCCGAGCCAGACGTTGCCGCCGCCTTGCGTCGTTCCGAAGCCGGTTCCGGTGATGGTGACCTGCGTGCCCGTCGTGCCGTGATTCGGACTGATGCTGGTGATCGACGGCGTGACGACCGTGAGGCCGATGGTGTTGCTCCAGATGCTGTTCTGGTAAATCTGGGCGACGCCGGACGTCGCGCCGGAGACGATAGTGGCCACGACCTGCGTGTCGCTCCAGCTCACCACCGTGCCGTAGGTGCTGCCGAGCCAGACGTTCCCGCTGCCTTGCGACGCTCCGAAGGAAGTGCCGTTGATGGTGATCTGATCGCCGGCGCGGCCGGTGGTCGGGCTGATGCTTGTGATGGTCGGACGGACCACCGTCAGGCTGACGGTGTTGCTCCATACACCGTTCTGGAGAACCTGGGCCACGCCGGACGTAGCGGTGGAAGCGATGCTGGCCACGACCTGCGTGTCGCTCCAGCTCACTACCGTGCCGTAGGTGCTGCCGAGCCAGACGTTGCCGCTACCCTGGGACGATCCGAAGCCGGTGCCGGTGATGGTGATCTGGTCGGCGGGGTAGCCACTCGACGGACTGATGCTGGTGATGTGCGGCGTGACCACGGTCAGGCTGATGGTGTTGCTCCAGATGCTGTTCTGATAGATCTGGGCGACACCGGACGTTGCGCCGGAGACGATGCTGGCCACGACCTGCGTGTCACTCCAGCTCACCACCGTGCCGTAGGTGCTGCCGAGCCAGACGTTCCCGCTGCCTTGCGACGATCCGAACGCAGTGCCGGTGATGGTGATCTGATCGCCGGCGCGGCCGGTGGTCGGACTGATGCTGGTGATGGTCGGCCGGATCACCGTCAGGCTGACGGTATTGCTCCAGACACCGTTCTGGAGAATCTGCGCCACGCCGGAGGTGGCGTTGGAAGCGATGCTGGCCACGACCTGCGTGTCGCTCCAGCTCACCACGGTGCCGTAGGTGCTGCCGAGCCAAACGTTCCCGCTGCCCTGGCTCGATCCGAAGCCGGTGCCGGTGATGGTGATCTGGTCGGCCGGGTAGCCGGTCGACGGGCTGATGCTGGTGATGTGCGGCGTGACCACGGTCAGACTATTGGTGTTGCTCCAGACCCCGCTCTGGTAGATCTGGGCGACGCCCGAGGTGACGCCCGAGGCGATCGTGGCCACGACCTGGGTGTTGCTCCAGCTCACGACACTGCCGGCGTAGTTGCTGCCGAGCCAGACGTTGCCGCTGCCCTGCACGTTGTCGAAGCCGGTGCCGGTGATGGTGATCTGATCGCCGGTGCGGCCGGTGGAGGGGCTGATGCTGGTGATCACGGGCGATCCCGGAGGGCCGATCTTCGCCAGGAAGGCGTCGACGTCTCCGCCGCCAAAGGTCGTCTGAACGGCACCCGCGGTGGTGGGGAAATCCGTGGAGTATGTCCAGCCGGCTACGTAAACGTTGCCGGAGCCATCGGTTACGACATAGTCGATTTCGTCGTCGTTTGCGCCTCCGAGGTAGGTCGAAAAGTCGATCGAGGTGCCCGCGGCGTTGATCCGGGTGACGAAACCGTCCAGGCCGCCTGCGAGCGACGGCTGGAGTGAACTGCCGCTGACGCCGGGAAACGACGTCGAGAAGGTTGTGCCTCCGACGTAGGCATTGCCGGAGCCGTCGATGGCCAGACCGCCGGTAAGTACGTAGTCGCCATCGGTGCCGCCGAGAAATGTGGCGTAGATGATCGACGTCCCCGACCCGTTCATCTTCATCACGAACGCGTCGCCGTTGCCGGCGTTGCTCGATTGAATGGAGCTCCCGCTCACGCCCGGGAAGGAGGTGGATGTGGTGTTGCCCGCCAGGTAGAGGTTTCCCGATCCATCGATGTCGAGGCCGGCGACGGAATCGTCTCCGGTGTCGCCCAGAAAGGTCGACCAGGTGACCGCGGAGCCGGAAGAATTGATTTCCGTGACGAATCCGTCATAACCGCCGCCGTTGGATGGCTGGAGCGAACTGCCGCTGACGCCGGGAAAGCTGCTCGAAGCGGTACCGCCGACGATATAGGCGTTGCCGGAGCCATCGAGCTTGATCGCGGTGGAGAAATCATCATCGGAGCCGCCCAGATAGGTCGAATAGAGCTGTGCCGTGCCGGCGGCGTTGATCTTGGTGGCGAAGACGTCGTAGTAGCCGCCGGCGTAGGACGGTTGGATGGACCCGCCGCTCACGCCTGGAAATCCGCCCTGCGTATCGCCGGTCACGTAGGCGTTGCCCGAGCCGTCGACGGCGATGCCGGTGCCGAGCTCGTCGCCGCTGCCGCCGAGATAGGTCGAATAGACGATCGCCGAGCCGGCGGCGTTGATCTTCATGGCGAAGGCGTCGCGCGTCCCGCCGCCGTACGAAGACTGGATCGAGCTGCCGCTGGCGCCGGGGAAGTTGGTGGAGTTCGTCCCGCCGGTCAGGTAGACATTGCCCGAGCCGTCGATGGCCAGGGCCTGCGCGTATTCGTTGCCGCCGTTGCCGCCGATGAACGTCGAATAGATGATCGAGGTCCCGGTCGGATCGATCTTGGTGAGGAAGATGTCCCAGTCGCCGCCGTTCGACGGCTGCAGGGAGCTTCCGGTGACTCCGGGAAACGACGTCGATCCGGTAAAGCCGGAGAGGTAGGCATAGCCGGATCCGTCGACAGCGAGGGCGCCGCCCTGATCGAGATCGCTGCCGCCGAGAAACGTCGAGTAGAGGAGAACGGGGTCGATGGTGAGTTGCCGGTTGCGGTCGTAATGGCCGAGTGTGAATCCGATTTCGTTTTTCGCCAGCAATGCATAGCGGCCATTGATCACCTGCCGGCGTCCGTTCTCCTCCTGGTAGATGAGAGGACGCGGCTGCACCAGGTCGCCGTTCGCGGTGTGGAGGATGAGCTCACCGTGCTTGCCGATCTTCATTGATTCGAGACCCTGGAAGGCCAGGCGGATCCGATTGGGATTCGCCTTCGGCGCGACGACGAAGTCATATTCAACCTGTCGGCGGCTGCCGTGGTAGACGAGATCGATCCCCGGGTAGACGCGCTCGGCCCGGACCTTCGCGTAGTTGGGGACATCCGTTTGCCACTTTTTCGGATCGTTGCCGATGAAGTAGTCGCTCTTCGTGGCAAGAGGTTCCACGCCGACCATGCGGGGATTGCGGTTGCCGCCGGCGGTCTGCCAGCGGACGACGGAGGACTTCTCCTTCCCGTTCAACCGGAGCACCGCGCCGGCCGGGGTGAGGAAGAGCGAGTAGCCATGTCCTCTGCTGAGGAACTTGACTGCGGCATCGGTCTGCCCGCTGTTGCTCTCGAAGGTGAGGGGTAGCTTGCCGTAGGCACCCTTGAGGCTGTTGTGAGCCGCAGGGGTGATGGCGGATACCGGAAACGCCGCCGCGAACATCACGGCAGCAGCCAATACGCAGACGAATCTGGATGATTGAGACAAGAGATCTCCTTGATGTTTTGATGGATGAACGTCGGATTGAATGGGACGAATAACTATTCAATTATTCCATCATATTTCAGTGTGCACGTCAAGAAGTAACGCCACCTGATAGGACGCGGCGTATCGGTATCCCGGCAATACTGGCGTACGCGCGCGGGTGCGTGGCTTCGGCTGGGCAGCCTGTTCGCCGGGTCGCGTTACACCAGGCCGCGCTCGCGCAGCTCGCGTTTGACGAACGCGTACATGATCGGGGCCATGACCACGCCGCTAATTCCGAAGGCGGTCTCGCCGATCAGGATGGCCATGAGGATCTCCCAGGCCTGAGAGTCGGTCTCGCCGCCGACGATGCGCGAGTTGGTCAGGTACTCGAGCTTGTGGATGATGATGAGGAACAGGAGCGAGGCGATGGCGGTCCCGGGCGAGATGCCGAGGGAGAGGATCACGATCACGGTGTTGGAGATCAGGTTGCCGAGGACCGGGATCAGCCCGCAGACGAAGGTCACGAAGACGATCGTCGTGGCGAACGGGATGTGCTGACCGAAGAGTGGCAGCACGACCAGTAGATAGAGCGCCGTCAGCGCCGTGTTCAGCACGGAGATCTTTACCTGTGCGGTGGCGATCTGGGCGAAGGCGCGCGTGAAGTGCTCGACCTTTTCTTCAAGCGCTTCGCCGAGCGTACCGGGAGGGCGGTCGGGATGATGCGTGACGTGGCGGAAGAAGACCAGCACCGCCAGGAGCATGCCCATGACAACGTGCACGATGCCGTAACTGAACGAACTGCCGGCGAGCTTGAGCGTCTCCGCGTGCTCCTTGAGCCAGACCGCAAGCGCGGCCTTGATCGTTTCCGCGTCGGTCATGACCTCGGGGATGAGCTGCTCGCCGTAGTCGCCGAGCCAGGCGCGCGTCGACTGAAGGATGTCGGCCATCTTGGTCATGATGGCCGGGATGTTGCCGGCGTGATGCCGGGTGAAGGAGATGAGCAGCGCGACGACGCCGAAGATCAGCCCGCCGCCGACGAGCGTGACGAGGATCAGCGCCAGCGGCCGGGCCGTCTTCCCCGGCATCCGCTTCGAGAAAGATTGCGAGAGGCGGTCGAGGAGGAGATAGAGCACCAGACCGCCGACCACGCCGGAGACAAGGTGCCGCATCAGGATGTAAAGAAGCAGTCCCCCGAAAATCACCCACGCGGCGATCTCCTCGTTGGAGGGACGTCCTCGGGGGGCAATCGGCGGAACGTCATCAGCCTCGGACGCGGCCGGCTGTGCGACGGGGAAGGGATTCGTGCTCATCTGTTTCGAATTGTAGACTCCGGGTCAAATAATATGCATCATGAGCGGATACGGGCCAGATGCTCCGGAGTTGCCGCACGCCCAAACGCGTGTGACAATGACCGGCGGGACCGAACGGGCGACAATCGATGACGGACAGACGGGTGTTTGCACACCGCGGCGAATTTGCGCTGCGGCAGGTAGGCAGCGAGAGCATCCTCGTGCCCATTCGCAATCATGTCGGCGATCTCGATTCGGTCTTCGTCTTCACCCCCGTGGCGGCGCGAATCTGGACTCTCCTCGACGGTAACCGCGACATCGATGCCATCGTCGCCGAGATCTGCAGCGAGTACGATGCCGATGACGGCGTCGTCCGTGCTGATCTCGACGAGCTTCTCGGGACGATGGAGGCAGCGGATCTGATCGGCGCGCCGGTCGAGGCGAAACCATGAGCGCAATGGAAACCGGCACCTATTTAGACTTCAGCGTCACCGTCCACGGCAGGGCCGAGCCGCTGCGCGTGCCGGTCAACGGCACGATCGAGGTCACCAACCGCTGTCCGCTGGAGTGCAAGCACTGCTACAACAACCTCCCGATGGGCGATTTCGTCGCTCGTGCCCGCGAGATGACGCTCGACGAGCACAAGAGGCTACTCGATGAGCTGGCCGAGCTCGGTTGCCTGTGGCTGCTCTTCTCCGGCGGCGAGATTTTCGCGCGGCGCGACTTCCTCGATATCTACGCCTATGCCAAGCGCAAAGGCTTCCTCATCACGCTCTTCACGAACGGGACGCTGATCACGGAGAAGATCGCCGACTTTCTGGCCGACATGCGGCCGTTCACGATCGAGATCACGCTCTACGGGGGCACGAAGGAAACCTACGAAAAACTGACCGGAATCCCGGGATCCTACGATCACTGCCTGCGCGGAATCGACCTGCTGCTGGAGCGGAAGCTGCCGCTGAAGCTGAAGACGGTGGCGCTTTCGATCAACAAGCACGAGATTCCGCTCATGAGGCAGATGGCCGCGGACCGCGGCGTCGAGTTCACCTTCGACGCCATGATCAACCCGCGCATCGACTGCTCGGCCAGCCCGCTGGCGGTGCGGTTGAAGCCGGCGGAGATCGTGCAGCTCGATCTCGAGAACCTCGAGCGCGTTTCCGAGTGGCGGCGGCTGGCACGCGATCATGGATCGCCCGTTCTCGTCGAAGGGGAGCCGCGTCAGATCTACGAGTGCGGCGGCGGGCTCAACTCCTTCGCCGTCGATCCGTATGGCGACCTTTCGATCTGCGTGCTCTCGCACGTCGACCGTTACAACGTCCGCGAGGGCAACTTCCGGGAAGGTTGGGAGAAATACCTCTTGGCCGTGCGCACGCGGAAAACCACGCGGCCGACGAAGTGCAACGGCTGCGGCCTCAAGTCGATGTGCGGGATGTGCGCGGCAAACGGCGAGCTCGAGAACGGAGACGCGGAGTCGCCCGTCGACTTCCTCTGCCAGGTGGCGCACCTTCGTGCCGAGACTCTCGACATCCCCGTGCGGCCCCACGGTGATTGTGAGTATTGCAAGGATGGGACGGGGTACGAGCTTGTTCGTTCGGCGGCCGAGGCGTTGAAGTCGGGCGAGGCGGAACGGATTGCGGCCATACCGTACGAGCCGGCGGCCCGTCCTGCCGCGGGCGGATGCGGCACGGGGAGTTGTGGCAGTTGTTCCATTACGAGCGCGGTGGCTCTTTAGTCAGAAGGGGATGACCATGCAACAGCAGACAGGCAACGACAAGAAGAAGTACGAGAAGCCCGAGGCGAAGCGCTTTCCGCTCCGTCCGGACGAAGCGGTCCTCGGATTCTGCAAGACGAACGCGGCCAGCGGTCCCTTCCAATTGGGTTGCCGCGGCTCTTCGGCTTGCAGCGTTCCCGGATCGTAGTTCGGCGGTAACGTTCCCAGAATGAGCTCCGCGAGTGAAGTTCTTTGCATCGCCGGCATTTCCATCCGCATCCGTTATGCGGATGAGTCGCTTCGCTGCCCGCTAGCTGAAACGACCAGCCGCTTCGCGATCACTTCATCCGCCGAAGCGGACGTCACGGTCACGATCGATGCGATGCCTGTCGCTCTCCCGCCGCCCGGCCGCCTGTTGTTCGATTCCGGTGGGGTCTGGCGTGCCTTCGACGATGACGGCGGCCTTCGTATCGATTGTTCGAGCGACCTCGGCGGCGACGTGCCGTACAAAGTGGCCTTCTTCGATCGCGACCTTCGCCAAGGACGCATCCTCATGCGGCGGGATGTCGTGACGGACGAGATGCACGCGCTCGACTATCCCCTCGACGAGGTGATAGTCGCGCATCTCCTAGGCCGCGGCCGCGGCGTGGAACTGCACGCCTGCGGCATCATCGACCGTGACGGCCGCGGGCAGCTTTTCGTCGGACAGTCGGGCGCGGGGAAGACGACCACAGCGCAGGTGTGGCTGTCCGAGGGCGACTACGAAGTCGTCAGTGACGACCGCGTGATCGTCCGCTTTGTCGACGGTGAATGGAGGATGTTCGGTACGCCCTGGCACGGCGAGGCGAAGCTCTCGTCCCCTGTCTCTGCGCCGCTGGGAGCGATCCATCTCCTCGTGCAGGCGTCGCGCACGGAGCTGGTCTCCCTTCCTGCGGCGCAGGCGGCTGCAACGCTCTTCGGCTGCACCTTTCCGCCGTTCTACGATGCCGGCGCGGTTGCCTTCACCCTGGAGTGCCTCGATCGCATCGTTCGCGATCTCCCCGTGCGCGCCCTCCGCTTTCTGCCGGACCGGAGCGTCATCGACTGTATCCGGAGCGCGGCATGAGCGAGTTCGAGCCGACCCTCCGCGAGCTGCTTTCTGCAGGGCACACCGCCCGCTTCCTTGCTTCCGGCGACAGTATGTATCCGGCCATCCACAGCGGCGACTATCTGCATATCGTCCCGTGCGGGATGTCGGAGCTGCGCCGCGGCGACGTCGTTCTGACGGCGACGGATCGGGGATTGACCGCCCATCGCATCGTGCGCATCAGCGAGCGCGGCGGTGCTCAACAGATCATCACGCGCGGTGATAACTCGCTTCGACGCGACCGCCCGGTCGGAGCCGCGGACGTCCTCGGGCGCATCACGCGCGTCGATGGGTCTGCAAATGTTCGCAAATCAGGTCCGGAATCGGCGACAATAATACGTTTCGTAGCGGTGGTTGTCCGCCGGCTGCGCGCTCGCTTTCAGCAATAAAGGATCGGTTCGCAAACAACTCAATGTGAGACCACGGATCCGCCGGTCGAGTCCGGCGTGTTCAGTTGTGACGAAATTTTTGCGTGAGTGGATATGTGTTACCAACGCTACCGCTAATAACCTGTTTGCGCTGAAGTCGGTCACGAGGGGAAATCACGCTGTGAATGTGCATGACGCCGTCCAGCCAGGACACCGCGCATCTGTACGCGCCTACGGTCCGCCTCTCTCCCCGTATCGGGCAACAGCAGCAGAGGAGTTTGGTATGAGGCAGTCGATTCGTTTCGTCCGGTCATTCATCGTTCCGGTTGTGTTTGTGCTCCTGTGCGCCGCTCCGGCTACGGCTCAGGTGGTCTTCGATGCGGCCTCGACTGCACCGGTGACGGTGTCGACAGTAAACGGTACCCAGGTGTCGTGGAACCACACGACGAGCCTCGCCAAGAAAGCGTACGTAACCGTTGGCGTCTCCCTGAAGCTGAACGGTGGTACAGCCAGCGTGACTACGATCGTGTACGGCACCGAGGCTGGCGGCCCGAATCTGACGATGGCGTCTCTCGGCGCGATCTCGAATGGAACCACCACGCGCGCCGAGTTGTGGGGTCTTTCCAATCCGACAGGGGGAACCCACCAGATCACAGTGACTGTGGCAAACCCGGGCGGACAGAACATGGTCATCGTGGCGGGGGCGAAGTCGTTCACGAACGTCTTCGAGACAGCGGCCGCCGGAACCGCGGTCACCGCCACCGCGACTTCCACAACTCCAACAGTGACGACGGCGAGCTCACCGTTCGACTACGTGGTCGACGCCGTTGCCTACAACGCGAACGTTGCCCTGACGGCCAACGCCGGCCAGACGAACAGCTACAACCTCACGAACGCCGCGCCGGTCTTTTCCGGCGCCGGCAGCATCAAGACCGGGACCGCGAACGCGGTCATGTCGTGGACGGCGACGGGCGCTGCGACGCCGTGGGCTGCCGTCGCCGTGCCTCTGCACTCGGCGAGTCCGCAGATCCTCTTCGATGCCGCGAGCAGCCTTGCCGCGGCGACCATCTCCGCCGCCAATCCGGTCAACGTGTCGTGGAGCCATTTGACCACGAACGCCGCCAACCGCTACGTGATCGTCGAGGTGACGATGCAGTGCGGCAATACAGCGGGCAAGACCGTGGCCAGCGTGACCTACGGTACGGAGGGGGGCGGACCGAACCTGGCGATGGCGAGGATCGGTGCCGGCCAGACCAGCGCCAACAATCACGTCCGCGTGGAGATGTGGGGCGTGATCGCCCCTCCCAGCGGAACGCACACCATCACCGCTTCGATCACCAACGCCGGCGGCACGACCATCACGGTCGCGGCGGGTGCGCAGACGTTCAGCAACGTCGATCAGAACACCCCGCTGGGAACGACCGTCCTGGCCACGAACACGAGCACCACTCCCACCGTGGCCGTAACCAACTCGGCGTATGACTATGTGGTCGACGGCGTGGCCTTCGACATCAACACCGGTCTGACGCAAGGCCTGACGCAGGACCAACGGTTTCAGATCACCAACACGCCTGGTACCGGCAGTAACTTCACCGGTGCGGCCAGCGGATCGAGAGGCTACACGAACACCACGATGCAGTGGGCCGGCTTGAGCTCGGTGCGATGGGCCATGCAGGCCGTCCCGCTCAAACAGGTTGCCGTTGCCGTGACAAAGACCGCGTCCGCGGACGTCATCAAGCTTGGCGACACCGTCACTTACACGCTCAGTGCCACGAACTACAGCGCGGCGAGCGTCGCCGGCGTGACGATTACGGACGCTATCCCCGCAGGGAGTGCGTTCGTTTCGCAGACCGGCTGCACCGGAACGGGTCCGGTAACTTGCACCGTCGGTACTCTGGCCGCCGGCGCAACGTCTGCCTCATTCACGGTGACGGTCGTGCCCACGGCGGCGGGCCCGGTCTCGAACGTGGCCACGCTCTCGTACACCGGGTCGACACAGCCGACTTCCTCGGAAACGCTCACGACGCTGGCGGAGGCAAAGATCTGCGCCAACCCCGGTAAAGACGGAGCGGGCGGGAACCTCTCTGGGATCAAGAACGATTACTGGCCGGGGAGCACCACCAGCGTCGCCGTCGGCGCAACGTCGTTCAACGTCGGCGCGCGTGCCGTGGGTGCTGCGGGTAACAGCATCGCCGCCGGCGATCTCGTCATCGTCATGCAGATGCAGGACGCGGCGTTCGATACCACCAACGATGAGACCTACGGTGAAGGCACCGGTTCGACAAGAGCCACCGGCACGGGAAGCGGCGCCGCGACGACGCTCAACAACGCCGGGCGATGGGAGTACGTCGTCTCCAACAGCACGGTTCCCGCCGGCGGCGGCGCGTTCAGCTTCACCGGTGGTGGCGCCGGCGGCGGTCTGCTTTACAGCTATACCAACCAGCCGTTCGCCAGCACGACCACGCAGGGGCAGCGCACCTACCAGATCATCCGCGTTCCGCAATACACGACGGCGACGCTGACCTCGACCCTGACCGCGTTGCCGTGGGGCGGCACGCCGGCGGTAGGCACCGGCACCATGCCTAACCCCGTCAACGCCGGCGGCGTTCTGGCCATCGACGTCAGCGGTACGCTGACTCTGAACGGTGCCGTGGTCTCCGTAAACGGCCTGGGATTCCGTGGTGGTGGTGGCCGCGTCCTCGGTGGCGATACCAGCGTACCGCCGGCCGCGTTCAACACCGACTTCCGGACGTTGGCGACATTGACCGTGAACGGCTCCAAAGGCGAAGGCATCGCCGGCACGCCGCGATACTTCTACCAGCATGGAGCGACGATTGGCGCGACGAATCCCGCGACGGTACCGTTTGATACCGCCGTTGAGGGCTATGTCAACGGCAGCTATGGCCGAGGCGCCCCAGGCAATGCCGGCGGCGGCTCGACCGACGGAAATTCCGCAAACAACGGGGACAACAGCGGCGGCGGCGGTGGCGGCAACGGCGGATCCGGCGGCACCGGCGGGAACAGCTGGAACTCCAACCTGCCGATCGGTGGTCAGGGCGGCGGCACCATCTCGCCGAAGCTGACCCGCATCACGATGGGCGGTGGCGGCGGCGCCGGCACGACCAACAACGCATCGGCCGAGACCTGCATCGCTCCTCCGACCTGCCGGGTCAACGTCGCGACGGACTGGCAGGACGACGAGACCGGCAATGGCTACTACAGCAGCGGTGCAAACGGCGGCGGCGTGATCATCATCCGTGCGTTGCAGGCCACCGGCACGGCCACACTGACCGCGAACGGCTTTACCGCCTACAACACGGGCCGCGACGGCTCGGGTGGCGGCGGCGCCGGCGGATCGGTCCTCGTCAGTACCCAGATTGGCAATCTTGCAGGGCTCACGGTTCAGGCAAAGGGAGGCAATGGCGGCAACGCCTGGTTGACTACAGCTCCCGGCGCCGCTCCCACGCAGCGCCACGGACCTGGTGGCGGCGGCGGCGGCGGATACATCCTGCTCTCGAGCGCGGTCGCTTCGACCGACGTTTCCGCCGGTATCAACGGCGTGACCGATTCGACGAACGATGCCTATGGTGCCCAGCCGGGATCTGTTGGCGTCGTTCAGCTGATCGCCGGAAACAACGTCCTCCCCGGTGGCGATGGGGCCTCGTGCGCGATCGCCGATCTGGCGGTGACGAACGTCGCTCCGGCCGTAGTGCAGGCGGGAAACAACCTCACGTACACGCAGACCGTCACCAACAACGGTCCCAGCCCGGCCGACGGCGTCGTCTACATGGCTCCCATTCCGGCCGGCTCGACGTTCGTCTCCATGTCGGTGCCAGCCGGCTGGACGTGCATATTGCCGGCAGCCGGCGGGACGGGGGTAGTCATCTGTACGACTCCCACTCTTGCCAATGCCGCGACAGCCAACTTCTCGCTGGTCGTCAACACGTCCGGTGGCGCTCCGGCAGGTTATGTGATGTCGGAGACGAACTCCGTTTCCAGCAACACGCCCGACTCGAACCCTGCGAACAACAAGGCCACTGCCACGACGATCATGGAGGCTGCCTTCGATGCCGACAAATTCGCCGACATGGCGGTGACGATTGCGCAGGACACGAATGTGCCGATCCCGGGTGGGAACATCAACTATACGCAGACGATCTCGAACCTCGGCAGCTTCACGGCGAACTCGCCGACATACAGCATCACGGTGCCGGCGAACACGACCTTCCAGAGTCTCGGGGCGCCGCCAGCAGGGTGGACATGCATCATGCCGGCGGTAGGTGGCACAGGCACCATCACCTGCAGCGGGCCTTCCCTGGCGTCGGGTGCATCGTTCAGCCTGCCGTTGACCGTGAAGGTCAACAGTGCAGGTGTGACTCCCGGCACCACGGTGATCACGGCCACGCCGACGGTGTCGAGCAGTTCGCGCGACCCGTACTTGCCGAACAACACCGCCAGCGTCTCGGCCACGGTCGTCGCGGCAGGCTCCGGCGATGTCCAGGTCACGATCTCCAACAGTCCGAATCCGGTCTACCCTGCGGAGAACTACACCTACACGGTGGTGGCCACCAACAACGGTCCGGCAGCAGCGACGACTGACTCCGTCTCGATTCCGTTGCCGGCTGGGACGACCTTCCAATCGCTCACTCCTCCGGTCGGATGGTCGTGCGCAACGCCGGCCGTCGGCTCCGGCGGAACCATCACATGCACCATCGCCTCGTTCGCGGCGAATGCAAGCGCGACGTTCTCGCCGGTCGTTCAGGTGAGTCCGGCCACGGCGGCAGGTACGACGCTGACCTGCAATGCCTCGATCACGACCGCATCGACCGACAGTATCCCGGGGAACAACAATGCCTCGACCACGAACCTCGTGGTCGCGCGTACCAGCGCGGACGTCGGCATCGTCAAGACCGACTCGCCAGATCCGGTCGGCGTAGGCCAGTTCATCACCTATCGCCTGACGGTCACCAACAACGGGCCGGCCGTGGCCACCAACGTAACCATCAACGATCCGTTGCCGGCGAGCGTCGGTCTCATTTCCGCAAACCCAAGCATCGGTTCCTGTTCCGGTACCACCACGATCAGTTGCACGCTCGGGTCGCTCGAGGTCGGCAACTCCCAGTTCGTCGACGTCATCGTGCAGGCCAACGCCACCGGTACCGTGACGAATACTGCCACGGTCACGCGGACGGAGGTCGACTCCGTGCCGGCCAATGACTCATCCACGGCCACGACGACGGTACTGGCGGTGACGCTTGTCCATCTGCGCGACTTCACGGTCACGCAGGACAAGAAGAACGTCCAGATCGCGTGGCAGACGAGCTACGAGTACAACAACCTCGGTTTCAATCTGTACCGCAACGTTGGCGGACAGCAGACGAAAATCAACAAGAATCTCATCGCGGGGACGGCCCTGCGGTCGAAGAAGCACGATAGCGAGGCGGGTCACGTCTACCGTTACAACGACACGCTCGACCCAGGGACCTTTGCACAGTACTGGCTCGAAGACGTCGATACCGCGGGCCATCACACGATGCATGGCCCGGTCCTGCCTGTAGCGGGGACGGTTTCCAACCCGCCGAATACCTCGCCGCTTTCAGGTCTCGGCGCGGGCGGCTTTGTCTTCACGCCTCCCGACGGTTTCGGCGCCGCTCATGCCACGGCGCAGGAGCCGGCCACCCCGGCGCAGTACAAACAGCAGCTCGTGCTGGCCGAGGATAACGGCCTGAAGATCTATGTCGCCAAGGAAGGGTGGTATCGACTTACGCGGTCGGCCATGACCGCGGCCGGCTACGACCCGGGGACCGATCCGCGCGCGATCTCGCTGTCGATGCTCGGCGCCGATCAATCCATCACGGTCGACGACGGTGGCGACGGCAAGTTCGATCCGAACGACGCCATCGAGTTCTACGGATACCCGCTCGACACGGTCTCCACCGGCGCACGCACGTACTGGCTGCGCGCATCGAAGGGCAACGGCGGCAGCCGCGTCACGCTCTCGAAGGTGAACGGCGGCGATCCCATCACCGGCAGCGTTCCCTTCACATTCGAGCGAATCGAGCGGAGCATCTTCAACCCCATCTCGACCCTCGACGACGTTTTCTTCGGCACGCTCATTACCAGCGATTCGGGCACGGAGCCGTTGACGGTCAGCAGCAACTTCGATGCGTCGTTTGGCGGCAACGCCACCATGGATCTGGTGATCCTTGGCGCGACCGATGTATCCCACACGATCGGCGTGACCTTCAATGGCCATAGCCTCGGTACCGTCACCCTGCCGCGGCTTACGCTGCAGACGTTCACCTTCACAGTTCCGCAGGCCTGGCTGACCGCCGGCACGAACAACGTCGCGCTGACATCGCTGAACGGCGAAGAGGACGTCAGCGTGGTAGTGAAGTCCCGTCTGACGTATCAGCATCTCCTTCGCGCCGACAATGGCGCGCTCAACGTGAATCTGGCCGGAGGCCGCGCCGTGACCATCGGCGGCTTCGGCTCAAACGCGGTGCGCGCGTTCGACGTCACTGACGCGCAGCACCCGACCGAGCTCCAGACAGCCACGGCCACCGATCCGCAGGGAGGCTTCGCCGCGACCTTCACGACGCTTCCGGGCACGGCGCGCACGGTGATGGCCTTCGACGCGTCACGCCTCCTCGCGCCCGGCGAACTGGCGCCGAACACGCCGTCGTCGTGGAGCGACACCAACGGCAACAGCAACGGCGCGAAGGGACCCGCCGACTTCTATATCGTCAGCAACAAGTTGTTCATCCCCGCCGCGGGGACGTTGAAGTCGGTTCGCGACAAAGAAGGAACCAATACCGCGATCGTCGACGTCGATGACCTCTACGATGAGTTCAATTTCGGCATCCGCTCGCCGGAAGCGATTCGCTCGTTCTTCCAGCTTGCCGCGAGCTGGAAGCGCGCACCGGGCGCCTTCCTTCTTCTCGGCGATGCCAGCTTTGACCCCCGTAACTATCTCGACCAGGGTACGTTCGACTTCGTCCCGACCAAACAGGTCGATACCGTGCTTCTGAAGACGGCCTCCGATGACTGGTTCACCGACTTCAACAACGACGGCATCGCCGACATCCCGGTCGGCCGCATCCCGGTGCGTACGCCGGACGAAGCGGCACTGGTCATCGGCAAGATTGCCTCACGCGGCACGCCGAGCGGCGCGTGGGCCCGAAACGCACTATTCATCGCCGACCACGCCCCCGATTTCGACTTTGGCTCCGTGGCGGTCTCGCTCACGAAATTGTTGCCGTCGTCGATCACGAGCCAGACCATCGACTTTGGGACGACGTCGTCGGCACATAACGACATCATGACCGCGATGAACAACGGCTCGCTTCTCGTTACGTACATCGGCCACGCTTCGGTCGAGATCTGGGCCGATAGCGTGTTCTCGTCATCGGACGCGGCGACGCTGACCAACGGCAACAAGCTGCCGGTGGTCATTGGCCTGGACTGCTTGAACGGCCTCTTCCATGATGTCTTCTCTGTGAGTCTGGCCGAGGCGTTGTTGAAAGCTCCGAACGGCGGCGCCGTGGCCGTGTGGGCGTCTTCGGCGCTGACCCTGCCCGATCAACAGGCCCTGATGGGACGTGAGCTCTTCCGGCAGCTTTTCGGCCCTGACAAACTCACGCTCGGCCAGGCCGTGGCGCGCGCGAAAGTCGTAGCCACCGATCCCGATATTCGGAAGTCGTGGATCTTCTTCGGCGATCCGACCATGAAGCTCCGCTAACAGCAAGTCTCCCTCTTCCCGCCCGATGCGGGGAGAGGGAGCTTGCGGACGCGGGGGAATCGACCCTTTGCCGGTGACCGAGCGATTCGCCGTCGTCATTCCGGCGCTCAACGCGGAAACGAGCATCGGTGCCGTGGTCCGCGGGTGCCTGGCTCAGTTGCCGGACGTCGTCGTGGTCGATGACGGTTCGATCGATGCCACCTCAGCGGTGGCCGCGGATGCCGGGGCCATCGTGCTCCGCCATCCCCGGCGGCGCGGCAAGGGCGGCGCGATGAAAACCGGTTTCGGCTGGGCTCTCACGCGCGGGTTCGACGGCGTCATCGGCGTTGACGCCGACGGCCAGCATCTTCCAAGCGAGATCCCTAAACTCCTGCGCTGCCGCGCGGAGAGCGGTGCGGACATGATCATCGGCGGCCGCTCCCATCTCTTCGCCCAGATGCTTCCCCGGCGGCGCCGTGCCAACCGTTTTTCCACCTGGGCCATCGCCATGCTGTCAGGAACCGCGATCACCGATTCGCAATGCGGCTTCCGGTTGTATTCGGCGCGGCTGCTTCGGAGCTTTTCACTTCGTGCGGAGGGCTTCGACATGGACAGCGAAGTCATCGTGCGGGCTGGGCAGGCGGGATTGACGGTGGCCATGACGTCCATCGAAATGGGTTTCGTCGACGGGATTACGACCAGCCATTTCCGGGCCGTAAGGGATACTCTGCGTATCGCGGCGACCGTCCTGCGCGCTCGTTTCATCGGATGATTTGCAAATTAAAGGCGGTTGGGCTAGCCTGACGGAGGTCCGTTTTCAGCGATTCCCCTTCACTTTATTTTACCTGGCCGAGGAGGCTGGTTGCGCGATGAGAGAGATCGCGTGGCAGCGGCCGGGAGGTTCAGTCTCTCACCAATGCTATTTTAAGGAGAGTCAGATGCAGAACCTTGGAAATGTGCGCCCAGCGGTCATGATGGCCGTCATTCTTCTCATCGCGGTTGGAGCCAGTGCTGCCGCTCCGGGAGGAGCGGTGGGTCCCGTCGGCAAGACGACCGGCGTCAAGACCATCATTGCCCTCGACGGTCCGGCCGCTCCCACCGGCCCGGTGGACAACTCTCAGTGTCACCACTGGAAATTGGGCGATGACAACCAGTCTGGGACGACTTGGGTAAGTGCCAGCAACGCGTACCTCTATACGGGTGCCGGCATTCAGTTCACGCCGAACAAGTTTACCGCGCCTGAGGACTTCAGCTCTCCGAGTCCGGACCTTGCCGGCGTGATCGGCGTTGGAATTGCGAACCCGAACTTCATCCCGCGCACCATCGACGTCTTCTATTCGCTCCTCCCGGTGTCGCGATCGTCTTCGTCGACATTGCAGCCGCCTCCGGCGACGGTCGGTCTGACGTGGTTCAACAGCTACGAGGCTGGCAACCGCTTCCAGCCGTCTGAAAACACGGTGACGACCTATCCGGTCTTTGGTCAGCTCAACTACTCGTCATTCTTTCCGCCGCTGAATCCGAATACGCGTTACCTCGTCTTTCTGCACACAGGCGATAACGGCAACGGCGCTGCCGGCAAAGACCGCGGCTTCGCGGCCGCGGGCGTGATCTGCTTCAACCGGTAACGGCTCACGATCGACGCGATGCGCGCGTCCCGGCAATTCCTCATTGCGGCGGCCCTTGCGGCCGCCGCAATCGCATTCGTCTACAGCAACTCGCTCCACAATGCATTTCACTTCGATGACAGACACGTCATCGTCAACAACGTCTTCATCCGCAGTCTCCGCCACATACCGTTGTTCTTCCGCGACGCGCATACCTTCAGCACGCGCGCCGACCACGCCACCTATCGGCCGCTGGTGACGCTGACCTACGCCATCGACTTCGCCGTCGCCGGCTCTCTCGATCCGGTTCGGTTTCACATTACCCAGATCGTTCTGCTTCTGGTGATCTGGGCGATGCTGGTTGTCTTCTTCCGGAAAGCGCTCGACGTCGCACGCCCATCACCTCGCAATGGATGGATCGCCCTGGCAGCGGCTACTGTGGCGTCGATCCACACGGTGAACACGGAGACGATGAACCTGATCTCCGCACGATCGGAAGAGCTCTCCGCGATCGCTACGCTGGCCGCGTTTCTGCTCATTCAGTTCTCGCCGCGGTCGCGGCGATGGCATCTCTACCTCATCCCGATCGCGATCGGCGCTCTGGCCAAGGCGCAGATCGTCATCTTCGCGCCGCTGTTGCTCGTCTACCTGATACTTATCGAAGGCCGGAGCGTCAGGAAGAAAGGGACGTGGGCCGCCGTCGTGCCCTCGCTCCTTGCCGGCGCTGTGCTCCTCTTCGTGCTGAACAGGATGAACGCGCCGGAGTGGATCCCCGGCGGCAGCTCGAAATGGCACTACTTCCTGACGCAGGGTTTCGCCTGGATGCACTACACGCGGCTTTTCTTCGTGCCGATTGGTCTGACCGCCGATACCGATTGGACAGTGTTCGAGAATTGGTACGACCCGCGCGCATTGGCGGGCTTCGCCTTCGTTGCCGTTCTCCTTATTCTCATCCGATACCTGTCCCGGCGCGAAGGCATGCGTTCCGCCGCGTTCGGGCTATCGTGGTACGCCATCGCTCTCGTTCCGACGTCGAGCATCTATCCGCTGGCCGAGGTCGTGAACGAACATCGCATCTTCCTGCCGTACATGGGCGTCGCATTCGCCATGATCCTCTGGCTGGATGAGATTCTGATACGGAATCGCCGTGTGTTCGCGTTCATCGTCGTCGCGGCCATCACCGCCCTCGGTGTCGGAACCTGGGTGCGGAACGAGGCGTGGGCAACGGAGGAGACGCTGTGGAAGGACACGATCGAGAAGAGTCCGGGAAACGGGCGCGCGCTGTTCAGCTACGGATTGTCGCAGATGGTGAAGGGCAACTACGCCGTGGCGAAGAATTACTACGAGCGAGCGGAACGGATCAGTCCGGACTATGCACCGCTTGAGATCAATCTGGGCATCGTCGAAGGGGCGCTTTCTAATGAAGCCGCAGCCGAGAAGCACTTCAAGTACGCGCTCGCAATTCGCGATGACGTCGATGGTCACTTCTACTACGGCCGCTGGTTGATCAGTGCGGGTCGCGCTCCCGAGGCGATCGCGGAGTTGACGACGGCATCGCGGATTGATGCCGCACGGCCGGAGCCGCGCGCTCTCCTGATGAAGCTGTACGCGGCCGCTGGCAATGCTTCTGAGGTGGAACGGCTGGCTCGACTGGCCCTCTCTTACGATCCCCGCGATCCTCGCGCGCTGTCCGCTCGTGCCGGGTCGATCAGCGCTTGCCGCAACTACCGGGAATGCTTTGATCAGGGTTTGCCGGAGATCGGCGGCAAACAGTTCCTCGATGCCGCGCTATCGAATCGCGAAGCGCTCCGTCACGACCCCAACGCCGCGGACGCATGGACGAACCTCGGCTGGTCGCTGGCCCAGATCGGTCTCAACGACGAGGCGGAGAAGGCATTCCGACGCGCCGTGGAGTTGAAGCCCGGCGACGAGCACGCGCGTAGCAATCTTGAATGGCTGAGGCGTGTGAAGGGCAACCAACGCTAAAAACACAAGAGGGCACGACGCCGATGCGCTATAATGGCACGCGGCAAAGCAATTGGTCTGGTAATCCACAACTGAATAGAACCGAAGGCGATGGACGTGTGTCCACCTTGCCTAGGAGGATCGCGTGAACCTTTCCCGCACTGTGCGCAGTCTGTCTATTGTCGTCATGTCTCTGTTGTTCGTCGCGGGCGCATCGTTTGCGTCCATCTCAACCATCACCATCGCGCCGTCCTCAGTTCCCGGCGGCATCAACGCCTTGGGTACGGTCAGGCTGACCGCGCCGGCACCCGTGGGAGGCGAGAAGATCACCCTTTCGTCTTCGGCTCCGAATGTCGCGGCGGTGGCAAATAAGGTCAACGTTCCGCACGGCCAGACCTCGGCTGTGTTTGCGGTAGCCACCATCGCCATCAACAACCAGAGGGTGGTCACTGTCACCGGTACCGCTCCCGATGCTACGACGGCAACGGCGACGATCACCGTCAATCCGCCCGTCATCAACGGCTTTGGCATCAGCCCGAACGACACTACAGGTGTCTACGGGACGGCGGTGGGCACTGTCGTGCTCAACGTCCCCGCACCTGCGAACGGTACCAAGGTCGACCTGTCGCGCAGCGATACGAAGGCGGTGATCCCGAATTCCGTTACCGTGCCCGGGGGCACGATCTATGGAATATTCAACATCACCACCAAGCAGGTGCCGTCCACGACGGTCGTCACCATCACCGCAACGACGGGAACCAGCACCGCTTCGAATACGTTGACGATCGAGCACTGCGTGCAGGAAGGGCCGGGCACCCCGGCCAACGGATTCGGATTCAACGCCACCGACGTCGTCTGGATCGATGACGCTCTTCCCGCCGGCATGACACTCGGCGGCGCGCACTGGAATACCACTCACTATGCCAGCGGCACGCGGTCGCTGACGCTGCCGACATCGAACAGCTATCAGCAATACCAGCTCTCGGGAGCGACGACACCGTTCCCGGTTTATGACTCCGAGGTGCTCTTTGCGTATGTGCTGCCAAGCATCTGCGCGCCTCCCCAGGAGATCATGCTCGGCTGGCACACCACCGGCGGCGTCTGGAAAAAGGCCTACGTCGGTCAGGCCGTCATCGGCGGCGAAGCGAGCGCGTTCAACGCCGGTCCCATGCCGCAAGCTGAATTCTGGAGCAGCATCCGCGTCTCGGCCAATGACCTCGGATTGAACGGGACGACCATCGACGGCTTCTCCGTGGAGACGTCGGATGGCAAGGTTTTCACCGACCATATCGGCAAGACGTGCGTGCAGCCGTTCGCTACGCCTCCCACGCTTCCGGCGGGGGATACGTACTGGATCGATGACACGCTGCCGCCTCAAGAATGGGTGGCAACTCAAACCAGCACACAACACGCGTCGGGGACGCTGTCACTCCTTAACGGCTACGACACTCATTTTGTCGACACCCCGTTCCCGATCTACGTCGGCGAGAAACTGGTCGCGTACGCTCTCACTGATTACTGCAGCACGCCGCAGGAGATGCGCATTACCTGGCAAACTGCGACGTGGGGCGAGTCCGGCGGTGTCTACTGGGGCACCCCGGACGTCTACGACAACGGCCTGCTCTACATGGGCCCCGTGCCGGCAGCCGGCACGTGGGCTCGGCTCGAAATCCCAGCCAGTCTGGTCAACCTCGAAGAGCGTCAGATTGCACAGATGACGCTGGCGGAGAGAGGTGGTCAGATGTGGTGGGACGCCATCGGCAAAGCGGGGGCTGGCTGCACGGTGCAGATCGCTCCGGCGCCGTCGATTCCGCCTGGCGACACCGTGGTCGTCGACGATTCACCTGTCGGCGTGCCGTGGGGAAGTGATACCGATACGAATAGCTGGGTCTTCGACCAGCACGCTTCGGGCGACCAGTCATGGACAATTGCGTATTCTCAATCGCCCGCCTACCACAACCTTCATGTGACTGGCCTGCCGCCGCTGCCGATATCCTCCGCCGACGTACTGATTGCCTACGTGCTGCTCGACGCGTGCAATCCGCCGACGGAAGTGGCGGTCACATGGAACGGAACTCAAGGCGCGTATTGGGGCACGCCGCATGGATGGGAGAGCAGCTATACCTTCATGGGACCGATTCCCGGAATCCCCGGCACGTGGCAGCGCCTGGAAGTTCCCGCCACGGCCGTGAATATGCAGAATCAGTCGCTGACGGCGGTCCAGTTCAACTGGCAGAACGGCGTTGCGTGGTGGGACCATGCCGGAAAGGCCGCGGGTAGCTGCCCGACGTTGGCTACCGTACCACCGCCGTCATTCCCCTCGGGCGACAGCGTGATCCTCGATGACACGCCTGCCGGCGCGCCGTGGGGCAGCGACACCGATTCGTCCACCTGGAGCTTCGACCAGCATGCCTCGGGCGTGGTGTCATTCACACTCGCCGCGTATCCAACGGCACCCGCTTACCACAACCTTCACGTGACCGGTCTGCCGCCGATGTCGATCTCCTCAGGCGACAGTCTCTTCGCATATGTCCTCCTCGATACCTGCAACACGGCCAGTGAGGTAGCGATCACCTGGAACGGCACCCAGGGCGCGTACTGGGGCACACCACACGGATGGGAGTCCGGCTATGCCTACATGGGACCGATTCCCGGAACGCCCGGCACATGGGTGCGCCTGGAAGTACCGGCCACCACGGTGAACATGCAAGGCCAGTCGCTGACCGCCCTCCAGTTCAACTGGCAGGACGGCCAGGCATGGTGGGACTACGCGGGCAAGAGCACACCGTAGGTTCTCCTGAATCACGCGGCGCCGGAGACGGCGCCGCGTGAGTATTCGCGGGCGCCGCGCGTGCGGCGCCGCCTATTCAATGAAAGTCGTGGCTGACGATTTCGCCGAGTCCATCCAGCGTCCAGAACTTATCCGCGCGGACGGAGCATTGCCCATCCTCGTTCTGCAGGATTCCCTCGACGATCAATCCCGGTGAGCCGACGATCAGGGCGCGATGGTCGCGGAAGAGGTCGGGCTTCACAATCGCTTGTGAGATGCCTGTTTCATCCTCCAGCGTCAGGAAGACGAATCCCTTGGCAGTCCCCGGCCGCTGGCGCACGATGACCGCGCCGGCGGTGGCCACCCGTTTGCCGTTCGGCAGTTTCTTCAACTGTTTCGCCGAGTAGACGCCGTCGCGCGTCAGTTGCGGCCGGAAATGAGTGAGCAGGTGAGGGCCCGCGGTCAGATCGGTGGCCGCGTAATCGGCGAGCGTTTCCTCGCCTGCTGACATTTCATCGAGGGGAGAAATCCCGGCTGGTGAATTGCTTTCGAACAGCTCACCAGCCGGTTTCGCCGCCTGTGCCGCCTGCCAGAGCGACGCGCGGCGCCGCAGGCCGAGGGATGCCAGCGCACCGGCGTAGGCGAGCTTCGTGAGCTGATCGCCGCGCAGGTTTGCGCGAATGGCGAGATCGTCGGCATCGCGGAATGGCGTGGCCGCTTCGATCGAGGCCGCCGCCGAAGCACGCAGTCCTTTCACGAACTTCATGCCCAGGCGCACGCCGCCGTTTTCCCAGCGGCAATGCCAGCCGGAGTGATTGACGTCGATCGGAAGCACGGTGACGCCGTGCCGTTCCGCGTCCTTGATCAGCGTGGCCGGATGATAGAAGCCCATCGGCCAGGCGTTCATCAGGGCGATGTAGAACGCTGCCGGATGATGCGCTTTCAGATAGGCGCTGGCGTAGGCGATGAGCGCGAAGCTGGCCGCGTGCGACTCGGGGAAGCCGTACAGCGCGAACGAGGTGATCGACTTGACGATCTGATCCTGCGCCGGCCCATCGATGCCGTTCTTCGTCATCCCGGAGCGGAGCCGCGTTTCGATTTCGGCCATCCGCTCCATCGATCGCTTGAACCCCATGGCCCGCCGCAGCTCCTCCGCTTCGCCGCCGGTGAAGTCGGCCGCCACCATGGCCATGCGCAGCAGTTGCTCCTGAAACAGAGGCACACCGAGTGTGCGGCGGAGGATCGGCTCGAGACAGGGATGCGGGTATTCGAGCGGCGCTTTTCCCTGGCGGCGGTCGAAGAACGGTTTCACCATGCCGCCGACGATGGGGCCGGGGCGGATGATGGCCACCTGCACGACGATGTCGTAGAACTTCGCCGGCGCGTTGCGCGGCAACGACGCCATCTGCGCGCGGCTCTCGACCTGGAACATGCCCACCGTGTCAGCCTCATTGAGCATCTTGTAGACGCGCTTGTCGTCCTGCGGCAGGTGGGCCAGGTCGACGTCGATGCCCTCGTTCGTGCGGATCAGCGGGATCATCTCCTCGATCGCTGCCAGCATGCCCAGACCGAGCAGATCGACCTTGATGATGCCGAGGTCCGCGCAATCTTCCTTATCCCACTGGATGACCACGCGGCCCGGCATGGCCGCCGGTTCGAGCGGAACGACTTCGTCGAGCCGTCCTTTGGACATGACCATTCCGCCGGAGTGCTGCCCGAGGTGGCGCGGCAGATTCTGGATCTGCATCTGCAGGCGCATGAAGTGCTGCACGCGCAAGTCGGTGGGATCGAAGCCCGCCGCTTCCAGCTCCCGCGGCATAGTATCGGCGCGCTCGCGGATCTCGCCGAAGTTCCAGGTGCCGAGGGTCTTGGAGAGTTTGTCGGCCTGCTCCAGCGAGAAGCCGAGCGCCTTGCCGACCTCGCGCGCCGCCGAACGGTCGCGATAGGTGATGACGTTCGCGGTCATGGCCGAACCGTGCACGCCGTATGTTTTGTAGACGTGCTGGATGACGCGCTCGCGTTGATCGCCCGAGGGGAGGTCGAGGTCGATGTCCGGCCATTCGCCGCGCTCCTCGGAGAGAAACCGCTCGAACAGCAACTCCATCGAAACGGGATCGACCGCCGTGATTCCGAGCGCGTAACAGACGGCGCTGTTGGCCGCCGAGCCGCGCCCCTGCACGAGGATCTTCTCGCGCTGGCAGAACTGAACGATGTCCCAGACGATGAGGAAGTAGCCGGCCAGGTCGAGCTTCTCGATCGTGGCCAGCTCTTTCTCGATCTGCGCCTGCGCTTTGGCAGTGAGCGGCCGGAAGCGCATCGTGGCGCCGTTCCAGGCGATCTTGCGGAGGAACGAATTCGCCGATTCGCCGGGGGGCAGCGGGTAGTCGGGAAAACGATAGCCGAGGTTTGCCAGCGTGAAGTCGAGCGTATTGGCGAGTTGCCAGGCGCCGTCGAGCGCCTCGGGCAGGTCGGCGAAAAGCGCCGCCATCTCGCCGGCATCCTTGATGTGCCGCTCGCGGTTGACGCCGAGCAGCCGGCCGGCGTTGTCGACATTGCGCCCTTCGCGGATGCAGGTGACGATGTCGTGCAGCTCTTTGTCCTCGGCACGCGCATAGCGGACGCCATTCGTGGCAATGAGCGGCAGACGGAAACGGCGGGCCAGATCGACGAGAGCGATGTTGCGATGCTCTTCGTCGCGGCGATGATGCCGTTGCAGTTCGATATGCGTGCGCCCGCTGAAGATGCCGCTGATCCTGTGCAGCGCCGTCTCCGCCTCGGTGATCCCGCCTTTGCGCAGTGCATGCACAAGCGGCCCTTCGTCACCGCCGGTGATGCAGTGCAGTCCGCCGGCGTGCTTCGCGATGAGGTCCCAGGTGAACCGCGCTTCCCCCTTCGGCCGGCCGAGCGCGCCGGCCGTGAGGAGCTTGCAGAGATTGCGATAGCCGTCATGGCTTTCGACGAGGAGCGTAAGCCGCATCTCCCGCGCGTTCGACCGCGCCGCATCCATCGTCGTAAGCGTCAGTCCCTTCACCGGTACGTCGTTGTCGACGACAACCTCGGCGCCGACGATGGCCCGCACGCCCGTTTTCTTCGCCGCCCCATAAAACCGCGGCGCACCGTAGACGCCATTGGTATCGATCAACGCCATCGCCGGAATGTCTTTCTGTGCGGCGGTGTGAATGAGGTCCTCGGGGAGGCTCGCGCCGTCGAGGAAGGAAAAGGCGGAGGCGGTCCGCAGTTCGGCGTAGGGGCGTTTTGCTTTAACGAGACGAAGCCGATCCGCAGATGACGCAGATCGACGCAGATGGGGATGCCTTTTATCCGTATTCATCTGCGTCATCTGCGGATCAATCACTTCGGCAGATTCGCGTTCCGAATGATCGCCGACAGCGAGGCCACGATCTCCCGCGCCTCCTTCGTCAGCGGAGCCAGCCGCGGAGACTTGATCGTTTTGGTTGCATCGAGGAGCCGTAGCCAGTAGAGCGTCTTGCGGGCTTCGCGGAGAGAGACGCGGCAGCGGGCGATGAAGTCCGCTTTGTCGTGGAACGATTCCGCCTCCTCGAGAATGGATCCGATCGAGAGGCCGAAGCGTAGCAGCTCGCTCAGCAGTGGCGCAGCCACTTTGCTCGTCGTCGTCATCCGGTGAAGCCGCACCAGGCTGCACGCAAAATCGAACGCACGTCCATGGATGTCTTTCATTCGCTCACCTACATTTCGTATCGGGCATCGACGAACCACTCCGCGGCGCTGCCGCGGAAGACGCGATAAACGCCGCCGCGCTCGAGCTCGACGTCCCAGTACTCCCGGATGTCGGGCCGGTCGCTCCACCACCCTTCCTCCACCCGCCACGGACCGGAACAGATGCGGACCGTCCCGGCGATCTCGACCTTTCCGCCGGCTTCGACGCGGGGACGGGAGTCGGGAGCCGGGGGGCGGGTGTCGGAGATGACGTCCGCAAGACTTCGGATCGTGGCGATCTGCACGTCATCGCCTTGTGCCTCCCTCGTAGTCACTTCGATCGGGATCGGCGGGCGGAACGTCCGGACGGCCAGGAGACCGCGGGCGCGTGCCGGAGTGCGCCGCAAATCGGGCGGCGGGGGAGGGGAAAAGAGATTGATCGCGTAGCGTTCGGGGAGATGGCCGTCGACAGTCATCGGCATTCCGACGCGGCCGTCGCCAAGGATCGAGATCAGCTTGGCGATTGTCGTGGCCAGCGTTTCCGGCGAGACGGCGCTCGGGCCGAAGAGCGAGAGCTGCGCGCGCCGCGGGCGGTCGGGATGGGCGACGAAAGAGAAGCCGGCCACCGGCGCGCCGGGCGGCGTCTTCTCCAGATCGAGGCGCATCAGTGTCAGCATCGTTTTCACGTCGCGTGTCGGCGCGGGGAGATCGATGCCGCGGGCGTCGTACCCATCGGGATCGAGAGTCAGCGTGAACTCCAGACGCTTGCAGGCGAAGCCCTGAATCTCCATCCGTTTCGACAGGCGATCCAGCGCGGCATTGGCGATGAAAAGGAACGGCTCGAGGGCGACCAGTGGCCACTCCAGCTCCATCCCTTCGCGAAACTCCGACGGCAGCGGGCGAGGCATGAGTGGGCGGGGATCGATGCCGCGCGCGGCCCAGTGCAGCTCGCGCCCGACCTCACCGAGACGGCTGGCGATCTCACTTTCGGGAAGCCTGGCAAGGTCGCCGATCGACGAAAGGCCGAAGCGGTGCAGCATCGCCGCCGCTTCGAGCTCGGGCGAAAGGCGCGTCAGCGGCAGCGGCGCCAGGAATGTCGCCTCCTGGCCCGGCGCAACGACGGTCGGCGATTTCGGCAGTTCCGCGGCCACGCGCGCGGCCAGCTTGCTGCCTGCAATACCGACGCGGGCGGGGAGGGAGATGGCATCGCAGGCGCGGAGCGCGGCGCGGGCGAGATGGAGCTCGGGGGACGTGTTGTCGGTTGTCGGTTGCCGGTTGTCGGATTCATCGTCGCCGGCAAAGTGCCTCTCCATCCCCGTCACATCGAGAAAGACCAGCCCTTCGCCGGCGTCTTCGACGCGCGGTGAAAAGGTCTCGGCCACTTCGAGCAGCGCTTCCTGCGCTGTGCGCTCGCATTCAGAGTCGCGGCCTCGGGCGATGAGTTTCGGCAGGAGCGAGCGCGCTTGCGCGAGCGACAGACCGGGCTGGATTCCCTTCTTCCGCGCCCGCCGCGTCGCCGCGACGATATGCGCGTTGTTGCCATTCCCTTCGACGATGCCGACCGCTTCGTTGAGCAGATCGGGCTCGCTGCGCAGCCGCGCCGCAAGCACGAACATCGGGACGTAGAAGCAGGCCAGACGGGTCATGATGCTTTCCGGGTGCCGCTTGCCGGGAGTCGGGTGTCGGCTGTCGTGACGACCATGCCCCCGAGAGTCGAGAGCCGAGAGCCGACAGCCTCTTCACACCCAAAAAAGACCGTCGCACTCTGTCCCGGCCGCAAACGGCGATGTTTCTCCAGCGTCAGCCGTGTCTCGATGCCGGCCAGCACGCGTGGTGAATTTCCGCGGCCGAGCCAGCGCGCGCGTGGCGCGTGCGCCAGCACCATCGCCTCCGAGGTCGTGCCGGTTAGGGCGTAGGGAGCAGAGACGAGAATCGTTGCCCCGTGCGATTCGGCGACCCGGGCCAGGCGGACCCACGTAGCATCGGGGACGCGCCGTCCGGGCGGGCGGCGAGACCCTATATCAATGATGACGAGTTGAAATCCGGTGGCGCCGATCATCTCCGCCGCGGTCACAGTCTGTTTCATCGTCCGTGGCCGTACCCACAGGAGTCTCTGCAGGTCGACCCCCGCAGCCTCGGCGAGCTGCGGGTCGAATGAATCGCCGGCGTCGATGAGCGCCGCCGCTTCGCCGATGCTCGTCGCGGCGGCCAGCGTGGCCATAACGATCGAGAAGCGCGTGCCGCGGCCGGCGAGCTCGGTCATCTTGCCGCGCGCCAGCCCTCCGCCGAGGAGCGCATCGAGCGGTTCGATTGTTGTCGGCAGGATCTCCTCACGGCGTTGGCGGGCTACGGCGCGGACGAGCTCGGAACCGCTGGTCAGCTTCGCCGCGATCGACGCTTCGAGGCTCGCCCGCAGGGTGCGGAGGGCTTCGCACTGGCCGGACTCCACCACTTGTGGAGAAACGGGCGATTTGGGAATCTGGTGGGCTTCGAGAAGCTGGAATTGCGTGTCGGGACGGCGAGCGTGTACGGCCATGGGGAAGTCGCACACTCAACTTAGGCGGTAATGAAGCGTAAGTCAATATGCGTTTTTCATGCAATCGGAGGGATGCAGGATGGGTGACGATGGGGGAGGCAGTTAGCTGACTGTCGAGGCAGTTAACACACTCCCAGAGGCAGTTAACAGCCTCCCGAAGGCAGTTAACAGCCTCCCGAAGGCAGTTAACACACTCCCAGAGGCAGTTAACACACTCCCAAAGGCAGTTAACAGCCTCCCGGAGGCAATTAACACACTCCCAGAGGCAGTTTGTCTGGGAAACTGACTCTGGAATCCAGCGCTCCGTCTTCCCCGTAACCAGTTCTAGTTGACGCCGGACACCCCCACCTTCACTCCCCGCACTCGACTCCCGCATCACCTGCTATAATCTCCCCGTTCTTGGTAAATTTTTCCGATGGACGGTGAATACGACTCGACGACTACGGTCGAGATCTTTGGTCAGACGTATAACGTTCGTGGAGAGGGAGACCCGAACTATTTAACGGAGCTTGCGCGGTTCGTCGATTCCAGGATGCGCGAGGTCGCGGCGCAGGTCGCCACGGTCGACCCAATGAAAATCGCCATCCTGGCGGCTCTCAATATCGCCGATGAGTTTTCCCGATACAGAAAAGAGCGCATGAATGCGGTCGGAATCTGGATCGAGAAAACAGAGGAAATGTCGGAGCGGCTCGGGAAGATCATCACCTGAGCCATATGTTTTTCAGACAGGCAGTTTCGGAGTCCCTGCAGAGTTCGTGATGAACGATCTAACTCTTGAACCGATGCTTTTCTTACTTCGGGTGCTCGCGTCTTCGCGCCGCGTGCAGACCGTCGTCCCGAACGGCTTGTCCGTCCGGGATATGGAGACGGTAGCCTAAACGGCACGGGTAGAGCGCCCACCTGTTTCGGCAGGTTCAAGTAAGAATCCAACACACGGCTCAGGCGGGGTCCTCCGAATTTCCTCGCGACTGTTGCAAGCCTCCCGACTGGGGAGGTGCAGTTTTGAGTATCAACAGTGTTGTCATTGCAGTGCTCATCGGCGTGGCCGGGGCGATCGTCCTCGCCGCTCTTTGGGCAGCCGTTTCCCGTAAACGTGGCGCCGCGCTACTCGACGAAGCACGCCGCAGCGCCGACCGAATCCTTGAGGACGCCCGCAAGTCCGCCGAGTCGAAGAGCAAGGAATCCGACCTCGAGGTCAAGGAGAAACTTCTGCAGATGCGGTCGGACTTCGACCGCAAGTCACAGCAGCGCAACGACGAGCTGAAGACCAGCGAGCGCCGCCTGCAGCAGAAGGAAGAGAACCTCGACAAGAAAACGCAGCAGCTCGACTCCCGCATGGCCGAGGTCGAGAAGCGCGACCGCGCCATCGGCGAGCGCGAGAAAACGTTGGAGCAGCGCGAAGGCGAGCTCGGTGACCTCATCGAAGCGCAGCGCCACAAGCTCGAACAGGTGGCCGGCCTCACGGCCGACGAGGCCAAGCGCGAGCTGATTCGCGGCATCGAGAACGACGCCAAACTCGAGGCGGCCCAGATCATCAAACGCATCGAGACCGAGGCCAACGAGTTCGGTCATCTCAAAGCGCGGAAGATTCTCGGCATGGCCATCCAGCGGATGGCATCGGACTACGTCGCCGAGAACACCGTTTCGGTCGTTGATCTCCCGAGCGAGGACATGAAGGGCCGCATCATCGGCCGCGAAGGGCGCAACATCCGCGCGCTCGAGTTGGCAACCGGCGTCGATCTCATCGTCGACGACACACCGGAAGCGGTCATCCTCTCCGGCTTCGACCCGATCCGCCGCGAGATCGCACGCATTTCGCTCGAACGGCTCATGCAGGACGGGCGCATCCATCCCGCCCGCATCGAAGAGCTGGTCGAGAAGGTTCGCCAGGAGCTCGATCAGAAGCTTTTCGAGGAAGGGGAGGCCGCGGCGTTCTCGCTCGGCATCACCGACATCCATCCCGAGGTCCTGAGGCTGCTCGGCAGGCTCCGCTACCGTACCTCGTATGGCCAGAACGTTCTGATGCACTCGCTCGAAGTCGCGCAACTGGCGGCGCTCATGGCCATCGAGCTCGGCGTCAACGACACCATCGCCAAGCGTGGCGGACTGCTGCACGACATCGGCAAGGCCATCGACCGCGAGATGGAAGGGACGCACCTCGAGCTCGGCCGCCAGGTGCTCGAGAAGTACGAGGAGAAGCGCGAGATCATCCACGCCATGGAGTGCCATCACGGCGACTACGACCCGACCACGGTCGAGGCCGTGCTGGTCAACGCCGCCGACGCGCTTTCCGCGGCCCGCCCCGGCGCGCGGCGCGAGATCCTCGAAAACTACGTGCATCGCCTGGAACGGCTCGAAGGAATCGCCAACTCGATGGAAGGGGTTTCGAAGAGCTTCGCCATCCAGGCCGGGCGCGAGCTCCGCATTATCGTCAACGCGGAAAAGATCACCGACGAACAGTCCATCTGGCTGTCGAAAGACGTCGCCCGCAAGATTGAAGCAGAGCTGCAGTATCCGGGTCAGATCAAGGTGACGGTGATCCGGGAGATGAGGGCGGTCGATTATGCGAAGTAGCGCGGTCGCGGAGTTGCGCGGTCTCGCGGTAGTTCATGTTTACGACCGCGCAACCGCGAGACTGCGAGACCACGAAACCGCATGATCAACATCCTCTACATCGGTGACGTCGTCGGCCAGCCGGGCCGGAAGGCGCTCCATCAGAAACTGAATCACGTCGTCGATCGGGAAAAGATCGACTTCACGATCGTCAACATCGAGAACGCTGCCGGCGGATTCGGCGTCACCGAGGCCATCATGGAGGAGCTGTCCGAGCTCCCCATCAATGCCTACACCTCGGGCAATCACATCTGGGACAAGAAGGACTTCGTCGACAACTACGACCACTACGAGCATGTGGTCCGTCCGGCGAACTATCCTCAGGCCAATGCCGGCAAGGGGCGGGTGATCCGGCAGACGGCTGCCGGTGTGAATGTGGCCGTCGTGCAGGTCATGGGTAACGTGTTCATGCCGCCGTGCGACAACCCGTTCTACGTGATGGAGCGCGAGCTGAAGGAGATCGGCGACTCGGCAAGGGTGATCATCGTCGACATCCATTGCGAGGCCACCTCGGAGAAGCAGGCCATGGGCCGGCATCTCGACGGCCGCGTCTCTGCCGTTGTGGGAACGCATACGCACGTGCCGACAGCCGATGAGCGGATCCTGCCGATGGGGACGGCGTTCCAGACAGATGTCGGGATGACCGGCGCCTACGACTCGATCATCGGGTTCCGTCCCGACGAGGTGCTCTATCGCTTTCTGATGAATACACCGAAGAAGCTGGAAGTGGCCAGGCGCGATATCCGGCTCACCGGGGCCATGATCGAGGTCGATGAGACGACCGGCCGGGCCTCGCGGATCGTCCGGATTCAAGAGAGAGTCGAGGAGTAGTGCGACTCGGCGTGATCACGCTCGGGCATGTTCATGCCGAGGAGCTCACCGCGCTGACGCCGTACCTCCAGCATCTCGAACAGCTCGTTCTCGATGTGCCGTTTGATGATCCGCTGTCGAAGCATCGCGCGGAATTGAATCGAGCCGTCGACGCGGCATCGGACGACTGGCTGCTCATCGTCCGCGAGCGCGAGATCGTCGATGACGCCATCGCCCGCGAGATCACGGAGGCCATGCGTGCGCAGAACGCCTGGGGTTTCCGGATCCGCTCTGTGCCGATGTACGCCGGCAAGCCGCTGCGCATCGGTGTGAATGACGGCGAGCTGCGGCTCTTTCATCGCCGGCACCTGCTTCGACGCGGCGAGTTGGGTGTGCAGGGAACCGTCATCCGGCTGAACAACGTCCTTCGCTCGATGAGTTTCGATTCTTCGGATGCTCATTGCCAGTACCTGGCAAAGAACGGTGTGCCGCATTCGCTGTTGCGGCGGCTGCTGCTGTTCGGGCATCACGTGGCCGTCACCCGCGCGCACGATGCGAACACGTTGCGGTATCTGTGGATTGAGGCGGGGTACGACCACGGAGCTCGGTGATTCTCACGCCATCTGCGCCTGCAGCAACGGTTTCCCTGTCGAGATCGCCCGCAGCGTTCCGTTGGTGCGAAACTGGCGCGGCGACATGCCGAATCGTTCCCGGAACTGCTGGCGGAAGTAGTTCTCCGAGTCGAAGCCGCAGCGGCGGGCGATCTGGGAGATGCGCAGGTTGCCGCTTTTGAGGAGGCGGGCGGCTTTTTCCAGGCGCTTCTCTTTCAGGAAGTGGCTGAGCAGCCGCCCGGTAATCCGGTGAAAGCGCCCGGAGACGTACTGTCGCGTGTATCCGAGCTCTTTGGTCACGGCTTCGACGGTCAATTCTTCGTCCGCGCGCATGCGGCGGCGCACCGTCTTGATGAGAGCACGTAAGAGGCCATCCATAGCGGTCCTCCTCATGGAAGCGCCAGGCCCGCCGCTGTTCTCTTCAGGATCAGCGCGTGGACCCAGCCATTAATCGATTTAAGTGTGGCGGCATCATAGTCCAAATTGTGCAAAGGAGGGCAGATTGGAAGATTCAGGCTTTCTAAAGATCCTGGTTGCCGAATTCGATCAGCCATGCCGGTAAACCGATGACCGTAGCCGTCAGCGTTACCGACAGAGCCCGCTGACGCGGCTACACTCATGCCATGAGCTTTGCGCCGATCCAGAAGGAAGTCGACGAATACATCTCCCAGTTCAAGGAAGGCTACTTTCCGCCGCTGTCGATGCTTGCGCGTCTGACCGAGGAGCTGGGCGAGTTGGCCCGTGTGCTGAGTCACGACGCCGGCTTCAAGAAGCCGAAGAGCGGGGAGGCGAAAGGCGAGGTGGCCGAGGAGTTGTCTGATCTGATCTTCGTCGCCGTATGCCTCGCCAACTCCCTCGGCATCAATCTCGACGAGGCCTTCGGCGCCGCGATGACGAAGTATCGGGTGCGGGATGCCGATCGCTGGACGAGGAAGTAGCCGGGCGTCGGAGTCCCGGCGTCGGCGTCCGGGCGTTGGGGCTGCGTGGTTGCGGCGTTTGGCCGCTTGCCAACCTGACAATGTGGATGCCATTCAGATCGCTGGAATCTCCCGAGTATGAGAGGGACGTGCGAACGATTTTCCCTGCTCGAACCCGGCCCCCGGAATGACAGATCCCCCCGCGTGTTACGATTTATCCCAATGCGGCCCCTTTCCATTTTCCTGGCGCTGGCGCTCTTCGGCGCCTCTCTTCAGGCGCAGGTGCACCTGATCATCAAGCGCGACGGCAGGAAGGTCATTTCGAACTTCGGCGCGTCGTCGCCGGCGCATGGGAGCGATTGGAGCTGGTGGGCCAAACAGCGCGACCGGCGCTCCAGTTACGACGGCTTCATCGACCGCTACGCGGCCCAGTATGGCGTCGATCCGGTGTTCGTCCGGGCGGTCATCCAGGTCGAGTCCGACTTCAATCCCCGCTGCATCTCCAATAAAGGCGCCCGAGGGCTGATGCAACTGATGCCTGAGACCGCGCGGCAATACGGCGTGCACAACGTTTTCGATCCTGAGGACAACATTCGTGGCGGCGTGCACAACCTCGCCGACCTGCTGGCCCGTCATCGGGGTGATCTCCGCCGCGTGCTGGCCGCGTACAACGCCGGAGACGGCGCCGTGGCCAGGTATCGCGGGATCCCGCCATATGAGGAGACGATGACGTACGTGAAGCGGGCGCTTACGGTTTATTACGGTTCGCCCTACCAAGCCAGCCAGGTGGCCAGCTTCGAGGCAGCCTACCGCGGCCGCAAACTGACCGGTGGCTTTGGCGCGAGCGTCCAACCGATCGTGGCCATGCTTCCCGGCATGCGTTACCTCGGCACCCGTTGAGCGGTACGAGCCGCTGATACAATCATCCGCGGTATGCCCGAACGTGACCCTCTCGTAGCGCCGCCGTTCGACCAAGGCGTCTTCCTCCTCCACTACAACCGGGGCCGTGAAGCGTTTCAGGAGGCGAGATACGCCGAGGCCAGGCGGGAGTTGGAAAACGCGCAACGGCTTCGCCCCGACGATGCCGACGTGCTCAACCTCCTCGGCTTGGTCTACTTCAAGACGAACGCCTTCCCCGAGGCCGAGGTCATCTATCGAAGGCTGGCCCAGGAGAATCCGAACGTTTTCATTCTCCACTCCAACCTGGGGCTGATCCTCTTCAAACAGGGGAAGCTCGATGAGTCGGAGCAATTCCTGCTTCGCGCCATCGAGCTGCGCCCGAACTACGCCAAGTCGCATCTGTATCTCGGCCTGCTCTATCGCCAGCGCCGGAAATTCAGTGTCGCGATCGAGCACCTTCGCTTCGCCGGCGCCGAAAAGATCGTCCGTGAGGTGGAAGCCGAGATGCGGCCGCAAGGCTCTGTCCCCGCTGCCAGCCCTATCCAGCCGATCCGCCGTGAGCAGAAAGTCATCACGCAGAAGATCGTTCCGCTCGCCCCCGCGCGCATGGGCGAGGTGAAACCGCTCATGACGCAGCCCGGCAGAGTACCGATGCCGGCCGCGGCGCCGGTCACGATGCCCGACACGGCCCTCACCGCCGCGCGTAAGCTGCAGGACGCCGTCGATGAGACGCAGCTCGCCGAGGAAAAACGGCTCGATCTCGCCCACAAGATCGAGGGGGCATCGAAAACCTTCACACTCCACGAGAACGGTTTCCTGGAGATCAACTTCGGCCGCAGCGTTCACGTCAAGCGCGGCACCGTCTCGAGCTACTCCGGCAATCTCAAGTTCGTCGCGGAGTCGGGGCTCCTCGGCACGACCGCGCAGACGTTGGTCAAAGCAGTCGGGCAGGGGAAGATTTTCGTTTATGAAAAAGGGCGCAAGACCTTCCTGCTCGATCTCAACGAGGAATTCATCTACGTCGAAGGGAGCAACCTTCTGGCGCTGGAAGACACGCTCACATACCGCGTCGAGCCGATCTACGACAGCACGTACCAGCGCAAGATCGACACGGTGAAGATCTTCGGCAAGGGCTCGCTGGCCATCTCCACGCATATCGAGCCGCTTACGCTCCGGGTCACGCGCGAATATCCGCTGTCGATCTCGTCGAATGCGCTCGTGGCCTGGACCGGCAATGTGATCCCCGCGGTAATGGACGACAAGTCACTCGAGAACGTAATGATCGAGAATGCCGACGAGGCTGGGTTCAAGATCCGCTTCGAGGGCGACGGCGTCGTTGTCAGCGAACAGTAAACGCAAGTAACGGATGTTACTGTTGGGGCAGTACAATCCCGCCCTATGGCGAAAAGCGATAAATCACGCCCCCCGGTTATACAGGCTGACTCCTGGGCCAAGATCACGGTCGTGCTTCTGGACAGGCATGTAGCCTATCTCGATCGGATCGCGGTCGATATCCGTCTCGAGCACAGCTTTGCGATCTCCCGCGCCGAGCTCATTCGATCCCTGATCGAGGCCGCCAGCCAGAGTGGGCTGGTTCTCTCCGACGCCGCCAACATGAAGCAGATGATCGAGATGCTTCGCGGCGTCTGGAGCGGCGGCAAACCGCGGCGAAAGCGGTAATCGCGTCGCCGGGCATCGTAGACTTCTCCGATCCATGCCGGAGTTGCCGGAGGTCGAGCTGTACTGCCGCTACGTTGCGCGTCATGCGCTGCAGCAGCGCATGACCTCGGTGCGCGTGCTCGACGAGCGCATCCTCGGCGTCCGGAAGGCGGTGCTGCTGCGAGCCCTGGCCGGCCGGCAGCTCACGCGCGTGCGGCGCCATGGAAAGCATCTGTTCGCTGACGCCGGCTTGATGTGGCTGCACATTCACTTTGGAATGAGCGGAGACCTCTACTGGTACCAGGGCGATGCCGGGCAGCCGCGGTTCGCACGTGTCATTTTCGATTTTGAGAACGGAGCCCGGCTCGCCTACGACGATATGCGCCTCTTCGGAGTGGTCGACGTCACGCCCGACCCTGAGGCCTTCATCGCCCAGCATCGCCTCGGTCCGGATCCGCTCGATTCTGCGTTCCGGCTACCACTCTTCCGGCGCATCGTGTCCGGGCGGCGCGGCGCCGTGAAGTCGCTCCTGCTGTCGCAGGACATCATCGCCGGAATGGGAAATCTCTACGCAGACGAGGCGCTGTACCGCGCGTCGATCCATCCACGCCGGGCGGTGGACACACTTTCGGCGGACGAGGTCAAAGCGATCTTCCACTGCATGCGCGCGATTCTGAAGGAGGCCATCGCCTTCAAATCCCGCGGCGGCGATTACCCGGGACACTACCTGGTGCAGCACCGCGAGGAGGGCGATCGCTGCCCGCTCTGCGGCGGCACGATCCAGCGGACGGTGGTATTCGGCAGAACGACGTATTTTTGCGGAAAGCACCAGAAGTAACGGGGTTGCGCGGTCTCGCGGTTGCGCGGAAGAAGCAAATGAAAGGCCGCGAGACCCCGCGACCGCGAGACCGGGCCGGGTCACACGATGAACGGGACGAAGCGTTTTCTCGTCCGCATGAAATTCGCGTACGGTTCACCGATCGTTTCGAGGAGCGCCCGCTCTTCGACGGCGACGCGGTACGAGTAGACCGCCACCGAAACGACGATCAGGATGGCGACGCTCGCCCAGTTCGCGAGTGCGATTCCGATCCCTGCGAACATCAGAATTCCGCCGGTATACGACGGATGCCGCACCCACCGGTAGGCGCCTCGATCGATGACAGGCTGATCGGCGCGTGCCTTCACATCGCCGGTGAAGTTTTCGCCGAGGACGCGCCAGCAGTGACGGCGGAGAAGACTGCCGGCAATCAGCAGCCCCGTTCCAGTGCAGAACCCGGCCAGATTCAGCGCCGGGGGAAAGCGAAACACCTTCACGAACGCCATTGGAAAGGAAATGAAGAGACCGATCCACATCCCGAGCAGGATCAGACCCAACGAGCCGGAATCCTTCGAGCCGCTCTCCCCGGCAGCTTTGGTCGAGCGGAAGACAATCACCGACTCAGGCGCAAACGCCCAGACGTAGACGATCCAGAAAATGACGGCATAAGGCCACACAAAGACCAGTGGTCGCACAGGTTCCTCGTTTGGAAATACTACCGCGGTCATCGATCGACCAATACCGGCGGAGCCGTGTCATCACGCTCGGTGAGCGCCAGTGCGGCCTCGATTACGGCACGCTGGCGCTCCGTGTCATGCGGCCGATCGAGCGGATATCCGTGCCGGAACGGCACGAACAGCGCTCGCGGCGGGCGCACTTTCTGCGCCACCTCGCGTAGCAGGGCGATGCAGACGGTGGTGATTCCGCGGCGCTCAATTTCGGCGGCGATCAGACTGACCGTCTGGTTGCACATCGGTCAGACGGGGACGAGCAGGGCGACGTCGACGTCATCTTCGACGAGTAATCGGGCGGCGGCGGGGGCGGTCTCGCGGATCAGGCTGCCAGGGTCGGTGATCGAGCCCATGAACGAGAGATGGCGACGGTTGACGCGTCCGATGCGCCGGTCGCGCGCCAGCTCGTGCAGACGGTCGAGTGGAAAGGCAAGATTCGGATCGGACCGGATGCCGGTGTGGTCGAAGGTTTCGCTCCGATGCGTGTCGATCAGTGCCGATACGCGGGCGTCGCCGGGGATGATGCGGAAGCTGTAGTCGGCACCGTCGAGGTTGTCATCGAATGGCTTCTGATCCTGCATTACCAGGCCGCCGGTCGTGACCAGCGCCACATTGCACTCGGCCAGCGGCTTTCGGAGCGGAGTCCACGGGATCGGATCGATGCGCCGCCAGCGGTAGAGCTTCAGGAAGGTGCGGACGGCGAAGGAGAATTCGGTGACGTCGCCCATGGGGGGAGTATGTCAGGATTACATCCTCATGCGCATTCGGGTCGGCACCAGCGGCTACAGCTATAAAGAGTGGAAGGGGACGTTCTACCCCGAGGACCTTGCGGCGGCGAAGATGTTGCCGTATTACGGCGAGCGCTTCGATACCGTCGAGATCAACAACACCTTCTACCGGATGCCGGACGCGAAGATGGTCGGCAAGTGGGGCGAGCAGGTGCCGGACGCGTTTACGTTCGTGCTCAAGGCGCCGCAGCGGATCACTCATCAGAAGAGGCTGGCCGGTACGGCGGACGACGTCCGTTTCCTCTTCGATGTCGCTGAGACGCTGGGGCCGAAGCTCGGTCCGGTTCTGTTTCAGCTTCCACCGTATTCGCGGAAGGATCCGGAGCGTCTTCGGGAGTTCGTCTCCTCGTTGCCGGCCGCGCGCAGGATTGCCTTCGAGTTTCGGCACGACTCGTGGTTCGACGACGAGATCTACGACATCCTCCGTGGGCGGGACGTCGCTCTTTGCGCGGCGGATACCGATGATGTGACCGATGTCGAGAAGCTCCTGGTGCCGACGGCGTCTTGGGGATACATGCGTCTGCGCAGGGCGGAGTACACCGAGGGGGAGATCGAGGCGTGGGTACAGCGGGTGCAGCGGCAGACCTGGAATGAAGCGTATGTGTTCTTCAAACATGAGGACGAGGGGAAGGGGCCGCGCTTCGCGGTCGACTTCCGCGCGCGCCTTCGTTGACGGCACGGCGCGCCCTCGCTAACCTTCGCCAGGTGTCACTGCTGCGGAGCCTGATGGTCTGCTCGATGTTGCTCACGCTGAAGTACGTGAGCAAGATCTTCTACCGCTACGACGTCGACTGGGTCGGCGACGTGCTGCCGAAGCCATGGCATCAGATCCGGCTGGTGGCCTTCCTCAATCACACCAGCCTCTTCGAGCCGGTGTTCCTCGGCGGCGTCCCGAACCACTTCGTCTGGCGCCTGGCCGCGCACGGCGTCGTCCCGGCGGCGGACAAAACCACGGGCCGGCCGCTCGTCGGCATGATCTTCAAGTTCGTTGCGCATCACGTCGTGGCCATCACGCGCGAGCGCGACCACACTTGGTTCCAGTTGCTGAACAGAATCGATCCGGACTCGATGGTCATTATCCTGCCCGAGGGGAGGATGAAACGCGCCAACGGCCTCGACCTGCACGGCAATCCGATGAGCGTCCGCGGCGGTATCGCCGACATCCTCCTGGCCATGAAACAGGGGAGGATGCTGGTCGCCTACAGCGGCGGACTGCATCACGTCCAGCACCCGGGCGGCTTTCCGCGCATCTTCAAGACCGTCCGTCTGCGCCTGGAGGTCCTCGACATCGCCGGCTACATTGAAGAGATTATGCGCAACGGCGGCGCCGATCAGTTCAAGAAGAACGTGATGCGCGACCTCGACCGCCGCCGCGATTTCTATTGCCCCGATGAGGAGCTGCGGAAGACGGCGTAGGCCGCCACGGCCTTCTTACCTGCGCCTCAGTACCTGCCATGTGGCAATGGCGATTCCGATGAGCGCAAGCGCGACGAGCAGCTTGTTTCGGGCCAGCGTCGACCAGGCTGATTCCTGAGGTTTCGCCTTGGTAGACATGGCGCTCATCCGCATTCTCTCCGCGCTGGTGCGCATCGATTCGGATACGGCGCTCTTGAATACAGCGAGCGTCTTCGGCTCGTCAGCGGGAGCGACTGCCATGCCGGTCTGGGTATCGATGTGGACGACGTTCGAGGGCATCGGCACGATCAGCTTCTCGCCGTGATCGCCGGCGGCGACGTTGTACGTTCCCTGGTCGAAGTAGAGCGGGGTCAGGCCGACGCGCGTGTTGCGGAGGAAGACCAGATGCTCGTCCCCGACATGGAACACCGGAACGCCGATGGTCTCCTGATGGATACCATTCACGCTGCCGCCGGGGGTGGCGATGGTGACCTGGCCCGCCGAGTCTCCCTTCATCGACTGCTCGACGTCAAAGGTTGCGTAGGTCACGATCCAGCGTCCGGTGGGATCGTACCGAGCCTCCGTTTTGACGCACTTGCCGAGGATGATGGCAGCGGCGTGGTCGACCTTCTCATCGAACGTCGCCGCCTGCGCCACGGCGGCCTGAGCGGCAGGCGCGGCTATGGCAAAGGCGACGAGCGCCACGAGAGGAAGTAGACGGTTATTTGTGATCATCCTGAGCTCACAATAAGCAATTGATGCGCCACAATATTGCAGGGTCTCGGGGTGTCTGGAATCGAGAGGGGGGTTGTGTGAGGATGGTTGTCAGTTGTCGGTTATCAGTTAGGCAGAAATCGTTTGCTAATAACCGACAACCGATAACCGACCTCGTGCCGGCAACGTCGCATCACGCCGCGCGAGGCCTCCCTCTCCGATCCGCAATCGTCTCGCGTAGAAACTTCAGCAGTGCTCGTTCCTCAATCGACAACCCCACCCGAACCACCGGCGAGCCTTTGTGCTGCTTATGCAGCATCTCGAACGGCTTTCCTTCCATGTACTCCTCGATCAGGCGCGGGCAGATGTACGACGAGCGGCAGACGGCGGGGGTATTTCCGAGTTGTTCTGCGGTGGCGACGACGGCCATCTTGATCTTGCGTTTGCGCTCCGTCTTGCTCGATCCCTGGCCGGCCATGCCGAGAGCGATGGAACAGAGGAGAGTGCCGGCCCAGGTGCGGAAATCCTTCGCCGTGAAGTTTTTGCTGATGATCGACTGGATGTAGTCGTTCACATGGCGGTCCTTCACATCGCGGACCTTGCCGTTGTCGATGAACGCAAAGAGCTCCGGCGCACGGAGCGCCTTCAATCGGAGCACGATCGCGGCGACCTCCGCGTCGTCGATGGCCCGCGTCTGCGCCTTGCGCCACTTGCCGACGTAGTCGAACTGCAGCACCGATTCCTCGACCTTCACATGCTTGCCGAGGATGGTGGTCAGCCCGTACGTCGCCTCCGACTGCGCGCTCCTGTCGTTGCCGACGCGGAAGAACCCCTGATCGATGAGTCGCACGATGGCGGCGACCACGTGCTCGCGCTCGAGGTCCGAGCGCTTCAGATCGGCGCGGACGCGGCGCCGGAGGGCGGGGAGCGACTCGCCGAACTCGACCACCCGCTGGAACTTCTCTTCCTCCCGATGCGCCCGAAATCGTAGATGGTAGAGATACTGCGTGCGTCCTTTGCTGTCGACGCCGACGGCCTGGAGTGGCGCCGCGTCGCCGCGGGCGATCCGGACGTCCTGCCAGGCCGGCGGAATGCGCAGCTTGCGGATGCGCGCCAGTGTCTTACCGTCGCCGATTGGTGAGCCGAGGGCGCTGCGATAGGTGAAGCCGGATTCTCTGGTTCCCTCCCGGCGGATACCGTGAAGATCGAGGTACCACCGTCGTCGCACCCCCTTTATCGGCATGTTGCGCGCGAATTTTGCGAGAATGGTGCCGTTTGACGGACGCTGGCAGCGGGCAGGATGCAATCAACGGCGGCGCGGTCGAGCCGCTGACCTCCCGCCAGCGGATGATCATCATCGTCCTGGCGCTCGTGGTTGCGCTGACGCGGCTGCTGGCTGTCTCCCATTCGATGTGGGATTGGGACGAAGCGCTTTTCGCCGCTGCCCTGCATCATTACGACGTCGCGCAGCATCATCCGCACCCTCCCGGGTTCCCGCTGTTCTTCGCATTGGCGAATGTTGCGCGGGCCGTGGTGCATGACGACTTTCATGCATTGCGCGGAATCAGCATCCTGGCCTCGCTCTTCCTCTTCCCGACGCTCTTCGCACTGGCGAGGTCGCTCCGATACCGATTCCGGACGTGCATCGCCGCCGCGCTGCTCTTCTGTTTTCTGCCGAACGTCTGGTACTGGGGAGGGACCGGCTTCACCGACGAGCTCGCGCTCGTGACCGCGCTGGCCGGAGCGGCGCTGCTGCTGCGCGATGACCGGCGGCGCGGCACGTACATCGCCGGATGCATCCTCTTCGCCGCCACCATGCTGGTGCGCGCGCAGAACCTGTTGATGGCCTGGCCGTGGATCGTCGCTTCCTGGCGGCGGTTGCGCGCGCGGCGCGGCGGCGAGGTGATCGCCGGAACGGCGCTGATCATCGTCCTCGTCGTCACCGGCTACGGCATCGCCGCGAAGCTGACCGGGATCGACGAATACATCTTCGCCACGAAGTGGCATCAGCACTACGTCGCCACCGTCGATGGTGCGCTGAATCCGACGCGGACGCCGATGCGGTTCCTGCTGCAGGATTTTCTGTTCGATCCGTTCGAATCGCGCGCGGCCTCGACGTTGATGTTCTTCTTCACGCTGCTGGCCTTTCTGCGTCCGCGGCGCTCACAGCGCGACATCGTCCTGACCTTCGAGCCGGGCTTTCTGCTGGCGTGGTTTCTACTGAGTCCGACCGGTATCAGCCGTCTGTCGCTCGCGTATATCGCCGCGAACGTACTGCTCGCGGCGGACGGGTTGGACGTCGCGGCGACGTTCATCGCCGCGCGCGTACGTGCGCTCCCTCGGGAGCGGCTCGCGGCGGCATTGCAGGCGATCCTCGCCGCCATCATCATCGGCCGTTACATCGTCTGGGTCTGGCCCGGCCTGCGCACGGTACGAAAGACCGACTCGCCGCCGGTGGAGGCGATGCGCTGGATCCGGCAGAACGTCCCTCGGGGAGCGACGGTTTACGCGGCCGGAGGGCTGGAGCCGTTTGTCGCCTACTTCCTCACCGATTACAAGATCATCCCCGCCGAGGAAGGCTTCGATCCCTCAAAGGCACCGGCCGACAGGAACGCCGTGTACGTCGCCGACGTCGCCAGCACGTCCGCGCAGGCCACCAATTTCCGCCGCCGGCGCGAACATCTATGGGCGCTCTTCAATCGCCGCTATTTCGAGGCCTCGGTAGTCCCGATCGCCGGCTGGATCAAGTTTGGCGCAGGCTGGTACGGCGACGAGGGGGGAGACAACGGAGATCACTGGCGATGGATGGCGGGCGAAAGCCACATGCAGCTCGCACCTCTCGGCCATCGCGCGCAACTCGGCCTGACCATGCAGTTTCCTCTCGATGCCGAGCCCCGGCCTACGGTGACGGTCACGTTCGACGGTACCGTTGTCGATCGTTTCATTCCGAAGAAGGCCGACGTGGAGCGATCGTACGCCGTCGTGTCGCGGAGCGGCGTGCCGGACGACCTGATGCTCTCGGTCGACCACGCCGTCAATTTGTCGCGGCTTCACCGCAGCAACGACGCCCGAGACCTGGGGCTGGCGTTGCATCGGATTCTCTGGAAGGAGATTGGCGACTAGAAAAGGCCTTCAACCACAGAGGCACAGAGATCACAGAGAAAGGATGAAACCTGAAGGATGAAGGATGAAAGGATGAATCAAACAGCGCGTTCATCCTTCAGGTTTCATCCTTTCTCTGTGTCCTCTGTGCCTCTGTGGTGAAAGCCTTTTGAATCACCGCTTGAACGAAATCGCCTGCGGGCGCCATGTCTTGACGCGTTTCCCGTCCTTGATCGGCGGCGTAAACCGTACGGATTTCATCGCGCGCGCCGCAGCGTCGTTGAAGCCGAAGCGGGGATCGCCGCGGAGAATCTTCACGTCGATGACCTCGCCGTTTTCCGAGATCAGTGCCGAGAGGATGATCGACGCCTCCGCGCGCTGCTGCGCGGCTAGGGGCGGATAGTACGGGTGGATCTCCGAGAGAGGCTGCGGAAGCTTATCCAGCTCCGTCACGTCAACGAGGTCTCCCTCGTGGATCGTGGCGACGGGAGGCGGCGTCAGCGCCGGTGCGGAAACGGCAGGTTGCGGCTGTGGCGGTACGATCGGCGCCTGCGTGGCGACGGTTTGCGTCGGCGGCTGATTCTCCTGACGTGAACTCACGCGCCGCTGGTCGAGCGCCGCGGCGGAGCCGCGATCATCGATCTGCTGCTGCGGTTGCGGCGTGATCAGGCTGGCGGTCTGCACAGGGACATTCTTCGGCTGCTCCTGCTTGAGCTTCTTGTTCATGTCCGCCTGCAGCTTCATCATCTCTTCCTGCATCTTCTGCTCGACCGCGGCCTCGAAGGCCTTCTTCTGCGCGGCGGGGTCGAGGGGGGCGGTGCTGGTTTGCGGGGCGGCGGCGATGACCGGATGGGAGATGACGACGTTCGGCTTCGGCGGGGGAGTGGCGGCATGCAGCACCGGAGCGGCCGGCTTCGGCTTCAGCTTCAGCATGAAGAACGCGCCGGCGCCCACCGCGAGCACGACCACGGCGGCAGCGGCATACAACGGCATGCGGCTCTTCGCCGGCGCCTCGTCCGATGACGGCGCCCCTTCGACCGCGGCGGCGATCGCCACCGGTGCGTAGGCCGCGACATTGACCTTCGCTTCCCTCTCGCGGTCCACCGACTCCCCTTCCAACTCTTTCTTCAGAAGGTTGCTGAGGTAGAAGGCGAGATTGAACGTCGACGCCGAGTAGTTCCCTCCGTGCACGAGCGACGAGAGCACCTGTTTCATCTCGCCGATCGATGCATAGCGGGCATTGGGATCGATGGCCAGCGATTTCTCGAGGAGGGTGCGAATATCATCCGGGATCGGTTGCCCGGCGAATGTCTTGGCCGCGCCGATCGTCTGCGCGAACGCGCTGCTCGTCACCGCGTCTGGCGGCTCGCTGCCGGTAACGAGAAGGTAGAGAACCGCGCCGAGCGAGTAGACATCGGTCGTCTTCGAGACCTCGGCTGAGGAACGGTACTCCGCAGCGAAGTACCGACCCAGCTCGGCGGCCACCTTCGTGTCGGACAGCGAAGCGATGAGACCCTTTCCGATCTGCTGGCCGGCTACGCGGATCTCGCCTTCGTCCGTAATCCAGACGAACTGCGGGATCAGCGCGCCGTGCGCGAGACGGTGGCCGAGATACCGGAGATCGCCCGTCGTCGACAGAGAGAGCGCGATCTTCTCGGCGATGACGATGGCCTGATCGATCGGTACTGGATTCGCCGTAACGCCCGCGCCGCCGCGGGCGCGATCGACGATATGCCGCAGCGAACGTCCGCCCGAATACTCGTGCGCGAGGAAGGGGATGCCGTTGGCGACGTCGATGGTCTGATCTTTGGCGAATGTCGTCCCGCTCAGCAGCGGAACAAGCTGGTTGGCCTCGACCGCGCTTTCAACCAGAGCCGCGCGATTGCCGCCCGACAGACGCCGCACCGCCATGGTCGGACCGAGTTGACCACCGTCGACGCGCCCCGCGCGCCAGAGATCACCGAGAGCATCGGTTTCTAGTTTCTTGAAGAGGATGAACGGACCGAACTGCTCGTACGGACGGTTTTTCGCAGACATACTCTCTCGGGACCCCCAGGTTTTGTATGCGGTGCGGGGGAGGATAACACAAAAGGTTATTCGCAGTAGTTATTTGGTTTGTTCCTCTGGGCCACCGGCTCATAGTTTGTGCGCGCGACACGAAACTTTAACATCGAAAGGCAGATGAGGGTCTGCGTTTGCTGTGCCCATGATCGTATCCAGGGAACGGGGACACGGCTGCGTCGCGGTCAAGGAGTCTTGGCCGCCGCACGCTGATCCCGGTACCACTGAATCTGCCAGATCTGCACGTTCCGGTCGTGGTCGGCCAGGTTCGTGGCGAAGGCGTGCGTCCCGTTGTGCTTGGCGACGAAGTAGAGGAAGTCGCTCTTCGACGGTGCCGCCGCGGCCTGGAGTGAAGCCAGGCCGGGATTGGCGATCGGGCCGGGCGGCAGGCCGTGGAAACGATAGGTGTTGTAAGGCGAGTCGATCTGCAGGTCGGCTTTGCGGATGTTACCGTCCCAGCGCCCGGCCAGTTTCAGCGCGTAGATCACCGTCGGATCTGCGCCGAGGAGCATCTTGCGGTTGATGCGGTTCATGTAGACCGACGCCACCAGCGGCCGCTCCTGCGGCATGCGCGCCTCGGTCTCGACGATCGAGGCCAGCGTCACGGTCTGATGGAGACTCAGGCCGGTGGTGATGTAGTTCATCTCACCGCTGAAGTGCTTGCGGAAATTCGCCACCATCGCCTGAATGATGGCCCGCGGCGGTGTGCCGGGATTGAATTTGTAGGTGTCCGGAAAGAGATAGCCCTCGAGCGTCTTCGCCTCGGGAGCGATATCGCGGATCAAGTCCGGATTGGCGGTGAGCCTGTCCCACTCCGCGTCGTGGCCGAATCCTTCCTGGACAAAGATGTGTGCCGCGGCGAAGCGGTCCAGCCCTTCGCGGACCGTGACGCTCTTGGCGATGACGTCGCCGCGAATCAACTTGTCGAGGACCTCCTCCGCCGTCATCGGTTTGGAGAACTCGTAGATGCCGGCCTTGATCTTGTCGTTGTAACGGACGACCTTCATGTAGATCAGCGGGAAGTATTCATCCCGGATGATCCCCTCTGCTTCGAGGTGCTTGAGGATCGCAGAGGTGCGGAGGCCGTGATGGACTTCGACGTCCTTGAACGGTTGCGTGTAGTTCCTGTACGGCGAGCGCATGGCCCGCAGGAAGAACCAGCCGCCGCCGACGCCGAGGATGACGGCAAAGATGCCGACCGTCATCAGCGAGTGCAGCAGCTTGCGGCAGCCCCCGCGGCCGCTGGCGCGCCGGGCTATGACGCCCTCCTGGCGAGGTCGTCGAGATAGGACTGCAGAATGACGGCAGCGGCGTGCATGTCGATCTCGCGCTGGGCATCCCGCCGCTTCGTTCCGCTCTCGCGCAATTGCCGGGAAGCCTCGGTGGTGCTGAGGGCCTCGTCCCAGAGGACGACCGGTTTGCACGTTTTCTGCCGTAGCCGCTCCGCGAAATCGCGGAACTTCTGCTCGCCGGTGTCACTGTGCGCGCGCCGGGGCACGCCGACCACGATCGTTTCCGCGTCAAGCTCACGGGCGATGCCGGCCAGTTTGTCGACGATCTCCCCTTCGTTCTTCACCACCGAATGCGGTGTGGCGATGGTTCCGGACTCGCTCACCGCCACCCCGATGCGCCGGCCGCCGTAATCAATGGCGATGATCGACATGGGGAGGATTGTACTTGGCGGGGCCTGGTGGTGCCCGGTTATCGGTTGTCGGTTATCGGTTGTCGACTGACGGGGTGTCGGGTTGCGTACAATGTGGGGTACCGGTCCCGGCAACTTACCAACCGATAACCGATAACCGACAACCGACAACGCGCGCTAGCGCTCATCCATGAAGAACTTCAATCTCGACGCCATCCTCGAGGCGATGCTGAAAACCTCGGACCGGGTCTCCGACCTCAATGTCTCCGTCGGACGGCCGCCGCAGGTGGAGGTCGACGGACAGCTTGTCCCGGTCAACTTCCCCGGCCTGCCGCGTCTCACTCCCTACCAGACCGAGATGATCGTCATGCACATGCTGCGCGGCGACCGCGAGCTGACGCGCGCCTTGCTGAGCAGCGGATCGGTCGACCTGTCGTACTCGATTCCGCAGAAGACGCGCTTCCGCGTAAACATCTTCTCGCAGCGCGGCACCTACGCCATCGTCCTGCGCGTCATCCCCGAGGGCGTTCCGACGCTGGAGTCGCTGAACCTGCCGCCGGAGCTGGCGAACATCTGCAAGCTCAAGAATGGCATCGTGCTCGTCACCGGGCCGACCGGTTCGGGAAAGTCGACCACCCTCGCCGCGCTGATCAACAAGATCAACCAGAACTACGCCTACCACATCATCACCATCGAAGATCCGGTCGAGTACATGCACAAACACCTCAAGGCCACCGTGAACCAGCGCGAGCTGGGATCGGACACGAAGACCTTCGCCCACGCGCTGCGCTCCGCGCTGCGGCAGGCACCGAAGGTGATCCTGATCGGCGAGATGCGCGACGTCGAGACCATTGAGATCGCCATGGAAGCGGCGGAGACGGGACACCTGGTTCTCTCGACGCTGCACACCATCGATGCCGCCAAGACCATCGACCGGATCGTCGGCGTCTTCCCCAAGGATATGGAGTCGCAGGTGCGCACGCGTTTCGCGCAGTCGTTCCGCTACGTCCTGTCGCAGCGTCTCCTGCCGAAGATCGGCGGCGGACGGATCGCGGCGCTGGAGATCCTGAAGTCGACGATGCGCACGCGCGACTACGTGCTCAAAGGCGAGAATGAGGGGCGATCGCTGATCGACGCCATGCACGATGGATCGGTCGACGGGATGCAGGCCTTCGACGACGAGCTCGAGAAACTGTGGACGGCCCGCGTGATCACGCGGGAGATCGCGCTGGCGTACGCCACGAACCCGACCAACCTTGCCCTTCGCCTCGGCGAAGGACCGGAGACGGCGACAGTGGGCTCCGACGACGAATCGATGTTGTCGATGCTGGAGTAAGGCGATGAAGATCACCTGCACCTCCTGCCAGAAAACGCTCTCCCTCGACGAGACGAAGCTTCCGATGAAGCCGGTGCTCGTTCCCTGTCCCGTCTGCGGGACGAAGCTGCCGGTCGACCGCCGCAACCTGGAGATGGCCGGAGCTGCCTCGGATCCTACCGCTCCCGCACACGAAGAGGATGACGGTTTCGGCGCCAAGGCGATGATCGTCGGCAACGATTCCCCCGCCTTGCGCCAGGCCGCGAAGCTGATCGGCTTCATGCCGGTCGTCATCGCCGCGCCGCCACAAGCCCGCGACTAC
>DATMNC010000084.1:0-54903 GCA_035569395.1 Thermoanaerobaculia bacterium | reverse complement strand
GTGCGCTGCTCCTCACGCAGTTCCTCCTCACTCTCGAATTCGGCGGTGAAGGCGGCGGAGGCGGTGCGGGTGACGTTCATGGTGGCTTGAGCCTTCGGCGCGCTGATTCTATCGTTGCTCCGTGCGCTTCGCGCTTCCTCGCGACCATGCAGGTTCGTCGATGAAGACGTATCCTGACAGTATGAAAACATCGGTTTCCATCCCTGACGACCTCTTCGAAAAGGTGGATCGTCTTGCCCGTCGCGGTCATCGATCGCGAAGCGAGGTATACAGCGCCGCTTTGCGTGAATGTGTTGCCCGTCATTCGCCGGATGAGGTGACAGAGGCGATCAATCGCGTTTGCGCAGAAGTCGAGCAGGAAACGGATTTCGTGAACGCCGCCGCTCGTCGACTCCTGGAAAAGGTCGAATGGTGATCTCGCTGGGCGAGATCTGGTGGACGGATCTTCCGATGCCGATAGGAGATGGGCCGATACGGAGGCCAATGTGGCACAGACACTCTTGTCTGTGCCGGGTCTCGCGAGACTCAACATCGCAAGCCCTCAGCAGCAGCGGCTCCGGCCGGGGCAAAGACAAGAGTGTCTGTGCCACATTAGTCCCTGGCTCGCGACTCGTCGTTGTGCAAGGCTGATGATCTCAATCGAAGGCTGGAGAGTCCGGCCTACGTTTGTCCTGCGGACACTTGTCCGCGGACATCTGTCCTTTCGGACACTCTGCGGACAGCACCAAATCCGACGAACCATCGCAGAATCAAGCACATCCCTCATGGCACCTCGGTTGCGCTATAGCGTTGCCGAATGATTGAAAACACATCGTCGATGGACCGCGTGGTGGCGCCTGGGTCGGGGTTTACGCGGGCCAGGATGATTGCAGCGGGCGTCGTGCTGGCTGCCGTCGTTGTATTGGCGTTCGCGTTTCCGGCGATCCGGCGGTGGTCGCGGGGGGATCGGGCGGTGGATGCGTCGACGCTCGCCTTTGGCGTCGTCGTGCGCGGCGATCTGGTGCGCGACATCTCCGTGCAGGGGCGTGTGGTGGCGGCGCTGCATCCGACGCTCATCAGTCCGGCGCAGGGCGTCGTCGCGTTACGGACGAAGGCGGGGAGCGTGGTGCGCAAGGGCGACATCCTGGCCATCGTCGACAGTCCGGAGTTGCGGAGCGCGCTGGAGCAGTCGAAAGCGCAGTTGCTGTCATATCGCACCGACTTCGACCGCGGCAGGATCGCCGGGTCGCAATCGGATGCGCGGCTTCGTCAGGCGGCGGCGCTGGCGCAGGTGCGGCTGGAAGCTGCGAAGCGTGGGCTGCATCGCGCGGAGCTGCTTCGGAACGATGGTCTGCTCAATGGACCCGACTACGAGCGGGCGCAGGACGAGGTTCATGTCGCCGAGCTGGAGCTGGCGCAGGCACAGCGCGAGATCGGGCTGAACCACGACACGGTCGACTTCGACGTGCGCAGCCGGAAGCTGCAGGTCGACCGGCAGCAGACGGCCACGGACGAGATGCAGAAGCGGTTCGAGGACCTCACCATCCGCGCGCCGTTCGACGGGATGGTGGCGGCCATCACCGTCAACGAGCACGATCCGGTGGCGGCGAACCAGGCCATCCTCACCGTCATCAATCTTTCCTCGCTCGAGCTCGAGATCACCGTCCCCGAGGAGTACGCGGCCGATGTGCGGATCGGGACGGCGCTGATGATCGGGTACGGCAACGGAGAGCACGCGGCGCACCTCACCGCCGTCTCGCCGGAGATCGTCGGCAACCAGATCACGGCGCGGGCGGTGCCGGATCAGCAATGGCCGGAGGGGCTGCGGCAGAACCAGCGGGTCAGCGCGCGGCTGGTCTTCGAATCGAAGAAGAACGTGCTCAAGCTCCCCCGAGGAGCATTCGTGGAGGCCAGCGGAGGGAGAAGCGCCTACGTCGTCGACGGCGGCATGGCCACGCGGCGGGCCATCACGCTCGGGTCGGTGGGAGCCTCGGAAGTGGAAATCGTCAGCGGGTTGCACGAGGGGGATCGCGTGATCCTCTCGGACACTTCGCCGTTCGGCAACGTCAACTCACTCATTCTGCGGTGACAGGAGACAGATCGATGCTTCGCATGAAGAACATACGGAAGATTTACCGGACCGAGCTCGTGGAGACGCATGCCCTGGAGGATTTCTCGCTCGAGGTCGAAGCAGGCGAGTTCGTGGCCATCATGGGTCCCTCGGGGTCGGGCAAGACCACCTTTCTCAACGTGGCCGGACTGCTGGACGTCTTCGACGGCGGCGTCTACGAGCTCGACGACAAAGACGTCAGCCGGCTCTCGGACCGGGAGATGTCGCACATCCGCAATCAGAAGATCGGATTCATCTTTCAGAGCTTCAATCTGATCCCCGATCTCGACCTCTTCGACAACGTCGACGTCCCGCTGCGCTACCGCGGTATGCCGGCAGGGGAGCGGAAGGCGCGCATCGAGAAGGCGGCGGAGATGGTCGGGCTCTCTTCGCGGCTGCATCATCTTCCGTCGCAGATGTCGGGCGGTCAGCAGCAGCGGGTGGCCATCGCCCGCGTTCTGGCGGCCGATCCGAAGCTGATCCTGGCCGACGAGCCGACCGGAAACCTCGACTCGCTCATGGCGCGCGAGATCATGGACCTGCTCGATGAGATCAACCAACGCGGCACGACCATCGTCATGGTCACGCACAGCCCGGAGTGCGCGGCGCGGGCATCGCGCGAGATCCATCTGTTCGACGGCCGGGTGATCGACGTCGACCGTCCGCCGGCGCTGTTCGGCGGCGCGCTGAAGTCGGCGAAGTGAGGACGACCATGCTGCTCTACAACGTTCGCATCGCCCTAAAGAGCCTCCGCCGCAATCCGATCCTGACGGCGGTCATCATCGGCGGCATCGCCCTCGGCATCTGCGCGTCGACGACGTTCACCACCGTGCGGCACATGTTCGCGCGCGATCCGCTGCCCGGCAAGAGCGGCAAGCTCTTCTACGTGCGGATGGACAACTGGGATCCGCACACGCCGTATCCGGCGCAACAGGGCAACTCGGCGGCGACCATCCCGCCGCAGATCAGCTACCGCGACGCCATGGCCCTGATGCGCTCGAATATCCCGCTCCGGCAGACCGCCGCGTTCACCGCCATGATGACGGTCTATCCCGATCCGCGCGTGGCCCGTCCGTCCAGCGAGGGAGTCCGGCTCTGCTTTGGCGACTTCTTCACGATGTTCGACATTCCCTTCGCCTACGGCGGGCCGTGGGACCGCCGCGCCGACGCCAAAGGCGAACAGGTGGTCGTCATCGACGACGCCATGAATCAGAAGCTCTTCGGCGGGATCAATTCGGTCGGAAAACGCATCCGCATCGAAGACCGCGAGTTCACGGTGGTCGGCGTGCTCAAGCCGTGGCGCCCGTTCATCCGGATGTACGACCTGAACGGAAACTTCATCGCCGAGCCCGAACCGATTTACCTGCCGTTCTCGCTGACCCCGGCGATGAAGATCCGCACAAGCGGCAACAGTGACGGCTGGAAGTCCGCCGGCAACACCTTCGAGGAGTTTCTCAACTCCGACGTCGACTGGGTGCAGTTATGGGTGGAGCTGCGCTCGCCGGCGGATGCGGCGCAGTATCACCGCTTCGTCGATGGCTACGTCCTCGAGGAGAAGAAACACGGCCGTTTCGAGCGGCCGCTCATGAATCGCGTCACCTCGCTCTACGACCTGATGAGCGAGTTCGGCGTGATCACGCCGCAGATCAACGCCATGGCGGCGATCTCGGTGCTCTTCCTCGGCATCTGCGCGCTGAACCTCACCGGCCTGCTGCTGGGCAAGTTCCTGGCGCGCGCGCCGGAGGTGTCGGTACGGCGGGCGCTCGGGGCGACGCGCATCGACGTCTTCCTGCAGCACATCACCGAATGCGAGCTGGTGGGGCTGGCCGGCGGCATCATCGGCATGCTGCTGTCGATCGGCGCTATGCGCCTGATCGGGAAGCTGATCACGGCGACCTCGATCATCGCCCTCGACGGCGAGATGGTCGTTGCCGCGCTGTTTCTTTCCCTCGGCGCCGGTCTTCTGGCCGGCCTCTATCCGGCCTGGCGGATCTGTTCCGTGCAACCGGCCGTGCAACTCAAGATCTGACGAGGAGACACCATGGAATTTGGACCGATCATCCGTGCCCTGAAGCGCAACAAAGTCCGCTTTCTGCTCATCGTCGTGCAGATCGCCATCACACTGGCGGTGGTGACGAACGCCATCACCATGATCCGCGACGAAGGGGAGAAGATGCTCAAACGCTCCGGCTTCGACGACGACAACATCGTCTGGGTTCGTACCAGACCGTTCTCGCCGGCGTTCAAGGATCTGCCGTACCGCATCTCCGTGGTCAACGCCGACCTTCGGGCGATCCAGGCCATCCCCGGCGTGGTGGCGGTGGCGAACACGAACTTCCTGCCGTGGCAGGGAGGCGGAAGCTCCGGCGAGGTGTCGGCAGGCGGCGGCGACGGCAGCAAGTTCCGCACGCAGATGTACTACAACACGCCCGGAATCCTCGACACGCTCGGCGTCCATCTCGTGTCGGGCCGGCCGCTGCGCGATACCGATCTCGACGACGATCCGAATTCGAAGGCGCCCAGCACGGCCGTCATTTCGCGCGATCTCGAGAAACTGATGTTCAAAGGACAGAGCGCCGTCGGCAAGCAGCTCATCGAGACGGGCGATACCGTCGTCAACGTCGTCGGCGTGTTCGATCCTTTCTACAACCCATACGGATGGCCGATCCACGAGTACGCGGTCATGTACGCCGGCCATGTGTCGCGCAGCGGTGCGCAGTATCTCGTCCGCGTCAAGCCGGGAACGATGGCGCAGGTCGTTCCGCTGATCGAACGGCGGATGCTGCAGGCCAATAACGGTCGCAATATCCAGATGAAGATGATCGATGAGATCAAAGACCGCTACTTCACCCAGGGGAGGATCGTGCGCGGTGCGATGTCGATGGTCATCGCCCTGATCGTGCTCGTCACCGGCCTCGGCATCGTCGGCGTGACCGCTTTCTCCGTGACCGAACGGCGCAAGCAGATCGGCACGCGCCGCGCCCTTGGTGCAACCAAAGGGGCCGTTCTCCGTTACTTCCTCCTGGAAAACTGGATCGTGACGAATGCCGGCCTGATTCTCGGCGTCGCCGCCGCGTATGGATTGAACATCCTGCTGGTGACGAAGACGAGCGGCGCGAAGCTCGATTGGCGATACCTCGCCGTCGCCATCGTGCTGCTCTGGCTGCAGGGGATCATCGCCACGCTGATTCCGGCCATGCGCGCCACGCGCTTCTCGCCGGTCATCGCCACGCGCGGAGCATAATTGATCGGAGCGCAGGCGCTGAACATGACTTCGACGCAAGGACACGACCGGATCGACGGCACGGTCCTGATCGTCGAGGATCAGCCGGCCGTGGCCAAGGCGCTGTTGCTGCTGTTCGACATCCATGGCATCGACGCCATCGCCGTCTCGACCCCGGCCGACGCCGAGGAGGTCATCCGCCGCGGCGACGCGGATCTGGTTGTGCAGGACATGAATTTCACGCCGGGCGCAACCGGCGGAGAGCAGGGGCTGGCGCTGTTCCGAGCCGTCCGGAAGATCGACCCGGGGATGCCGGTCATCCTGCTCACGGCCTGGACGTCGCTGGAGACGGCGGTGCAGATGGTGAAGGAAGGGGCGGTCGACTACCTCGCCAAACCGTGGAACGACGCCAAGCTGCTGGCGATCGTCGGCAACTCGCTGAGCGATCGCCGAGGGGAGCGCGAAGTGCGCCGGGCGCGCTCTGCGCTGGCGTCGAGCTTCGATCTGCGCGGCATCGTCTATGAGAGCGCGGCCATGCACCGCGTCATCACGCTGGCGCTGCAGGTGGCGGCGGCCGACGTGCCGGTGCTGATCACCGGTGCGAACGGGGCGGGGAAGGAGAAGGTGGCCGAGCTGATTCAGTCGAATTCGATGCGGCGGAAGATGCCGTTCGTCAAAGTGAACGCCGCCGCGCTTCCCGACGATCTGCTCGAGAGCGAGCTCTTTGGCGCCGAGGCAGGGGCATTCACGGGAGCGAAACGGCTGCGCATCGGACGGTTCGAGACTGCCAACGGCGGCACGCTCTTTCTCGACGAGATCGGGAACCTCTCAGCAGCAGCGCAAACGAAGCTGCTGCGCGTCCTGCAGAACGGCGAGTTCGAGCGCCTCGGCAGCAGTGACACGCGCCATGTCGACGTCCGCCTGCTCTGCGCCACGAACGCGGACCTCGGGCAAGCCGTCCGCGAGGGGAGGTTCCGGCAGGATCTCTTCTTCCGCCTGAACGTGATCGAGATCCACATCCCTCCGCTTCGCGACCGGCGGGACGACGTGCTGCCGGTCGCGGAGTCGTTCCTCGCCGCCGCGCGCAAGCGCTCCGGCCGCGCCTGGCGCCTCAGCGACGATGCGCGCGATGCGTTGGTGACGTACGACTGGCCAGGGAACATCCGCGAGTTGCAGAACCGCGTTCAGCGCGCGACGGTGACGGCGTCGAGCGATGTCCTCTCCGCGGTCGACCTCGGGCTGGCCACGGACGGTGTCCGCGCCGCCTCACCTGTGCACGGGGAGAAGGAGCAGATCGAGCTGCTCCTTCGCGACGGCGGGGGGAACGTTTCTGACGCGGCAAAGGCGTTGGGCGTCTCGCGTCAAGCGCTGTATCGGAAGATGCAGCGGTTGGGGATCGTGCTGGAGCGGCGGCCGCGGTGACTGATCGGGAGAGCGGGCGTCTTCGCCTGCTCCCGACGCGGCGTCCCGCCCGGCGGTGGGTCCGAGCGAGCAGCAGGGTGGAACCTGGAAACGCGGATCGTGACTTCTCCGTCGTGGCCCAACAGTCAGGTTCGCCTTCGTCCCCACCGTCGGGCGAGACGCCCGCCGGGAGCAGGCGCGGACGCCCGCTCTCCGCTCCGCCGCGTTGCGACAGGGCGTTCGATGCGAATCCAGCAAGCAGCGGTCGCCAGCCCGTGAGTCGCGCTGTCCGGTATCGAGCCGGAGCTGCCCGGCTGTGGGCCGGCGATATCCTGTATTCAGACGGCACTACCCGGCATTGGGACGGCATTGCCCGGCATCGGGACGGCACTGCCCGGCATCAGAACGGCACTGCCCGGCATTAGGACGGCATTGCCCGGCATCAGAACGGCCTTGCGCGGCCTTGTAACGGCACTGCCCGCCGCTAAGACGGCAGTACCCGACACTAAGACGGCGTTGCCCGATATTAGAACGGTGATGTCCGGTATTAGGACGGCGATATCCGGCATTAGGACGGCGACGTCCGGCATTAGGACGGTGATATCCGGCATTGGAACGGCATTACCCGGCATAAAGACGGTGCTGCCCGGCACCAAGACGGCATTTCCCGGCACTGGGACGGCGCTGCCCGGCATCAAGCCGGCGCAGCACGGCTTGACATCATCTGCATCCCTTTGATATCAAACCGTACTCATGGGGCTGGTTCGCCAGCGTTCTCGAGAGTGGGAGCCGGCGCTCGTGAGCCCCACGTTCGTGGCGGCCAAGCCGATGGCCGCCAGCACGTCGTTCCCTCCGGCCCTGACGAAGGAGAAACGCCATGAGCACGAATGAGAAGACCATGGACCTCTCTACCGCCGCGGACGTCCTGCGGCCGGCACCGGCGACACTGGCCCCCGAGGAGATCGTCGATCAGTTGCGCGCCATCAGCACGCGGATGGGTGAAGTCACGCCGCTGACGGCCGCGCAGCGAAAAGCGCTCCGTGGACGCATACGCACGCCCGATCCAGTCCTGCAGGCGTCGATCAACGTCATCGGTGCGCTCGACAACGTCTCGCAAGCCGTCGGCCAGCCGGCCGACGAAGTGCGTTCGTTGCAGAGCGAGGCCAACCGCTGGACGGCGGTGGAGGACGAACTGCGGAAGATGCTGAACGGCGTCTCCGGCGCGAACCTCATTCGCCGCCTGCGCGTCGACCTCATCGCCGCGCAGGCGTACACCATCGGTTCACAGTTGGCGCGCGACCCGGCCAACGCCATCCTCGTGCCGCACGTGGAGGAGATCAAGCGGTTGAAGAGATTCAGCCGGCGGAAGAAGGCGGCGCAGGATGCGGGTACGGCGGCGGACGAACAACCGGTTACGGAGGGTTCCGGCACGTCCGGTGATCCGAAGGCGTAGTGGGATGGGAGGGAGGCCGCGCGCGCGCAAGCGCGCCCGGTCGTTTTGCTGACCCAACCGGCAAACCCAGCGGCGCGACGCGTCTCTCAGGGCGTGTTCGCTCGCGCACTTCTCTTCTGCTGGTAGACCACGCCGAACGCACACTTATCTACAGATTCTAGGACGTGCCGGAGAAACTTACCGGCGGATTGTCTGGCTTCGTCGAGATCGTGTGCAGCGTCGTCTAGGTCGTCGCGCCACCTCTTGATGCGCACCGTTGATGCTTCGTCATTGTTCACGATCGCGAAACGAAGAGTCCAGTTCGCACCTTCCACGGCTTTCTTTGCGTCAATGGCCTCAGAGTATGCGTCCCAGTAATACAGAAGCGTTGGCTGAGCTTCAGCGCGCGCCGCAAACGCATCTGCATACGACAGTTCGTCTTGATCAGCTTTTATGGCCGTCATCATCGCCGCCCCTTGTGAGTAGGAGATAGCTATCTTGCCGAAATCGATTGTGGCGATCGCGGCCCGAGCTTTGGAAATGGCACTTCGAAGTGCGGCCAGCTCTTCGGCCTTTCGCGGTAGGTCGGAACAAGGTAGGGTGTCAGTGCGATGCTTCGAGTAGTGACTGGTCTCACCGACGGCGTTCTGGCCCGAGACACCCAAACCAATTACTAGAAAGCAAGTGGCGATTCTCATGTTGGGCGTTCTCCTTGCGCACTCAGGTGTCGGCGTTGTTGGACCGGCTGTTCGCTCGATATGTTACATATGCAACTCGATGATTGTCTTACCGCTCTCTGTCTTTCCAGCTGTTATCAGTGACTGAATGTGCTTCCATCGCGGCCCAGCGATTGCTCCGGTCGCGAGCATTTCAAGTACTGGGTTCGGCGCAACTCGGGGATCGACGCCTGAGTTTACCTCTGATGCGAGGAGAGGCCAGAGAGCCGCTGCGAACGAAAGACCGCGCGCGCCACCCTCCAATTCTGGACCGTAGGAGACTATGCCGCAAACTCTTTCCTCGTGGACAAGCGGGCCGCCGCTCATGCCAGGCTCGAAGGGGCAGCTGACCGCAAACTGTGGAAACATCCAGGTACCACGACCGTGCGGGTAGTGACCCGTAACCTGGCCCTCCATTAGCTTTGGTTGCGCTTCGATTTCGACAACCGCCTCGCCAGCTGTGTGTTTGTACGCGGCCTCGGCATAGCCGAACGACCATATTTTTGAACCGAGGTCGGGCGGAATCAGTTCGAGCTCTGGAAACGGTTTCGGCCAAAGGAAGGAGTTGGACACGACGTCATTCGGAACGAGATTGAGAAAGGCCATATCGGTGTAGTCGAGCGGTGTCGCACCAGTAATTTTCCAATGAGCTGTGAGATACGAATTGTTCGGATCTACTTGCTGGACGGCGGCGAGCTCGAATGCTCCTTCGACCGTGTGTTTTGGGTATTGCCCCTGTCTCCATGGCATCTCGAGCAGGTCCCACAGGCCGCGAACCACGTGAGCCGCAGTGATTGCCGTGAAAGGCGCAACGAAAAAGCCACTGCCGAGTGCGGAATAGACCTGTTTGTCATGGCTCATTCCGGTAATGCCGAAGGTCAAGGGTGTGGCGAACTGAAACATCGCGTCAGAAGTCATGGCTCACCCTTGTTGTAGACCCGACCAGCCCGGTCTCGGAAGTCCCACTTGTTATTGAGCCCCTCCCGCCTCGCGGAGAAAATCACGCCACGATGGATAACGGGCGACTGGGCTCGTCACAGGGTTGATCGTAACACGTTGCGGTCGAACGAGTTGGCTCATTCCCGTTGCTGTGATGGCTCCGTTATCCGTCGTATTGTGACGGCGAATCGTCCTCCGGCAGCTGACCACGAGGGCTTCGAAGCCGCCGACGCGCCGAGCCCGAGCCGACGAAGCGGTGAGCGGGATTCCTCGCTTCGCTCTGAGGTTGTTAAAAGAATACGACTTGGTAATTTGTCATCCTGAGACTGCCGAAGCCGCTGAGCGAGCGTAGCGAGCGAAGAGCGGCGGAGGACGGCGAAGGATCTCCAGATGCGCTGCTTGGGGCAGGAGCGAAACTGTGGTTTTTGTGACGTCCGATTGACGACAAACCTCTGCCGAGCTTCTGCCACAGGTCGCGCAACGTGAGATCCTTCGCCGTCCTCCGCCGCTCTTCGCTCGCTACGCTCGCTCAGCGGCTGCGGCAGGCTCAGGATGACATTGCTGTGTTGTTTTGCTATACCAGACGCCGCCTCACGCGAACCATCGTGCCAATTACGTGGGGTTGCATCTGGAAAACCAACTTCCACAGACTTTCTTACATGCACGCTGCGTTGAGCTTCCAGATACGACCCCAACCTCACCCTGAGGCTCTATTTGACCGGCGTTGTCAGCGGTTTGCCCTTCTCGGCAACGAAGACCACGGCCAACTTGGCCGTTACGGCGCCGTTGTTCGTCGCCTGATGAACCTTACCCGGGAGGATGTGGAAAACGTCGCCGGCTTTCAGAGTTACCGTGGGACTGCCCTCATTCTCGAGCGAAATCGAACCCTCGAGCACGAAGGCAAACACCTCGGCCGGGTGCGTGTGCTTGCCCTCCGCAGCGCCGGGAGGCAATTCCACCAAAGCCATGACGCCCTCCCGCTCTGGAATGCTCATGTCCTGTTTCAGTACGACGGTGCGCTTGACGGCTGGCGCTTGCTGGGCATGCACGGCCAGTGTCCCTGCCAAGCCCAGAGCGGTAACAACGGCGATCATTCTGACTGGTCCCAAACGCGCGAAGTTCATGGCTTCTCCTTTTTCCGCCGGGAGGCGGAGACATTGAACGGTGCCAACGACAGACGGCGACTCGAAGATAGGGCAGAATGAAAAGCGCCGGGTTTGACCCGCGCAAACCTGACGGAATTCTAGCTCACCGGCGTGGAGCAGCACGCGAGAAGGATGGCCTTACCACTCGTTGCAGGAACCATGCGACGTCTGCGCGGCTGGCATGAGGGGGATTCTTCGCTTCGCTCAGAGGTTGTGAAGATACGATCAGGGCAATCTGTCATCCTGAAGCCTGCCGGAGCCGCTGAGCGCAGCCGAAGGGGCGGGCTCAGGATGACAAAATGGTGCTGGTGCTGCTATGACCAGACGCCGCCTCACGCGAACCATCGCCCTGCACCTCACGGCCACCATCGCCATTATCGCGATCGCCGCGGGCTTCGGTGCTCGAGCGCTCTTCCACGCCTCACCGCGCAACGCATCCTTCTTCGGCGCCGCGTTGCTTCTCATCGGCCTGATGATCATGTCCCTCACCATGCGCGCCCCGCTCCGCCGCATCCGCCGCAACCTCGGCGCTCTCGTCGACGGCGTGCGCGGCTTTGCCGACGATGACTTCAGTCTCCGTCTTCACGTCACCGGCAGCGACGAGATCACCGATCTGGTGACGGTGTACAACGACATCGGCGACGTCCTCCGCGATCAGCGGAACGAGTCGGTGCAGCGGGAGCTGTTGTTCGAGACGGTGCTGCAGGCGTCGCCGCTGGCGACGATTCTGACCAGTGACCGCGGACGGATCGTCTTCGTCAACCGGGCCGCGCGCGATCTGTTCGGCGGCGGGGAGAGGATCGAAGGGCGGAAGTTCGACGAGATCGCGGACGAGGTGCCGGCATTGGCGGAGGCGCTCCGTTCGGGGGAGAGCGCGATCTTCACCGTCGGCGGCGAAACGTTTCAACTGACGCGGCGAACCTTTTATCTCAACACCCGCGAGCACGTCCTCCTTCTCATCGCCCGACTGACGCAGGATCTGCGACGGCAGGAGCTCGATATCTGGAAACGGGCCATCCGCGTGGTCAATCATGAGCTGAACAATTCGCTGGCGCCGATCCACTCGCTCTTTCATTCCGCCGGCGTGGTCCGCGCGCGCATGGACGATGACGGGCGGCTGGCCGAGATCAATGCGGCGATCGAAGAGCGGCTGGCGTCGTTGCAGCAGTTCATCGACGGCTACGCCCATCTGGCGCGGCTGCCGAAGCCGCGCCGCGAGCGGGTGGCCTGGAACGACCTGCTGGCCGCCGTTCAGCGCATCGTGCCGTTCGCCGTCGAGACAACCCCATCGCACGAGGCGATGATCGACCGCGGCCAGATCGAGCAGGTGCTCATCAACCTGGTGATGAACGCCCGTGAAGCGGGGAGCGCCGAGGGGGAGATCGTCGTCCGCATCGCCCGCCGCGACGGCGGCAGCGCGCTGATCGTCGAAGACCGCGGCCAGGGGATGGACGACGAGACGCTGCGCCACGCCCTCCTCCCTTTCTACTCCACGAAACCCGGCGGCACCGGCCTCGGCCTGGCCCTGGCCGGCGAGATCATCGACGCACACGGAGGAAACGTCCGGCTGGCGCGGCGGGAGGGGGGAGGGATGGTGGTTACCTGCTGGATTCCCGATTAGCGCTTCGTGCGTTGTCGGTTGTCGGTTGGTTTGCGCAAACTTGGACAGTGTAGCGTTCAGCGGGTTGTCGGTTGTCGGTTGTCGGTTGGTCGAGGCGCTTGGGCTTGGTGGTCAAATGCGGCTCATCGGGCAGCGCTGCGGCCTCAGACAACCGAGAACCGACAACCGACAACGCGCGAAGCGCCGGTTAACCCAACGAATCGGAAACAACGCGCCATCCCGACAACCGACAACCGATAACGCGCGAAGCGCCGAAATACCTCAAATCCGCCGCTGTTAGAGCCCGCGTGCAACGGTCCCTCATCGCCCTTTCCCTCGCCATCGTTGCCGGTCTGTCCACGGCTGCCTCCGCTTCGATCACAACCATGCCCTTCTCGCAGGTCCGTAAGGGGATGCACGGATACGGGGAGACGGTATTCGATGGTACGAAACTCGAGCGCTTCGACGTCGAGATCACCGGCGTTCTCGAGAACATCGGGCCGGGGCAGGATCTGATCCTGGCCAAAGTGTCTGGACCGATGATCGAACGGGCCGGCGTCATCGCCGGGATGAGCGGCTCGCCGATCTATATCGACGGCAAGGTCATCGGCGCGCTGGCCTACTCGTGGCAATTTGCGAAAGAGGCGATCGCCGGGATCACCCCGATCGATGAAATGTTGAAGATCGCCCAGGTCGACGGCGGCCCGGCCGGCGCGCTGGTCGCGGCCACCCCGCGCATGAGCGGCGCCGAGTTCCTGCAGGCGATGATCCAGCACAAAACAGCAGAAAAATTCGAGTCGATGATGAGCAGCCTGACCGGCGCCTCGCCGGCCTCGGCCGTCGCCGGCGCGAGACCGATCGCCGTGCCGCTCTCGATGTCGAGCTTCTCCCCAGACACGCTGGGACGCTTCGGCAAGTACCTCGATCCGCTCGGCTTCATGCCCGTTCCGGCAGGCGCCTCGTCGACGTCGGCCACCACCGGCACCCCGGCATCGAAAGAGTTCGCTGCGGGCGACGCCATCGGCGCCGTCCTGCTGCGCGGCGACTTCAACGTCGCCGCCACCGGCACGGTGACCTACATCGACGGTGACCACGTCTATGCCTTCGGACACCCGTTCCTGGACATGGGGCAGGTGGCCTTCCCGATGGCGAAGTCGGAGATCGTCGGCGTGCTGCCCAGCCTGGCCAGCTCCTTCAAGTTCGCCAACACCGGCGCGGTCGTCGGCGCATTCCGGCAGGACCGCGCCGTCGGCATCATGGGCGTGATGGGGGAGAAGGCCGACATGATCCCGGTCGACCTCGAGGTGGAAGGCTCCGGGCCGGCGCAGAAGTATCACGTCGACGTCCTGCGCCATTCGCAGCTCACGCCGCTGATCCTGGCCATGGCTGCCGACACGGTGGTCGCCAACTCCCAGCGCGCCGCCGGCGAACGGACGGTGATGCTGGAGTCGGAGATCAAGCTGAAGGGCTACAAAGATCCGATCGTCCTGCGCGAAGGGTGGGCCGGCGCGCAGGCGCGCCAGGCCATCCCGTCGTACCTGGCCGTCGTGGCCGGCTACGTGATGTCGAATGAATTCCATGCAGCCGACATCGAGTCGGTCAAGATCCGTTTCCAACATACAGACGATCTGAAGATCGCCAAGGTCGTCGAGGCGTCGCTGGAGATGCCGGATAGGGGCCGCGTGCACCCCGGAGACGTGGTGAAGGTCCGCGCGGTTCTGAAGCCGTACCGCGGCGAGGCCTTCGTCGATACGTTCGACGTGACCATCCCCGCCGATCAGGCCGCCGGCACCGCCTACCTGCTGGTCGGCAGCGGCTCGGTGCTCAATCAGGTCGACTTCCTGCTGGTCCCGCCCGATCCGCGCAGTCTCGACCAGGTCATCGGCGTCCTCAAGCGGCTTCGCCCGTCGACCGAGCTGACGCTGGGCCTGTACGAGCAGACCGACGGCGCGGTCACCGCCGGCGTCTACCTGCCGGACCTTCCGCCGACGATGCGCGCCATCGTCAGCAGCGACACTTCGAACGGTCCGCAGGCGCCGGTCCGCTACCATGCCTCGCAACACATCGCGCACCCGCTCGGCTATATCGTCGACGGCGTCGTGAAGATCGATCTCGACGTCAAGCCGGCCAGTTGATCGGCGCACTCCCGAAAACGAAAGGATTACCAGCACAATGCGCCGAGGCCTTGTTCTCGCAGTTACCGGGCTCCTTGTTTCCCTAGCAATCAACGCCTACGCCGTGGCGCCCCAGTTCTGGCGCGTCCGGAACACCGAAGACTTTCTCTCCGGTGACATCGAGGGTTTCGCCATCACCTCGCGCGGCGAGCTGCGGCCGGGCCCCTCGCTGAAAAAGATCGGCACGTTCACCGAGCCGTTCGTGCTGGCCCAGGTGGCCGCGCCGAACGGCGACCACTTCTTCGGCACCGGAAACCAGGGGAAGGTCTACCGCCTGCGCGGCACCGAGCTGAAAGCGATCTACACCGCCGCCGAACCTGAGATCTACGCCGTGGCCTTTCACGATGGCGTGCTCTACGCCGGTACGTCGCCCAATGGGAAGGTCTACGGCATCGACCCGAATGACGGGAAGGCCACGGTCTTCTACGATCCGAAGCAGGCCTACATCTGGGCGATGGAGTTCCTGCCGAACGGCGACCTGGCCATCGCCACCGGCGTCGACGGAAAGCTCTTCCGCGTCACGCCGAAAGGGGAGGGGAAGGTTCTCTTCGACTCGCCGGAGACGCATCTCCGCTGCCTGGCGGTGAAGAAAGACGGAACGATCCTCGCCGGCGGCTCCGCCAAGGGCCGCATCTACGAGATCCGCCCCGACGGCGCCGCGCACGCGCTCTACGACTCCGCACTGTCCGAAATCTCGTCCATCTACGTCGATGCCGACGGCATCGGCTGGGCCTCCGCGGCGAGCAATGTTCTGCCGTCGACCGCGCCGTCGAAGGCGACGCAGCCGAAACCGGCCGGACAGACCGGCACCGCCTCAACGTCTGCCAGCGCCTCGTCCAGCGAGCAGAAGAAAGACGAGTCGGCCGGCAACGTCGAGGTCAGCATCTCCTTCGACGACAGCACCGGAGCGGTATCGAGCGCCTCGGGCGGAGGGAGCGGCGAGATCTACCGCATCAATCCCGACGGTTTCGTCGAAATCGTCCGCAAGTTCGAGCACGAGATGGCCTACGGCATCACCGGCGGTCCGAACGGCTCGATCCTCCTCGCTACCGGACCGCAGGGCCGCATCTACGAGCTGAAGGACAGCGAGGTCGCTCTGGTCGGCACCGTGCCCGGAAAGCAGGTCGTCTCCATTTCGACGGCGGGCAGTGAAACACTGATCACGACCACGAACAGCGGCGCCGTCTATCGCATGGAGCCCGGGCCTTCCCCGAAGGCGGAGTTCCGCTCCGCCGCGAAGGATGTGGAGCGCTTCTCCCGCTTCGGAAACTATCGCATCGAGGGGGCGAACGTCGGCGACGGTCATCTGGCCATCGCCTTTCGCTCGGGCAATACCCGGACTCCCGACGCGACGTGGAGCCCATGGAGTGGCGCCTCGACCGCCGCCAGCGGCCAGGTCGATGCCCCTCCCGGAAAGTACATCCAGTGGAAGCTGACCATGCCGAAGCCGGCGGCGAACATCTCCGTCGACAGCGTCACGGTGGCCTTCATCAACCGCAATGTCGCGCCGTCGATCGACAACGTCGTAGTCCAGGACCCGGCCGTGGTCTACATCACCGGGAGCTACCCGCAATCACCGCAGATCGTGGAGGCGACGAATCCCGACGAGTACGGGATCTTCACCAGCCTCGATACACCGCGCGACAAGAACGAGAGCGGCAAGAAGGTGTTCCGCAAGGGCTACCGCACGGTGACCTGGCGCGCCCACGACGACAACGGCGACTCGCTACGCTACACGCTGTCGTTTCGTCTCAAAGGAGGTGGCAAGTGGCTCCGCCTGCGCGAGAACCTCGAGGAGACGTCGATGAACTTCGATACGTCGCAGCTCCCCGACGGCGCCTACGAGCTGCGTCTCACCGTGACCGATGCTCAGGACAATCCCGACGCACCGTTGAGCGATGCCAAGGAGGGGATCGATTTCACCGTCGACAACACACCGCCGGTGATTGCCTTCACCACCGAGGGGGAGGACGTCGTCATCCGGATCACCGACAAGCTCTCGCCCATCGGCAAGGTCGAATACTCCGCCGACGCGCAGAAGTGGATCCGCATCACCCCGGTCGACGGCATCAGCGACTCGCCGAGCGAAACGTACCGGCTCAAGCGCAGCGCGCTGGCCGGCAAATTCGTCATCGTCCGCGCCGTCGATGCGTTCTACAACGTGGCCACGGAGTCGATTACGTTGCCGTGAGGTTCTTAGAGGGAATTGTCTGCGCTCTTGAGGTAACGTATGCGGGTGCCTCCCGCTACGTATCTCGACAGCAACGTGATCAGCTATCTGACCGCGCGACCAAGTCGGGACATCGTTACCCTGGCCCATCAACAACTGACACAACAATGGTGGGACCAGCAGCGACACAACTTCGAGCTCTACGTTTCAGAGCTGGTCATGTTCGAGATAGGCCGTGGCGATCCGATCGCGGCGGAATCCAGGCGCGCCTTCGTTCGAGGCTTGCCGGTTCTTCGAATCACTGACGAAGCGCGCCTCCTTGGGGATCGTGTCTTCCGGGCTACGACACTTCCGGACAAGGCCGCTCCCGACGCGCTGCATGTTGCTCTTGCCGCGGTCAACGGGATGGATTTTCTGCTCACGTGGAACTGTACTCACATCGCGAACGGGGTGGTTCTGAAGGTCGTCAATGCGGCCTGCCGTGAAAACGGCTACGAACCTCCGATCGTTTGTACGCCCGAGGAGTTGGTTACGTCATGAAACGCACCGTCGATGATGCAGTGGTCGCCGAAATCCGCGCCGTAAGGCAGGAACTGGCAGAGCGCTTCGGCAACGACATGAACGCCTTGTGCGATTTTCTCGCGACAGAAGAGGCGCAGCACGAAGACCGGCTGGTCAATCGCCCTCCGAATGCCCCGCAGCGCGTTCGTGCAACCGCTGGAGGCCGGGAGTAAGCCCGCTGAAAATTCTCACTTCCACCGGTCGGAGCCCCTTCGCCTGACGGCCTGCCCCTATAATCACCGGCGTGAACCGAATCCGCATTGCCTTCGCACTCAGCCTGCTTCTCCTCGGCGCCTGCTCGAAGGAGAGACCGGTCCAGCCTCAGACGGTCGTCGAGGATGAGAACACGCCGCAGGACGGCGGTACGCTCATCCGGCGGCTGTCGAGCGACATCAACACGCTCAACCCCCTTCTCATCAACAGCCGGTATGAGCACTATGTGGCTGCGTACCTCTTCACGCCGCTGCTGCAGCTCGATGCCAACCTCCTTCCGACCGCGGCCGGCTCGCTGACCGACAAGTACGAGATCTCGCCGGACGGGAAGCTTTACACGTTCCATCTGAACCCGAAGGCAACCTTCTCGGACGGGACGCCGGTGCGGGCCAGCGACGTCCTGTTCACACTCTTCAAGATCGTCGATCCCAAATCGGAGTCGGCACAGTTCGCGGGGCTGTTCGAGCTGCTGGACGAGCCGAACTCGCACGCCGACGACGCGCACAACACCGTCGTGGTGGCATTCAAGGAAGTGTTGGCGCCGCAGCTTGTAGCATTCGCGGTCGCCGTGCGCCCGATCCCGCAGCACGTCTATTCGCAGGGTGACTTCAAGACCGCCTACAACATGACCGCCGTCGGGTCCGGTCCGTACAAGCTCGTCCGGCGCGTTCCGGGAAAGGAAATCGTTCTCGAGCGCCGCGCCGATTTCTGGGGAGTCCGTCCCCATATTCAGACCATCCTCTTCAAGGTCATCAGCGACGACAACACCGCCTGGCAGGCCATCAAACGTAGTGACATCGACGAGACCATGATCAGCTCCGACGTCTGGACGATGGAGAGCCGCCGCCCCGATCTGATGCGGGCCATGAACTTCCGCCGTTTCTACATGATCAGCTACAACTACATCCCCTGGAACACACGCGATCCGATACTCTCGGACAAGCGGGTCCGCCGGGCGCTGGCGATGTGCGTCGATCTGCAGTCGATCATCAACAACATCTACCACGGCACGGCGCGGGCCATGAACGGCCCGTTCACACCCGATCAGTGGTCGTACAACCCCGAGGTTCCGGTGATCCGCTACGACCCCGACGAGGCGAAGCGAATCCTCAATTCCCTCGGCTGGACCGATACCAACGGCGATGGCATTCTCGACAAGAACGGCAAGCCGTTCGCGCTGGAGATGGTCATCGGCGCGGGCAACAGCACCTCGATGCTGCAAGCACAGCTCTACCAATCGTGGCTGAAGAACATCGGCGTCGACTTGAAGATCACGACCATCGATCCGAGCGCCTACTTCCAGGGCCTTCTGGCCGGCAAGTTCCAGAGCTCCTATATCGCATGGGATCTCGATCCCGATCCCGATCCGCGCGCTCTGTTCCACTCGTCGCAGTTCCCGCCGGCCGGCCAGAACTACGTCTTCTACAAGAACCCGGCTGCCGACGCCCTCATCGATCAGGCCCGCCACGAGCTCGACCACTCCAAGCGCGTGGCCATCTATCGCCAGCTCCACGCCGTCCTGGCCGACGATCAGCCCTACACCTGGACGGTCCAGGTCTCGACCAAGTGGGCGATCGCCAAGCGGGTCAAGAACGTGAAGGAGAGTAAGGGGTGGGGTCTGTACCTTTGGTACCCCGGCGAGCTCGATTGGTGGATTCCGAAGAGCCAGCAGAAGAGGTGAGGGGAAGGGGGATCTGCTTCGAAGTAGAGCGGTATCGTGAACCCGGGCCATCAAATGGCTACGCGCTTAGCCACCTGTTGCGCGGTTTCTAGTTTTTCGAGGTAGGGATAATACCGGCTCACGGCACTCCATATCATATGGAGGTGATTTCATGCGTACGAAAGTGTGGGCCGCACTGCTGTCGTTGTTGGTCAGTCTGGCATTGCAATCGACGGTTCTCCTCGCTCAGGCGCACTGCCGGGAGCGGCGGAACGTCGATGCCGTCGACGCGACGACGATCAAAGCGCTCTCCGACGCGATCCAGAAGCTGAAGAGCCAGAACCCCGACCGCTACGAATTCTGAAAAAACGTTCATGGACGCTTCCCGGAAGGGCCGTGCGATCACAGCAACAATCAGCTCCTGCCATGGCATCGCGCGATGCTCGCGTATTTCGAACAGGAGCTGCGTAGCGTCAGCGGAGATTCATGCCTCGCCCTCATCTACTGGAACTGGACGACGAATGCCACGGGGAGCCACGGCTATCCGAAGGCGTTCGAAGACGCGTTTCCCGACGGGACGCGAAACGACAACAGCGGCACCGCGCAGCCGCCGGTGGCGCCGGACGAGATCACGGCGCTGTTGAAGTTGCCGTGGCCCGATTTCTCGGCCGGCATTCAGAGTCCGCATGGATACATTCACGTCGATTATGTCGGCGGCCACATGACCTCTCCGCCGACCGCGGCCGAGGATTTCATCTTCTACGGCCATCACGCCGAGCTCGATCGGATATTCGCGCAGTGGCAGGCGCTGCACTCGGGCGACAAAGGTCCGCCGAACAAGAAGTTCACGACGTCCGGCTTTCCGAGGCCGACCTCGACGGACGACGTGCGCGACATCTCGAAGCTCGAGTACACGTACGACACCCTCGGCGGCGTGCAGGCCGAGGCATTGGCCGAGGCGCCCTATCCTCCGGCCGCGCTTTCCGTGACGGGAGGGAGCGTGACGACGTTCCCGGTCGACATCAAACAATTGAAGAGCGACGCGCGGCTGGTGCTCGATAGCGTCCCTGTGTCGCGCGAGTACTCGGAACAGGGCCTCGTCTATCTGCATCCGGAAAACGTTCCGTACCAGTCGGAGCCCGACTTCATCCGAGCCTACTTCGCCGGCTATTTCTTTATCTGGAAGCGGACGGGCGCCGATCATCCGACGCATCCGGCGACGATGGGCGTCGTCGTCGATCTGAGCCGCCGCTACAACCGCCTCGCCGCGGCTGGCACTCCGAAAGGGAAGTGGGTGGTGACGGTCGTGACCTCGCGCGTGACGGAGGCGCCGGCAGGCCGGAAATCGGTCAGCAGCGCTGCGTTGACGTTCAGCGCCGCGGCGATCCGGTCGGCCGGCGGTAGCACGGCGTTGAAGGCAAGGAAGGGCGGTGGCAAATGAAAGATCCGGTGTGGGAGCTCAACATCCGTCCGATGTTTCGCGCGCTCGACCGCCGCGGCATGGCGTTTCGAACGGATCTCTTCAGCTACGACAAGGTGGTCGAGCTGGCGAAGGATCCTGACGCCGATATCCTCAGCCGCGTGTCCAGCGACATGCCGCTGATCGACAAAGGCGGTCCGTGGCCGCAGGAATGGGTGGCGCTATTCAAACGGTGGATGGAGGGCACGCCGCCGTTTGCGCGGCTCGGGCTGGCCCGAGGCGATTACACCGCCGTGCGCAATGGATCCAACGTCGTCATCACGGCGAAGGTGGTGCGCCCGTCGCCGAAGTCGTGGATCTGGTTTCAGGAAGACGTCGATTCGCTGGAGCCATTTGCGTACGCACTCTACCTGGCGCGAGGCAACGATGCGCCGCGCGACATCTCGACGACCGTCACCGACACCATCGCCATTCCGCAGAGCGTCACGGGGATCACGATGCGCGACTCGGAGGGGACCAAGACGATCAGAATCACATGAGGGAAAGTTAGATCCCGTCGAACGCGGCCTGAACGTCGAGCGCGCCATCGGTGACGCGGACCATCGTCCATTCGTCAAGTGGCACCGAGCCAAGGGATTTGTAGAATTGTTTTCTGCATATTTCGTTCCAAACAACGGCTACCTGAACGCCCACGTGACGGAGACCCATGCTGCCAGCGTAAAGAGGGCAAGTCGTCCGCTCGCGCGGACGACTTGCCGGGCTCATTCAGTTAATTCGGATTCGCCGACCGGAACGTGGCCACCAGGCCGACCCATTGTTGGCCGCCTCCGACGGAGGCCGAGTGGCCCGTTTGTCCGGAGGAAGTCGTGATCAGCTCGTGCACCGCCGTCGTGAGGTGGTTTCCGATGAAGTGGTCGCTGACTTCCACGAACCCGTTCGAGGGATTCGAGAAACTGGTCGGCGTGTAGGTGGTCAGCCCCGTGACCACGACCTCCTTCGGCTGCGCCGTGGCTGCCGTGAAGCCGGTGTCGATGGAGCCACTATTCGTGCCGTTGGCATCGGCGGCAGTTCTGTCGAGAACGCTCGTGAGCGCCGCGCCCGAATACTCGAGGACGTTCAGGATCTGGTCGTGGAAGCCCTGGGTTTCCGTGAACGTCTCCGACGTCCGTCCGCCGGGGTTGTTGGGCATGTAGTAGATGGTGGTGACGATGTTCGTCCACACCTGCGTTCCCGCCTGCACCCATCCCGCGGGGGCGTTCCAACCGTTGCTCCCGCCGGTATCGACGTCGGAGGAGATCACGGCTACCAGCAGCGTTCCGGCCTGTGTCGGCTGCGGCCAGGTCGCGGTGATACTGGTCTGCGACTGGGCCAGGGCAAACGCGGCCTGGCGGCGTGTGATCTGCGGCGGCTGCACCGTGACCGTGGCTGTATTGCTGTTGACGCTGGCCGTCCCATTGCACGTGCTGGTCACGCGCACCCAGTACGACTTCGTCGCTGACAGCGCCGGTGTGGTGAACGAGCTGCTGTTCGTGCCGACCGGTGTCGTCGTCACGCCGCTGGTTCCGTCGTACCACTGATAACTGAACGGACCGCTGCCGGCCGCGACGACGCTGAGCGTCGCCGACTGACCTGAGTTGATCGTCGTCGATGCCGGCTGCGTCGCGATGGACGGAGGCGCGCAGACCGTTACCGTCGCCGTGGTGCTGTCGACGCTGCCGCAATTGTTGGAGATCCTGACCCAGTAGCTGGTCGTCGTCGCCGGCGTCACCGTGAGCGAGCTGCTGTTCGTGCCCACGGGCGTCGTCGTCAACGATGCCGCTCCCTGGTACCACTGATAATTCGTCGTGCCGGCGCTGTTCGCCGTTACGGTCAGCGTCGTTGACTGGCCTGCGTTGATCGTGCGTGACGTCGGCTGCGCCGTGATCGACGGAGGAACTGTGCAGGTCACGGTTACGACGGCTGTATTGCTGTTCACGCTCGCGCTGCCGTTGCATGTGCTGGTGACCCGCACCCAGTACGACTTGTTCGTCGTCAGTGGCGGGGTCGTGAAGGACGCGCTGTTCGTTCCCACCGGTGTCGTGGTCGTGCCGCTGGTTCCCTCATACCACTGGTAGTTGATTGGACTGCTGCCGCCGGCCACGACGCTGAGCGTTGCCGTCGAGCCGCTGGGGATCGTCGTCGACGCCGGCTGCGTGGTGATTACGGGCGGATTGCAGACCGTGATCGTCGCCGTGGCACTGTCGGTGATGCCGCAGGCGTTCGAGACGCGGACCCAGTAGCTCGTCGTGACCGAGGGGGAGACCGTGAGTGAACTGCTGTTCGTACCGACGGGGTTGGAGGTGTTCGGAGCCGTGCCCTGATACCACTGATAGGTTACGGCCTGGCTCGCCGTCACCGTCAACGTCACCGGCTGACCGGTGTTAATCGTCGGTGAGGCCGGTTGTACCGTGATCACCGGCGGAGCCGTGCAAGCCACCGTGATCGTGGCCATGCTGCTGTCGATGGTGTGCGCCACGTTGCACGAGCTGGTGACCCGTACCCAGTACGATTTCGTGACGGTGAGGGGCGGAGTCGTGAACGAGCTGCTGTTGGTCCCGACCGGTGTCGTGGTCGTGCCGCTCAGGCCTTCGTACCATTGATAGCTGAACGGTCCGCTACCGCTGGCCACCACGGTGAGCGTGGCCGTCGATCCGGGCGTGATCGTTTGCGAGGCGGGTTGTATGGAGATGCCGAGCGGATTGCACGCGGTGACCACGCGGGGAGTGGAGGTCGTGCTCTGTCCGGCGGTGTCGGTCGTCGTCAGGACGACGCTGAACGTTCCGGGGCCGGCATAGGTGTGCGTGGTGACCGGTCCGGCCGTGTTGGTGCTCTGGCTGTCGCCCCAGTTCCAGCCATAGTTCGTGATGCCGAAATCGTCCGACGAGGCGGAGGCGTTCGCCGTGCACGTCAGATCGGAACAGGTGACCGTGAAGATTGCAGTAGGCGGCGTGTCGCACGAGCCGACGCTGACGAGGTCGGCGTTGAGGATCACCAGCGCGAAGTCCTGTTCGAACGTCGACAGATTGCCGTCCGTGTCTCCGGCGATGTTGGCCGCTCTCACCGTGACGCTGAACTGCTCGTTGGCCGTCATGAAGGAGCGGAAGTACTCGACGTTGTTGACGTTATCGAAGGGCAGGTTTCCGCTGGAGGGATAGGCAACCGACTCCTCGCCGTTGGCCGTCACCGCTAGCGAATTGCCGACATAGACGTTGGACGGATTGGAGTTGCGCCTCACTTCGAGATTGAGATCGTTGACCAGCGGATTCGAAACGCCCGCCGTGGCCGGCGTGTCCATCCAGACCAGCGCGATCTTCACCGGCTTCGACGCGTCACGGACTTTGAGACTGGAGCAGAACGTCTGTCCGGCCTGCGTGAACAGCCGCGCCGGCGATTGATCGAAGAAGACCGGCTTCTGCGCGCCGTTCAGGATGTCCTCGAGCGTCAGCCGCCCGAATCCCTGCTGCTGGCTCGGAACGGGGCCGATGGGAATCGTTGGATTCTTGCTGCGGTCTTCGCCTCCGCGAACGCTGCGCGCGCCGGCGATGAGGGTGGCCTTGATGAGCGCGGGACTGGTGTCTGCGGGAGCGTTGCCGAGGTAACGCTTCACGACGATCGAAGCGGCGGCGCCGAGGGGGGCGGCGAAGCTCGTCCCGCTGTCGCCGCTGTAAATGAAGGAGTTCTCATAGTTGGCCAGGCAGTAACCGGTAGTCGGGTTGTCCGGCCAGAAGATCGAGGTCTCCGTCGAGACGATGAGCGACGCCGGCGCCATGAGGTCCGGCTTGACGTACCCCGCAAGAGCGGACCCGGTGCGCGAGGTCCTCATGATGTTCATGAAGCTGTCGCCCTTGGTCCCCCTGCAGTTGTTTGCATCGGCCTCGGGACGGTAGTTCTCCAGACCGCCGAGGGTCAGGACGTTCTTCGCCATACCCACGGGCGAGGTCTTGTTGCCGGTTCCGTTGTCGTCGTTTCCCGCGGCGACGGCGAGGAGGATCGGAATGCGTGCGGAGCTTGCGCCGTCGTCAGAGTCGCGGGCGGCGATGTCGAACTGCCTCGAGAGCGAGTCGTACAGTCCCGCGTCCAGCGTGCTTTCCCAGGAGTGGTTCTGGACAGTCGCTCCGTTGTTCGCGGCGTCGGCGGTCCAGAGAAGCAGGCGGCTGGGATCGATACCGCTGGTCGCGGTCGTGATCTTCGTCATGAAGATGCCGGCCGTCGGTGCGCCGCCCAGACCCATGAGGAAACCGCCCGAGTCGAACCTCTGCGCGGAGGCATTTCCGGCGGCGATGCCCGAGACGAGAGTCCCGTGCTTGTACTGGTCGCAGAGGAGCTGCCCCTGGGCGCACATCGTGTCGGGAGGGAAGGAGGACGTGTTATAGCCGAGGGCGCCGAAGAACTTGCGGCCGTCGAGATCGGGGTGACCGAACTGGTTCGCGCCGTTATCGAGTCCGGTATCGGCGACGCCGATCATCCACGACGTTGCCGGCATGGTTGCGCACTCGGTGCAGTGGGCCAGGACCCAGCTCCAGTAGTCGGCGCCCACGGTGGGCTGCGTTTCCGCCGCGTTCAGGAGCGGTGAGAGCGACTGCGACTGCCGCCCGTCCGACAGCCTTCCCTCGGGCTTTAGGCCGGCGGAGAGGATCATCTGATGCTGCAACAGCGCCCTGGCCGCGGTCTCGCCCATGCGCCCGTACACGAGCGTGTCGAGCGACCCGCGATGGACGTCGATCGCGCCTTCGGCGGCGGCGCGGATCGCTTCAACGCCCGCTTCCGAGGCGGCACCGGCCGGGAGCTCGAACAGGAGGTCGTGCGATGCTCCGTCGCCGGATAGGAATGTCGCCTTCTGATAGGGATGATAGAAGTCCAGCCATTGGACGTACGGGAGATCCCGCGTCTGCGCCGCCAGCTCGGGGGGTCCGACGACGAGGTAGCCATCGTTCGGAATGTATCGTGACAGCGTCCAGCCGAGGGCCTGCAGCGCGGCCACCCATTCCTTGCGAGGCGGCGCGACAAACTGCAGGACGAAGACGCCGGGCTTGCCGGCGGCGTACCCGTGAGCGAGCCTGCCCGGCGGCACCCCCTGGATGCCCTCCCGGACATCGACGTCGCCGCCGGGGAGGCGGAGGTGGTCCAGCTCATCGCGGGCGCTGACGCGGACGTGCTCCTGCGCGGCCTGCTGTTTCAACGCCTCCACCGCGCCTGCCGGCGCGTAGGCGATGGAGTAGGAGCCATACTCGGCGACCAACTCCGCACCGAAGCGCCCCAATAGGTCACGAGGGGCGCTCCCGCCATCGAGGGCCGTGATCTCGATCTTCGACCAGCCTCGCCGCGCTGCCGCTCCATACAGCGGCAGCACCATCCACACCAACACCAAGAGGACCGCGTATTTCCGTGAAGACATAGAAACCTCCGTTACGATCAGAATCACCTGCCACCTGAATATCGGTCCGTTATCAGGCGCTGCTGCGAACGAACGAAGACAGTTGTGTATCTGCACTGCTACGTTGTGATGTACATACACAATCGCGTGCGTGATCGAGACAGCACGTAGGATTCAGCCACGCTTGCAATGCAGATACACAAGTGCGGTATACTTTCGATCCGCGGATGAAGAAGCCGTTGAACGACGTCGAGCGCGACGATTGTCTGGCCATGCGCCGCCTCTGTCTCAGCGCCAACCTGAGGAAGACCGAGCGTCTGGTCACGCGCCACTACGACGAGCATCTGGCGCCGGCCGGCGTCACCGCCGTCCAGTTGCCGATCCTGGCCGCCATCGTGGCGCTCGAGGAGCCGAGCTTCCGGCAGCTCGCCGAGGAGCTGGGCCTGGAGCGGTCGACACTGTCGCGGAACCTGGCCAGCCTGTCGGAGCGCGGCCTGTTGTCGATCGGCCCCTCGTCCGGCCCGAAGCCGGGGGAGATCAACCTCACGCCGGCAGGCCGGCGCAGCATTCGCCGAGCCCTTCAACTGTGGCGGGAAGCGCACGCGGAGCTCGAGGCGGCGCTGGCGAAGGACCGCCTCAATCACGCCCTGGCGCTTCTCTCGCGCGTGCGGCGCGCGCTGCGGGCGCCGCGGCGCGCGTAGGCGCGAAGCGCCGGCCCGAGGTAACGTAGCCCTCAACGGCCCAGACGCCAGCGCTCCGTCCGTGAATCGCTACGATACACTCCCTCCATGCTCACCTACGTCGTTCGCCGCCTGCTGTATGGCGTTCTGACGTTCTTCGGGATCACGATCGCGATTTTCGTCCTCGTGCACAGCGTGCCGGGGGATCCGATCAGCTTTTATGTCGGCTCGCATGGCGCGCAGTCGCTTTCCAGGGCGGTGCTCGACGAGATCCGGCATGAGCATCACCTCGACGAATCGCTGTTCCGGCAGTACGTCTGGTGGCTGCGCGGGATCGTGACGCTCGACTTCGGCAATTCGTTCATCGATCACCGGCTGGTCACGGATCGGATCGCGGAGAAGATGCCGAATACGATCATCCTCAACGGCATCGCCTTCCTCGTGGCCGCACTCCTCGGCGTGCCGATCGGGTTATGGAGCGCCGCACGATCCGGACGGCCGATCGAGCGAGCCTCCGCGGTCACTACGTTTCTCCTCTACTCTCTCCCGAGTTTCTGGGTGGCGCTGTTGCTGATGCAGTTCCTTTCTGTGCGGCTGAACCTCCTGCCGCTCTTCGGAATGACTTCCGATGACTATCTCGACCTCAACGGCGTGATGAAGCTGGCCGATCGGGCAAAACACCTCGTCCTGCCGGTGGTGACGCTGGCGTACGCGCAACTGGCCATCTTCGCGCGCTTTTCGAAGTCGGCGCTGACGGAGGTGATCCGTCAGGACTACATCGTCACGGCCCGGGCGAAGGGGGCCTCTTCGGCCGCCGTGCTGTGGCACCACGCTTTCCGCAATGCGCTGATTCCGCTCATCACGCTCCTCGGTCTCACGCTGCCGTTTCTCATCTCGGGGAGCGTGATCGTCGAGCAGATCTTCCAGTGGGACGGGATCGGGCGGCTTTACTTCGAAGCCATCCTGACGCGCGACTATCCGACCGTCCTCGGCCTTTCCGTGGCAACGGCGGTGGCCACGCTCATCGCCAGCCTTGTCGCCGATCTCCTCTACGCCGCGGCGGATCCGCGCATCCGGCTGGAGAGGCGATGACGAGAGCAGCCGGCGGGATGTGGACGATCACCTGGCGCCGTTTCCGGCGGAGCAGGCTGGCCGTCATCGCACTGGTGTACGTCGGCTTCGTGGCGCTGCTGGCTATTGCCGCGCCGATGATTGCCAGCTCATCGAAATCGCTGATTCCCTTCGGGCCGAATGACGTCGATGCCGCCAACCGGCTTCATCCTCCGGACGCATTGCATCGCTTCGGGACGGACGAGTTGGGGAGGGATGTTCTTGCGCGGATGATCCACGGCGCACGCGTGTCGCTGACTGTGGGCATACTGGCGACGGCGATGGCACTCATCGTCGGCTCCTTCCTCGGTGCGATGGCCGGCTACTACGGCGGCGCGGTCGACTGGCTGGTCTCGCGCCTGATCGAGGTCGTGCTCTGCTTTCCGCTACTGTTCCTTGCGCTGGCCATCGTGGCGTTTTTCGGCCCATCGGGCTGGACGATCATGATCGCCCTTGGCCTGACGACGTGGACGAGCGAGGCGCGCTTCGTCCGCGGCGAGTTTCTACGCATCCGGGAGATGGAGTTCGCTTACGCGGCGCGCGCCAGCGGCGCCCGCGACGCCCGCATCATCTTCCGCCACCTCCTGCCGAACGCCCTGGCACCGGTGCTGGTCTCGGCCAGTTTCGGTGTGGCCTACGCCATCCTCACCGAGTCGGCGCTCTCGTTCCTCGGGCTCGGTGTTCCGCTGCCGACGGCGACCTGGGGAAGCATCCTGGCCTCGGCGAAGGAGTTCATCGAGTACGCGTGGTGGCTGGTGGTCTTCCCGGGCGTGGCCATCTTTCTGACGGTGGCCGCCTTCAACATCATCGGCGACCGTTTTCGCGACGCGCTGGATCCGCGATCGGACTAGCCGGCGCGGCCGGCGGCGTTGGTTGCCCAAGGCTCCGGCAACGGTGGAACAAGATCGATCTACCGCGCAGACTGCTAGCCGACAGTCACCGGCAGCCGCGCCTTCAACGATTCGAGCACGGTCGGCGGCACGAGCCGCCCTACGTCGCCGCCGAGGCGGAAGACCTCTTTGACGAGACGCGAGGAGACGTAGGTGTACTCGACGGCGGGAAGCATGAAGATCGTCTCGATCTGCGGATGGAGCTCGCGGTTCATCAGCGCCATCTGCAACTCGTACTCGTAGTCCGACACGGCGCGGATGCCGCGCACGACGACGTTCGCGTCGACACGGCGCATGAAGTCGACCAGGAGTCCCGAGAACGAATGCACCTCGACGTTGGGAACGCCGGCGGTACAGCGCGCGATCAAATCCATCCGCTCGGCGACGCTGAAGAGGGGGGCCTTCCCTTCATTCTCCAGCACCGCGACAAGGAACCGATCGAAGAGCCGCGCCCCGCGATGGATGATGTCGAGATGACCATTCGTCAACGGATCGAAAGAGCCGGGATAGATGGCTGTGCGCATCGACGGAGGATGGTAGCTGAAAACGGGAGTCGGGGGTCGACTCTCGATTTTCAATGGTCAACGTCTTGACGATCAGCCCATCCGAACTTAAGATGAAGAGGATTCGAGTGACAACGGAAGCGGGAGGGTGTGAGTGATGCGACAGCGATTGGAGATCAAGCGCTCGAATTCCATGAGCAACAGCCGTCTCCTCTCCACGATCCGCAATTACCTGCCTGGTGCCTGGATCGCGCCGAAGAACAATGAGCTGATCACGCTCTACCGGCTTCGTTATCGGATGGCGCTCGAAGAGCTGAAGTACGACGCCGCGCTGATCTTCCTGAACAAAATTTTGGAGCTCGACCCTCTCAACGCCGAGGCCAAGTTGTGCAAAGGGGAGATCTACCATCGCTGCCTGCAGGACTATTCGCGGGCCGTCGAACAGTACAACAAGGTTCTCCGGATCACCGGCGAGCAGGGCAACGAAGCCATCCGCCTTCGCGCGCGCGCGGGGATGGCGGAGATCATGGAACTGCTGTCGTGACGCCTCAGTCCGTGGCCATGTGAACGGCGACGACTGCCAGGATTCCTCCGGCCGCCAGGGTGGCACCGGCGATGAAGAGCGTGGCCAGATGGGCGCGGATGGCGGTGACCGTCTGCCGAAGGTGGCCGTCGCTCTTCCAGCCGCGCATCAGCGTGGCGCAGCCGATGGCGAACGCGGCCAGCGGCATCATGATGAGGAAGACGTCGAGAGCCAGGAACGGGCGGACGCTGAACCAGTCCACCAGACGCTGGGCGGTGTGCGACGGTTCATATTGCCGCGGTTGGGCGCTGCGGATGAAGAGCGCGGCCATGAACAGCGAGCCCGGAAGAACGAGGAGCCATTCGGTGGAGGCGATGGTACGTTTGATTGCGTTCATGAGTACTTTGTAGTACAAAGTACGCGGCAGGTCAAGCTGGATGGACGTTACCCATACCTTACCGGTCCCGTTCCAGAACGAAGTCGAGCGCCAGCTCCAGCGCTTCCTTGGCTGGCGAATCGGCGAACGGTTCGAGGGCGGCACGGGCCCGGTTGGCGTAGTCGCGGGCGATGGCGCGGGTCTCGTCGAGCGTCTCGTACTTGCGGACCAGAGCCAGCATCTCGGCGGGATCGATCCCGTCGAACGACTTCATGGCGGCGATGAGGGCAATCTTCTCGCGCTCGGCCGGCGTGGCGCGCGGCATGGCCAGGATCAACGGCAGCGTCAGCTTCCCTTCCTTCAGATCCGACAGCGCCGGCTTGCCGAGGACCTCGGTGCTCGAGGTGAAATCGAGGATGTCGTCGATGAGCTGGAAGCAGATGCCGAGGTTCCGGCCGTAATCGAACAACGACTGGCCGATCTCGGCCGGCTGATCGACCAGGTAGGCGGGAATCTGGCAGCAGGCGCCGAAGAGCAGGGCGGTCTTTCGCTCGACGATGGTGAAGTAATCGTCGACCGAGAGATCGGCGCGCCCGTTCTGTTCGAGGGCGAGGATCTCTCCTTCGATCATTCTGATGGTGGTGGTGGACAGGAGCCGCAGCACGTCGAGATTGCCCTCGGCCAGGGCCATGGACATGGAGTGCATGAAGATGTAGTCGCCGACCAGAACGGTGAGGTTGTTTCCCCACCGGTAGTTGATCGACGTCCGGCCGCGGCGGACCTCAGCCTCGTCGATGATGTCGTCATGCACCAGCGTGGCGTTGTGGATGAACTCGACCACCGCTCCGTAGGTGACGTCGCGATGTCCCTCGTAGCGCAGCATTTTCGCGACAAGGAGGAGTAGGGCAGGCCGGAGCCGCTTGCCGCCGCCGGCGAGAATGTGATCGCCGACATCCTGGATGGTTTTGATCTTCGACTCGAAATTGCGAGCGAGCTCCTTTTCGACGAGCTGGAGCTTGGGCGCCACGAGATCGAGCAGGCGCTCCGCGCGCGTGAGCTGTTCGATCGGCGCGCTGCTTGGTAGGGGGGACGTCACGGCGCACAGAATAATCGAATTGGTCCGGAACCCTCAACCGCGATAGTTCGTGAACTGCAGGGGAATTCCGTAGTCATTCGCCTTGACGACGGCCATTGCCTTCTGCAGATCGTCTTTGGCGCGGCCGGTCACGCGCACCTGTTCGCTCTGAATCGAGGCCTGCACTTTCAGCTTCGCCTCTTTGATGGCCTTGACGATGGCCTTTGCTTTCTCGATCTCAATTCCCTGAACGATCTTCGTCTTCTGCCGCACCGTCCCGCCGGCGGCCTGTTCCAGAGCGGCATAGTCGAGGGCCTTGAGCGAGACGCCGCGTTTGACGAGCTTCGTCTCGAGGATGTCCTTGACGCTGCGCAGCTTTCCCTCGTCATCGCTCACGAGGACGATCTCCTCGGCGGTGAGCTCGATGGAACTCTTGCTCCCTTTGAAATCGAAGCGCTGTGCCAGCTCCTTCTGCGCCTGCTGCACGGCGTTGGAGACTTCCTGCATCTCGGTTTTCGAGACGATGTCGAAGGAGAAATCCTGGGCCATGTCTGCCTCCGTCTACTGCTGAACGACTTCCACGCCCGCCGGCGGTGTGAAGCGAAAGAAATCGGGCGCGACCGTGCGCTTGGTGAAGCCGGCAAAGTCGAAGGTGGTCTCGTTGCCGTCGCGATCCGAATAGGAGACGCGCTGGATGGCGTGCGTGCCCGAGGCGATGGTGATGGTGATGTTGCGAATCATCGCCGAGGATTGGCGTGGCTGGAGCGTGGTGGTCACCGTACCGCCGAGCGTGGTCTCGCGGACGATGAAATGACGGTCGCGCGCCGCCGGATCGCCGATGACGAGAAAGGGCAACTCGCCGCGGCGCTGCTCGTCGATCGTTGAGACCGTCACCTGCTTTTCGGCGGGAAGGTAGAACCAGGACCGGTTGCCGTCGAAGATGAAGACCTTCTGTTCAGGTTTGGCGTAGCTCCAGCGCATCATCGGCAACGTTCCGAAGACGACGCTGCCGCTGTCGACCTGACTGTTCTTGAATCCCTTCGGTGTGAAGCGCTGGGTGAACTGCGCCTCAGTCCCGGGCAGAGCGGCAGCGGCCTGATCGATCTCCGCGGCGGATGCGACGCATGCGAGGGTGAGCGTGAGAAGGAGAGTGGCAATTTTCATAGTTTAGGGTTTGCAGGGTTGCTGCGTTGCTTGGTTGCTGGGTGTTACACGCCACCTTGCAACTCGGTAACCAAGCAACTCTGCAACCCGCCTACAACCTTTCGACTTCGATCGAAACGATCGCTGAATTGACCACGAAGATGCGGTCGTTCTTGCTCCGATCGAGCGGAAAGAGAAAGAAGCCGTTGCGCTCGGGGTTGTAATGAGCCACGCCGCGGATGACTTCGCCATCGGCAAACTCAATTGCAATCGTGCTGCCGGATGCCGGCTCGAGCGCGTCGTCCTGCCCCGTGCGCGGGAAGAAGAGCGCTTTCAGCTCGGAGAACGGCAGGTCATCGTTCGCACCGTCGTCGCGCGTTACGCGCACGATCTGCTGATCGACGTCGGTCTCGATGAGCGTGGCCCGCTCTGTCCGTCCGTCGCGATAGCGCAGTACGACTGTCGTGGTTGAATCCATCAAAAGAGTTCCAGACCCCAGAGATCGTGGAGGTGAATGATACCTTCGACATGGCCCGAAGTACCGGCGATGAATATCGACGTGATTTTGCGCTGCTCCATCCGCTCCAGGGCCGCCGAGGCGAGCTCGTTGCCATCGATCGTGACCGGATCCGGCTTCATGCAGTCAGCCGCGGTTTTCTTCAGGATCTCCGTGTCGCGCTGCAGCAGACGACGCAAGTCGCCGTCGGAGATGGCTCCGGCGAGGACTCCTTCGTCATCGACGACCGCCGTGATGCCGAAGCCTTTGGCCGACATCTCGTAGATCACGTCGTGCATCGGCGTCGACAACGGAACGACGGGGGTCTGCGCGCCGCCGTGCATCAGGTCGCGCACCCGAAGGAATCGCTTTCCGAGCTTTCCGCCGGGATGGAGAAATGCGAAGTCCTCCTCTTTGAAGCCCTTGCGCAGCAGAAGGGCCATGGCAAGGGCGTCGCCGAGGGCGAGCGTGGCTGTGGTCGAAGCAGTCGGCGCCAGGCCGAGCGGGCATGCTTCCTTCGAGATCGCCGCGGAGAGGTGGTAGTCGGCCCCTTTTGCCAGCGAAGACAGGGGGTTGCCGGTGATGGCCACGATTTCCGCGCCGATCCTCTTGATGCTCGGCAGAAGGCGCAGCAACTCCTCGGTCTCGCCGGAGTTGGAGATGGCCAGGACGATGTCGCCTCGGACGATCATGCCGAGGTCGCCGTGAATGGCCTCGGCGGGATGCAGGAAGAATGACGGCGTGCCGGTCGATGCCAGCGTGGCGCTGACTTTCTTGCAGATGATGCCCGACTTGCCGAGTCCCATCGTCACTACGCGGCCGGCCGACCCGTTGATCAGCTCGACGACGTCGACGAAGGTGCCATCGAGGTGTTCGATGACTCCGAGAATGGCCGCCGATTCGACTTCCAGCACGCGCCGTGCCTCGGCGATGGCGGGGTGAACCTTCGCATCACGAATGACGGCAGTTTTTCGGGATTTGGACATCCGGCGGCTGATGGTATGCGACGCGGGAGGTCTTCTCAATGTTTCCGAGCGTTCTGCTCCTGCGGCAGGAGAAGGGCCAGGAGCGTCTCACACACGGGCACGGGCACGCAGGCCTCGCGGCCCAGACGGACGGCCGCTCCGAGCTGGGCATCGAGCTCGGAAGGCTTGCCGTCGATGATGTTGCGCTGCAATGACGAGGTGGCGTCCGCGTTGAGACCGTCGAAACGGGCCAGTGTCCGTTCGACCGCTGCGTCGCCGCCGAGATCGACGCCGCGGGCGAGAGCGAGAGCGATGATCTCGCGAATGGCGCGCGTAGCCAGATCACGCGTCGCTGGCATCGAGCGCCAGACGCCGATGGGCATGCGTGTCGCCGCACCGATCCCACTCATCGGGGCGATGAAGACGAACTTCGACCAGAGCGCGTGGTGAATGTCGGTCGGTATGTCCGCCTGCACGCCAGCGCGCAGACAGTCGTCGCGGAGCTGCTCCACGCGCGTCGTGCGCCGGTTATCGAGCTCGCCAAACATAACGAACGGGTCGGCGCCGATGTGGCGGATGTGCCCCGGCGCGGCGATGAAGCTGACGATGCCGCACAAACCGCCGAGGACGTGCTCGCGGCCGAGAATGGCCGCGAGTTGGTCGGGGGCGTCGATCCCGTTCTCGAGCGGGATGACCATGGTGTCGTCGCCGATCATCGGCTTGATCTGCGCGGCCGCCTCTTCGATCTGCCAGGCCTTGACCGTCACGAAGACCGCATCGACCTTCCCGACGGTGGCGGGGTCGTCGGTGGCATTCGGGCGCTCGATGACAAAGTCACCCTTGATGCTGTCGACACGCAGGCCTTCCGTCCGCAACGCCTCCAGAGTTGCGCCGCGGGCGATGAAAACGACGTCGAGGCCGCCATGAGCGAGCTTTCCGCCGAAGTAACCGCCCACGCCGCCTGCACCAATGATCGCGATCCGCATAGTTTGGTTGCCCCAGAGCGTAGCGTATCGTTTCGTGTAAAATCCCGCACCTCCGCGGCTGTTCCGGCGAAATCCTTGCTGTTCGTTCAGCACACATCCAGCTCACACAATCTGATCCATCGAGAGGACGAACGCATGACCGAAATCCTGACGCTACCCGTCGAGCCGAAGTCGGTGGTCTGGAACCCGTCGCCCGAGCAATTGCGGCGTTTCACCGAAGAAATGCCGAACTGCCGGAAGACCGAGTTCGACAACGTCAACGTCGCTACGAAGGTGGTATCCCGTTCGAAGGGCTCGACCTACGTCGCCACCGACACGCCGGAGAATCATTCCGATCAGACGATCAGCCGTGCCGAATTCGAGCGTATGGCCAGGCTGCAGAACGATTACATCCGGACGCGCGACATGCTCGTCGTCGATGGCTTCATCGGCAACGACCCGCACTTCCGCATTCCGGCACGTCTCATCATCGAGAAGGCAAATGCGAACATCGCCGGCATGCAGCAGCACCTCTACTATCCGGCCACGCCGGCGGAGTTGGAGAGCTTCGAGCCCGCAGTCACCGTCATCTACACGCCGAATCTGAAGGCCGAGGGGTATCCGGAGGAGCGCCTCATCGCGGTCGACCTCGACAATTACATCACCCGCGTCTTCCACTCCGACTACTTCGGCGAGTCGAAGAAGGGTGGACTACGGATGTGGAACAAGATCGTGTACGAGCGCGGCGGTTTGGCGCTGCACGCGGGCTGCAAAGTGATCCCGGTCGATGGCCGCAACAAAGTCGGCCTCATAGTCGGATTGTCGGGCACGGGCAAGACGACGACGACGTTCACGAAGCAGAACAATTCCCAGCCGGTGCAGGATGACTTCTGCGCGCTCATGCCGGGCGGAAAGGTATACGCGACCGAGAACGGCTGCTTTGCCAAGACGTTCGGACTCAATCCGAAGGACGAGCCGACGATCTATCACGCCTGCGCGTCGCCTCACGCCTACCTCGAGAATGTGTCGCAGGACGGCAGCGGCAGGATCGACTACTTCGACACGTCGTACACGCCGAACGGCCGGGCCGTGATCCGGATGGACGATGTGGCGGGGGCGTTCGATGCGCGCGAGGTAAACAACGTCGACTTCCTCCTCATCCTGAACCGAAACGAGAACATCATTCCGGCCGTAGCCAAACTGGAGGGCCCGCTCGCCGCCGCGTACTTCATGCTGGGCGAGACGAAGGGAACGAGCGCGGGCGGGGCGGCGGAGGCGGGCAAGTCACTGCGCGTACCGGGAACGAATCCCTTCTTCCCGCTGCTGCACGCATTTCAGGGCAACCGGATGCTGGAGCTGATGAAGGAAAGTCCGATGGACGTCTATCTGATGAACACCGGGCGCATCGGCGGCGACGAGAAGGATGAGCGCTCGAAGAAGGTCAAGATCCAGCATTCGTCCGCGGTGGTGAAGGCCATTGCCGAAGGGACGATCAAATGGGAGAGGGATCCCGACTTCGGCTATCTGGTGGCGACGGAGGTTCCGGAGATCGACGACGCCGACTACCTGCAGCCGAAGAAGATGTACGAGCGGCAGGGGAGGAGCGATGAGTACCGGCAACTCGTTGAGAAGTACAACACCGACCGCCGTGCTTACCTGCGCCGTTGGAAGGGGTTGAGCGACGAGATCGTGAACGCGATCTGAGCTGGGCCGGCACGGCCAGCGGCGTAGGTGCCCAAGGCCCGGCCACCATCGCCCGCTGATGAGACTGCCTCCAGACTCGACAAACTGGCGTTCCCGCCGTACTCTATCCACTGTTTCGACACAGCGGAGGACATGGGATGCGATTCGGAGCGCTCGTTCCGGCAATGATCCTGGTCGGTAGCCTGGCGGCGCCGTCGCGCGCCGATACCTCCACGGCTATCCCGTCGGTTCCTTCCTCTGAGGCGCCCGCGGTTACCCAGAAGCCGCCCATGGGCAAAGAGTTACGCGTGCGCGCGCCGCATGGCCGGCGGACGGTTTCTGACTTCGACTCGCGCGTCCTGGCCTCGCTGCTGGCGCTTCAGTCGCCCAGCGATTTCGATTTTGAAGTGCGCGCCGGCGATGTCTCCTGTAACGGCGGCACCTGCACGGTAGCTCTGGCAGTCAGACTCCCGGAGGCGCTGCCGCCGATGCGTTTGGCTATCGCCGTGGCGAATTCGAGAGGGGAGCTGTCGGAAGTGAAGCACGCCGATTGCCTGGCCTCTATCTGCAGCGTCCAACTCGTGCTGGAGCGCGGCCGGAACACGATCTCGGTTGGTGCCGCGGACGGGCTGCTGCAGACGGCCGGCTTCGTCCTGACCAGCGTCGTTGCCTCGCCGCGTCTGGAAGCGAGCAATCAGCGGCGCAGTGAGTGGTTCTGATTTGTCATCCCGACGTGGAGCGCAGCGACACCGTCAGGATCTCCGGTTCGACCGCGCCGGCCCTGCCTATGGGCTTACTACCGCGCGGTCTGACCCGAGATCCTGACAGCGTCGCTGCGCTCCGCGTCAGGATGACAGCATCACGTTTCCACATTCAGGAACATGTAAATCGCCGCGATGGCGAACAGGATGTTGGCGCTCCAGGCCGACAGCACCGCGGGTAGATTTCCCACCTCGCCGAACTTCGTGAAGACCGCGAAGATCATCCAGTAGAGGATGCCGAGGATCAGGCCGATGCCGACGCCGTAGAGGGCACCGCGCTTGCCGATGCGGAACGCGAACGGCAGCGCGATCAGTGCCATGACCAGGCTGATGAACGGCCACGATGTCTTCGTGTAGAGCTTCACAGTCAGCTCTTCGGCGGCATAGCCCGACTTGCGGATCGTTTCGATGTACCGCCTCAACTGGGCGAAGGTCATCTGATCCGGTGCCCTGGCCTCGGTGGCGAAATCCTCGGGCCGCTCGCTGTAGTAGAGGCGCAACGGGCGGGTGATCGGCGCGTACGTCGAGCTGCCGTCGTCGCCGAAGGATCGCATCCAACCGTTCGAGAACACCCAGCCCACGCCATCCCACTTGGCGTGGTCGGCGTAAACGCGCCGCGTCAGCCGGAACTTCGTCGGATGGAATTCGAACACCTGAACCTGCGTCAGCTCCTTCTCGTCGCGGTCGTAGGCCAGGAAGTTGATGAGGTAGCGGCCCTTGCCGAGGAACCACAGCTTTTGCTGGTGCGCCGTCGGAATGGCGTGCACCGTTTTCTTGGCCTTGATCCTGTTCCGCAGTTCCTCGACCCGCTGATTCGAGTACGGGAGCACATAGTCGAGCTGCAAATACGCCAGCGCGCTGATGGCCAGAGAGATTCCGACGATCGGCAGCGCCGCGCGGTAGAGCGACATCCCGCCCGACTTGAAGGCTGTCACCTCGTTATTCTTCGAGAAGATTCCGAACGTTACGAGCGTCGACACCAATACCGAGATGGGAAGCGTGTAGTTGAGGATCTGGAAGATCAGGAAGCGGTAGTACGAGGCCACCGTGTGGAAGGCGATGTGATTCGTCCGGATGTCGCCGCTTAGGTCCGTGTAATCGACGATGACGAAGAGCGCCGCCGTCGACACCAGCACGAGCATCAGAATCTTGAGGAACTCGCGCAGGATGTAGCGGTCGAGCGTATTCGGGAACGTGATGTCGAACCGGCTGAGGATGGCCGGCTCGTCGGCCACGGCCGCTCCCGCTGTTCCCATCCTCCTTGCTTTGATCGCCTGGATGAACCTGCGGACGATGCCCCCCTCGGAACGTTGCGCACCGGTATCCCGGTTGGCGCGAATCAGCAGGTAGATACCGATGGCGAGGAGAACGACGTTCGGCGACCACATGGCCACCGCCGGACCGATCTTGCCGGTGTCAGCCAGATGCTCGCCGTTGTTGATCATCACGTAGTAGATGAGGATGATGGCGATACTTAAAGAGAAACCCGAGCTTTTGCCGCCACGACGGTTTGTGATTCCGAGAGGCAACCCGAGAATGCCGAAGACGATGCACGCGAACGGAATGGCGAACATCTTGTTCATTTCGACCTTGGCAGCCCAGTAGGTCTCGCGGGCATCGGGATCGTGCGAGTACTGGGCCCAGCGCGCTTGTTCCATCAACTCGCGAAAGGTCATCTCGCGGAGCGAACGCTGGTAGCCGCCGTTGGAGTCGCCGTACTTGTCCGGCAGCCGCATCCGTTGCACGACGTTGTGGTTCAGGTCGTAGCGATCCGGCTTCTTTGGATCCCAGAGGTGCGTCTCCGCGGTCTTGAGGTTCAGCCAGACCTGGTTGCTGGGCTTGAGGATCGACAGATTGCCGAGCTCCGCGACGATGATCTTGTTGCTGGACCCCTGCGGCAGGATTGACGGAGGTTGCGCGGCCTCCTGGCGCGCGGTCTGGAGCTGCTGGGCGATCGTCACCGGTCCGGTACTGGTTCCGGTGCGCGTCTCGTCCGCCGTCCGGCTGTCGGCGACGAAGACGCCTTTCCATTGCAGCGTCTTCGAATCGAGATCGTTCACGTAGATCGTGAGGTTTTCGTACTCGTCGTAGAAGATCCGCGGCTTGAGCTCTTTCTCGATCTGGGAAGTGAAGATCTCGGAGCGCAGCGCCGAAAACTCGGCGTTGCCGTGCGGCAGGACGAAGTTCATCAGGTAGAGGTTGATACAGAAGACCAGGAAGCTGAATAGAAAGACCGGCCGGTAGATGGTGCGCGTGGAGATGCCGAGGGCGCGCATGGCGATGATCTCGGAGTCGGACGAAAGCCGCCCGACGGCGATTAGGATTCCGAATAGCAGCGACATCGGGACCGTCAGGACGACGATGTGCGGCAGCGACAGGAACAGCAGCCGCCCGACGGTCGACGCCGGAAGGGATCGTTTGATGATCATCCCGGCGAAGTCGAAGAGGTTCTTCATCAGGATGATGAACGTATAGAAGGCGAAGCCGAGTGCGGTCGGCCCGAGCATCTCCTTGAAGATGTAGCGCGTGAGGATCTTCATCGGTCGATGGATTGTACGTGCTGGCTGGCCGCCGGGATCTGACGTCGGTTGAAAGGTTTCCACAGAGTCTACTAAGAGCGATTATGTTAATACGCGCTTGTACGATTCGGCTCGCTGGCAATCTCGATGACGTCCGACAGAACAGCCGCTGCCGTCGGCAGCGATCCCGCTCCTTTCCCCTGAAACATCATCTCGCCAACCGCCCGCCCGCGGACCACCACGGCGTTGTTCTCGTCCCGGACGGCCGCCAAGGGATGAAACTCCGGCAGTTCCCGCCTCTCGACCCGCATCTCGACTCCGCCGGCCGTGCGCCTCGCGGTGGCTACATGCCGCACCACGCATCTCCTTGCACGCGCCTGTTCGACCTCGGCGCGGGTGACGTCGGCGATCCCGTGGACGCGCATCCGAACGATCTGAGGACCGAAGGCAAGCTCGCCGAGAATGCGCAGCTTCTGTGCCGCATCGTCGCCGCCGACGTCGATCGACGGGTCCGCCTCCGCGAACCCGCGCTCCTGCGCCAGCCGCAGCGCGTCGTCGAACTCCAGATCGTCCTGCTCCATCCGCGTCAGGATGTAGTTGCAGGTGCCGTTGAGAATGCCGCTGATCGATTCGATCCTGTCGCCGGCCAGTCCGTGCCGCAGAGCGCGGATGATCGGAATCCCGCCACAGACGCTGGCCTCGAATCCAATGCGCACATGGTTGCGTTCGGCCGTGGCGAACAATTCCCGCCCCGCATCCGCCAGCAGCGCCTTGTTTGCCGTCACGACGTGGCGGCCGTTCGCTAGCGCACGCCGGACGAAGGCTCCGGCCGAATGAATGCCTCCGACCAGCTCGACGATGATGTCGCAGCCGTCGTCGAGGATGTCGATTGCCGAGGTGCTGAAAAGCGCCGGATTGATGCCCGGCCGTCGCTTGCCGGCATCGCGCACCAGAATGCGGCGAACGGCAATATCGACGCCGTCGCGCCCTCGGATGCGCTCCCGTTCACGCGTCAGGAGATCGACGAAGCCGCGTCCGACCGTGCCACAACCGAGGAGGCCGATGTTTATCCGGCGCATGCAACCCTCCTCGGCGACGCCACTTCCGCCAGCGCCTGATCGAGATCGTCGATCAGATCGCGCACATCTTCGAGACCGACAGACAGCCGGATCAGGCCGTCCGCGATTCCCACGCGGCGGCGCACCTCCGGCTCGACCGAGGCATGTGTCATCGTCGGCGGATGACAGAAGAGACTCTTCACGCTGCCCAGACTCTCCGCCAGGGTCCAGAGCCGAAGACGTTTCGAGAAGGCAATCGTCTCAGCAATTGCTCCATCGTCGTCGCGAACTTCGAGCTCAAACGAGACGATGGCACCGAATTCGGGATAGTGAACGCGGGCGATGCGGTCGTGCCCGCGGAGGTATTCAACCACTCCCCTTGCGTTCTCACAGTGCCGGGCCATACGCAGCGGCAACGTCTTGATTCCGCGCAGGATGAGAAAACAATCCTGCGGTCCGGGCACCGCGCCGATGGCGTTCTGAAAGAACTTGAGGTCCGCGAAAAGCGACTCATCGTCGGTCAGCACCGCTCCTCCGAGCGTGTCGCTATGACCGTTGATGTATTTCGTAGTCGAGTGCACCACGATATCCGCGCCGAGTGCGATCGGCTGTTGCAGGACCGGTGTGGCAAACGTGTTGTCGACGACGGTGCGAATGCCCGCGCGGCGCGCGATGGCACCGCAGGCGGCGATGTCCGTGGTCTTCAACAGCGGATTCGACGGCGTCTCCAGCCAGAGCAGCCTCGTCTCCGGACGGATGGCCCGCTCGACCGCGGAGAGGTCGCTGCTGTCGACGAAGGTGAAGTCGACGCCAAACTTCGAGAAATACTTCGTGAAGATGCGCCACGCGCCGCCGTAGAGGTCCTGCGTCGAGACCACATGGTCGCCGTGGCGAAGGAGTGAAAGGACGTTGTGAATGGCAGCCATACCGCTGGCAAACGCGAGCCCGTATCGCGCGCCCTCGAGCGAGGCCAGACACTCTTCCAATGCAAGGCGTGTCGGATGTTCTGTTCGCGCGTAGCCGAAGCCGCGATGGACGCCCGGCTCGATCTGGCCGAATGTCGAAGTCTGATAGATCGGAACAGTGACGGCGCCGGTGGCGGCATCGTTGGGCTGCCCGGCGTGGATAGCGAGTGTGTCGAAACGGTACATGTTCCCCTCCTGCCGCGCGGATGGCGGCGGACTCTCATGCTGCTGACATTCAGGGGAGAAAAGCTGTAGGAGGGACCCGGGTCGAGGAGGCAGTCAGTCTACGCGTCCGCGCCCGGGCGGCGCATCACCATTCGGCGCATCGACATCATGGTGTGGCGTGACATGTTGGGGCGAGAGGATAGAGGGTCGCTGCGACGATGTCAACCAACGTCGGTCACCTCCGTGGCGAACACGAACGACGGGTCGGATACCAGGATCGCGCTGCACAACTCCGGCTATGGAATCACGAATATGGTTTTTGCCGATCCTACGAACGCAGCCTCGGAAAAAACCGAGGCTGCGTCACGCGAGCTCTTGCAGCACACTCAGTGCGCACCGTCCACGTCGATTTTGATCGCGTTTGGTCCGGGACTAAGGACGACTCTGGTGGGTTGTCTCGTATAGACCGATGTAAACAAGTGCTGCAGTTCATCCGAGTTATGATATGGCCAGAACTCATACGTACCAACCGGCAATGACGGAATCGTCAACCGGCCGTCCTGGCCGGTCAGCGCCACACCCGAGAACGGACCGGTTACCAGATCCCAGATCCTGGGCGGCAGAAATCGCCCATCGAAACGTACCAGAAAGCGTACTCCTGCCGCGGGTCCTGATTTCGTCGCGGCAAGAAGCGTGAGCGCTGCCACGGGCGGAGGAAGCGTGATCTTGATGGGCGTTTCAGCCGAAGTCTTCGTAGCAGAGTCGGCGAGGGCGACGCTGAATGAACCAGACTGGTCCATCACGTAGATCGGCTTCTGCTCTCCTTGACGAAGAGGTACGGAGACGAGCCCCCACGCATCCGACCAGTAAGGAGCACGGTTCTCCATACCCAGAGCGCCAACCCAATCATAGACCATGATATTGGGTACCGGCTCATCTGCCGCATTGACAACCCTGAAGAAGACTCTCATCGCCCGGTCCAGTGCGATCGGCACCTCGCGCTGAGCATCAGCTTCAGTCAGCTGCACGTTTATGGGCTCGCGACTGACGAATCCCTCTGACTGAACGCTAATCGTGTGAGTCCCGGCCGGTAGCATTGGCAGGCGGAATCGACCATCTTGATCTGTAGTGCTGAGGATCCTTCCAGATGTGCGCGGCACCACGTGGTCTACAACTTCCGCACCCACAATCGCCTCCTTCGTTTGCCTATCGAACACGCGGCCGGTAATTGCTCTCGTCGGGATCGCGATATCCCAGGACTGGTCGGCATCGTCGTTCAGGTTCCTGATGGAGAAGAATGGCTTTAGTTCTGTCGGGACGTCAATTGTCAGCTCCCACATACCCCCCTGCCACAACCTGACTGAGTATTCGCCATTGGCATCTGTGTGAACGTCGCCCGACCATAGTTCCTCGTCTGTCGACAATGTGAGATTGCCCTTGGCCAGGGGCTGGTCCCCCAGAGTAACGACCCCCTTCAGGCGGATGTCGTTCAACCTGATCGCCTGCTCCTTCTTCTCGTCCCGACCGAGCGTCAGGTAGGAAACGCTTCTTTGGAGCGCACTCTGCCCTTCCACGACGACCGCATATCTTCCTTCGGCCAGAGCGTCGAAGCGGTAGTCGATATTCCTGCCGGCGCCACTCTTTTGCGCCACCAGCCTCCATGGATCCGAGAAAATTGCCATTTCGCGACTGATGAAAAGGCGTGCGGTCGCCGCGCAATCATCCACACATTCGTGTTGTACGATGAACCGCAGGCTACCACCGCGCGTAAGTAGAAACTGCTGAGGCGCAACCGCTTTCCGGCCGGAGTGGACGATGATTTCCTGGCTCGCATAGTTCGTGGCACTTGCTACCAGGGATATCTCTTGTGTCGTGCTGGACGTGTTCAACGAAAACCTGCCGCCGGAGTCGCTGAATGTAGTGCTATCGCCGCTGCGAATCTCGGCGCCGGGAATGGCCTCGCCGGTATGATAATCGTGGACCACGCCGGTGATTGTCGGTAGATGCTCTATGTCAATTGGCGGCACCCCGAGGACTTTTCCTCGCCGTGCGTCGAGACCTCGCCTGACGGTGGTCGGGTAGCCAGGCGTCCTGATAATCAATTCAAATTGGCCGGCCGGTAACGCTAAGAGCCGCAGCTGTTCGAGTTTCTCCGACGTGAACGGCACAATCCACACGGCGCCAGAGAGGCTTTTCAGTGTCAAGGTCGTTTGTTGCTTGGTTGGATCTGCAGAGGCCTGGCGCACGCGTAACGAGATCAGTGCCGCCTCTGACGCGTCGAATGCCAATCGAGAGTCCTGTTCAGCCCTTCCGAGCCAGACGACGGCACCCTTGTCGCTTCGCCATAGAAAATAGCTTTGGGGGTCTGTAGCGAATTCTGCCTGGTCGGTCCGTCTACAACGCTGAGACTCGCGGAAATCGGGCGCTCCGGCAGAACACACATTCCCGCTATGCTTGGTCTCAATCAGGGACGCCGGTGGGGGCGTGGACGTGTTCAGCTTAGCAAGCAAAACGAGTAGGCTTACCAGCATGACAATCCTGAAATTCACACTGTAGACGGACGGCGACGTCTCATGGAATGCATCCTCGGGGCTTTGGCCGCGCTTATCTGTCCTCCGTGAATTGACTACTCGCTCTCGATCCTTCGCAGCAACTCCCGCAATGCCTCGGCGATCTCGCTCTTGCCGACATTCGCCTTGCGGAAACTGAGGTTCACCGTAAACGGCAGGGCCTTGTCTTTCACCTGCCAGGTGAAGTTCTTCGGACGGCCGGCCTTCTTCGGCTCCGGCTTGGCCGTCTGCTTGCGCACGTCATCGCGCGTCAGCTCGCCGGCGGCGAAGCGGCGGACGACGTCCTCCATCGCCTGTTCGTTCCCTGCTCTGGCGATCTGGACGAGGATCGATTTGTTGGAGATGCCGGCCTCGCGGCACATGGCCCGGATGCGGTCGGGGATTTCGTTGATCGACAGCGTTTCGGTGATCGTGGTGCGCGATTTGCCGATGACGTGCGCGATCTTTTCGTGCGTGTAACCGAATTTCTGCTGCAGGACGAAGAAGCCCTCGGCCTCTTCGAACGGCGTCAGATCCTTGCGCTGGATGTTCTCGATCAGCGCGATCTCGAGCTGTTCCTTGTCATCGACATCCAGCTCGATGGCCGGAATCTCGTCGAGGCCGGCCAGCGTGGCGGCGCGGTAGCGGCGCTCGCCGGAGATGATCTGGTACCGGTTCGGACCGGCGGCACGGACCAGAATCGGCTCCAGGACCCCCTTTTCGCGGATCGACGACGCCAGCTCTTCGATATTGCCGAGGTTCGTGCGCGGTTGCTCGGCATTCGGCTCGATGAATTCGATCGGGATCATCGATCCGATATGCCGTCCCGAACGGCGCGTCAGTTCTTCAACGAAATGCGCATCGTGCCGCATGGAGGCGCGCTCGGGTAGTCCGCGTTTCATGCTCATCAGGGTTTCCTCAGACTCGGGACAGGATTTCTTCGCTCAGCGAGTAGTACTCCATCGCGCCGGTCGATCGGGGCGCGAAAGTGAAGATCGATTCCTTGTAGGCCGGGCTCTCTTCGAGCCGGATCGACTTCGTGATGACGGTGTTGAAGAGGCGCTCACCGAAGACCTGGCCGATCTGAGCATGGATATCGCGCGCCAGCGTGGTGCGCTTGTCATGCATCGTGATCACCACGCCCAGGAGCTGAAGGTTGGGGTTCGGGCGGGCCTTGATCTTTTCGATCGTCTCGAGCAGATCGTCCGTCCCCTCCAGCGCGAAGTACGACGACTGGATCGGGACGAGAACGTGCGTCGAGGCCACCATGGCGTTGACTGTGATCATGCCGAGCGTGGGCGGCGTGTCGATGAAGATGTAGTCGTACTCATTCGGCGCATCCTTCATCTTGTCCTTGAGCCGGAACGGGCCGTCGAGCTCGCCGATCAGCTTCGACTCCAGTTTGGCCAGGGCGATCTTCGACGGGGCCAGGAAAAGATTCGGCAGCGGCGTCGGGACGATCACGTCGTTCAGGCCGAGCTCCTCGCTCACCAGCACATCGAACATCGACCGCGAGACCGATCGCGGATCGATGTAACTCATCGTACTGTTCGCCTGCGGATCGAGGTCGATCAGCAGCGTTTTATGGCCCTTGTTTGCGACGGCGGCGGCGAGGTTGATGGTGGTGGTGGTCTTGCCGACCCCGCCTTTTTGGTTGGCGACGGTGATGATCATGTGGACCGGGCGATTGTAGCGTGGGTTGTTGCTGGATTCGCTGAGTTACTTGGTCGCGCGGTCTCGCGGTTGCGAGGTCTCGCGGCGGTTATGCGGCGGTTCGGCGCGACGAGGCAACAGCAACCCAAACCTGCGAGACCGCGTAACCGCGAGACCCCGCAACCCCGATCACATCTTGTACTTGCCCAGATCCTCGGTATCGAGGTTTTCGAACCACTTCTTCGTCTTCTCGTCCGGATCGTCGTCGGAGTCCGGCGTGATGGTCTGGGCCTGATCGAGAACCGATTGGGCTACGTAGATCGGGGCCTCGGTACGGAGCGCAAGGGCGATGGCATCGCTGGGACGGGCGTCGAGCTCGAGCATCGTGTCGGCGCCGGCGCGGGTAACCATCATGCGGATCTGGGCGAAGAACGTGGAGTCGCGCAGGTCGTTGATGACGATGCGCGTCACGCGGGCGTCGAGTTGAGCGATGGCGCTCTTGAGAAGATCGTGCGTCATCGGGCGCGGAGTGGCTACGTTCTCGAGCTGCAGTGCGATGGCGTTCGCCTCGAAGATACCCACCCAGATCGGGAGAAAGAACTTCTCCTCTTCATCCTTCAGCACGACGATCGGTGAATTGGAAACGGGGTCGAGCATCAGACCCTTGATCGACATCGGTACGAGCTCATTCATGCGACAGCCTCCCCGCGCAGTGTGTGATGCTGTGCCTGTTCGATGCGCACACCCAGCATACTCCCCGGCAGCGGCGATGAGTCAGCGCTGAAGTTGACCACCACGTTGTCGTCGGTACGGCCTGTGAGCATTGTTGCATCATGTTTGCTCGGCCCTTCGACAAGAACCTCCAGAATGCGCCCGCGATACGACTCCAGCGTCTCGCGCTTAATCCGCTCGTGCAGCTCAAAAACGCGGTTCAGGCGCTCGGAGGCAATCCGATCGTCGACCGGCGCGCCGATCTTCAGAGCGGGCGTGCCGGGACGCGGCGAGTACTTGAACGCGAACATCGAACCGTAGCGGACCTCGGCGATCAGCGACAACGTCTGCTCGAAGTCCTCGTCTGTTTCATTAGGAAAACCAACGATAACGTCGGTCGAGAAATGAATTTCAGGGATTGCTTCCCGAATGCGTCCGATCGTCTCGAGGTAGTGCTCACGCGTATAGAGGCGCTTCATCCGCCGGAGGATCTTCGACGAGCCCGACTGCACCGGCAGGTGGAGGTAGCGCGAGATATTTTCGTGGTCGCGCATGGCCGCGATCATCGAGTCATTGACCTCGGCGGGATGCGAGGTCATGAAGCGAAGCCGGGCCACGTTGCCGATCTCCGCGACCGCTGAAAGCAGCGCTCCGAAGTCGCGGCCGGTGACCGGACAGCGGTATGCATTCACCGTCTGTCCCAGGAGCTCGATCTCGACACGGCCGGAGGCGACGGCGGCCCGCACCTCGCGCAACACGTCATCGAACGGGCGCGAAACCTCGCGGCCGCGCGTCGTCGGCACGATGCAGAACGTGCAGTTCTTGTTGCAACCCTCGATGATCGTCACCTGCGCCTTGGTGGCCGACGGGCGGTCGACGGTGAGGTAGTCATAGTTGCGATCGTCGGGGAAATCGATGGCCACCTTGCGGTCGCCGGAAAGGATCTGATCGAGATGGCCGACATTGCCCGGCCCCATCACAAAGTCGACCCACGGCGCGCGATGGAGGATGGCCTCCCCTTCCTGTTGCGCCACACAGCCGCAGACACCGATTTTCAGCTCTTCCCGTTCATTCTTCAATTCACGCAGCCGGCCCAGGTGCGAAAACACCTTCTGCTCCGACTTATCGCGGATCGAGCAGGTGTTGAGAAGAATGAGGTCCGCCTCCCCTTCGCTCTCGACGCGCCGGTACCCGCGCAGCTTCAGGCTGCCGGAGAGCCGCTGGCTGTCGAGATCGTTCATCTGGCAGCCCCACGTTTCAATGAAGAAGGTTTTGGTCATGGTGTAATTGTCATCCTGAGCCTGCCGGAGCGCTGAGTGAGCGTAGCGAGCGAAATGCGCGGAGGACGGCGAAGGATCTCAAGTTTCGCTGCACCGGCCACAGGCGCTGCCACTGGAGATCCTTCAGCGTCCTGCGCGCATCTCGCTCGCTGGCGCTCGCTCGGCGCTCCGGCAGCTTCAGGATGACACTTTGCTCCATGCTCGATTTCTTCACAGCCTCTCAGCCTGGCCTGAGCGCAGCCGAAGGGGCTAGGCTCAGGATTACAGGTAGTCACTTCAATTTCTCCAGGACATCCCTCGCGTCTGCCAGCTCTTTCCTTGCTGTCTCGAGCTGCTTTTTCGTCTGTTCGAAGCGCTCGGCGATGGTCTTGTCGCGATAGTTCGGATCGTTCTCCGCGTAATACGCCTGCTCGATGCGATCGAGCTCCTTCTCGAGATCGGTCACCTTCGCCTGCGCCGCTTCGCTGCGAATCCTCGCGGCGGCGCGATCATGGAGCAATTTGTCCTGCTCGGCGACCGTTCCGGACGGTGCAGCAGCGGGAGGTGCTGCCGGCTTGGCGGCGGGCGTTGGTGTCGCTTTCCCGCCCGACGATTTCGCCAGGTCGGCGTTGGTGATGACCTTCTTCGTCGTCTTCTTTTTCGGTCCGCCGTTCGCTTTGGCCGCCTTTACGAGGGGCGAGTCATCGGCGAAGCCGGCAGTGGCAACGAGAAGGACCGCGATGGCGATGAATGGTCTCATGGGGCACTGGTTCCGGTGCGGCCGTATCGATCGTCGAGCCGGATCACGTCGTCGAGCTCCGGTGTCGAGACCTCGGCGACGTCCGTATCCTCGACCGCTTCCATCCGGTGAATCATCCGCGGCGCGATGTGAAACGCCTCACCCGTCCGAAGGATCAACTCCCGGCGGTCGCCGTCGACTTCGATCGTCAGCTTCAATTCACCGGCCACAACAAAGAGCGTCTCTTCTTTGATTTCGTGATACTGCAGGCTGAGGCTCTCGCCTCGATTGATATGCAGGATTTTGCCGACGTATCGGTCCGTCCTGGCGAAGATCAACTCGTAGCCCCACGGCTTCGGTACGCGTTTGATCGGAAGTCTTGCGAAGATTCGATCGTCGATCATTGTGGCTTGTTGACCAGTCCCTCGGGGAAGCGCATGGCCACGCTCTCGATGATGAACTCCTCGATCTCCTGCGCCGTTTTCTTCGTCAGCGCCACCTCCGCGATGCGGCGGCAGTCTTTGTAGCGCACCGAGCGAATGATGTTCTTGATGACCGGAACGGACGACGGATTCATCGAGAAGATCTCGAGACCAAGGCCGAGCAGCACGATCGCGAACAGTGGATCGGCGGCCATCTCGCCGCAGAGCGACACCGGGATCCCGGCCTTGTGCCCCGCATCGATGATGAACTTCAGGAGCCGCAGTAATGCCGGATGGAGCGGCTCGTAGAGATAGCTGACATTCTCGTTCGAACGATCGATGGCCAGCGAGTATTGAATGAGATCGTTCGTCCCGATGGCGAAGAAATCCGATTCGGTGGCCAGGATGTCGGCGATGATCGCGGCGGACGGCACCTCGATCATGATTCCGATCGGAAGGTCGGGATTGTGCGCGATCCCCTCGGCGTCAAGATCGGCGCGCAGCTCGCGGACGAGCGTCTTTACTTGACGCAGCTCTTGTACGCTGGTCACGACGGGAAACATGATCTTGATCCTGCCGAAGGCCGAGGCACGGAGCAGGGCCCGAAGCTGCGTCCGGAACATCTCGCGATGCTTCATGCAGAGGCGCAGGCCGCGCAACCCGAGAACCGGGTTGTTCTCCTTGCTGCCGATGACCTCCTTGGCCAGCTTGCGTCCGCCGAGGTCAAAGGTCCGGATCACGCACCACCGCGGCGCGGTGGCCTCGGCCAGCGCTTTGTAGAGCTGGAAATGCTCCTCCTCGTTCGGCAGCAACGGACTCTTTGAGATGTAGAGGAACTCGGAGCGATACAGGCCGATCCCTTCCGCGCCGAAGCGAATGGCATCCTTCAACTCTTCGACCAGCTCGATGTTCGCCTGCAGGGTGATGCGGCGATCGTCCTTCGTCACCGCTTCGAGATCTCGATTCTCGAGCAGGCGCCGCTCCGCCTCTTCGTGGCGGATCACGCGCGTCTGGTACTCGGCGATCATCGCCTGCGTCGGATTGACGAGGACGGTCCCCTCGTAGCCGTCGAGGATCACCATCTCATCGTTGTCGACGACTTTCGTCAGGCGCGGGACGCCGATGACCGCGGGCATGAAAAGCGACTTGGCGATGATCGACGTATGCGACGTCCGCCCGCCCGCCTCCGTGGCGAATCCGACGATCGGCCGGCGGTTGAAATGGATCGTGTCGGACGGCGTCAGGTCGTCGGCGAGGATGACGACGTCGTGTGTGATCTCGGAGACGTCGTGATGGCTGATGCCCTGCAGATTCTTCAGCACGCGGTCGGCGACGTCTTTCACGTCGGCCACACGCTCGCGAAGGTAGATGTCGTCGAAGCTGAGGAAGCGCGCCTGCAGCTCTTCCTGCACCTCGGCCATCGCCCACTCGGCGTTGACCTGCTCCGACTCGATTTTCTGAATGACCTTGTCGGCGAAGGACGGGTCGCTGACCATCATGGCGTGCGCTTCGAAGATGGAGGCGTACTCATCCCCCATCGAACGGCTGACCTTCACCTTCAAGTCGTGAAGCTGACTTTGCGTCTTCTCCAGCGCCTCGAGAAATCGATTGACCTCGGAGGGGACTTCTTCGTCACGGATGGGAACGCGATAAACCGCCGCTTCGCGCCGCTCGATGATCACCGCGCGGCCGATGGCAATGCCCGGCGAAACGCCGATCCCTTTGTACGTGCGGATCGCGCTGCGGGATGCGGTGGCCAATCTGGCTGCGGGTTCGGTAAGCATTTAGCTCTTAGCTGTCAGCTCTTAGCTCTCAGGCCCGCCCGACGGCGCGCTGCCCAAAAGCCAACCGGAGCCCCTAAAGTCAACAGCCAAGAGCTAAGAGCTGATCGACTTCATTCTACTTCATCGAATTTCGCATCGATCAGCTTCTCGATCGCCTCGACCGCCTCGGCCTCATCCTCGCCGTTCGCTTTGATGGTGATCACCGTGCCGCGGCCGGCGGCGAGGAGCAGGATGCCCAGGATTGATTTGCCGTCGACCTCTTCATCCCCTTTGCGGATCTTGATGTCCGAGCGGAAGCGCGCCGCGGTGTGCACGAGCTTGGCCGCGGCGCGGGCGTGCAGGCCGAGCTTGTTCTTGATCTCGATCTCATGCTCGATCATCACGACGGCTCTCCCGCACGGCGATCGGCGGTAAGAAGGTCGGAAGCAACACGAATCGACTTCGCGCCCCGTTCGCTGATGACGTGCGCCAGCGCCGTCAGGTCCTTACCGTCCTGCTGCAGCATGGCGAACTTCACGACCATCGGCAGGTTGACGCCCGTGATGATCTCGACGCGATTCTTCTCCAGGAAGGACAGGCTGATGTTGCTCGGCGTTCCGCCAAACATGTCGGTGAAGATGATGACGCCGTCGCTTTCGCCGATGCGCTCCAAAGCCTTGCGAATCTTCTCGCGAGCCTCGTCGACAGTGTCCGTCCATTCGAGCGGAACCGCCTCGATCACCCCGACGGTCGATTCAATTTGCCGGGCCGCGTGCAGCAGTTCATTCGCCAACGTCCCGTGGGTCACGATCAAGGCACCGATCAATCCAATCTCCTCGTGCAGCGGGCGAATGATAGGTGGGTAGGGAGCGGGGCGCAAACGGCGGGCTGGGGGATGCCAGGTTACTGAGTTGCTGGGTTGCATGGTTACGGGGTCTCGCGGTCGCGGAGTCTCGCGGTTTCCGCCCCGAGACCGCGCAACCCCGAGACCGCGCGACCAAGCAACTCAGCAACCCAGCAACCTTCACCGTCCTCACCTCTTGCAGTCCCGATGCACGATCTCGATCGCGTACCCTCGCTCCGCCAGATCCTCGGCCAGGCGCTGCCCGACGGCCACGGATCGATGTTTTCCTCCCGTGCAGCCGATGCCGATGCTGAGGTAGCTCTTCATCTCCTTCTGATACTCCGGCAGCAGATAGGTCACAAAATCGAGCAGCTTGTTGTAGAAGACGTCGTAACCCGGTTGTGCCTTCAGATAGGCGACCACCTCGGGGTCCAATCCCGTCTTCGGCCGCAGCGATTCGACGAAATGCGGGTTCGGCAGGAAGCGGACGTCGAAGAGGAGATCGACGTTGTACGGCATGGCGTACTTGAATCCGAAGGTAACGATCGTGACGAGCATGGTCACCTTTTCGTCCTTCAGTTCGAAGCGCCGCATGACCTCGGCCTTGAGCTCGTGTACGGAGAACTGCGAGGTGTCGAGGACCATGTTGGCCAGCGACTTCACCTCGGTGAGCGCGGCCCGCTCCGCGGCGATGGCCTGAATGAGCGGCTGATCTTTCGCCAGCGGATGCGGCCGGCGCGTTTCCGAGTACCGCCGTGCCAGCACTTCGTCACTCGCTTCGAGAAAGATCAGGACGACGTGCCCGACCAGTTTCTGAATCCGCTCCCGGTAGAACGCCGGAAAGATCGTGGCGAAGTCATGCGTCCGCACATCGACCACGATGCCGACGCGATCGGCGTTCTCATGCGCACCGACCTCCTCCAGGAACGGCTCGATCAACTCGATCGGCAGGTTGTCACAGCAGTAAAAGCCCACGTCTTCGAGCGTCGACTGCACATAGCTTTTCCCCGAGCCGGAGAGGCCGGTGATGATGACCAGGTATTCCGGGCGAGGCATTGAGGGAAGTCTATCCTGAGAGCCGAAGGCTCAGGCTCCTGCCCCTCGTTGAACTGACGCTCACTTGCCCTTGATCGATGCCTGGGCGGCTGCTTCGAATGCGGCTTCGAGCCGCTTCGCGTCGTCACGACTCCGAGCCCGGTCCTTTCCCGAGCTCGGATCCGCTGATATCGTCACGTCGAGCGCCCCTGCCGGGGTTGTCGTATACGTGAAGTGATAGTTGCGGATGATGTTGGCCATGCCCATCGTCCCCGAGCCTTCGTGCGAGTCATCATTGCCGCCACCAGCCAGCGAGCCGCCGCTATAGGCATTCGCAACCACCGGGCTCGTATGGTGGACGGTGTCCATGTCCTGATAGTCGCTGACATCGACGCTGGTCGGAGGACCAAAGAGGATGACGGTCTTTCCGCGAAGACTCTTCGATCCCGCGGTCTTGCCGATGGTCAGGAGTTTGTCTGCCTTTTCGGCGCGTGCGGCCACATCGGCCGCGAAATTCGGGCCCCTCTTTGCGAGAAACTGCGCGATGAAACGCTGCGCGTCTTCCTCTGTCCGGATCGAGGTCCACTCCTGTTGCTCCGCCTTCGTCATGAAGTAGCCCTGGGGCGAATGTTCCCAATCCTTGAAGTCGGGACTGGCCGCGAATGCGGATCCGACGACGGCAATGCTCAGCACCAGTACTACCGAACGCATCGATTTCATAGAAGCCCCCTTGGTTGCTAGCCACCGAACATACACCTTTGCGGCCACGCTTGTGTGGTCCAGCTACCAGAAGACTACGAAATGTGACAATGAGAGGCGGCGTCAGACTTCGCGGAACTTCCTACCGCTGCCGCCGCGTCCGATCCAGGACGTCCGGCTGAAACCGCAACCTCGTGTTCATGCTGCGCATTTTCGAGCTGGTCATCTCTTCCGGGTTCGAATGCGGGAGCAGATCGGATGCGCCCTCTCCCGTCTTGGCGATCTGGGCGTCGATGCGTTGCAGGAAGGCGCGGGCGGAATCGTAGCCCTGCAGTTTCATCAGGTGATTGCGCGCGGCGATCTCGACGAGCAGCGCCAGGTTTCGTCCCGAGGCCACCGGAAGGCGGACATACGGCTTTGACACGCCGAGAAGCTCGAACGTCTCGCCGGTGATTCCGAGGCGGTCATACTCCGTTCCCTCGACCCATTTCTCCAGCCGGACCACCAGGTCGATCGGCTTCACATCGCGCGTCGAGGCCACGCCGAAGAGATCCTTGATGTCGATGATGCCGATGCCGCGCAGCTCCATGTGATGGCGCAGCAGATCGTTCGAGTAGCCGAGGAGCACGTCGTTCGGATGGCGCTTGATGACCACCATGTCGTCGGCGATGAGCCGATGCCCGCGGTACACGAGATCGAGCGCGCATTCGCTCTTGCCGATGCCGCTGTCGCCGAGGAGCAGGACACCGATGCCGACGACGTCGAGAAGGCCGGAGTGCATCGTGATCTTCGGCGCCATCGTCTCTTCGAGGAAGTACGTCGTCCGCGTGATGGCCGTCGATGAGAGCGCCGGAGTGGAGAAGAGCGGTGCCGAGCGCTTCTCGCACTCGACCTTGAACTCATCGAGCGGCGTGATCCCCTTCGTGACGATGAAGCACGAGACGTCGAGGGCGGCGACGTCGCGCACGCGTTTCTCGCGCAGACGCGCCGGCAGCGATTGCAGATACTTCGTTTCCGACTCGCCGATGATCTGCACGCGCCATGGCTTGATGTATTCATAGTAACCGGCGAAGGCGAGGCCGGGCTTCTGCACCCGGGGCCGGAGAATGGTGCGATCGAGGCCGTCATCGCCGGTGACGATCTTGAGGGCAAGCTCATCGAGCTCGTCGCTGAGGAGCGAGCGGACGGTCGTCTCG